>JAJDAP010000016.1 GCA_029261795.1 Deltaproteobacteria bacterium
AGCTAACAAACGGGGACTGGCCACCAGTGGCGGATCGGCCTCGGCCCTCGGAGGCTCCCGGATTCTACCGGCGATGCGACTCGCGACCCGACCGTTTTCTCACCGATGTTTCCCAGGCATTAGGCCGGGTGCGGAGCTAACAACGAAACCCTAGAGGCGCCGGGACGGGCAACCCAGCCCCACACCCCTTTCCCCCATGTGCGAAACATCCTCCGGCACACGGAGAGGCCGACCGGGGGCGGGGGCATGCAGCGGAAATAAAGCGGACCAGGAACCGCAGCGATCGCCCACCATCGGCGCGAAAGCGCCGCCACCGGCGAAGCACCGCGCCGTGCAACCAACCCCAAGGGAGCCATTCCGCGGAATGCCCCCGCCCCCGGTCGGCCGCAGCCGGTCCAAGAGAACAGCCAGAAGACCGAGCTACTTGAGCTTGGTCTCCTTGTACATCACATGCTTCCGCGCCTTCGGATCGAACTTCTTGATCTCGAGCTTGTGCGGCATGGTGGTCTTGTTCTTGCTGGTCGTGTAGAAGTGCCCGGTTCCAGCGCTGGATTCGAGCTTGATCTTCTCGCGTTTGCCCTTGGCCACGACGAAGCTCCTTTAAGCCTTCGGCTCAGGCACGACTTCACCACTCTTGGTGAAGACGCGCACGCGCTTGCCGTCACGCTCTTCCACTCGGAAGCGGCTCGGCTGATTGGTGCTCGGATCGACCAGCATCACATTGGACACGTCGACGAAGCCTTCTTGCTCAACGATGCCACCGGCGCGAGCACCGCGGCGGCCCGGCTTCAGGTGCCGCTTCTGGAGGCGAACGCCTTCGACGCGGACCCGCGATCGGCCCAGATCGACCGCGATCACGTGTCCTTGTTTCTTGTCGCTGCTCTCGGCGCCCGAGATCACCTGGACGAGGTCGCCCTTGCGGATGCGCTGTGCCATATCGTTGGATTCCTGATGCGGACTCCCGAGGTTGGGAATCCAGGTTCGCCAGTGGCCCTGGAGGCGCGCGGAGCGCGGGCCCAGCCGAGGCGAACTCGCTGAAGAGCGCGTATTTGTGCCGTTTTCTCGGCTTGAAGTCAAGGCGGGGGCCAATCGAGCCGGGTCTCGGGCTCTCTGGGCTGCGCGCCTCCGGCCTTTGGATACAGTCCCCGCCCATGAACCGTCTCCTCCGTCTCGCCGCCCTCTCGATCCTGATACTCCCGCTGGCTGCCTGTCCCGACGGTTTCGCCGTCAATATCCCGATGGGCGGCATCCTGAGCGAGGTCGCGCCTCCCGATGCCGCGACCCTGGCGACGACCATCCGGGTCCCCGATGGCTTCGAAATTGCGCTCTATGCCACGGTTCCGAAGGCCCGCGAGGTGCTGCCGACCTCGACCGGAGACCTGCTGATCTCGGTCCCGAACGAGGGCACCGTGGTCCGTCTCGAGCGGGACGCCAATGGCGATGGCCAGCCGGATTCGGCTTCGGTGTTGCTGGCCGGTCTAGCCGCGCCCAACGGCATCGATCTGCACGATGGCTGGCTCTACGTCGCCGAGCAGTCCGCGATCAGCCGGATTCGATACGACCTTGAGCGGGGCGCCACGAGCGGGGCCCTCGAAACCATCCTCCCTGGCCTGCCGGAAGGCGGCAACCACTCGCGCCGAACGGTGCGCTTCGGCCCCGATGGTTTCCTCTACGCCACCATCGGATCGAGCTGCAACGTCTGTGAGGAAAAAGAAGCGTGGCGCGCCAAGATGCTGCGGGCTCGCGCCGACGGAAGCAACGTCGAGATCTTTGCGCGCGGTCTGCGCAACGCCGCCGATTTCGACTGGCACCCGGAAACCGCCGAACTCTACGCCACGGACAACGGACGCGATCTCCTCGGCGACGACTTCCCGCCCTGCGAGCTCAATCACGTGATCGAGGGCGGCGACTACGGCTGGCCCGTGGCCAACGGCGACCGCATACCCGACCCCGACTACGGCGAGGGGCAAGAAGCACGCATCCGGGCGTCGCTCCCGCCGACCTTCGAATTCCCTGCCCACAACGCGCCGCTGGGCATCGATTTCCTGGAGTTCGAGGGCCAGCCGGCCGGCTATCGGAACGCCGCGATCGTGGCCCTCCACGGCTCCTGGAATCGCTCGCTGAAGGACGGCTACAAGGTCGTATCGCTGCACTTTGCTGCGGACGGGTCCGTCACATCCCGCGACTTCGTGTGGGGCTTCCTCGAGGACGACGCGGTGAGCGGGCGGCCCGTCGACGTGCGCGAGGGTCACGATGGCAGCATCTACGTCACGGACGACTTCACCGGGGCCATCTATCGGGTACGACCCGTCCAGAACCCCTAGCAGGCTGTGAAACCGAGGACGCCCGAACGGCGTCCTTCCCCTGTCGGCACCGCACTCGCCGGAGCGATCCCCCAGGGGTCAATGGCTGCGGCGGTGCTGATCCGGCATCTTGCGGCGCGCCAGCCTACGGTCCTGGAGGCTCATTCGGGCTCCGCGACCCACCGATGAGGTTCGAATGATCTCGCTTCCGATCCGAGAGATCGCACTCTCGCTGCTCGTCGGCTTCGTGGTGGCAGCGAGCCCGATGACCGGAGAGGAGTGGGGGCCGTCGCTCCTGGTCGGCGCCTTCGTGGCCGGCGGTTTGATTGCCTATCGGATTCGGACCCAGCCCTCCCGGAGCGCCAGCGAGGACACGGCGCAGACGCGCGCGGAGCGCTGGCCGGCTCCTGTCATCGCTTGCCTGGTGCTCTATCTCGCCGTGATCTCGCCGACCCTGTTGTGGCTCTGGGACCAATGGACCAAGAGCGTCTGGTCCAACAACCACGGCATCTTCGTTCCATTGGTGGTGGGCTACCTCGCCGTCGACGCGTTGCGCGGTCATCGCGCCGGGGAACCCGATCCTTCGCCCTGGGGGTTCGTCTGGCTCGGCGCGTCGCTGCTCTTGCTGGTGACCGACGCGTATCTCGACACCCGCTATCTGTCGGTCGTCGCCATCGCGATCGGGCTGCCCGGCTTGAGCTTGCTGTTTCTGGGCTCGGCCCGGACCCGACTCCTGCGGGTGCCGCTTGCGATCACCCTGCTGGCGATTCCGATCCCCAATGCCGTCGCCACGGATCTCTACCTCCGCCACGCCACCGCCGCGATCGTGGAGCCGATGGTCGGCGCACTCGGCTTCGTCACCTTCCGGGAAGCGACCGTGATCTCGGTGCCGAATCACGTCTTCGTGGTCGCCGACGCTTGCAGCGGCTTCAATACCCTCTACGCATCCATGGCGACAGCCATCGTGCTCTCTTGTTATGCCAAGACCACGGGACAGCGACTCACGTTGCTGGCCATCGCCCCCATTCTCGCGCTGGCCGCGAACTCCCTGCGCGTGCTGAGCCTGGTCTTGCTCACCATGGGCGTAGGGGACTGGATCATCGAGAGCCCGATCCATCCTGGCTCCGGCGTCCTCGCATTCGCGCTGGCCGTTGGCGTCCTCTTCTTCCTCAGTTCCCGCATGTCGTCGCTCTCGGCGGCGCCGAGAAGCCCGGCGTGATCGCTCTCTCGAGCCGGTATGCCATGCCGGCGGCGCTGGTCCTCGTCGCCGCCGGGGTGTTGAATCTCGTCATCTCCCAGAACCGTTCGGCCATCGACCCCTGTGTGAATCCGAACGGGCTGGCGCGCATTTCAACCCTCACCGGCTTCGAACCCGAGGGTCGGATGCGCGATCAGCTCACCAGTACCGTGATCGACTGGGCGGAAGGAACCGTAGCCAGCACCTCGACCACACCTCCGATCGATGTCTGGATGATCCGCTCGATCCGACCCGCGGAACTCTACGAACGGCCCGTGCGTTACCTCGAACGCAAGATATCACCGGAGATCCACGATCTGGTCCAGCTCCAAACGAGCCGCGGCACCATCCCGGTCCATCTGCTCGAGGATTACACGACGAACCCGGGAACCATCGTCGGCTACCTGATGATCTACGGCAACGAACCGACCGCCAACGCGTTCTCCAGCCACGCGCGCGGCCTCTGGAACGCCGTCACACAAGGCGCGACGCCCCTCACGCTCGTGCTGGTGGGACGCCAGGCCATTCGTCGCGGCAGCGACGCGGGACGTGAGAGCGTCACGCAGATCCTCGGGAATGCGTGGGAGAATTTCGACTCGGCATGTCGCCCCTGACCAGTGGCAACGGCTCGGACCGCCTCTGGCGGTCGCTGCTATTCGCGGCTGCCGTGGTCGCGGTGGGTCTTGCCGACGGGCTCGTTCTCGCCAACGTCAAGGCATTCTTCGGAAGCGGATACAACGGGCAGGCCCTCCGCGGGAATTCGGAGGTCATCCGCTTCTTCCTGCTCGCCGCGGCTTGCGACACCGCACTGCTCGCCGTGTTGACCGGGATCTTTCGCTTCTTGTTGCGTCCCTTCAGCGCGGAGCCGCGGCGCTACCTACTCGCCTTGGGGCTCGGCGCAGTCACGCCAGTAGGCATCGACATCGCGCTTCACAGGTTGCATCAGACACTCGGTGACGTGCTCGCCCTCGATCTCGTGATGGAACTTGCGGCCGGAAACGAGCGTGGGGCAGTGGACGAAGTACTGGCTTCGCTTCCTTCGATCAGCGTCTTGTTGGTCCTGGCCCTCGCTGCGGGTGCCGTGCTCTGGATCGGCTCCGGCCTGCTCTCCCGCTACTTCCGCGCTGGGACGGGCGGAGCGCTTCGCCGCGGCGTGGCCGTCGCCGCGGCACTCGCCCTGGGCATGATCGCGCTCCAGTTCGGGCAGCGAGATGCGGCCATTCGTTTCGGACTCGGCTGGAAGCCGAGCGGCATGTTGCTCGCGCGCGTGGCCACCTGGCTCACGGATTTCGACTTCGATGGTGCCGGGCTCGTGGCATTGCCTCGAGATCCGGCCCCCTTCGACGCTGCGCGGTCGCCGTTCGCCCTCGAGATACCGGGAAACGGCATCGATGAAAACGGCATGGCCGGCGACCTGCCGATGGACTACATGGCTTCGCAGCCCATGATGGTGCGAGCCGTCTCGAAGCCCTCGAACCCGAAACACGTGGTCGCGCTCGTGCTGCTCGAGAGTTTTCGCGCCGACCTGATCGGTTACGAATATCAAGACCGCGCCGTCACGCCGCACCTGAACCAGCTCGCGGCCGAGAGCGCCTGGCATGAAGCCTTCACGCACAGCGCGATGACCTGGCCTTCACGCGCGTCGATGTTCCAAGGCCGCGTACTCCCGGTTGCGAATTCGCCGACCCTCGTCGACGACTTCAGTCAGGCCGGCTTCGAGGTCGCCTGGTTCTCCGGTCAGCACGATGGCCTACGCGACGGAGCGGACTACCTCGGCTTCGAACGGGCCGACCGCTTCTTTGACGCTCGCGATCGGGTCGAACAGCGCACCTCGCGCTCGGCCCAACCCATCAGTCTCCAGGTTTCCTGGAAGACCGTGATCTCCGAGGTCGAGTCTTTCCTCGCCGAGCGAGATGGCGACCGGCCGCTCTTCCTGTACGTCAACCTCGTCGACAGCCACTTCCCCTACGACCATGCAGAGCTGGATCCGATCTTCACGACGGAGCGTCTGTCACGGCCCACGATCTCGCGCGAGAACCGGGAGACCGTGTGGCGCTCCTACCTGAACGCGGCAGCGGGTACCGACCGTGGCGTGGGGCGCTTGCGCGCGGCCCTCGAAGAGCGGTTCGGCGCCGACTCGGTTTCGATGCTCGTGACCGCGGATCACGGCGAAGCCTTCTATGAGCCCAGGTTCCTCGGGCATGGCCAGGCCCTCGACCACGTCCAGACCGCGGTGCCTTGGATCGCGTATCAGCTGGGTGGGAGCTGGACGATCCCTCTCGCCCTCTCGGACGTGCGCGGCGCGCTCACCAGCGCCACGCTGGGACCGGAGGCCAGCGCTGGCTTCGTTCCCGATCCGGAGCGCGGCCTGCTCCAGTATTCGGGCAACCCGGAAGAGCCGCGGTTGCTGGGGCTGCGAAGGCTCGAAAGCTCGCTGCAGTGGACTCCTGGCCAGGAATTACCACGCAGCGACCCCGCGTTCACGCGAATGATCCAGGCCTGGGAGTACGCTCGAGTCGAGCAAGCGCGAGCGCGCTCGATCGGCCCGTGAAGCCCAGAAATGGAAAAGGCCCCGAAGCGTGTGCTTCGAGGCCTTCTCGAAAAAGGTCCCACCGTCGAGCTACTCTCCCACCGGGAAACCCGGCAGTACCATCGCCGATGTGAGGCTTAACTTCCGTGTTCGGCATGGGAACGGGTGTGGCCCTCACTCCATTGACGGTGGGATAACCTGTTTTTCAGTTGTTCCTTGGGTCATACGACCCTTGGTCAACGAAATAGCTTTCTGGGCCCAAACGGGCACTTGTTCATCTTGTTGCGGATCTTTCGACCCTTCAATTTGGGCAAGTGCTCAACACAACGCCTCGGTTGCATCGCAACCAAGTCAGTGTGGGTTCGCACTTCTGCTGAACCCACCACCTCACCGTCTCGCTGCACGAAGTGCATGAGGAAGGCGAGGCGTGGTCAAGCCTCACGAGCGATTAGTACTGGTCAGCTTCACGCATTGCTGCGCTTCTACCTCCAGCCTATCAACGTCCTAGTCTCGGACGGCTCTTCAGGGGACCGAAGTCCCGGGGAGATCTCATCTTGAGGCTGGCTTCCCACTTAGATGCTTTCAGCGGTTATCCATTCCGAACGTGGCTACCCGGCAATGCCGCTGGCGCGACAACCGGTACACCAGAGGTTCGTCCATCCCGGTCCTCTCGTACTAGGGACAGACCCTCTCAAATCTCCTGCGCCCACGGCGGATAGGGACCGAACTGTCTCACGACGTTCTAAACCCAGCTCGCGTGCCACTTTAATCGG
>JAJDAP010000017.1 GCA_029261795.1 Deltaproteobacteria bacterium
GGGCGCCGATCGCGGGTTGTTGATCAAGACCGACGAAGAAGTCGAACCGCTCGGCGTCGCCAAGCTGTTAAAGGCCGTGGTCGGCGAAGAAAGCCCCGAGCTGGTCATTCTCGGCAAGCAGGCGATTGACGATGATTCCAACCAGACCGGGCAAATGCTCGCCGCGCTTCTAGGCTGGGCCCAAGGCACGTTCGCTTCAAAAGTTGAAAAAGACGGCGACAAGCTCAACGTCACCCGCGAGATCGACGGCGGTCTGCAAACCGTGTCGCTAAGTTTGCCGGCGATTGTCACCACCGATTTGCGGCTTAACGAACCACGCTATGCGTCCTTGCCGAACATTATGAAGGCCAAGAAAAAACCTCTCGATATCAAAGAGGTTGGTGATTACGACGTTGATGTCGCCCCGAGGCTGGTGACGGTGAAAGTGACCGAACCGCCCAAGCGTCAGGCCGGCGTTATCGTCGAGAGCGTCGCTGAACTGGTTGATAAACTGAAAAATGAAGCGGGAGTGCTTTAATATGGCGGTTCTTGTTGTTGCCGACGTGCACGGAAGTTCGATTGACGATTCCACCCACAAAACAGTCACCGCCGCGCAAGCGATTGGCGGCGATGTCGATATTTTAATCGCCGGCGACAGCGCTGGCGATGCGGCCACGCAAGCGGCAAAAATCGCCGGGATTCGCAAAGTCCTGCACGCTGATGATCCGGCCTATGCGCACCGCCTCGCCGAGCCGCTTGCCGATCTCATCGTCAAGCTGGCGGGCGATTATGATGCAATTTTAAAAACCGCCGCAACCACCGGCAAAAACGTCATGCCCCGCGTCGCGGCCTTGCTTGATGTCATGCAAATCTCCGAGATTGTCGCGGTTGAAGCGCCGGACACTTTCGTGCGGCCGATCTATGCCGGCAATGCGATGTTGACGGTAAAATCCAATGACGCAAAAAAAATCATCACCGTGCGCACCACCGGCTTTGCCGCAGCCGAAGAGGGCGGCTCGGCGACCATCGAGAAGACCGAGGCTGCCGGTGATCCGGGGCTTTCGTCCTTCGTTGGCGAGGAGCTTACAAAATCCGACCGTCCGGAACTTGCCGGCGCCAAAATCGTAATCTCCGGCGGCCGGGCGCTCGGGAGCTATGAGAACTTTGAGCAATATATCTTCCCCGTCGCCGACAAGCTCGGCGCCGCGGTTGGCGCATCCCGCGCTGCGGTGGACGCTGGCTATGTCCCCAATGACTATCAGGTCGGCCAGACCGGCAAGGTCGTCGCGCCGGACCTCTACATCGCCGTCGGCATCTCCGGCGCCATTCAACACCTGGCCGGCATGAAGGATTCAAAAGTCATCGTCGCCATCAACAAAGACGAAGAAGCCCCGATCTTCCAGGTCGCCGATTACGGGCTGGTGGCGGACTTGTTCAAAGTGCTGCCGGAACTGGTTGAGGCGTTATAGGTACGCGCTTCAGAATGGCTGGATTCTTAGCCTCGACCTGACTAAGCAAACGCTCCTTGCGCGTAAGCGATGAAGAGCCCAATGCATCCGGAGAGTGCCACGCCAACTAGCATTCCGAGCCATCCCCCAAACAGCACCCCTATTACCGCGGAAATGAGTGTGAGGGGCCACACGCCGATAGCACCGATGCACACCCAGAAGACCGCTAGGATTGCGGCACAGCACAAGCCAATTATTAAGATAATGGCAAAAAACCAGAGGATCAGCTCATTAGAGGCCATAAATACCTTTCAAAGGGCTAAGCTATATTGACGAATGTGCGTTAACGTTCCGACAATATGTAACTAAGAATGCTGTTTGCAGAGCAATAGCCATACGGCAAAGTTTGGCCCCTTGCGCTGGCTATAAACAAAGCCGCAAGAATCGGGTCGCTCTACGACTGAGGACAAACGATAATTGCTCCCAACGATAAAGGAGCCGCGTCTATGTCATTCACAATATCAGGTCTCGACCCTGAAGAATTTCAGCCATTATTTGGTTTATCCAACGAAGAACTCCAACAGCGCGGTGTCATCCGCAAGTCAGCTACCACAAAACCCGGCTTTCCTTGCCGCATTACACTGGAAGACGCCGAACCCGGCGAAACTGTCCTACTGCTCAATCATGAAAGCCATAAGACCGACAGCCCTTTTCGATCGTCTTACGCAATCTATGTCCGCGAAAGCACCCTCGCCACTCAAACTTTCACAAATGAATTGCCGCCAGTTTTAAAAGGCCGGCCAATCGCTTTGCGCATATTCGACAAGGGCGGAAATCTGATCGACGCCGACCTCGACATGTCTGGCGAACTGGCTGCCAAAATCGAACACGCTTTCGACAATCCCGACACCGCCTATATTCATGCACATAACGCTATGCATGGTTGCTTTGCCGCTGAAATCCGGCGCGCGTCATAAGCGCCGCAAATTCCGCAATAGGCTTGCCTCCTGAATATAGTGCAGTGCAGTATTGCCGCTCCAAATCAGGAGCGAGCAATGGCGGGCATTCAATCGGTTGGCATTATCGGCGCAGGGCAGATGGGCGCGGGGATTGCGCAGGTTTTGGCGCTTTGCGGTTATGACGTGGTGTTGAACGATATAAATACAGCGCAAATCAACGCCGCGCTCGCTAATATCAAGAAAAGCCTCGACCGGCAGGCCGACAAAGGCGCGATCAGCGCCGAGGATGTGGCGGCTGCCCTGTCGCGCATTCAGACAGAGGCGGCATTTGGCGCACTCGCTGATTGTGATCTGGTGATTGAATCGGCGTCGGAAAATCAGGCGATCAAGAAAGAGATATTCACCGAGCTGTCAAAAATCTTGAAGCCGGGCGCGCTGATGGCGTCGAATACATCATCGATTTCCATTACCGGCCTCGCGGCGGTCACCGACCGGCCGGAGAAATTTATCGGCATTCATTTCATGAACCCCGTGCCGGTGATGAAGCTTGTCGAAGTTATTCGCGGCATTGCCACCTCCAGCGAGACGTTCGAGGCGACAAAGGCGCTGGTCGAAAAGCTCGGCAAGACCATGGCGGTGTCGGAAGATTTTCCCGCCTTCATCGTCAATCGTGTGTTGATGCCGATGATCAATGAAGCGATTTACACGCTCTATGAAGGCGTCGGCTCAGTCGAGGCGATCGATACG
>JAJDAP010000018.1 GCA_029261795.1 Deltaproteobacteria bacterium
ACCCGCGACCCACATTGATTCCTGCGCACCCGTCCGTCGCCCAAGCGCCATGGTTGCCCCCTCATCTGCAGCCTGGACATCCTAACATCGCCACTATCAAGTGTCCACTGATTGAGACCACTTTTTCAACGGGCTGCTAGCTGGCCGCGCCATGGTGCGGAGGAAGATCCTCGTCGTCCTCATGCTCACTGGCGTGATCCTGAAGATCATGCGCCCGCGATCGGCGCCGGCTCGTGTCCGAGTGCGGCTGGCTGGTCGTCGAGCGCTTTGCCGTCATCTTTCGCGTCTCCGAGTGTGAAGCAGAAGGTCGTCCCCTCTCCGAGGCTCGACTCCACCCAGATCCGGCCCGCGTGACGCTCGACGATCTTCTTCACGATCGTGAGACCGAAGCCCGTGCCGCCGCCGTAGGCGTCGCGGCCGTGCAGGCGCTTGAAGATCCGGAAGACCGCGCCCTGGTGCTTCTCCGGGATTCCGATGCCGTTGTCGCGCACGTAGAGGACGCAGCCTTCGGCCTCCTGCCGAGAACCGATCTCGATCCATTTCTCGGGCGTGTCGTTGTACTTGATCGCGTTGGTGATCAGGTTATGGAACACCTCGGCGATTCTCCCCTGGTCACAGACCAGTGTCGGAAGCTCAGCCGGGATCCGGACCTCGACGTCGGCCTCTTCGAGCGAGATGTGCAACGACTCGACCACCTCCTCGACCACGTCCTGCAGCGAGACGCGCCCCAGGCCGAGCTCCGTCTGTCCCACACGAGAGTAGTAGAGCAGGGAATCGATCAGGGTCTCCATCCGCAGGGTCAAGCGCGTCAGCGTCTCCAGCTTGGCGCGCCCGGCTTCGTCGAGACGCTCCGAATAATCCTCGAGCAGGAAGCTCGCGTAGTTGTGGATGCCCCGAAGCGGCTCCTTCAGGTCGTGGGACGCCACGTAGGCGAACTCGTTGAGTGCCTCGTTGCTTCGTGTCAGGGCGTGGTTCTGGGCGCGCAGCGTGTGCGCCAGGGAGCCGAGCTTCGCTACCGCGCGCTCGCGCTCGGTGATGTCCCGGATGCAGGCCAGATACGCCCTGGTGTCGTCCCATTTCACTTCGACCACCCGCATCTCCGCCAGAACGGCTTCGGCTCCGGGGCGAATGATCTCGATCTCGCTGGTTTCGTCTCGGGCGAGCGCGTGGCCGAACTGTTCTCGGACGAGCTCCGTCTCGCTCCGACGGAAGAGCATCACCGCGGAGGGGTTGGCGAACCGAATGACGCCATCTTGATCGAGCACCAGCATCGCGTCCGCGTTCTCGTTGATCAGGTTCTTGAAGTTCGAATCACTGCTTTCCGCGGCGCGGGTAGTCTCCAGCAAGCGCCGCACCAGCGCCTGTCGCTCGATCGCGAATCGCAACGCCCGCGACAGGAGGGCACCCGCGGCCTGCTGCTTGGAAAGATAGTCCGTGGCCCCGGCGCGAATCGCTTCCAGTCCGACGTCATCCTGGTGTGTGAGCACCACGATCGGGATCAGCGGCGCCGCTCGATGAATGCGCCTGCACGTCTCCAACCCCTGCGAATCCGGCAGCCCGAGGTCCAGGAGCACGACGTCGATGGAGCCCCTGGCGAGGGATTCGAGCGCGTCGCGTAGGCATGTGCAGTGCGTGATCTCGAACGGGCCCGGCTCGCGAGCGGCGAGTGTCTCACGGACGAGTCGCGCCTCCCCCGGGTTGTCCTCCACGAGGAGAACGCGGGATGCCCTCGTGTCGGAGCCTTCGCTCATTCCAACGGCTCGAACATTTCGGCAAGCCGCTGCTTCTCGACGAGCGGGGTGCAGGTGGGCGAGCCGGAGAGAATCCCGCTCACGTTGTGGAAGGGTTCCTGGATCTGCATTCCGCCGGCGTCGATCGTGTATTCGCGGATGGCCTTCTGGTGCCAGGATCCACGCATCTTCAGCACGGTCAGCCCGCGCTTCATCTCACCGAGGATCTCCACGTAGCGCAACAGGATGATCGAGTCCGTGATGGTCGAGATGTGCGCCTCGGTGATGGATTCGCCTCCCAGCAGCATCGAGGTGGTGTTGGTGAACATCCCGGCGATCTCCTCCTGCTTGAAGTAGCTCGTGACCCCGATCACGAACTCCCGAAACGACTTGAGGGTGGAGACGCGCTCCAATGCCGAGAGGCTGTCGACGGCGACCCGGCTCGGCTCGAACGCGGCGATCTCTCGCTTCATCTTGACGACGTGGTCCTCGAGCGACATCGACTCGGGGTAGCGGGCGACGACCTTGAAGAGCCCGGTCTGCTCGGCGGCCTTGAGGTCGATGCCCCAGGATGCTGCGTTTCGAAACAACTGTTCGGGGCTCTCCTCGTACGCGAAGAGCAGCGAGCGCTCACCCGCCTTGATTCCGGCGTCCATGAAGCCGGTCACCATCAGTGTCTTGCCGGCACCGGTTGCGCCGCTCGCGAGCACGATGGAGTCCTGGAACAGGCCGCCGCCGCACATCTCGTCGAGCTCGCTATTGCCGGATGAGATGCGCACCTCGGAAGACCGCTGGTGGAGCTCCATCGCCGAGAGTGGAATGATCGTCACGCCGGAGGTCGCATCGATCGTGAAGGGGTATTCGCCCTTCTGATGCGACACCCCGCGGAACTTCAAGATCTCGATCGTGCGCCGTCGCTTCTCCTGCTCCAGCCCATTGCGCAGGATCACGACGTTGTCCGCGACGAACTCCTCTACCCCGAAGCGCGAGATCGGACCGTAGTCGTCGGGGCGCTCGGAGGTGAACAACACGGTGACGCCCAGCTCGCGCATGCCCGCAGCCAGGCGATGCAGCTCGCGTCGGACGATGTTCGAATCAGCGAACTGCGAGAAGAGAGCGCCCACCGAGTCGAGGATCACGCGCTTCGCGTCCACCCGGCGGATCGCGCTCTCGATTCGCGCAAGCAGCGCGGAGAAGTCGAAGGCGCCCGCCTCGACGATCGCCTCGCCCGGCCGCTCGGATGCGTCGACGACGGCGATGAGGTTCTGCTCGATGAGGCTCGCCAGGTCCCAGCCGAGGCTCTCGACGTTACGTATGAGATCGTCTCCGGGCTCTTCGAAGGTCACGAGCACGCCCGCGTCCTCGTACTGGCGGACGCCCTCGACGAGAAACTGGAGCGCGAGGAGGGTCTTCCCGCTTCCGGCCGTGCCCACGACCATGGTGGTGCGTCCCTCCGGGATCCCGCCCTCCGAAATCTGATCGAATCCGGTGATTCCGACCTCCAGTTTGCGAATCGCCTCCGGTCGCTTCACAGGGTTCATGGTCGCTTCTCCGTCTTGTCTTCATGGGGTGTCAGTGGGGACTCCGCTCGCCGACTCATACCGATCGAGTCGACCAGGACCTCGAGGACCTTCTCGCGGTCTCCCAGGTCGCCGACGATCTTGCGGATCGGCAGGGGTTGGAGTCGGATCAAGGTGGGGGTCGCGAGCACGTTGTCGTCCTCCGCGAACTCCGGGTGTTCGAGGACGTCGATGATCTCGAACTCGACATCCCCCTCGAGGTCTTCACGAAGTAGCGTGAGTTTCTCGATCGCGCGGAGCGATCGGGCGCTTCGCCCGGTGACGTACAGCCGAAGCAGCCGCTTCATCGGCCCGCCTCGGTGGCTCGTCCGCTCGGAATCCGCAACCGGTAGTAGTCCACGAGGTGCCCCATCATTTCGAGCGCCAGGAGTCGCCCTTCGATCCCGTACGCCTCTGATTGCTCGCCGCTCGAGCCTTGCGTGGCGGCATCCAATCCGGCGATGTGCATGTCGATGAGGTCACGGGCCCCGCCCCGGAGTTCCCCCAGCTGGCCGGCGAGTTTCTCCATCGAGGCGAGTGGCTTGGGTTCGTGGCCCGCCAGGTGGTTGAGATACCCGTGGAGCAGCCCACGGTAGGACTGCTGGACCGTCGCGAACGCTTCCGGCACGCGCACCCGGACCGGCTCCACGCCTGCCAGCGTGCGCGTGACCGATGTCGACACACCCTGCGACGAGAGCGCGCGATAGTGATCGAGCGCGTCCTGGAGGTCGCGGAGCTCCGCCTGCCGCTGGCGTTCGAGAGCGAAGCTCAACGTGCGACGCAGGACGATGGGCTGTAGCTCAGACTTCCCGAGGTAGTCGTGTGCCCCGGCCTCGAGACATTGCAGCGCAAGCGCTTCCCCGTTGGCGCCGGTGAGGACCACGATGGGCACGTCCGGCGCGGCCTCGCGCATGCGCTCGACGTTGGAAATACCCGCGGCGTCGGGTAGATCCAGATCGAGCAGGATCACGTCTGGCCGCTTGAGGACGGCTTCGATCGCCTCGCTGACGCGCTTGGCGACCGACAGCTCGAAGCTTTCCGCTTGCCCCTTCAGTGCCTCGCGGACCAGACGGACGTCGGCCGGATTGTCCTCGACAAGCAGGATGCGCGTCGGCGCCTCTCTCAAGGCCCCTGCCCCTCCGCGATTCGCGTCGGGAGCTTGACGATCGTGAGCCAGAAATCCTGGATGAGTCCCACGGCCCGCAGGAATTCTTGCGCATCGATCGGCTTCTTGACATAGCAGTTCGCGTGAAGGTCGTAGCTCCCGACGATGTCCTGCTCGGCGTCCGAGGTGGTCATGACCGCAACTGGAATCCGCTTCAACTCCGGGTCTTCCTTGATTTCCGCAAGCACCTCCCGCCCGCCCTTTCGGGGCAGGTTGAGGTCGAGCAGGATGAGGTCGGGCCTTGGCGAATCCTCGTGGGGCGTTTCACGGCGCAGAAATGCGAGCGCTTCGACGCCATCCTTCGCGACGTGGATCCGGTTCGCAATCTTGCCCTCCCGGAACGCAACTTCAATCAGCCGCACGTCGCCGGGGTTGTCCTCGACGAGAAGAATGTCGATCGGTCGACTCACGACTGGTCCTTGGTGGAATCGGGGCACTGGAAGATCACGAAATCGCTCTCTTCGCACCCGAGCCCCGAGCCGCGACTGCCCCGAAGAAACAGACGTACATTCCCCATGGTCCCTCTCCTCCCGTCGGCTTCTTCGGAAGACAACGCCCCCGCAGAGATCGGTGGTTCTACCGATATTGGTCCCGGATTTTGAGGAGAGCGAAACGCCTTCCGGTTCGCTCGCGTCGGGTCCGGCCTGTTCGCCCACTCGCGCGCACTTTCTTCGACGTCCGGATCTGGTGGCGGCCCCCTCGCCGGGCGTCACCGTTCGGCAGCGTGAGCAGGACCGATGATGAGAGGGTCGCGAGGGCGACGGCAGGGCCACACACCGGACCCGAGTCGGCCACGCATCCGCTCACGCTGGAGTCGCCGTGCAAGAGCAAGGTGGGGTCCGGCGCGAGCGGATGCAGAAGCCATCCATCGAGACCGAACCGTCCCGCAGGAACGCGAATGAGTTGGCGTTGGCTCTCAGCGCGTTCGCACCTGGGTTCAAGAAGGGGCCGATCGAGAATTTCGGCCCGGTGAGGCACCAGACCGGGAAGGGCTCCGACCGGAGGATTGGTCGAAGAGACCGCACCGACCTCGGCCGATGCCCGGCGGTTGAAGCTCGCCGAGTCGATCGGGAGTGCGCCGGCTGCGATCGGGCTGAACGCGGATCCCAACACCCCAAGGAAGACTAGGAGTTGCGCGCGACGGGCCATGGTCGAGGCGGGATCTCGCGACTCGTGCGCTCGTGGCGCTGATCGCGCGAAAACGCCAGCCGTCGACGCGGCCCGCCTGGCGCTGGAGGAGAAGAATACGACGCTCGCGAGACGGGAAGGGGAGATCATCGAGCTGGTCGAGGAACTCCAGGTCAGCAACGACGAGCTGACGCACAGTAACACGGAGCTGGCGAGAGGGTTCTGTACGGCGACCAGGCGTACTGGAAGGAAGCAGACCGCCAGGCGTTCGAGGCCAAGAGAGTCCGCTACCGGGTCAATCGGCGCTCACCGGGAGGCAACAAGAACCTGAGCCAACGCTGGCCCAAGATCAACCGCGCTCGCTCGCGGACGCGGGCACGCTGCGAGCACCCGTTCCGCGTCTGCAAGCAGCTCTGGGGTTTCGACAAGACATGCTACCGCGGCCTTGCGAAGAACCTGGCCCGCGCCCAGACAATGTTCGCCCTCGCCAATCTCTACGCCCTCCGCCACGAGCTCATGCCACCCGGGACGAGGTGCGTCTTGTGATCGATCGAGCAACGCGAAGGCCACATCGAACGTCCCAGCAGGGCGATCGCAGGCCCCGGCACACCCCTCCATACCACCCGCTTACCGCACACGACCCCTCCAGGAACCTGTGTGCAGAGCTTCCCTAGTGTTCCGTCCCAGTAATAGCTTTACTTGGTCGTTCTCTGCCTGTGCCGTTCGCTCCGCCACGAGCCGCTTCCCTATCGACGGCTCGTGGCGGAGCGAACGGCATAGGCAGAGAAAGTTCTAGATCGATTCGGACCAGTTCTTGGGACTCAGGGCACTACCGCTGCGCCACCAACGCATAGTCTCGGTCGGAAAAGAGCGTGTCGTTGAGACGGGCGGTGTTGCGGTTGTAGAGATCGACGAGCGTTTCGGTGGAGGGATCGGTTTCGGAGTTCGGCTTCCAGATCTCCAGCTTTGCGTCGTCGGGAACTGGCGAGGACCGGATCACCTCGCGTACCGACAGGCCCGCCGCCTCCACGAAGAATCGGAGTGCGTCACAGGGAATCGCCTGACGGTGCGTCGGATCCATGTGGAAGTTGTGGAGGGCCACGAAGGTGTCGGGATTCAGCGTCTCCAGGACCAGCAGGCCCCCGCGCCGAATCTTCCGGGACGCGAGCTCGAGCATTCGGAGCAACTGGTGCGGGGGGAGGTGCTCGATCACTTGCGAGGAGAAGATTCCGTCCAAGGATCGATCCTCGAGCCGGCCCAGATGGTCGAGGCCGTCCTCCTGGTGGACATCCAGGCCCTTGACCAGGCAGACGCTGACCATGTCGGGGTTGACGTCGACTCCGTAGGCGCCCACTTCACCCTTGCGACACACCTGCAGGAACTCGCCCCGCCCGCACCCGAAGTCCAGGACTCGCTGCGCGGATCCGAAGAGCCCGACGTAGCGCTGCATGTGCGAGGCGATCACCCTCTCGTCGCCACGGAAACGCCGCTCGAACTCCAGGTAGTCGAGTGAGAGGGTCGGCTCCAGGTTCTGGTCGATCCGATCGATCTCGCCGCCAAGACGATCCGAGAGCCGCTCGATTCTCTCCTCGAGTTGGGAGATGCGGCGCTCGGCGAGCTGCAGACCAGTGCTGGCCTCGGCCTGCTCCTGCACCGCGGAGAGCCGTCGCTCCCGGGCATCCCGTTCGAGTACATCGATGCGCTCGCCGATACCCACCTCTCGCGCCCTCTCGATCTCGCGAAGCACGCGGACCGATTCGGTGAGCTCCTCAAGCGGGTTGGCAAGACCGCGCAGCTGCGCCTCGGCCTCGCGCAGTGCTCGGACGGTGCCCGTGTTGAACTCGGCCTGGCGCAGCAGATGGAACCGCAGCGACCGGCGAACCACGCGCTTCAGAAGCGCACCGATACCCCCGAAGCGGGAGCCGGGAGAGCGCTGGCTCGCATTGCAGCGCTGCTCTGCGAGCAGCAGACCGGGGCCGAGCCCGACCTCCCGGAGATCCACGAGCGCGTTCCCGACGACCTCCTCAGACATGACTGGACTCCTCCTGGACTGGGACGGGCTGACGCCGCTCATGGGCATCGCCCCGGTGACCGTCGGGGAACGCCATCGCGTCCCGGTAGAGATTCTCGAGGGCGTCGATAGCTCGCCCTCCGTCGTACTCCTCGCAAGCGACCCGGCGGCCTGCCTCGCCCATTGATTCACCCAGGTCGGGGTCGTCCACGAGGCGCTGGATCCGATCGGCCATGGCAACCGCGTCGCGCGGCTCCACCAGGAAACCGGTTTCTCCGTCGCGGACCATCTCTGGAATGCCTCCGATATGGGTTGCGACGACCGGCAGGCCGGTAGCCATCGCCTCAAGGATCGAGACCGGGTGGTTGTCGGGCCAGACCGAGGGGAGGACCGCGACATCCTGGCGCGCCAGCACCCGCGGGATCTTGTCGTTGGAGAGCGGCGCCGCGAGCTCGACGGATTCTGCGAGGCCCAGGTCGGCGATTCGGCGCCGGACTCGATCCGGTTCTTCGCACGGCCCACGGAGGGTCAGCCTCGCTCCGTAGACGTGCGTCATCGCTTCGAGCAGGACGGAGATGCCCTTGTGGTCGCCCACGTAGCCGTTGTAGCCGAGGCGGCAGGGGCCCCGCCGCCGCCGTCGGTGCCGATGCAGGCGTTCCGAGTCGACCCCGTAGGACAGCACCTCGATCTCCCGGTCTCGCAGGCCACTCTCGCGGTAGCGCCCGGCGAGGTAGTGACTGGGCGCGGTGAATCGGGACACACGCGACAATGCCTCAAGTACTTCCGCATTGCGTCGCTGCGGGTGGATCGGCAGATCCGAACCGATCCGGGGAAGACAGCTCGAGCAGTCCGGTCCGTTGCGGGCACAGAGGCTTCCGTCGTTCCTGGTCATCGTATTCTTCGGGCAGATCGCCCAGTAGTCGTGGAGGGTCATCACGACCGGAATCCCTTCGTTCCGGCTTCGCTCGATGATCTCGACACCCAGGCCAGCCAGGTTGTGCACGTGGACCACGTCGGGTCGCCATTCGTCCAGCATTTCGCCGAAGAGTTGAGCGATTTCCGGTCGGTCATGATTCCGCTCCTCTGCCGACAGATCTTCCAGGCGAAGTGCCACGCGAGTGATCTTGATGGGCCCCTGCCGTTCCCGCACCGCCGCGTAGCGCGGAGCTCTCGGATCCAGACGGCCGGCGAAGACGCGGATCTCGTGGTTACGCGAGGCCAGGGCGCGCGCGTGTCGCTGCGCGATGATCTCGGCGCCGCCGATGAAGTAGGGGGGGAACAGGTTGCTCACATGGAGCACGCGCAGCCGATGCTTGGCACGCGCGGCGATCTGATGGGCCATCGTTTCGCCGATGAGGTTCCACCGATAGCGCGTACGGATGCGCTCACGTCCAGCGTCTACGAGCGAACGCGAAAGGGACGGGCTCGACAATACGCGCTCGACCGCTCCCGAAAGCGCAGCCGCGTCGCCGTACGGAACGGTGAGGCCGCCCTCCCCCAACACGGACGGGACGGCGCCACCGTCGCAGCCAACCACCGGGGTACCGGCCGCCCAGGCTTCGAGGTAGACGATTCCGAACGACTCGTGCTCCGAAGGGAGCACCATCAGGTCTGCGGCCTGCAGCAGCTCAACCTTCTCGGCGTCGCTCACCTCTCCGAGATCCAGGACGCGAAGGCCCGGCTTCGCCTGGGGCCGCGCATCCCACCACGCCCGAAACCAATCCGTCGACGGTCCTGCCAGTAGCAGTGCGATTTCGCGATGGTCCGCGAGCTTCTCGCAGGCGTCGAGAAGCATGCCGACGCCCTTCTGCTCTATCTTGCGTCCGAGGAAGAGGACGATATGCTGGGAGGGTGGGATTCCGAAACGCTCGCGGACGGTCCGCTGAGCCCGCGAGGGGTCGGACTCGCGGAAGGACGCCTCGTCGACGCCGCAGCCGGTCGTGACGATCCGCGACGAATCGACTCCGTGTGCAGCGATTGTCTCGCGTTCGTGTTCGCTGAGGACGAACAGGCCCCGGGCCGCCTTCATGAGGCGGTAGTGGTGATCTCGCTCGTAGAACGGGTGACCCGGGTGGAAATAGGGGATCACGAACGTGGGCTTGCCGAGCACGTGCGCGATCCACTGCGCGATCGTGTTGTGCGGGTAGGGGATCGTGTGCAGCAGCACGGCGTCCGCCTCGCGAATCCGTGCGCCCATCTTCAGGTACATCTCCAGGGAGTGCGGCCCATAGAAGTAGACGCCGAGTCCCCGGTCGAGCAGCCACTTGTAGAGCGCGTGGTAGACCGTGTGATTGGGGATCGAGCGGCGATAGCGGCGCACCTGGACTCCGCCGTCGACGTCGATCGGCCCCAGCCGGAGCTGCCTCTGCTCGGGTTGGGGGTCCCTCCAGAATTCCTCCTCCTCGATGATGTCGAGCGTCAGCACGGAAACCTCGTGACCGAGACCCACAAGCTGACGGCTGACCTCGCGACACCAGGTCTCTGCCCCTCCCACGGCCGGGGAGTAGCGCTGGATGACGTTCACTATACGCACGGCGCAGGCTCCTCCAGGCGCTGCAAGATTTCCAGCGAATGCCAGTCGCTGTCCCGCGTCTGCTCCCGCGCGATCCAGGTGATCTGCCAGAGTCCGCTGCGCGCGCCTTCTGCTGCGACCTTCTCGAGCGGTACCGCGCGGGGTGCGCGCCCGTCGTCCATCGCGAGCTCGCCGCCGCCGAGCCAGTCGAACCGGAGCTCGAGCTCGTGCACGAACCGGCCCTGCAGCTCGACATCGGCGCAGCCGAATCCCAGGTGTTGCAGCGCCCGTCCGGGCTCGGCGATGTGGTTGAAGTCAAATACCAGCCGCACCAGGCCGTGGCGTCGCCGCGGGTTCATCAGCCGCGCCCGATAGACGGCCCACTCGCCGGGCCGAGCGAGCGCCCGCTGGGCATGGAGTGAGGCGAAGCAGACGTCCACGTCGTCATGCCTCCAGTCGTTGCTCGCGATGCGAACGAGGGCGCGCAGCACGGAGCTCGCATCGTGACGAAGGGTCTGGAGCAGCGTCCAGACAGTCATGAGTGCCCTCCTCTCGCTTCCGTGCCGGACGTCAGGTGGGCGCGGGCCGGCAGGTAGGTCGAGCCAACGAAGGGAGCCTCGTCGCCAGGGATCACCTGGAACACCGAGACGCGATCCCACCAGTCGTAGCTTCCCTCCAGGTGAACGGAGCCCGCGTGGAGGGCGACCGTCAGGCTGTAGGCACCCACTCCGAGGCTCGCGGGAAGCTCGAAGTGAGCATGGAACGGTTTTCCGGCATCGACCGCGACGTCTCGGAAACCGAGATGATGGGTATTGGTGCCGAAGATCTCGGTGCCGGCGCGATCCCGGATCGAGATCCCCACCGTCAGGTCTTCGACCGATTCGTGGGCCCGGCCCGAGACCTCCACGGTCATGCGGGAACCGACCGGGAACACGTCGCTGGGCCGCGAGCCGTCGCCCAGCGCGACGTCCTCGACACTGGCGCGACCGTCCCCCGAGCGCGTCGAGGCACGCGGGCCGTGCCGAGCGACGCGGATCCTGTCGTCCTTGCTGCGCCGGGCCACCATGGCGTTGTAGTAGTCGAGTACCTCGTCAGGTGGGCCGTGGCGAACCAGCAGACCCTCCTCGAGAAGAAGTGCGCGGTCACAGATCGCGCGCACGACGGCCGCATCGTGCGAGACGAGCAGCACCGTGGTGCCGAGCTCGCGGAAGCTGCGGATTCGCATCATGCACTTTTGCTGGAAATAGGCGTCCCCGACCGCGAGGGCCTCGTCGATCAGGAGGACGTCGGGGCGGACGGCGGTCGCGAGGCTGAAGGCGAGCCGGAGCTGCATGCCCGTGGAGAGCGTGCGGACCGGATCGTCCAGGCTGCAGCCGACTTCGGCGAAGTCGAGGATTCCCGGGAGCAGCGCGTCGACTTCGGCCGGCCCGAGTCCGAGCAGACCGCCGGCTGCAAAGAGGTTGGACCTGCCAGAGAAGTCGGGGTGGAAGCCGAGGCCCAGCCGAAGCGGCGCAAGCCTGCCCGCCGTCTCGACTGTGCCCTCGCTCGGCGCGAGAGCGCCGGAGATGAGGTCGAGCAGCGTGCTCTTGCCGGCGCCGTTCGCGCCGACGAGGCCGAGCGCCTCTCCCGGTGCCGCATCGAAACTGATGCCCCGTACCGCCCAGCGTTCCTGGTGGCGTCGGCGTCTCCCCAGCGTGGCCCATTCGCGCAGGCGATCCCCGGGGCGTTGGTAGTGCTTGTAGCGCTTTCCGACGCGCTCGACGCGAAGCCTCTGCATCAGAGCTCGTCCTGGAGGTCTGCATTCAGCGTGCGGAAGACGATCCATGAGAGCAGCCCGACTCCGAGCGACACGGCAGCCGCGGGTGCGACGCTCCACCAATCCGGCCATTGACCGGAAAGTACGATGCGCTGATACCCGGAAAGGATCGGCAGCATCGGGTTCCAGACGAGCACACGCCGCAGCGCCTCCGGAACGATCTCGAGGGGATAGACGACGGGGGTCAGCCAGAACCAGAACTGCATCAGGATCGGGACGATCTGGCCCACGTCGTGAAAGAAGACGTTGAGCGTTCCCGCAAGGATGCCCAGCCCCAGCCCCAACATCACCTGGCACGCGAACAACGGAAGCGCCCCGAGTGTCGCTAGCCCAGGCCAGCGATCGAGCGATACCAGGAGCACCATGAAGACTGCGCCAACGAACGCGAAGCGGATGGTCGAGCTGCCGAGGAGCGAGAGCGGGAGCAAGGAGCGCGGGAAGCGCGGGCCCTTCAGCAAGGGGGCGTGCTCCTGGAACAGGTTCTGACCGCGTGCGACCAACTCGGCGAAGTGGTTCCAGGCGATCAGGCCGGCGCACAGGTAGAGCGCATAGGCCAGGCGGTCGGAGTCTCCGGGCAGTTTCGCGCGGAGAATCTCCGCGAAGACCGCGACGTAGATCAGGATCTGGATCGCTGGGTTGATCACGAGCCACGCGTTGCCCCAGAGTGCCCGCACCGAGCGGACCTCGAGATCCCGTCGCACCAGGCTCTGCGCGAGACCGCGCCAGCGCCAGAGTTCTCGAATCATCGGGTGCCCGCCGCGTCCTCGATCGCGCCTAGCGATGCGTCAACTGGAGCCGAGCGCCATTCTGGCTGTTGTGCCACGGCTCGCCGATAGACTTCGATCGTTTCACTTGCAACGTCATCCCAGCTGCGGCTCACAGCCAATCTTCTCCCCTTCGTGATCAGCCTCCCCCGGAGGTCTTTACTGACGAGCAGGCGCTGGATCGCCGCCGCGAGCGTCTCTTCTCGCGCCAGGTCAAACTGGAGACTGGCGCCAGCATAGATCTCGCCTAACGACGAGTGGCCGGGCACGACCACGGGCGCGCCACAGGCCATCGCCTCGAGGGGCGGTAGGCCAAAGCCCTCGTAGCGGGACGGGTAGACGAACATCGCGCACAGGCTGTAGAGCACGGAGACTTCCGCGTCGCCCGGCGCATCGATGAAGATCAGGTCGCGTCCGACGCGTAGGCCTTCGCTTACGGCCAGCTGCTCGAGGGTGCGCACATAGCTGCCCTCACCGGTCCCCGCTACGACCAGGGCAAACTCCTGGTTCTCGCGGCGGATGCGGCGGATCGCGCGAATGAGCAGCGGGAGTTGCTTGCGCGGCTCGACGGCTCCGAGATACAACGCGAAGCGATTCGGCAGCCCGTGCCGGGCCCGAGTCGCTGCCAGCACCTTCGGGCACGAGACGCGCTGGAACCGGCGACTGGCTGCGAGGTAGACGACATCGATCTTGTCCTTCGAGATGCCGTAGTGGCGGACGAGGTCCCTCTTCGTGCAATCGGAATCCGCGATGACACGCGCGGCTCGACGGCAGAGATGAGGCAGCAGTCGATGGCGGAGCCGCCGCGAGAAAGGATGCATCTCGGGGAAGAGCTTCACCGTCAGGTCGTGGACCGTGACCACCGTGGGCGCTCGCGCGAGGAGCGGGGTCGAGTAGTTCAGGCCGTGGAACAGCTGGGCTCCGCCTACCCCTCGACCCAGATCCCATCCGAGCGAGCGGGCTCGAGAGCGGGAGATCTCCCATCGCATGTTCGGACCGATCGCTGGCAACCGATCATGGCCACCATGGGCGATGTGGAAGACGTACTGGTTTCTTGAATCGACCCGCGAGAGGGCCCCGATCATCTCCTGCGTGTAGCGTGCGATGCCCCCGAAGGGCGTAGCCAGGGCGCGAGCGTCGATAGCGATCTTCAAGCTTCAGTCCTCCTTGGGATCACTTCGAACTCACCGCGAACGGCACGCGCGCTGTGATGGAAAGGGTGGGCGCCACGTCTTCTCTCGCGCTGATCCCCGAGAGCAGCCCGAGCCCCGCGCGTCCCGCGAGTTCGCGCCGGGTGCGCGCTTTCAGGTTGCGGCTGTGGGACCCAACGTCGCCCGCGGGCGAGTGGAACGCGGGGGCGAGGCTCGCCAGGAGGTGGGCGGGGACACCGAACAGGCCGGGCGCGATCCCAAGAGGAAGCCAGTTGCGACCACTGCGACTCGAAATGGGCCGCCCGCCCCTTCTTGGAGTCGCCAACTTTCCTGCCGTGATCTCTTCCCTGTTGCGCACCCGTGTCTCCAAGTTGCCGCCTTGTTGCGGCCTCTCGGAGGGGGCAGCGGGTACCTTGAGGAGTTCCGACGCCCTGCGTGTTTAATTTGTCCGTTGGTCCGTAGAACTACGGTGCGTGCGCTCGCCTATCGCGGCCTACATGCTATTCGCTCGCCGCGGGGTTCCAGGGAGCCTCTCGTCGCGATCAGGAAGCTCAAGAGGAAGCGTGACGCCTGGGCCACAGGTTCGCGCTCAGGCGCCGACAGGAGGCGGATAGGGCATTCAAGCTGCGTCTTAGCTCGAGGTCAGGGTATCGACGCTATGCCAAGCCACTATCGAGCCGCAGGGGGCGACGCGAGTCTGGTTGCGATATCTCCGTTCCCTGGCTCGCCGTCGCCGCGATCGACATCTCCCTGGTCGAGGTCCCGCAGCGCTGACGTGTGGACGGGAAGGCGAGCTCGGCGAGCCGCGCAGCGATCGTTTCGCCGCTGTGGACCGTACTCCGTGGCTTCCAGGAGCCACTGTCCGTATTGCTACGGGATCGATGCATTTCTTCACGGGATTTGCTCGCACTTGCGCCCAGCCGATGAGCCTCGAGGGAGAGCGCCGCGGAAGCTGATCCGATGATCGTCTAGGCCACTGCCGGTGGCCGCGCAGCGGCGCCGGAGACTTCGAGTGGCACACGAGCAAGGAAGGGGCAGGTCGAACATGGACGCGAAGGGCGCATCCGTCGCGGAGCGAGTTGGATGAGGGTGATGCCCGGGGCCGACCAACTGAGATCTTGGAAGCCCTGCCGGACGGAGTCGGCCTGTACGACGCCGAGGGCCAGCTGGTCATCTTCAACGCCGAGTACGGGGAGGGAATCCTGTCGGACGTCGTCCGGCCGGCCGTCCGCTTCGAAGATATCGTGCGTGCGGCGATCGACCGCAAGCTGCTACCAGTCCCCGGCGGACACGTGGAAGCCTATGTCCGCTCGCTGCTCGAGGAGCGTCGCGCCGGGGACACCGAGAGCGTCGTGCGGATCAGCGACGATCGGTGGATGCTGTCTCGCACTCGTCGCACCACCACCGGAGGGCTTCTGTGCGTTCGAAGCGATTTCACGCAGGTCGTCCGGTCGCAACGAGAGCGGCTCGGCCAAGAGAGCGGGAAGAACGAGGCGCTCAGGACGGAGATCGAGCAGCGGCGACGAATCGAGCAGGAGCTGCGCACCAGCGAGGCGCGCCATCGCGTGCTATGCGAGTACGCGCTCGACGAGCAGGCCGAGGCGCTGTTCGGCTACGCGAGGGAAGAGCTCCTGGGAAGGCTGCCCGAGATCCTGGTTCCGGAGCGCTCGAGGGGAACGCACGTCGCGCTCCGGCAGGAGGCCACCAGCCGTGCCGTCCGGCACCAGATGGGATCTGGCCGCCGGGTCCATGCTCTTCGCAAGGACGGTTCCGAGGTTCCCGTCGACGGCGGCCACATCTGGCTGGAGTCAGCTTCGGGAGCCGGCTCGACGTTCTGCTTCAACCTCCCGGGCTGAGCTTCGTCGACCAGGCCAGGAGCGATCGCGCGATGTTCCAATCCGTCTAGGTGCAACTTGTCTTGACGGTGCGTAGTAAGGCGGATCCCGCTCCATCCCGGCCGTGCCGATAGCCCTCCAATATGAGGGGTGTCAATTCGATTCGGTCGGAGGCCTTGGCTGTCCGTGTGGACGCGGCACAGGCGACCGAGCCAGAGCTGATCCTGCTCGCGGACGACGACCCGGTGTTCCGCGCGCTGGCCGCTGCGGCCCTCGAGCAGCAGGGCTTCTCGGTCGCACAAGCCGAGAACGGAGTGCAGGCCCTCGACCGTTTTCCCGGACTGCGTCCGGATCTCGCGCTGCTGGACATCGAGATGCCGGGCCTCGACGGGATTGCGACCTGCAAGGGCATCCGGGCGCTTCCGGAAGGCGCAGAGACGCCCGTGATCGTGATCACCGGGAGCGAAGACGATGAGTCGGTGGAGGCTGCCTATGGCTCCGGCGCAACCGATTTCGTCTCCAAGCCCATGAACTGGAAGCAGCTGGGGCGCCGGGTCCGCTCCGTGCTCCGGGCCAGCGAAGCTTTCCACGAGCTGAGCGAGAGCCGGGCCTTGCTCGCGAACGCACAGCGGATGGCGCGGCTCGGCAACTGGCAATGGACGACGGAACCCCTGAAGATGACCGCGTCTGCGGAGATCATGCGGATCCTGGGTCGGCCGCTGCCGAACGACCTCAAGAGTTTTCCCGACCTGGTCCATCCCGACGACCGCCTCCGGGTCGAACGCGGCATTGCCAAACTCCTCCGCGAGGGGGGCCGACTCTCCGTGGACCACCGCGTGGTTCGGCCCGACGGCGAGGAGCGCTTCGTTCACCACCTGCTCGATGTATTCCCCGCTCGGGAGCCGTTGCCGCTTCGCGCGAGCGGCACGATCCAGGACATCACCGAGCGCAAGGAAGTCGAAGACCGGATCTGGCGGCTCGCCTATCGCGACGACTTGACCGGCCTCGCGAATCGCCGTCTGCAGGGGGAACGGTTGACGGCGGCGCTCGACTCCGCGAGGAAGGCCGGCCGGCTCGTCGGCGTGCTGTTCCTCGACATCGACCACTTCAAGCGGGTCAACGATTCATACGGTCACACAGTCGGAGACGACCTCCTGAGCGAGGTGGCACGCCGACTGGTCCACGACGTCCGGGTGCGGGATTGGGTGGGCCGGACGCCCGGCTCCGATCTGGAGCCCGCGGTCTCTCGGCTCGGCGGAGACGAGTTCACGATCGTGCTGACGGATCTCGAAGACCGGGAAGATGTCGCGACCGTCGCGCTTCGGATCCTGTCGAGTCTGGCTCGACCGTTCGAGCTGGGCGATCTAGAGGTCCGCGTCTCGGCGAGCATCGGCGTCGCCGTGCATCCGTTCGACGGGGACGACGCGGAGACCCTGCTTCGCAACGCGGACACCGCCATGTACGCGGCCAAGGACTCGGGACGGGGCACCTTCAGGTTCTACGCGGACGAAATGAACGAGCAGGTCCGGGCCCGGATCGAACTCGATGCGGCGCTCCAGAAGGCCATCGAGCGCGACGAACTCGAACTCCGCTACCAGCCGAAGCTCGACCTCTCGACGGGCGCCGTCTGCGGGATGGAGGCGCTGATTCGCTGGAACCATCCCGAGCGGGGTCGGCTATCGCCCGCCGAATTCATCCCCTACGCCGAGGAGAGCGGGTTGATCGTTTCGATCGGAGAATGGGTGCTCGCGGCTGCCTATCGACAGGTGAGGCTCTGGCGCGATGCCGGCCTGGTGCCGCCCCCGATCGCCGTGAACCTGTCAGGGGGCCAGTTCTCCGAGGATCTCGTCGAGTCGGTGAAGCGGCTCGCCGCCGAGGCCGGTGTGGCCCCGAGCTGTCTCGACTTCGAGATCACCGAGTCCGCGATCCTGCCCGATGAGCATGCCGCAACCCGCATGCTCGAGCGTTTCCGCGAAATGGGGATCGTGCTGGCCATGGACGACTTCGGCACCGGCTATTCCTCCCTCAGCCACCTGCGGACGCTCCCCTTCGACTGCATGAAGATCGACGGCTCCTTCGTGCGGGCAACGACCGAGGGCCCCGAGGGCGCGGCGATCGTCTCGGCCATCATCGCGATCGGCCACAGCCTGCACCTGACGGTGATCGCGGAGGGGGTCGAGACCGAAGCCCAACGGGCCCTGCTGCGCGAACTCGGCTGTGACCAGATCCAGGGGTACCTCATCGCTCGCCCGCTGAGCGTATCGGACGCGGCGCAGTTCCTGGCGCAACAGGAGCCAGGCGCGCTCGACCGTTCCAGCTAGCGGTGCGCTCTTTCGTTCGTTGCTCCCCACGGGCGCTCCGAACACGCAAGGACCATACGATGTCATTCAAGAATCATGCTCGATCGGTCGGAATCGCTGCGGGCTGCCTCGGCATGTTGATCTCGTCGACGATCGCGAGCGCGGCCTCTGGTGCACCCGCCGATCTCACGGCGGTCCCGTTCGCCGAATTGATGAACTACCAGATCACCTCCGTCTCGAAGCAGCGAGAGGATCTGTCGTCCGCTGCGGCGGCAGTCTCCGTGATCACGCAGGAGGACATCCGGCGCTCGGGCATGACGAGCATTCCCGAACTCCTGCGGCTGGTACCGGGCGTCCAGGTGGCGCGGATCTCGGGGAACGGCTGGGCGATCTCCGCGCGCGGCTTCAACGGAACCTTTGCGGGCAATCTACTGGTGTTGATCGACGGGCGTAGCGTCTACACGCCGCTCTTCTCGGGCGTCTATTGGGATGTCCAGGACACCCTGGTCGAGGACATCGACCGCATCGAGGTCATCCGGGGCCCTGGTGCAACGCTCTGGGGAGCGAACGCAGTGAACGGCGTCATCAACATCGTCACAAAGAGCGCCTCGGAAACCCAGGGCACGCTGGCGACCATGGGCGTCGGCGATGTCGAGCGCGGTTTCGCCGGAGCGCGCCATGGCGGCCGGCTCGGCGAACGAGCCCACTACCGCGTGTACTTGAAGTACCTGGAGCGCGACGAGTTCGAAGCGTCCGGCGGGTTCGCCGCCCATGACGCCACGGAGGACTTCCGCGGAGGCTGGCGCCTCGACTGGGACATCGATGAGAGCGACACACTCACCTTCCAGGGCGACGTCTACTCCGGGGAGCGCGACGGAACCTTCTTCGATAGCACCGCGCCGCCGTTGCTTCCGGCGCCCATCGTGGTCGAGGACACCGCCGAGGTCAGCGGAGGCAACCTGCTGTTACGTTGGTCACACGAGATCTCGGAGGCGTCCGACCTCTCGCTCCAGTTCTACTACGACCGCACCGAGCGCGAATCCGTTTCGCTGGGAGAGGATCGGGATACCTGGGACCTGGATTTCCAGCACCGCTTTCCGTTGCTCGACGAAGGAAACGTGTTGTGGGGGCTCAGCTACCGCCGCACCGAGGACGACATCACCAACGGAAACGTCGTCTCGTTCGCGCCGATGAAACGCAGCGACGATCTCATTGGCGGCTTCCTCCAGGCACAGCTTCCACTCTTCGACGACCGCCTGGTTCTCACTGCGGGCAGCAAGATCGAGCGCAACGACTACAGCGGCTGGGAGATCCAGCCGAGTGGGCGCCTCTCCTGGTCGCCCCTCGAAGGACACACGTTCTGGGGTGCCGTCTCTCGCGCCGTCCGTTCGCCGTCTCGTTTCTTCGACGACGCCAAGCTTCGGATCGTGATTCCGGCTGCCGGGTTCCCGCTCATATTCGAGCAGGTGGGCAACCGTGCGCTCGAAGCAGAGGAGCTCCTCGCCTACGAGGTGGGCTACCGGCTGCACGTCGAGAGGACGTTCTCCCTGGACATCGCCCTCTTCAGCAACCACTACGAAGACCAGATCGCCCAGGCGCCACTGCTGGCGCCGCCTCCTCCTGGAGTGGCCCTCCAGACGCAGTACATCAATGGGGAAGAGGCCCATTCCTACGGACTCGAGTTGAGTTCCCGTTGGCAGGTGCTCGAACGCTGGCGCCTCGATCTCTCGTACAGCTTCATCGACATCGACCGCCATCTGGCAGTCTCGGGGGTCGGAGCGCCGCTCGCGACGACGGACAGGAAGACGCCGAGCCACCAGGCCGTGCTCCGCTCGCAGCTCGAACTGCCGCTCGACCTGGAACTCGACACGACGCTCTTCTACACCTCGACGATCAACAGCCTCGACGTCCCCGGCTATCTGCGCGTCGATCTCCGCCTCGGCTGGGAGCCGTTCGAGGGCGTCGAGCTGAGCCTGACGGCCGAGAACCTGTTCGACAAGGATCACCTCGAGTGGATCGGGGCGGAGGCGCCGTCGACGCGAGTCCCTCGCAGCGTTCATGCCCGCGCCACCGTGCGCTTCTAGTCGACAACGCATCGGAACTGGAATCGCACCGGAAGAGATTGGGATGATCGATCTAGCCGTACTTCGCGCCGCGCGCGCGTTCGCCGTTGTTGCCGTGTTGGCGAGTCTTGCATCCGCTTCTGGAGCGGAACCCTTCGCGGTCGATGAGTATCGCCTGAAGGCGGCCTACCTCTACAACTTCGCCCAGTTCATCGAGTGGCCCGACGAGGCCGAAGCGGAGGCCGATCCAGCACTCCATGTCTGCGTCCTCGGAACGGACCCCTTCGGCAGCGCACTCGACGAGACATTGCGGCAACGCCGAGTGCGCGGCCAGCGCCTGACAGTCCATCGAATTCCGCAAGCTACCGTCGACGACGAATGTGAGATCGTCTTCATCAGCCGCTCGCTCAGGGACGCGCTCGGCCCGGTGCTGGCGAGTGCTCAGCGTCGTGGAGCGCTGACGATCTCGGAGCTTGACGGTTTCGCTCGAGCTGGCGGAATGATCGAACTCACGGAACGGCGTGCGAAGGTTGGCTTCACGATCAACCTCGACGCCGCAAACCGGGCCCGGCTTCGCATCAGCTCACAACTCCTGGAACTCGCCGTGGTGATCGGAGATTCCAACGCAGCCGAAGGGGACTGACGTGAAACTGTGGCGCCTCCGCGATGTCTCGATCGCTCGCAAGCTGACGGCCCTCTTTACGTTCGCAACCGGCGCGACGGTACTCGTCATCTGGCTCGCGTTCCTGATCACCGAGTTCCAGGACTATCGCGAGCGGGTCGTCGCCGAGGTCGAAACCATCACGACCGTGATCGGCATGAACAGTACGGCCGCCATGAGCTTCGAAGACGAGCCGAGCGCCACCCGGACGCTGGCCGCGCTCGCGAGCGAACCCAGCGTCGAGCGAGCCTGTCTGTTCATGTCGGATGGACGAGTCCTCGCGCGCTTCGTCCGAGATGGCCGCCTCGCCGAGTGCCCTCGGCCGAGCACGATCTTCGATTCAGAGTCCCGCGACGAGGAAGTCGTGGTCTCCCGAGCCATCGAACTCGGAGGGAGGACGATCGGGAGCATCGTCGTTCACCGCAGCCTCGATGACTTTCGCGAACACATGCTGGATGCGGCTACAACCGCCGCACCCGTGATCCTGGTCTCGATCCTATTCTGTTTCCTCGTGTCGGTCCCGGTCAAGCGCTGGCTCGCGCAGCCGATCGTCGAGCTGGCGAGCACGGCCAGGCGAATCTCGCAGGAGAAGGACTTCGCGGTGCGCGCCGAGAAACACGGCGAGGACGAACTCGGTCATCTGACGGACGCTTTCAACGAGATGCTGGGAGAGATCGAGGAACGCGACGCGAGGCTGGAACGCCACCGGAGCCTTCTGGAGGAAGAGGTTTGGAGTCGCACGCTCGATCTCGAGGAGGCCGTGGAGATCGCACACGCCGAACAGCGCAAGGCCGAGGCCGCGTCGCGGGTGAAGAGCGAATTCCTCGCCAACATGAGCCACGAGATCCGCACGCCCATGAACGCCGTGCTCGGCATGAGCGAGCTGCTCCGCGGGACGGAACTCGATTCGAAGCAGGAGCGATTCGCCCAGGTCATCTCGCACTCGTGCCAGGAGCTGGTTGCGATCGTCAACGACATCCTCGACTTCTCGAAGGCCGAGGACCGGAAAATCGAGCTCGAGATCATCGACTGCGATCTCAGAGCGGTCGTCGCTGAGGTGACCGATTTCCTCGCCGACACCGCCGCAGACAAGGGCATCGAGCTGAGCTGTACCATCGACGAGAACGTACCCTCGCCGGTTGGTGCCGACCCCGGTCGGATCCGGCAGATCCTCATCAATCTCGTCGGGAACGGACTGAAGTTCACCGACAGAGGGGAGGTGTCGGTACACCTGGAGGCGCTCGCGCCGCTGGACGGCGATCCGCGCTTTCGCTTCGAAGTGCGCGACACCGGGATCGGAATCGAGAATACGGCAGGGATCTTCGACCCGTTCGTGCAAGCGGACTCCTCGACCACGCGACGCTACGGCGGCACGGGGTTGGGCCTCGGCATCTCGAAGCAGTTGGTGGAGCTGATGGGCGGCGAGATCGGCGTCGAGAGCGAAATCGCTGCCGGCTCCAACTTCTGGTTCACCGTGCGTCTCCAGCGCCCGACCCATGCGGCGCCCGCGACACGACCCACGCAGCACGTCGGTTCACGCGAAGACCTCGACGTGCGCGTGCTGTTGGTCGAGGACAATCCCGTCAACCAGGAGGTGGCGACCGCGGCCCTCGAGGACTTCGGCTGCCATGTGCAGATTGCAGCGGATGGTGTGGCGGCGACGGAGGCCTTTCGCAACGGCAGCTACGACATCGTGTTGATGGACTGCCAGATGCCCCGGATGGGGGGACTGGAGGCCACGCGCGTCATTCGCGAACTGGAGGCGAAGGGCGGCACCGCGAGAACGCGAACACCGATCGTGGCACTCACGGCAAACGCGCTGGAAAGCGAGCGCGAGCAGTGCCTGCAGCAGGGCATGGACGACTACCTGACGAAGCCGTTCACCTTGGGCGAACTCCACGAAGTCGTGCGACGCTGGACCGGCAACGCCCACGCCGGAGGCCCTGCGGCCGGGCCGCCCGCCACACCCGCTGCCTCGATGGCGGCGGAAGTGGCGATCGACCCCGGCACGCTCGATGCGATCCGCGCCCTCGAAGGGCCCGAGCGAACGGGCCTGCTCGCCAGCGTGATCAACTCGTACTTCGGCATCGCTCCGGGACAGCTCGAGACGATCCGCGCGGCTGCTTCGGAGCAAGACATGGAGTCGCTCCGGAAGGCGGCCCACGCCCTCAAGTCAGGCAGCACGAGCCTCGGCGCGCGGCAGGTGGCCGCGTTGTGCGCCGAGCTCGAGGCCTGCGCGCGCGAGGGCGATGCCAAGGACCGGGCTTGTGCGCTCATCGAGGAACTCGAAGAGGCCTACCGGTTGGCCCGGACCGCGCTCGCGGAGGAATGCGCGGGCTCACAAGACCGAGGCGCTACCCCACCCGGAAAGGCGATCTGATGCCCCGCGAATACCTGGCCCTGGCCCTCTCGATCGCCTTCGGCGCGGCACCCGGCCTCGCCGAGAGCGTGCACGGATCCGGCGGACTCGAAGCGCTGACCCAGGAGCTTCCCCTCAGCGAGACTGCCTTCGCACAGGAGCGGGGCGAACTCCAGATCACGTTCGGCACGACCCTCTTCGACGAGGCGGATGATGGCGACCGCACCACGACCTCGCTCGGCCTCGAATACGGCGTCGGCGATGCGCTCCAGTTGAGCATCGAGCTGCCCTACGCGTTCGTCCGTTCCGGGGAAGGAAACCTGCGCGGCATCGGAGACGTCCGCATGGGGGTCCTCGCCACGGTCGTCGAGACCGAGTCGTCCATCTTCTCGGCCGCCCTCGAGGTGGGCCTTCCGAGCGGAGACGAATCCGACGAACTCGGCGAGGGACAGCTCGAGTGGGAACCCTCGCTCCGCTACGCCAGCGCGTTCGGAGAGGGACAGCTCCACCTCGGCCTGGCGGGCGAATTCTCGGACGGTGCGTCGGGCCTGGCTACGTCTGCCGCGTTCGTGCGTCCGGTGGGTGCCTTCGCGGCCGTGCTGGAATTCAGCGGCTCCATCGGCAATGGCGAGAAGACAGCGTTCTTCTCGCCCGGCCTCGTCTTCGAAGGTCCGGGCGGAATCGAGGCAGGCCTCGGGCTGCCGTTGGGCCTGACCGCGGAGTCGGCGGACTGGGGAATCTCGGCGTGGCTGGTCATCGAACTCTAGAAGTCTGGAAGCGGGACTCCCCGCGCGTTCCGTCCGACGGAAGGAATCTGCGATGAAGATCGGAATCAAGGCCCAGGCTTCGCTGTTGCTCTCGGGCACGTTGGTCGTGATCGCTTTGACAACGGGCCTGAACTGGCTCCTGGTCCGATCGATCAACAGCGAAATGGCTAACGTGACGCAGGGGGAGAGCCTGCAGATCGCCGCGCTCGGCAGGATGGAATTGACGTTCGAGACGGCTCACGATGAGCTGCTGCTCGCTGCCCTCGATGCGGGCCGGCCGACGGCCGAGCTGCGCTTGCCCCTGGCCGAACGGCAGGAGCGCCTGGATCGGGCGCGGATCGACTTCCTCGAGGTGTGGCAGATCTTCAACGAGAACGACGCCGATGAGGACGAGGCCGTGACGGCGCGGGAGCTTTCCAGACGGGCCGGCGACATCGATGAAATGGCGCGCGTCGGCCTGCAGCAGATCGCTAGCGGCTCCGAGCCGATCGCGATCATCGAATCGGTCCAGGCCGAGATCGTCGCGGTTCGCTCCGTCATCGCCGGAGCGATTGCCGAGGAGATCGCCGAGGTCCGAGAGAATCAGGAGCGCGCCGAGGCCTACGAGGGAACGGCGCTCTGGATGAATCTCGGCGTCCTGGTCGGAGCCGCGCTGGTCGTCCTCCTGGCGGGTCTCTTCCGGCAGCTGGCAACGACCCTCGAATCCAAGACGAAAGAGTTGGAGATCGCGCGCCACGACGCCGAGGCAGCGGCCCGCGCCAAGGGCGAATTCCTCGCAGTCATGAGTCACGAGATTCGCACCCCGATGAGCGGGATCCTGGGGATGGCAGAGCTGCTCCAGACGACCGCGCTGACCCCGCGCCAGCGCGAGTTCGTGGAGGTGATCGACCGCTCGGGCGACGCCTTGCTCGTGCTCATCAACGACATCCTCGACTTCTCGAAAGCGGATGCGGGCGAGCTGCAACTCGAGGCCGTCGAACTCGAACCGGGCGAGCTGGTGGACGACGCGGTGGAGCTGTTTGCCGAGCGATCGCGGGGGCGCGGCCTCGCACTCAACGCTGATCTCCGCGGTGTACGAGGCTTGACCGTGATGGGCGATCCGGGGCGCCTGCGTCAGATCCTCCTGAACCTGATCGGAAACGCGCTCAAGTTCACCGAGGAAGGTGCCATCACGGTTCGCGTCCGGGATTGCGGCAGCGACCCCGAGATCGCGACGCTCCGATTCGAAGTGCACGACACCGGGATCGGAATTCCTGCCGAAGTGCAGGAGCGGCTCTTCACTCCGTTCAGCCAGGCCGACTCGTCGGTGACCCGGAAGTACGGTGGCACGGGACTCGGCTTGGCGATCGCCCGACAGCTCGTCGAGCGAATGGGCGGCGAGATCCACATGGAAAGCGAGCCCGGATTCGGCTCGAGCTTCTGGTTCACGGTAGCGCTCCCGGTAACGCTCCAGAATCTGGCACCGCACGCTTCGCCACCACGCCCTCTACTGACAGGACGCCGGGCATTGATCCTGGCCGACGACGAGTCGAACCGGGAGAACCTCTGCGAGCAGCTGGCGCTCTGGGGAATGGAGTGGCGGACCGCGACGGACTGCGAGGCAGCCCTGGAAGAGCTACGAGCTGGCGCCGCCCGTGGCACGTCCTACGACATCGTCCTGCTGGATCTCGACGATGCGGAGACCGGCGCTTCGGCCCTCGATCGCGGGATCCGAGGCTCGGGGAGCCTCATGGACCTCAGGGTGCTGGCGCTGTACCCGCCCGGCGCCGGCGTAGAGGAAGGGGAGCGGTTCCTCGACGCGCCGTGGATGCGGGCATTGGAAAAGCCGGTCCGGTCATCGCGGATCCTCGAGTCCCTAGTGGAACTCCTCGCCATCGAAGTCCCTGCCAAGCTCGCGACTTCTCATTCCCCGAGAGCGCGCCGCGCGTTCGCCAGCCGAATCCTGGTCGCAGAGGACAACGATGTCGTTCGACAAGTCGCCTTGGCGAGCCTGGACGCGCTCGGTTGTCGACACGTGGACGTGGCGCACGACGGTTTGGAAGCGGTGCGCGCCAGCGAGGAGACACACTACGACCTGATCCTGATGGACGCCGAGATGCCGATCATGGACGGCCTCGAAGCGACGCGCTCGATCCGAGCCCGCGAGCAGGCCGCGCGGGCAGACGGCCCTGCGCCACATATCCCCATCATTGCCATGACGGCCCACGTGCTGGAAGGAGAGCGCGAGCGCTGTTTCGATGCGGGCATGGACGACTTCCTCTCGAAACCCTTCACCGTGCCTCAGCTGGAGGAGACCTTGCTGCGCTGCATCCGAGAAGCCAACGGCGCCGACGTCGAGACCCTTACCGCCGAGCCACCGGTCACACCCGATACCGCGCTTGCGAGGAAGGCCCCGATCATCGAGCCCGGCCCGCTCGACGCGATTCGAGCCCTCGAAGCGCCCGGGCGAGTGGGCCTGCTCGGCAGCGTGATCACGTCCTACCTCGGCATCGCTCCGGGCCAGCTCGAGACGATCCGCGAGGCCGCCTCGGAGGAAGACATGGAGTCGCTCCGGCGGGCGGCCTACGCCCTCAAGTCAGCAAGCGCGAGTCTCGGCGCTCTGCGGGTCGCCACGCTGTGTGCCGCACTCGAGGCCTGCGCGCGCGAGGGCACGACCAAGGACGAGGCCGGTGCACTCATCGAAGCGCTGGAAGAGGCCTACCGGCTGACACGGGCCGCACTCTCGGAGGATCGCTCGGGCGGAGCGACGTGAGCCGTCACGAAGTCGGGAGAATCCTTCATTCGACGGCACCAGCCGCTTCAAGTCGATCGATCTCGCAGTTTCCGTCGTGCACGACCACCACAGAACCTGCCTGCCGTCGGTCGAGTGTCGCGGGCCCGCTGTGCTCTGCCTCGTCGGGCCTCCGCGAGCTGTACACCTCCGGATCGAGCGTCCGCGCGGCGGAGCCCGAACGCCAGCCGAGGCGTGTCTGGACAGCGTCATATCCCTCATATGCACAGCTACCGGCCGCCTAACGACCGGCAAGCAAGCGATCTGGGATCGCGTTCTGTTCGTTAGGCGTCGACCATTTGATCTGCCCATTTGAGGGTCTGGTGGCTCCGTTTGAGCGGGCCCGGGGTCACAGAACGGCGCTGGGGTCGTTTCCCGACATCAGAAACCGGGGGGCGATTCAGGTGTTCCTGCGGATTCAGCCGGTGTCTTGGAAGTCGATACGAGCGTTTGGAGGCGAAATGCAAGGCGCGCCATCCAGTTCGACGCGATCGGGCCAGGATCGGTCAGCGTGCAGGGGCGGCCACGCGCCGTTCTGCCTAGGGGAATCGGCGTCATGGCGCGCAAACAGATCGGCAAGATGCTCATCGAAGCCGGGCTCATCGACGCGAAACAGCTCGAGATGGCCCTCGCCGAGCAAGCTCGCGTCGGCGGCCGGCTGGGCGAAATCATGGCGGGGCTCGGCTTCGCCAGCGAAGACGCCGTCAGTCGCGCACTTGCGAACCAGTCGGGCGTCGACCACTTCGATCTCGACGACGAGGAGATCGAGCCCGACGCCGTCGCCCTGATCCCCGAAGCGCTCGCCCGGAGACTGGGCGTGCTCCCGCTTCGGATGGAGAAGAAGCGACTCGTTCTGGCCATGTCCAACCCCACGGACATCGTCGCCATCGATGAGATCCAGCGCCGAACGCGGTGCGTTACACGGGTGGTCTCGACCTCCCATCGCCAGCTGCTGCGGGCAATCGACCGCGGCTATAGCGGCGACAACTCCGGCGCAGCAACGCTGACGCGCCTGATCGAACGCACCCTCGAAGAGGTGGACTCCGAAGGCGAGACCAGCGCCCGCAGCGGCGTGGTCGGACTGGTGAGCGAGTTGTTCACGATGGCGATCCGCCGCCGCGCCAGCGATATCCACTTCCACCCGGACAAGAGCGTGCTCCGCGTGCGGTTCCGGATCGATGGAGAGTTGGTCCAGGGGCCGACGCTCAAACGCGATCTCATCCCTCCGGTGGTGGCGCGAACCAAGGTACTCGCCGGTCTCGATATCTCCGAGACCCGCATCCCACAGGACGGCAAGATCCGCTTCCCCTACGAGAACGGCGCGATCGATCTTCGCGTTTCGACTTTCCCGTCGGTGCATGGCGAGAGTGTCGTGATCCGGGTCCTCGACAAGGATCGGCAGTCGATCCGTCTCGACTCCCTGGGCCTCGACGCCCGCGGCTACCGGATCCTCGAAAATGCGGCTCGGCGACCGAATGGCATGATGCTCGCGGTAGGACCGACCGGGTCCGGAAAATCCACCACGCTCTACGCGATGTTAGGCGCTGTGAGTGCCTCCAAGCGCAAGATCATCACCCTAGAAGACCCCGTCGAGTACGAGGCGCCTCTGGTCGTGCAGGGTCAAGTGAACGAGAAGGCGGGGCTCACCTTCGCGGCGGGCCTGCGCGCGATCCTGCGCCACGATCCCGACGTCGTCTTGATCGGCGAGATGCGCGACGCCGAGACCGCCTCACTGGCCCTGCGCGCCGCGCTGACCGGCCACCTCGTGTTCTCGACGCTCCACACCAATGGCTCGGTGGCCACTCTCGCACGACTCCTCGAGATGGGCCTCGAGAACTACCTGGTGGCGAGCTGCCTGAGCGTGGTCTCGGCGCAGCGTCTGATTCGCCTGCTTTGTCGCCATTGCGCGAGCCCACACGAACCGACGTCGGCGGAACTCGAGGCGGTAGGTCTCGACGATGGCAGCGCGGCTGGGTTCGCACGCGCCAGCGGTTGCGACCGGTGTCATCAGACCGGCGTCAGCGGGCAAGAGGCACTGTTCGAGGTGCTCGAGGTCACGCCTCCGATCGCCCAGGAGATCTCACGCGGTGCCTCGATCGGCGAGATCGAGCAGGTCGCTCTTGGTGAGGGAATGGTGCCCTTCCGAGCACTGGCGCGACAGCGGGCCGTCGAGGGTCGGATCTCTCTCTCCGAGCTCGCACGAATTTCGACGGACTACTAGCGATGGCTGATTTCGTTTTCGAAGCGGCCGACGCGAATGGTCGCCGGGTCCGCGGCGTCGAGCGCGCGCTGGACGAAGCCGAACTGGACCGTCGGCTCCGAGCACGCGATCTGCTTCTGCTCACGGCCCAGGCGGGGCGCGCACCGACATCACGTCGCCACACGTCCCGAACGCTCATCGACTTCTGTTACCACATGGCAACGGTCATCGAGGCAGGCATTCCCCTGCTCGAAGGTCTACGAGATCTCCAGGAAGGTGGCCGAAGCGCCATCGCCGAGGAACTCGAAGACATCGCGCGCAAGGTCGAGGCCGGACAGCCCCTTTCGGATGCGATGGCCGGCTACCCGACCCTCTTCCCGGACCTGGTCCGGTCACTGGTCGCCGCGGGTGAAGCATCCGGGCACCTGGCCGAGATCATGCGACAACTCGTGAGCTACCTGGAGTGGCGCGAGGACCTCGGCCGCAAGCTTCGCGGTGCAGCGAGCTACCCATGCATCGTGATCACCGGACTGATCGGCCTGATCATCCTGCTCACGACGGTGGTGCTGCCGAAGTTCCTGGCCATCTTCGTCGCGCTCGATGTCGAGCTTCCCTTCGCGACCCGGGCGCTGATCGGCTTCCAGCACTTCGCCGAGGCCTATGGCATTCACACGCTGGTCTTTCTTGCCGCTTCCGGTGCGATCGCGGTCGCCGTTCTTCGCAGTGAGTCCGGCCGGCTCGCCTTCGACCGGAATTTGTTGCGGCTTCCGGTGATCGGCTCGGTGATGTCGATGATCGAGATGTCGCGCTTCTCGCACAACCTCGGGCTGCTCTATCGCGCGGGGATCCCGATTACTCGTTGCCTCGAGTTGATCGAAGAGATCGTGCAGAACCGCGCCATCCGCGCGCTCATCGCGGAAGGAAGAGAGGAACTCGCCCACGGCGCGACGCTCACCCAGGCATTCGGTAAGGACGCGTTGATGCCCTCGATGGTCGTTCGGATGATCGCCCTGGGCGAATCCTCCGGCGGCCTCGACAGGTCCCTCGATCACGTAGCCAACTACTATGACCGCGAGGTCCCCACGGTAATCGACCGCTCGCTCGCACTGGTGAACACCGGAATGGTCGTGGCCATGGGCGCCACGCTAGGCACCGTCGCCTTCGCAATCTTCGTTCCGCTCTATCGGATGATGGGGAACCTGAATGCGTAAGCCCGAGGGTCAGAACCGGGGCGGCGCGCCGCGTCGCAGTTCCGGTTTCTCATTGATCGAGATCATGGTGGTCATCGCGGTGATCTCGATTCTCGCCGGTGCCATGGCCCCGATCGGGCTGCAGCAGATCACTGCGGCGCGCACCAAAGCGACCCGTAGCTCCCTTCGGCAGCTGAGCAACGCCATGACGGGGGACTCCGCGCGCGGGGACTTCGGCTACCTCGGAGACATGGGCGGGCTGCCAGCGACGCTCGAAGATCTGAACTCTGCCGCCGGAAAACCCGCCTACCAGATCGCGCCGCCTGGCATCGGCTTTGGTTACAACGGGCCCTACGTCGCGACCCTGCGGCTTGGAACCGCTGGGCGTTTCGTCGACGCCTGGGACATGCCGTTCAGCTTCAACCGGGGCGGAGCCCAGGTCACGAGTCTTGGACCAGACCGTGTCCTGGGGAACGCGGACGACCTGAGTTGGCCACCAGCGCCGCTCGCGATCCGAGGCACACTCCTGGTACGCGTGCTCGGCGTTCCGAACACCGGCGACCCGGCTTCACCGCTCGCGAACGCAGATGCCGACGTCTTCGTATCGCTCTCGAACGACGGCCGCCTTCAAGAGGTACGGATGGTCGACCCGGCTTCCGGACCCGGCCCTTGGAGCGTCGCGAACCTGGCGTTCGGCCATCACGGCGTCCGCGTCGTCGGGCGCGGTGGTTATGCCGGCGCAGCCCAGGTGCGAGACGTGGTGAGCACCCGATCGGGCACGGCCGTCATCACGTTGACGTTGGCGCAACCATGATGCGCCAACACCTCGCTATCGACCGGCGGCGAGAGGGCATCTACTGGGTGCGTTCTCGAGCGGGCAAGCAGGGGCTTCGTCCCATCGAGAGCGGCTGCTTCCGGCTTCGGCCCGAGCGGGATCCGGAACTCGAGATGCAGGCATTCCTGGACGGCGCCGTCGTTCGCGGTACGCGTCTCGAGATCGGACTTCGCTCGCCGGAGCTGGTTCATCAGCGAGAGCTGATGCCCGTGATCACGGCTGCCGAGGCCGGGGCGGTGGCGCGTCGTCATTGCTCCGAACTCGTGCAGGGGATCGACGGTGAGGCCTGCCATGGCTTCGTGTTGTCGCCGGGCGGGGAGAACTCCGGCGTTCTCTGGTTGTCGGGCGCACCACTCGACGCGGCGCGCGCCGCAGCCGCCCGCTTCGAGAGATCCGGCTTCGAGTTGCACCGTCTTTCCAGCCGCCACCTCGCGCTCGGCAATCTCGTCCAGCTGCTTCCTCCGGTCGTCGAGGACGAACTGATCGCGATCGTGGATCTCGAGCCGGATGCCGCCACCTGCGTGGTGGCGGACGGTCGAGGCTGGGCCTTCAGCCGCGAGATCCCACTCGTTCCGATGACCGAGGATCTCGGCTTCTCCTCGCTGAGCGCGTTCGAGGAAACCACCTGGGCACTGGGCGAATTGGAAGCGAGAGAATTCGACGTCGAGAAGGAAGCCGAAGAACCCGACGCCGATCCCCTCGAAATCGTTGCAGAGCTCACCGAGTTGCTGAGCACGGAGCTCGCGCGGACCTTCCAGTACGTCGCGGGCGGACTTCGCCTAGCAAGTGCGGGGCGCGTCTACCTTGCCGGCGAGGGCCGGTGGATCGAAAGCCTGGTCGACTCACTGACCGAGAGCTTGTCGCTGCCAGTAGAGACGCTCTCCGGCGCGCTTACGGACCGGACCTTCGAGAACTGCGGCGGAGGTGGCGCTGTCGCGTTGGGGCTCGCTCTCGCTCCGCACGCTCACGGGGGCAACCTGCTTCCGCCCCGGGAACTCGTCGAACGGGCCCGCCGACGCGTGCGCAGCCGGCTCCGCCTGGGTCTCGCTGCCTCGGCGCTGACCGCCGTACTGCTGGCTGTCGTTCTGATCGTCACCTCCCAGGGCTTGCAGACCCAGATCAGCGAACTCGGAAGCCGGTGGGAAGCCGAGCGTGCCGAACGTGAATCGCTCGCCGAGCTGAGGCGCCAACAGAGCCGGGCCGCCGAGGTCGCGGCCTTGCTGACGCAGCTCGATCCCGCGGTCCCCCCGTGGACTGCGCTGCTGGAAACATTCGGCCGACTCGCGCCCGAGAACGCCTGGATCGAGACATTCCACGCGTCGCGATCGCCGGCGACGGAGGAATGGACCACCGAACTAGCCATCGAAGCGGTCGGTGACAGTGTCTCCGAGGCGGCACGATCGGTCTCGGAGCTGGCTCGGGGTATGGACGTTTCTCCACTCATGGCCGTCGATGACTTGTCGCGCGAGGACGTAGGCCAAGCCGATGACGAGTCCGCTCGCGACAACCGCGTTCGCTTCCGCGTGACCGGGCGGCTGGCCGTCGTCGAGCCCACGCTGTCGACACCGGTTCTCGGAGGGGCCGATGACTGATCGACCCCGTGGATTCTCGGAAGCCAACCTGGGCCTTGGCGTTGCGGTAGCCATCAGTCTCGTCCTGATCCTGGGTGTCGCGTTGGGTCCGGGCCGGCAGCATCTGGCGGGGCTCCGATCGGAATTCGCGACGCGACGCGACGAGTGGACGGCCTTCCAGCTGGAGCGCGCCGAGGCGCAACCGCTGACCGCTCACCAACGTGCAGCCTGGTCTGCCGATCGGGAAACACTCGAACGGCGAGTCGCCGTGGTGGCCGGAGACGCGGAACTGATGGCCCGGGTGGCCGAATCCCTGGAAGCGCCTGGCGTCCGGGACGTACGGGTCAGGCGGCGATCGAGTCCGATGGATTCTCCGCAGGAGATGGCCGCAGAAAACCTGTTCGGCGCCTCTCCGTCGACCGACATCGGCTTCGAGATGACGCCCATCGCGATCACCGTCCGATTCAGCGCCGACTATGCCGAGGCAGCCGAACTGTTTCGCCGCATCGAGGCCCACGAACTTCCGGCGCGAATCGATTCGCTTCGCGTCCAGCGGGATTTCCCGGGCGTCTCGGTGGCCATCGACCTCACCTGGTTCGTGCGTTGGAAGGCCGCGTCGTGAACCCCAGGATCGTTATGCCTCTATTGGGTATATGTGCGTTGGCGGTCGCGGTTCAGAACTATCGGTTCTTTTCCGGCAGCGCGGACTTGGCCTCGGCGGTGGTGAACGCGCTCACTGACGAATTCAATGACGGGTTCGACGATTCCGCAGACCCGCTGCTCGAGCCGCTCGACGCGCTGCAACCGGAGCAGGTGGCCGACTACCTGAGAGGGCTGCAAACGCGGACCAGCCGCAATCCCTTCCTGACGCGCAATGAGGCCGACCGCGTCGCCGGGATATCGCAGCCAGGAATCGCCGACTCGGAACGCGAGGGCGGGCTTCCCGTCCTGCGCGGGACGCTCTGGAGTGAAGGACGCCGCGTCGCTTGGATCGGGGGTTCACCCCGCGCTGAAGGCGAACGCATCGACGGAATGTTGCTCGAACGAATCGAGCAGGGTCGCGTGACGCTGCTCCGTGGTCATGAACGCTTTCTCGTTGGCGTTACGCCCGCCGCCGCGGCACCCGTCGCCACCCAGGAGTCCGCGAAAGATGAAGGAGTCGAACCGTGATGGACCGAAGTCGAGCTGGGGAGCGGCCGCAGACCGCTGGTCAGAACCCGCGCATGGTTGTTCGCGCCGCAACGGTCGTGCTCGTCGCGGGGCTCGCCTGTGCATGTGCAACGCCGACTCCGGCCCCGGAGCCCGCATCCAGACCACCGGCAGAGACGACACCTGAACCGCAGCTCCAGCCGTTGACCACCTCGACGCCCGATACCAGACCGCGCCCTCCGATGCTGCGCATGCTCGAGGCCAGCCGCTTCAGCCTCACCGTCCAGGACGCGGACCTTCCTTCTGTCCTGCTGGGACTGGGGCGTGAAAGTCCGCTCGGCGTAGTCGTCGCGCCCGGTGTCGTCGGTCGCGTCACGGCAGACCTGAAGGGTGTCTCATTGGTCGAGATTCTCGACGAGATCGTCGTCGCGCGCGGCTATCACTACGCGATACAGGGCCGGGTCCTGCGGATCTTCCGAACCGATCGCGAGACACGCACCTACCGCGTCGACTACCCGAACCATCAACGCTCGGGTGTTTCCGAGCTGTCGGTTGCCGGGTTCATTGGAGCCGCACCTACCGATGGCGGAGAGGGGTCCAGCTCCCAGGGCGGCGAGGACCTCAGCCTGTCTTCGGTCACGACCAGCCAGACGGCGGACCTCTGGGCCGAGATCGAGGGCGGGATCCGGACCCTCGTGTTCGGCTCTGCCGACGCCGAGGTCGATGAGGAACCCAGCGGGACATCGAGCAACGAGGAGGGCAGCCAGAGCAACCCCGCAAGCCGGCCTGCCAGGCGTGTATTCGTCGCGCGACAGGCCGGGATCGTCACGGTGACAGCAGAGACGACGACCCTCGATCAGGTGGAACGCTTCCTTGCGGAGATCCACCAGAGCCTCGAACGCCAGGTGCTGATCGATGCCAGGATCATCGAGATCACCCTCGACGACGAGCTGGACCTCGGCGTCGACATCGAAGGTGCACCGAATCTGGGAACCACCGTCGGTGTGTTCAATCGCCTCATCACGCCCGGCCTGCGAGAAGCCGCCATCGCCCAGTCACTGGCGCCCGTGCTCAACCAGGGTGGCATCGAGTTCGGGATCGCGCGCAACGACCTGGGTGTCGTCTTGCGCGCCCTTGCCTTGCAGACCGACGTACGGGTGGTCTCGACGCCGCGAATCACGACGCTCAACAACCACAAGGCAATGATCAAGGTCGTTCGCAACGAGATCTTCTTCATCGCCGAAGTAGAGACCGTCATCACCGACACCGTGGTGCAGCAGACCACCGAGTTCCAACCACAGGTCGTCCCGGTCGGCGTGACGCTGGATGTGACGCCGCACGTCTCGGATCGCTCTGAGATCACGTTGCACATCCGACCGAGTGTCTCTGAGATCGTTGCGGTCGAGTTACAGCCCACCAATGACCCGAACCTGCCGCAGAACGGCAGCCTTCCGGTGGTCGACCTGCGGGAGACGGATTCCGTACTCCGGGTAGCCGACGGAACCACGATCGTGATCGGCGGGCTGGTGCGCAGCCGGGAGTTCGAGCAGGTGCGTCGCGTGCCGCTTCTCGGAGATCTTCCCTTGTTAGGCAGCCTGTTTCGCGGCACCCGAACGGAGGAGCGCCGGTCCGAAATGGTGATCCTGCTGCGGCCGACCGTTCTCGATCCGCCTCGGATCGTGCGAACCGCGGAAACGTTCGCCGCGAACCTCGATGCCCTGGATGAGATTCGCACCGATCGATCCATCGGATTCCCCTGGTGGAGACAGCCCTTTGGACGACCCCTTGGAGCAGACCGATGAATCGACGATCGTGGCTCGAACTGGTGGGTGCCGCCGTCGGCTTCACATTGGCAGGGACCGCGGCGGCTGCGGAAGACACTCGCCCCTCCGGACCGGCCGCCGCGATCGCAGAGCAGGCCGAGGCTCTGCCCGGCCCCGCGGCCTTCGCTCTTGGCCGAGAACGGGAAGAGCACTATCGGCGGAGCTCGACCTATTTCCAGCTCGGTCTCTCGAGCCAACAGCGCGGCGATCTGGCGAGTGCGAGAGAGCACTACCTCGCGGCCCTTGCCGAAGACCCGGCCTTCGTCGAAGCGCTCGTGAACCTTGCTCGGGTCGAGTGCGATCGAGGCGAGGCCGACCGGGCACGAACGCTTCTCGCCGAAGCGGAGGCGATGCGGCCCGAGTACCCACCGATCTACGCGGCGCGAGGTGTTCTGCTGCTTCGCGCCGGCGAATCGGGTCGCGCGGTCGACGAGCTGCGCAGGGCCCTCGCCTTCGACCCCTATTCCGTCGAGACACTCTCGAACCTCGGAACAGCACTGGCTTCGCAAGGCTTGCGCGCTGACGCACGCAAGGCACTCGAGCAAGCGCTCCGCATCGATCCCGACCATGCAGCCGGCGCCCTCAACCTCGGCCTGTTGCAAGACCAGGACGGGGACTGGATCGGCGCGCTCATCCACTACCGGCACTTCCTGCAGGTGACGGGTCCGCAGGACCCGGGACGCGTGGAAGTCGCGCGCCGTGTCGACATGTTGAACGCGCGTGTTGCGCGCGAACGAAGAGCACCAGCTTCCGACGGGAGTTCCGAAGGAACGCTTCCGGTGCGACGGATGGAGAAGAAAGATGATCGATAGAACGAAACGCGCTGCGGGCTTCACGCTCGTGGAGATCCTTGTCGGGGTTGCGATCCTGGCGATCCTCTCGGCTGCGCTTACTCCGATGGTGATCAAGTATGTGAACGACGCGCGAAGGTCGCGCGCGCTTTCCGACTCGCAGGCGCTTGGCCAGGCCGTGCTGGCTTTCAATCTCGACGTGGGCCGCTGGCCGGTGAATGGCGATGGGAACCCGAACGACGCTGGCGAGATCTCTCGGTTGGTGGGACTCCCGGCGGCCCAGATCTCGGCCGCCAACATCCCGGATGGCAACGGTCCGAGAGGCGCCAACAACTGGGATAGCGCTGGCCGAGCCAGCGCGATCGAGGACCAGCTGATCCGCAACCGGGCCGGCCGGGTCAACCCGCTCTATGCCGCCAGCCAGACCGCTCCGGAACCTCCGGGATGGAATGGTCCCTATATCGACTCGGTTCCGGCCGATCCGTGGGGGAACCCTTACGTTTGCAACGTGCGGTTTCTCAGACTCGCGAGCGTTAGCGGCGTGACGCCGGCGGAAGCAGCGAACCATGCAGTGTTCTGCCTTTCAGCGGGCCCGGATGGCCAGTTCAACACCAGTTTCGACGACCGCACCAAACTCGCTGGTCCGGGTGGCGACGACATCGGCTGGCCGATCCAAGGCCTGCAGAACCTTTAGGGGTGGCGCGGGAGCTGGACGGGCGCCCGGTGCGCGAAGGCGCGTCGCGCGTCCGTCCAGCCAGTCCGCCGAACTCGGACAGCGCGTCCACCGACGAACTCACGAAGCCGACCGCTGGCCCCCGCGAATCCCGATCGACTGTGCAGACGCTCGAAGCGGCGAGAAGATTGCGGCACGAATCAGGCAGGGCCCCGGGCGCCTCGACGAGGTCGCCTCGCCCTGCGAGTGACCTTCGCGTTCCGAACTCAGCGCTCGTCTCTCGTGCCCGTCGTCGTGAACCCGCGATCGAGCGCGTCCGCCGCGGCCAACCGAAAGATCTCGCCGATTCCGCCGCTCGAGGAGGCCACGCCCGCGATCTCGCTGAGGGTTTCACCGCCGCGCAGTAGTTGGCCAGCCAGATCGATGACCTCGGATGCGCGCTGTCCAATGACATGGGCGCCAAGCAAACCGCCATCCGGGGCCGAGACGATCTTCACCAGACCGTCGGACATTCCGTTGAGGTTCGCCCAGAGGGTGTCGGCGTACTCCGCCTTGCCGGTAACGAACGGTACATCGAGCATCTCGCATGCCTCGTCCGTCAGGCCGACGCTCGCAATCAATGGCACGGTTCTCCATGTCGTCGGCAGCACGTCACCGGGGCAACCGTCGGCCCCGATCGCGGTCAGGGCGGCCAGCCGCCCCTGGCACCACTCGGCACTCGTACCCGCGTCGAAGGCGGATACACGTCCAACGGCAAAGACCCCTGGTCGGGAGGTGCGGCCCCACTCGTCCGCGATCACGAATCCGCGTGGATCCGTATCCGCGAGCGAGCGATCGATGTGGATTCCCCCGGTCGCGGGCACCTCTCCGGCCGCGATCACGACACAATCACAGTGATCGACCCGGCCGGACTCCATGCGAACGACCACATGGTTTCCAGACTTGTGCAGCCTGGCTTCGATGTCGACGATGCCCTCGTTGAGGATCACTTCGACACCCCGGTCCTGGAAGCCGGCGTGCAAGCGCTCGCGGATCTCCCGGTCGACCGAGCGCAACAGGCGGCTCCTACGATCGAGCAGGGCGACCGAAACGCCGGCTGCGGCCACGATCGTGGCGACCTCACATCCCGTGCCCTCCGCACCGACGACAAGAGCGCGCTGGATCCCGCCCGGCCTCGTCAGCAGGGCGCCGGGATCGCACACCAACGCGCCATCGAACGGGAAGCGTTCTGGCTTGCGGGGAATGCTGCCGGTCGCCACGACGACGATTCCCGACTCCCAGGTGTCTCCAGTCGATAGCGCGATCTCCGAGGGAGAAACGAACTCGGCGCGCCCGGAGACGATCTCCACACCCGCGTTCTCCAACTGACGGCGCAACCGGCTCAGATAGCCGGCGATTGCGGCGCGAGCCCGCTCGAACAAGCGCTCGGTGTGACGCCGTTCGTCAGGCAACGAGCCCCACTCAGAAAGGCTCCTGGCGGCCGCGCCCAACACCAGCTGGTCGTAGGCGGACCGGGGACCGAAGCTGGTGCCGCCGTCCCCGCACGGATCCTCCACCAGGAGCACGCGCCTTCCGAGCCGGCGTGCCTCCAACGCGGCCGCGCAGCCGCCAGCGGTTGCGCCGAGAACGATCAGGTCCGCATCCACGGTGTTCCTTCTGATACTCGCGCTGGTCTCGAGTTCGCGGTACCGGATCTCTGGGGACGACGATCCCGAAGCTCGCTCGAAGGCGCTGGGCTCATTGCGCCAGCGCTTCCAGCAGGGCATTCGTCCGGCGTGTGTAGTCCCCGACGACGGCCTGGGTGAGGCGGTGGATCAGCCAGGGTCGTTGCTCGAAGAGGAACGAGATCGCACTGACGTCGAGTTCGAACAACGTCGTCGGTAGTTCAGCGATCGCCGATTCAGGCGGGACGACGCCAGCGAGCGATGATATGCCGCCGAAAATAGAGCCACGCTTCAGGTCGGCGAGGTTGCGCTCCCGGTTCCTTACTCGGGTACGGAGCCGCATACTCCCGTCGACGACGAGGTAGATCGATTCGCTGTCGGCGGTCGGACGATCCTGACAGTAGAGCCACGCGCCGGGGGAGACCTTTCGCAGACGGCTCGCTCCGGCCATGTGCAGCGCATCTCCGCGACCGAGTCCGACCAGGGTCGATTCGAACAGGAGGAAATCGACGACGGTGCGCGTCGCCTGGAAGACCAGATCGATCAACAGGCGTTGATCGCCGGCGCTCACCTTTGCGAAGCGAATCCCGGTGAGGAAGCTGTCCCGGCGCTTGTCCTGCCACAGGGCCTCGGCCGAAAGCGACACCGTCCGCTCTCCGCAGGCGAAACGCAGCTTGCGCACGCCACCCAATGAAATCGGGAAATCCGTGATGATGCAGGCGCCGCCTGCACTCAGGTCGCGGATGGAGACTTTCACTGGGAACTCGAAGCCGCAGCTCGTCAGCTCCGCACTGAGGTCGATGGCTACGCGGGGATCGTCGCGGCGGTCGCCCGAGAGCTGGCGCAGCGCTTCCTCTGGTTTCCTTGAGTCGATCATTCCAGTGCCTCCGTCCTATGGTTCGGCGGAGGAGGGTCCATCTTGAGACCAACGACTTGTTAGTTGGTTGCCGGAACGAGATTTTGAAGGTAGCTCGCGAGTACGTCGAAGCAGCTTCGCAAGTCCGTCGAAGATGCCCGACTTCGCACCGGCGGGTTCATTCCCGCGTTCCAGCGGTAGTTCGACGGAGAACAGGGTCCCCGCTCCGGGTACACTGCTGACCTCGATCCTTCCGTTCACCTTCTTGACGATCTGATTCACACGTGCCAATCCCAGGCCGCTGCCATTCGGTTTGCTGCTGAATCCCGCAGTGAAGACGCGATCGAGGATCTCTTCGCCGATCCCGCAGCCGTCGTCGGAGACCTCGAACTCGACACGAGGTGGCATGGCGAGCTTCCTGGCCGAGATCCGCACGCTGCCCTCGCCCGTGAGGGCCTCGGCGGCATTGAGCAGGAGATTGATGGTCAGCTCGCTGAGTTCCCTCTCATCGAGCGCGACGACACCGACCGATGCCGGCAGATCCGTCTCCAATACACCGGCTCGCTCGATCACGGGCCTCAGGAGACGTGCACAGCTGCTCAGGACATCGGCAGCGTCCCGCGGAGGCGGATGGCCGCGCACGGGCTCACCCCCGAGGCGATCGCTGAGTGCGATCGCATGCTGAAGCGCCTCCCGGATCGCGCGGAGGCCCACGTCCGAGAGTTCGCGATGGGGCTCGTCCGTATCACTCAACATCGCCGCGTGGAGGGCCGCCGCGGTCAGCGTGTTTTTCAGTTCGTGGCGAACGAAGCTCTCTGTCGAGGCCGACGGCTCACCGAGGGCGGTTGCTGGCACGGCCCTGGACCGACGCCACCGCAGCGTCCGCGCGGCGAGCTCCCTCACGCCGCGATCACGCCTTCGCGGATAGCGAAGCGCACCAATCCGGCGACCTTGTGGATGTCGAGCTTGCCCATCACGGAGGCGCGGTGGGCCTCCACGGTGCGGATCGACACGGACAAGTGGCCGGCGACCTCCTTGCTCGAGTATCCCTCTGCGATCAACTGGAGCACCTCTCGTTCTCGACCGGTCAGTGACTGGAGCGGCGACGCGTATTCCCCCGAGGGTCGATGGAAGCTGTCCACCACCAGGCTGGCGACTTCCGGCGACAGGTAACACTTGCCGTCGACCGCCGCGCGGAGCGCGGCGGTCAGGTCGGTGAACGCGGCCGTCTTTACGACGTAGCCCCGCGCACCCTCGCGCAGCGCCGCCTCGACGTACGACGCCGTTTCGTGCTGGGACATCATGACGACCTTGCAGCGCGGAACCGCCTGACGAATCTGTCCCGCGGCATCGATCCCGGACAACTTCGGCAGCCAGATGTCGATCAACGCCAGATCGGGTCGATGCAAGGCGGCCAGCTCGACGGCCTCACGCCCGTCACTCGCCTCCGCGACGACGTGGAATTCTCCCGACTTCTCGATCAGCTCTCGGATCCCCTCGCGAAAGATCTTGTGATCATCCACTAGCAACACAGAAGTCACGCTCACCCCCCCTTGATCCGTCAATGGATCGTGTTCCCATCAGGTACGAAACCTACCCGTGATCGCGCCGGCGAAAATCGTCCGAACAGCGTTACGCTGTTAGGTAGAATCGCGTATCGATCCGGCAGAACTCCCCACGCGACGTAGGTTCTAATCGGCTCGAACTGCGGCTCGAGTGCGTATGCGCTGCGACCTCGCTTCGTCCGAAGAGTCGTCATCGCGCCCGCCCAAGAAGGGCCCGACCAGGAGCCCTCATGCCGCCCACGCAACTGCACCGCCGCCCGAACCGGGTTCGCCAGTTCCGGGAATCCCTCTACCTCATGCCGGAGGAGCTCGCCGAGCTCGCAGGCGTTTCTACGCGGACGCTGTGGAGTGTCGAGAATGGCTACTCGTGCCGGCTCGCAACGCGTCGTTCGATCTTGAAGGCGCTTGGCGTGGCGCGAGAGGAAGCGGGGCTGGTGTTTCCGGCAGACGCAGCACCGCGGCCCTGCGCTTCGGACCTCGATTCGCCTGGCATCTGACAGCTCAGTGCTTGCACGGGCGGAAAGCGTCGAGACCGGACGCACCGTTTCAGGAGAGCGGCGAGTCTCGAGCATACCGGGTGTTTCCGAACCGTTGCTCAGTTGTTTTTCCCTCGGTTCCATTACTGCGAGATTCGGCGATCGAATCGTCGCCCTTTAGGAAAACACCCGAATCAGAGGCTCTCAGGCCGATTTAGATGCTAGTTGTACGGAAATCCCGAGCCCGGACTACGTAGTCGAGCCTGCGTAGTTTCACGGATCTGCCAATTTCGGTGCGGATTTCGTGTAGGATGGGAGCCGTACTTTCGGGACACCGAGCCCGTGCTTCCACTGCCCGACCGACCACCCCCTCGGTGCTCGCGATTGGACGTGACGCAGGGCGGCGGTGGGGGTACCGTGGCAGTCGAGTTCGCGGGCCACGAAGCAAGATCAGTTCCATCGATTCGGAGGAGGTCTCGGGTGGCGGTCCGATCTCGTGGGCAGAATCGATGCGGGCCCTGTCGGGCTGGCCACCAGCCATGTTAGGCCACTTCGCCTACGAGTCCTTGCTGATCGATTCGCAGGATCAGATCGTCGCGGTCTACGATGCTGACGTTCGCCTGGTCGCGATCTACGGCGACTACGCCAAGGCGGAGCGATACGGCTCCACCAAGGCAGCCGAAGCGCTTGGACGAACACCCGAAGAAAGCATGGCGGATTCCCATGCGACCATGCTCCGGGAGATCATCGAGCGCGTCATCGAGCGCCAGGAACCGGAGTCGATTCAGGGTGGGTTCCGGATCCAGCAGCAGAGGATCAGCTTCAGGGCCGATTTCTCGCCGCTCCAGACACCCGAGGGGCGCTTCACGATTCTCCGGCTCCTGGACATCTCCGACCAGCAGGATCTCCTGCGTGAGCTCAACCAGAGTGATGAGCACTATCGGCACATGGTCGAGCAGGCCCTCGACGTGTTCATGGATCTCGATTTGAAGGGCCGGGTCCAGTACGTGAGTCCCAATGCGTCGCGGGTACTGGGGCACGCACCAGAGAAGCTCCTCGGCATCGGGATGATGGCCCTCATTCACCCGGACGACCGCGAGAATATGCGGCAGTGCCTCCGCTCGGTGATCCACCGGGACGAGTCGGATACCTTCGTCTATCGGTTCCACCATGGCGATGGCCGCTGGATCTGGCTGGAACCGTCGGCCCGACGCTATCGCGGCGCCGACGGCGCCCAGCGGATCGGATCGGTGACTCGCGACGTCACGAAGCAGGTGCTTGCACTGCGAAAGACCGAGCAGAGCGATCGCCGCTATCGGATCCTGGCGGACAGCGCCTTCAGTCTGGTCGCCGAGGTCAACGAGACCGGGGAAGTGCTCTTCGTGAGCCCGAGGTTCCGCGAACGGCTCGGCAAGCCCGAGCTGATCATCGGTGCCGACTTCGGCCGTATCTGCCATCCCGACGATGTTTCGCGACTCATTCGGATCGTTCGCCGAATCCTCGACGGCATGCCTGTCGAGCCCTTCGTGACGCGCTTCGCGGACGGCGTCGGGGGCTGGTGGTACGGAGAACTCCTCGGCACTGTTCTCGCGAATGAGGACGGCCGGGGTCGCATCCTCATCTTCGGCCGCGACATCACGGACGACCTCGAGGAACAGGAGGCCCGCAGCGCACTGGAGGAACGGTTGTCCAGTGGCGAGCTTGCAAGAGGCGTGGCCGATCTCGCCACGGATGTGGCCCACAACCTCAACAATCTACTCGCGATCGCGGTCGGCAGCGCCGATATGCTGAAGAGGGAACTCCCGACGGATTCACCGGCCGAGCGACGCATCGAGGAGATAATCCGGGCGAGTACCGACGCGTCGGCGCTTTCCCGCCAGCTCGGCATGATCGCCCGCGGCGGCGAGACCTCCCAGTTCGAGACGATCGATCTGGTGGAGCTGGTGCATCACATCGAGCCGCTGCTACTGACGAGCATCACACCGGGGAGCCAGCTCCGATTGGTCTTGCAACGAGACCCCTGCTGGATCGACGCTGACGCTTCCCAGCTCGGCCAGCTTCTGGTGACCCTCGTGCGCAACGCCTGCAAGGCGATCGGCGATGACGGTGGAGAGGTGACGGTCTCCGTCGCCGAGGCCGCATCCGGGCTGGAAGGCGAGCGCTGGGTGGTGCTCGCCGTCGAGGACGACGGCAGCGGGCTCGATGGGCATCCGGGCAATCGGATTCTAGCGCCCGACTTCGCCGCCCAGTCGCCCGAGTTCGGGCAGACCGTCCCGCGCCGCATCACGGAGGCACATGGAGGCGTCATTCGGGTCGGTTCGCCGGTTGGCCCAGGAACCCGCATCGGGATCCGTTTGCCGCTGCTCAGTCTCGATGGGGCGCTCGCCATCCAGAACGAAGCGGGCCCCGACTCGGGGAGCCTCGGTCGCGTCCTGGTTGCCGATCGCGATCCTGCGGCTTGCAAGATCGCGTCGCAGCTGCTCGCGCAGGCCGGCTATCAAGCCGTGGGGGCGGACCACGCCGCCGCCGTTCTCGAACTCGTGGCGGCCGAACCCGACCTCGTCTGTGCACTGATCGATTTCGAAATGTGGCGAAACAGCCCCATTTCGTTCGCCAGCGAGATCCGCGCGCGTCGGCCCCAGCTTCCCGTGATCTGGCTGACTGGCGTCGCTGACGAGCCGCCCGCCGAAGCCCCCAATCTGGAGACTGTGCGCAAACCGCTCCAACTGGAGACTCTGACGGCCAAGCTCCAACAGGCAGGAGTCGCACCAGGGTCGGAGATCAGGCCGAGATGAGGCCCTCGCGAATCGCGTAGCGGACCAGGCCCGTGATCTTGTGGATTCCCAGTTTGCCCATCACCCGCCCACGGTGGGCATCGACCGTCCGCGGCGCAATTCCGAGTTCGTCGCTGATCTCCCTGCTCGACATCCCCTCGGCGATCAGCGTGACGACCTCGCGTTCTCGCAACGAGAGACGCGCGGTGGGCCGCATCACCCTCGAGGCAATGCTCGACGAGAGGAAGCTCCCGCCACCGACCACCTCGAGCAGGCAACGGCTCAACACTTCCGGCGGATCGCCCTTCACGACGTAGCCGGATGCCCCAGCATCGAGCGCTCGCTCGACGAAACCGGGTTCGCAGTGTTGGGAGAGCACGACGGTGCGACACTCCGGCACTTCGCGCACTAGAGCTTCGATGAGTTCGACCCCGGACATATCCGGGAGGCCGAGATCCACCACTGCGAGATCCGGTCGATGGGATCGCGCCGCCGCCAGGGCCGAGGCACCGTCCGCGCAATCGGACACGATCTCGAAACGCTCATCCTGATCGATCATGGCGTGGGTGCCGGCCCGAAGCAGGGCATGATCGTCGACCAGCATCACCGTCCAGACCATCTGCACGCCTCCCACTCGAAGACTCTGTTCGCGACAGCAGCGATACGTGACCAGAGTACGCCAGAAGTGGTGGACACTCTGCCCCTGGGGCCCGAAAACCCCACCCACTTGGGTTGTGTGACCTGCGTCATATCCGGCCGGTTCCCCGAAACCGACCAGATCTGGTGGAGGAAGACGCGTGGCGGGAGCGACGGTGCTGTTGGTCGATTGCGGCGAGGGGTCGATGGATCTGCTTGCGGCGAGAATCCAACGCCTCGGTTACCGGGTGCTGCGCGCGAAGACACCGGCCGACGCCTATGTCGCGCTCAGCAATGCGAGACTCGGGATCGGGGCCGCCCTGCTACCGCAGGATCTTCCGGTTGCCGACCTTCGCGGAGCGGTCTCGAGACTCCGGGAGGTGGCGTCGGAACCGACCCTCTCGATGCTCGTAACCGGACCGAGGCCCGAGCATTCCGTTCGCGCAGAACTCCGGGCCGCCGGAATCGACTACGCGCTCTACGAACCGATCGACGCCCACGCGCTGCGCTTCCAACTGAACCGCGCCACCAGCTGGCGACACAGTTCCAGGGGCCGGCGCGCGGATCGGGCTCCGGTCACCTGGAATGCACGACTCCGTTCGAGCCGCCGCGCCAAGGAAGGACGGGTCTACACACTTTCCCCCCGCGGCTTGTTCGTCGCGCTCCCGGCTCCGTGGCTGCGGGGAACGAAGCTCAAGATCGATCTCGAGCTTCAGGGCGGTGGTCATCTCCGACTGGCCGGACAGGTGGCCATGACCAACGTCAAGGGAAACCTGATGAAGACGACCCTGCCCGTTGGCATGGGTATCCGGATCGAAAAGCCCAGCGTCGACGTCGAAGCGCGGCTCGAACTCGCCGTGCAGGAGCGCCTCCGACGGATGGAAGTCAGTCGTTAGGCCATCGCCTCGATCCAATCGACGTAGGCATCGAGAACCGGAAGTACCTCGTCCCGAGTGGCTGACGGAACCCGCAACGCGCATTCCGTCAGGTCTAGCGAGCGGTAGTAGTCCATCTTCCCGGGTTCCGGGAAGACACCGAACGGCGCCAGATGGAGCGCGCCGAAATCACGACCAGCGTCCTCACAGGCCTCGCGAAGCTGGTCGAGTGCGGCGCTCATTCCGGCGCCCCCGATCGGCATCCAACCATCGCAGTACTCGGCGATGTGCCGGAAGAGCGTCGGACCCGCCGCACCGCCCATGAGCGTGCGCGGCCGTGGCTGCTGGATCGGTTTCGGCCACTGGAAGCTCTCTTCGAAGCGGATGAACTCGCCTGAGAAACTGGCGCGCTCCTCGGACCACAAGGCCTGCATGGCGAGCACCGCTTCGCGCACATGGGCACGCCGCCGCTTCGGGTCGACGCCGTGGTTCTCCATTTCCTCGTGATTCCATCCGTAGCCGATGCCGAACACGAAGCGCCCGCTCGAGATACGGTCGAGGGTCGCTATCTGCTTGGCATAGCTGATCGGGTCGTGTTCCATCGGGAGCGCGATCCCGGTCCCGAGCAGGATCCGCTCCGTCACCGCCGCCGCGGCCGCCAATGCCACGATCGGATCGGGGCTCCGGAAGTAGACTTCGTCGAGCTCTGCTTCACCGGTTGCCGGCGGGGTGCGTCGGCTGGTCGGAATGTGGGTGTGCTCCGGGAGGTAGAGGGCGTAGAAGCCGCGAGCCTCGGCCTCCCGGGCGAGTTCGGTCACATCCATGGCGAGGTCGGTGGCATGGAAGGCGAGGCCGATCTTCATGGGGGCTCCGGGAGTGCGCCCGGTAGAATTCCTCGATTGGGCACTCCGGGACGGCGTTCGAGGGTGGTACCCAAGACTGGAACTTGTTTCAATTCCGGGCTCGGTGTGTTGTGCCCCCGCCGACCTGACCCAGGAGCCCATGACTTCCTTCGACGCCGCCTACGAGCTGGATCATCGCTACACCCGCGAGACGGGGCGCGTCTACCTGACCGGCGTCCAGGCCCTGGTCCGGTTGCCTCTCATGCAGAAGTGGCGTGACGAGGCTGCAGGCCTCGACACGGCGGGTTTCATTTCGGGCTACCGCGGCTCGCCGCTCGGCACCTACGACATGGCGCTCTGGCAGGCGAAGGAGCTGCTCGACGAGAACGACGTGCGCTTCGAACCTGGCGTCAACGAGGACCTCGCGGCAACCGCGGTCTGGGGCAGCCAGCAGGCCGTGTTGCAGCCAGGCCCCAAGGTCGAGGGCGTCTTCTCGATCTGGTACGGCAAGGGCCCCGGCGTCGATCGCTCCCTCGACCCGATCAAGCACGGCAACTACATGGGGACCGCCGCTCGTGGCGGCGTGCTGGCGTTATGCGGCGACGATCCGGGCGCCAAGAGTTCATCGATCGCCCACCAGAGCGAACACGCCCTGGTGCACGCGGGCATTCCGATCCTGAATCCGGCCAACGTCCAGGACTACCTCGACATGGGCCTGATGGGCTGGGCGATGTCGCGGTTCTCGGGATGTTGGGTCGGATTCAAATGCCTGACCGACACCGTCGACAGCGCTGCCTCGGTGGACGTCGGCCCGGACCGGTTGCAGCTGGTGACTCCCGCCTTCGCCTTCCCGGCCCAAGACCACCACATTACGATGAATAACATTCCGGTGCAGATCGAACAGCAGCTCTACACCGTGAAGCTCCCGGCGGCCCAGGCCTACGCACGTACGAATGGAATCGATCGCGTGGTGCTCGACTCGCCTCGGCGGCGCCTCGGCATCGTGACGACCGGCAAGGCCTACCTCGATGTGAGGCAGGCCCTCGAAGAGCTCGGAATCGATGAGGGATTGGCCAGCGAACTCGGCCTCACCCTCTACAAGGTCGGCATGAGCTGGCCCCTCGAACCGGACGGGGCAACGGCGTTCACGCGCGGGCTCGAGGACGTGCTCGTGGTCGAGGAGAAACGCCCGCTCATCGAGGAACAACTGGCACGCGTGCTCTACAACCATAGCGAGCGACCGCGTTTGCTAGGCAAGCGCGACGAGACCGGCGCTCCCCTGCTTCCGTCCGTCGGCGAACTGGCACCGGTGGTAATCGCCGAGGCCATTCGCGGCTGGCTCGAGCGACGGCTTTCCGCCGACGACGCGCGCAAGATCACGCCACGCACGGAATCCGCGGTCGTCGCCTCCCCGGGCCAGCTGATGCGACTGCCCTCCTTCTGCTCCGGCTGCCCGCACAACTCTTCGACGGTGCTCCCCGAGGGTTCCATCGCCCTCGGCGGTATCGGCTGCCACGGCATGGCCGCATTCTTTCCCGAGCGCCGCACCTACGGCGCCACCCAGATGGGCGGCGAGGGCTCGAACTGGATCGGCCAGTCGCCCTACACCTCGTTGCCGCACATCTTCCAGAACATCGGCGATGGCACCTACTTCCATTCCGGTCTGCTCTCGATCCGCGCCTGCGTCGCCGCCAACGTGAATATCACCTTCAAGGTGCTCGTGAACGGCGCTGTCGCAATGACCGGCGGCCAGCCGATCGAAGGCGAGCCGATGGAGGGAGAGATCACCTGCCCGGAGATCGCCCATCAGCTCGCGGCCGAAGGCGTCAAGAAGATCGTGGTCGCTTCGAACGAGCCCGAGAAGTATGCGCGCGGGATCTTTCCCGACGGCGTGACCGTGCACCACCGCGACCAGCTGATCCGGATCCAGAAGGAACTGCGCGAGACCGAGGGCGTCACCGCACTCGTCTACGACCAGACCTGTGCTGCGGAGGCGCGGCGCCTGCGAAAGCGCGGTGAATTCCCCGACCCGGATCGACGCATCGTGATCAACGAACTGGTCTGCGAGGGATGCGGCGATTGTTCGGTGCAATCGAACTGCATCTCGATCGAACCCGTCGAGACCGAATTCGGGCGCAAGCGCCGTATCAACCAGTCTTCGTGCAACAAGGACTACTCCTGCGTGAACGGCTACTGCCCGAGCTTTGCCTCGGTCACCGGCGGAACCTTGCGCAAGGCCGAGCGTGGCGGCGCCAGCGCGGACGAGGCGCAGTTCGCGGTACTCCCCGAGCCGGTGCTGCCCGCGCTCGAAACGCCGTACAGCGTGCTGCTGGCCGGCATCGGCGGCACGGGCGTCGTCACAGTCGGCGCGATCCTTTCGATGGCGGCACACCTCGAAGGCAAGGGCGTCTCCGAACTCGACGTCACGGGGCTCAGCCAGAAGAACGGCCCCGTTTCGAGCCACGTGCGCGTGGCGGCCTCACCGGAAGCGATCCACGCGACACGCATCGGTGTTGGCGGCGCGGATCTGCTGCTGGGCTGCGACATCGTCACCGCGACCAACGTGGAGCACATGCCCAAGCTCGGCGCACGGACGACCGCAATCTTGAACTCACACGTGACGCCCACCGCCGAGTTCGCGACCAACGCGGATCTCGACCTCAGCACCGACGCCATGGAGCGCGCAACGACCGCGGCCTGCGGCGAGGACTCGGTGCACGTCATCGATGCCACTGGACTCGCCACCGCGCTGATGGGGGACGCCGTCTACACCAACATGTTCCTGCTCGGCGTCGCGGTGCAACAAGGACGCGTTCCGGTGGGGCTTCCCGCCCTGCACCGCGCCATCGAACTCAACGGGCGCGCCGCTGCACAGAACCAGCAGGCTCTCGCCTGGGGACGGCTCTGGGCCCACGACCGAAGCGCCGTCGAGGCCGCCGCTCGCCCGCTCTTGCGCGATGGTCAGACTGCCGGCCTCGCCGAGACCTGCGAAGAACTGGTCGCGAAGCGTGTTCCTTTCCTCACGGACTATCAAAATGCGCGCTATGCGAAGCGCTACCAGAAGCTCGTCGACCGGGTCGCGGAGAGGGAGCGCGCTGTGGCTCCCGGTGAACAGGGCCTTTCCCGTGCGGTCGCTCGCTACTACTTCAAGCTCATGGCGATCAAGGACGAGTTCGAAGTCGCCCGTCTCTACACCGACGGCAGCTTCGAGGAGCAGCTGGCGCAACAGTTCGAGGGCGACTACGAGGTAAAGCTCCACCTGGCCGGCGACCACTTCTTGTTCTTCGCGCCGGGTCTCGCACCGCGAGACCCCGACACGGGCCGCGCCAGGAAGTTCAGCATTCCATCCTCGGTGATGTTCCCGATCTTCAACGCAACGCGACGGCTCAAGTTCCTACGCGGCACACCGCTCAACCCGTTCGGCTATCGCGCGCACCGGAAACTCGAACGCCAGCTCGTGAAGGAATACGAGGCACGCATCGGCGAGCTGCTCGAGGCCCTCACCCCGGACAATCACGACACCGCGGTCCAGATCGCGAGCCTGCCCGAGAACCTGCGCGGCTACGACATGATCAAGGAGCGCAACCTCGAAGATGTCCGCGTGAAGGAGCGCGAGCTCCTGGACGTCTTCTACCGCCGCGGGAGCTGACATTCGGCGGCCTCAGCCGAAGCGCTCGTATCGATAGGGTCGACCGCTATCGGCGATGCATCGATGGCGGGGCCCCGCAGCGTGGGGATCACCCGTCTCGAAGCCGGCATCTCCTCCGTAGAGCATCACGGCACCGGTATCGGTGCGGCAGATCTTCGGACGGAACGTGACGCAGTCCTGGCTCGCGAACGCGGCCAGGGCGTCGGCGCTGCGCTGGAACGGAAGCAACCAGGTCAACGTCACGAACTGCGGCGGCGCGAGATCGACATCGGGTGCTTCGAGACCGGCCCGGGGCGAGATCCAGCGGTGATCGATCATCTCCTCGCCGTCCACGCGCACCTGTTGGCTCTCGTCGTGGCACGCGAGAAAGAAGAAGGTGTCGAAGCGCCTCGGCGAGATGGGCGGCGTGACCCAGCGGGCGATCAGTTCCAGTGCATCCTGAGCGACGACGAGGGCGGATTCTTCGATCGTCTCGCGCAGCGCGGCCACCCGCGCGGTCTCGACCGAGTGCGCATTCCCGTCGACATGATCGGCTTCCTCGACGCGCCCACCCGGAAAGACCCAGGGGCCCGTCTTTCCTTTGTGAGGCGAACGTTGGAGCAGCAGCGTTTCGAGCCCGTCGCGGCCATCGCGGCCATCGCGCAGCAGCACCACCGTCGCAGACGGAATCGGCACCGGCGGCGCCTTGTTCTCGGGCATCAGGGTGCCCAGGCCGCGACGACGTCATCGCTCGTCACGATGGTGGCAACGTTTCGCAGCGTGTGCTGAAAAACCATCTCGACATACGCGTCCGGCGTTCCAGCCACGGCATCGCGGGGCAGGACCACCTGATAGGCGGCATTGACAGCGTCGAAGGTCAGGTTGGTGATCGCCACGTTCACGCTCACACCGACACCCACGATCGTCTCGATGCCGTGGTTGCGAAGGATGAAATCGAGTTCGGTTCCCTGGAAGGGCGAAACGCCGTGGAGCCGCGGCAGCACGAGATCGGATGCGTGAACCGGAACCTCCGGCACGATCGCGGCGCGCTCGGAGCCCGGTGCCAGGGGATCGGTCTTTGCCATGTACTGGAAGATCCGCGCGTTCGAGTTCGCACCCCTTCCGTCAGGGCGTCGCTCGGCCGTCGCATGGACGACGAGAACGCCCGCACTTCGCGCTGCTTCGCAGAGCCGTGCGATCCTGGGAAGGATCGGCGCCGCCGCGCTGGCGAGATCGGGCAAGACCGAGAGGTCGCCGATCACACCGCGCTGGATCTCCTGGGTCACCAGCGCCGTCTTGGCCGGATCCAGGAGCTGCTCTAGATCGATGGGCATCGCGTCTCCTCGCCTGGCGTTTCCAGCCGTGTCATTCGATGACCCCCTCGTCGCGAAGCGCGCTGAGTTCGTCGGCCTCCGTTCCGAGCACTTCGCGCAGGATCTCTTCCGTGTGCTCGCCGACCGAGGGGAAGCTGCCGACGGGCCCCTCCTGGAGCCGCGACATCTTGACGGGATTTCCGATCGTCAAATAGGGCTTGTCCGAATCCGGCCGCGGCACCTCGATCAGCATGTTCCTTGCGAGAACGTGCGGATCGGAGGCGATGTCCTCGGCCCGGTTCGAGGGACCTGCGACGATTCCGTCGGCACAGAGCTCGGTGGCTGCCTCGAGCTTGGTCTTGTCCGCCGCCCAGGCTTCGAGCGCGGGACGAATAACATCGTCGGTGTGGCGGGCCCAACCGGTACGGTCGGCAAAGCGTGGGTCTTCGATCCACTCCGGATGGCCGAGCTTGTGGCAGAGCTTCTCGAACATGTGCTCACGCAATACGGCGATGACGAAATAACCATCCTTCGCCTCGAAGGCGGCGACGAGGGCCGTGGTACCGGGCCCGGCCATGTGGGCGGGTGCATCCATCGACCAGAGGAATGGCACCATGTCCGTCATCGCCACCATCGAGTCGTACATCGAGACGTCGACGTGCTGGCCAAGGCCGGTGGTATCGCGATGTCGCAGGGCGGCCAGGATTCCGATCACGGTGTAGAGCGCGGTGGCGTTGTCGCCGAGCGCACCGGCCACCACCACCGGCGGCGGCTGGCCTTCCTTGCGGGAAGGTTCGTAGAGGCCGCCCATCGCTTCGGCGATCGGCGCGTAGGCGGGCCATTCGGCGTAGGGCGATTCGACCAACTTGCCGAAGCCCGAGAGCGATACATAGACGAGGGCCGGATGCAGCTCTTGGAGATCCGCATAGGCGAGCCCGAGCCTTTCCATGCTGCCGGCACGGAAGTTCTCGGCCACGACGTCGAAGTGGGGCACCAACCGTTTGAAGAGATCGCGGCCGCCGTCGCTCTTCAGGTCGATCGCGATGCTGCGCTTCGACAGGTTGTGACGCAGGAAGGTCGCGCCCACCTGCCGCCCGGATTCCTCGACCAGGAACGGGTTCGAGTTCCGGCCGGTCTCGCCTCGCCCCGGTGGCTCGACCTTGACGACCTCGGCGCCCAGGTGGGCGAGTAGCTGCGTCGCGTACGGCAGCGCCTGCATCTGTTCGGCGGCCAGGATCCGCACGCCATCGAGCGGCTTGCCCCACTGACCGCGTTCGGTGTGCTTCGCCTCACCAACGCGCATGGTCTGGTTCGTCTTCCTGTGGCGCGGCGCCAGCAGCCCCGCGAGAATGAGCGAAATCGGACTCTAGCCCGGATTCGGAATGCCGGCGGGTGCACCCTCTCGAGGCGAACCAACTTGAAGCAGATCACGCGACGAAACCTGGCTGCCCTGACGATCTCGGCGTGGCTGACCCACGGCGTGGCGTTCGGCGCCCAAGCCGAACCGCGCCTGGTCGCCGCCGAGATCACCGCAGATCGCTTCGCGGAACTGTCGGTCGGCGGACCGGATGCTGATGGTGGGCTCGCGGACTGGGCGCTCCAGAATGGCACTTTGTGCGCGGTCGTTTCGGCGCCGCAGCATGAATCGCCGCTCTCGCCGGATGGCGGTGTCCTGATCGATCTCGGCCACTGCGGCGCCAGGGACGATCAGTGGAGCACCCTGCAACCCCTGGTGAACCTCGACCGGAGCGACGCGATTCCGATGCAGTCGATCGAGGGCGACACCACGGCGCTCGAGGCGCGCGTCACCAGCCGGGGCAGCCGACCCGGCGTTCGGATCGAGAATCGCTTCATCCTCGATCTCGCCGACAGCGAGACGATCCGGGTCGAGACCGATCTGACCCGTACCTCCGACGAGGGCTTCCTGTTCGCGTTCGGAGACGTCGCGCTCCATGCGAGTGGCCAGCTCCGACCCTTCGGCCTGTTGCGACGAGATCTCAGCCGATCTCCGGGCTTCCAGCATCCGGCCGGAAATCCATTCTCGATGTTGTCCATGCTGGAAGCGATCGTTTCCGCCGACGCCTACGTCCTGGTGGGAGGCGAAGCGATCGAACCGCCCATCGCCTACGGGGTGGCACTGGACTCCGCCCGCATTCGCTATGCGGACGGCGAGCTGAGGGACCTTCCCGTCTTCGCCAACAGTGGCGAGAGCCATACGATGCTAGGTGTCCTCGGGGGGCCGCTGTTCTTCGGGAGCGCCGATCCGCCGGGAATGATCGCCTTCGCGCAGCTCCCCTTCCTTTCTCTTTCGGAAGGCGACGTCCTCGAGCTCGAACGAAGCATCCACGTCAGCCGAAGGAACGATGTCGCTTCGATCACCGACAGATTCTTCGCTGACGGCGCGATCGTGGAGGGCCAGGTCGCGCCCAGCGCCCGCATCCACATCGAGAGCGAAACCGGCGCGCCGGTCACGGAAGTGAAGCCCGGACAAGACGGACGCTTCGCGTTCCGTCTTCCACCTGGCGAATATCAGGTCGAGGTCCGGGCACCGTCTGGCGATTCCAGGCTGCCGCTGACGCTAGGCGCCGAGAACGTGGACCTCGGAATGATCGAGACCGTGGCCAGCGGCCGGATTGCCCTGCCCAGGGGTTCCACGATGCGCCTGGTCTTCATCGGAATCGACGGAACGCCGACGCCGAGCTTCGGAGACGATCTACTGGGCCTGACTGTCGGAGAGAGGGCCATCACGTCTGGCGTTCTGACCGACTCCGTCTCGTTGGCGGGCATTGCCACGGATCCGGAAACCATCGAGATCCCAGCCGGCCGCTATCGCGTGATGGCATCGCGCGGCCTCGAGTATTCAGTCACCGAAACGATCCTCGATGTTGCCGCTGGCGCCGATCTCGCACTCGAGATCGATGCCCCGGTTCGCGTACTCGAAACACCCGGTTGGATCGCCGCCGATCTCCACATCCACAGCGCCGAGAGCTTCGATTCATCCTTCCCCTTGCGCGACCAGGTGCGTGCCTTCGCCGCACTCGGCGGTGAGGTGTATGTGGCCACGGAACACGATCGCGTCTTCGACCCGGGCCCCGCGGTCGCAGCGCTCGGACTCGCGGAACGGATCGCAACCGTCACCGGTGTGGAAGCCACCAGCGCCTATCCAGGCGGTGCTTCGCCTTTCACGATCGGCCACCTGAATGCGCTCCCAATCGCCTATCAACCGATGGGCTTCCGAGGCGGAGCGCCCGCAGCCGAAGGCCGGCGCCTGCGCGACGTCATCGACGACCTTCGCGCCTTGCCATCGGCAACCTTGATCCAGATGAACCACCCGCGCGATCAATACGTTACCGGTGTCGAAGAGGGAAGCTATTTCAGCCACCTGGCGGTGGCCGGTGAGGCCTATGACCCGACCGTGCCCCTCGACGAGACGCCGAACCAGGCGCTCGGCGAGCGAGCGCAAAGCGGCACCCGCGACCTCGACTACGACGCCGTCGAACTCCTGAACGGCGGCAGCATGGAGCGCTACCGCATTACCCGCGCCGACTGGTTCTCGCTGCTTCGCCAGGGAGTGGTCCACACGGGCACCGCCAACAGCGATACCCACCGCGCCGGCCGCCTCCCCGCGATCCCGCGCAACCAGGTTCCGATGGCCGACGACGAGCCTGGCCGGTTCGATGAAGGCGCCTTCATCGAGGCGATCCGGCGCGGGCGGAGCTATGGCACCAGCGGGCCGCTCTTGCGCGCAACGCTGGCGGGCCAACCGAGCGGCGACAAGATCCGGGGACCGAACGCTGAACTCTCGGTCGAAATTCTCGCTGCGCCATGGGTTCCCGTGAACGAGCTGCGCGTCTTCGTGGATGGAGCGCTCATCGAACGCCGGCCCGCGACGGCCGGCGGACGCTACGCGATTCCGCTCCACTTCGAACGCGACGCGTTCGTGACGGTCGAGGTCGAAGGCGTTCCCGATGCCCGCTACGAAGCCGTCGCACCGGGTTTCACCCCCTTCGCCTTCACGAATCCGTTCTTCGTGGATGCTGATGGCGACGGGAGCTGGACGCCGCCGGGCCTCAGCGGCGAGCTGCCGATCACGCTCAGCGACCCTGTCGCCTCGCCCTAGCCCGGACGGAAGACGCCGGTACGACGCTTGCCAGCGCCTTTCGGGGCCGAGTGGTACGCTCCCTCGCCGTGAAGAAACACCTCGCCGACGAATCCAACGACAACCCCGAAGCCACCCCCGGTGCGCCGGCGCTGATGCGTGTCGCCGACAAACTGTTCGAGGCGCGCACCATCCTGATCCACGGGGAAGTCACCTCGAAGCTGGCCCAACTCGTCACGGCGCAGCTGCTGGCGCTGGCCGCCGAGAGCGACGATCCGATCACGGTCTTCCTGCACTCCGAGGGCGGCCACGTCGAGGCGGGCGATTCGATCCACGACATGATCCAGTTCGTGAAGCCGAAGGTTCGCATCATCGGCACCGGCTGGGTCGCCAGCGCGGGAACCCACATCTACCTGGCGGCCGAGAAGGAAGACCGACTCTGCCTGCCGAACACGCGCTTCATGATCCACCAGCCCCTGGGCGGCGTCGGCGGAAGTGCCAGCGACATTCGGATCGAAGCCGAGGAGATCCTGAAGGCACGCGAACGTTTGAACCAGACGATTGCGGATGCCACCGGCCAGCCCCTCGACCAGGTCTCCAAGGACACCGATCGCAATCACTGGATGTCACCGGAAGAGGCCGCCGCCTACGGCATCGTTGGCCGAATCGTGGCGTCCGCCAGTGAGCTCGAGGAGTAGCTTCCCCGCACTGGCGCTCCGGGGGCTGCTCGGCGCCGCGCTTGCCGTTGCACTCGTCGAGGGCGGGCTTCGCCTCTACTTCCAGGAACACGAGGCGAACCGCGTCTACTGGGGCCGCGACGCGTTCATCGCTGCCGACGGATTGCCCTACCGGAATCCATCGCACGCCACCCTGACGCTCGGCCGCGAGGGTAGTTTCCGCCACGAGATCCGGACCAACGCCTTGGGATTCCGGGATCTTCGCGAACCCCCGGACACAGCCCGCGAGCACCGGATGCTGGTAGCCGGTGCGTCGTTCGCAATGGGGATGGGCGTTCCCGATCCGAGAGACCTCTTTCATGTTCGCCTCGAGCAGGCCCTGCGGCGACGGCCGGATTGGCCTCGGGACCTCGAGATCTACAATGTCAGTCAGACGGGATTCAACGCGACCGCCCTCGCGGCCCTTCTGCGGCAGAACGTCGAACGCTATGCGCCGGAAGCGGTCTTCCTGCTGGTCTCGCCCATCGCGTTCAAGGCGCAGCTCACGGCAAACGTGGAGATCGTGCACGGAGTCCGCATGAGCCCCGAGCGATTCGGAGCCGGAACGCTCGTCGATTGGTTGCGCGCTCGGAGCTATCTGGTGATGCGCGCGAGGAATCCCCTCGCTGGCGGGCTGGCCTTTCACCAGAAGCGAATCCTACGCACGGTGGCGACCGAAAGCGTGGACCCCGAGGTCACGCGAAGGCAGCTCGACGCCTTTGCGCAACTGAGAGAGGAACTCGCCGCCCAGGGGACGGCCGTGTACTTCATCCCGGTTGGCGGAGCCTTCCAAGCCAGCGATTCCCTGCGCCGGTTGGGGTTTCCTGTCCTCGCCGTCCCACCCAGGCCCGAGTGGACGGTGCCCGGTGATACCCACATGAACGCCCTCGGGCATCGCGAACTCGCGACGGCCGTGGCCGGGCTGCTCCCCTCCTATCGATTGGCGAAACGGCTCGATCCGTGAACTTTGCGACCCCGGAGTTCTTGCTCTTCTTCCCGGGGCTGTGGCTCGCCCATTGGCTGACGCCGGGGCATCGGCCGCGGAAACTCCTGCTCCTGCTCGGCTCCTATTACTTCTATGCCTGCTGGGATTGGCGATTCCTGGGCCTGATCGCCCTCTCGACGGCGATCGATTACAGCGCTGGCCGGGTGATGGAGCGAACCGGCTCGGCGCGCCTTCGGAGGGCCGCCCTCGTCACATCGCTGCTCTCGAATCTCGGGATTCTCGGGTTCTTCAAGTACGCGAACTTCTTCGCGGATTCCCTCGCCGCGCTCGCAGACTCGATCGGCTTTCCGGTGGGTCCCGTCGAACTCGGCATCATCCTGCCGGTCGGCATCAGCTTCTACACCTTCCAATCCATGAGCTACACGATCGATCTCTACCGCGGTCGCATCCCACCCTGCCGAGATCCCTTCGACTTCGCGTTGTTCGTTTCGTTCTTCCCGCAACTCGTCGCCGGCCCGATCGTGCGCGCTTCCGGGTTCCTTCCGCAGCTCCTGGTGCCCCGTCGCTTCGACCCGCGAGAGCTGGGCCTCGGGCTGGAGCGTATTGCGCGCGGGTTGGCGAAGAAGGTCGTACTCGCCGACTCCCTGGCGATGCTGGTGGACCCCGTCTTCGCGGCGCCGGGCGAGTTCGGAGCCCTCGCGAGCTGGGCCGCCGCCATCGGCTTCGCACTCCAGCTCTACTGCGATTTCTCCGCCTACTCGGATATCGCGATCGGGGCGGCGCAGACCCTCGGCTACAGGCTTCCCGAGAACTTCGACTCCCCGTACCTGGCCGAGAGCCTCACGGACTTCTGGCGTCGCTGGCATCGCTCGCTGTCCTCCTGGCTGCGCGACTACCTGTACATCAGCCTGGGGGGAAACCGCCGGGGAACCTGGCTCACCTACCGAAACCTGCTCATCACGATGTTGCTAGGCGGCCTCTGGCACGGTGCGGCGTTCACCTACATCGCGTGGGGAGCCTTCCACGGCGCCGGTCTGGCCATCGAGCGCTGGCTGCGCGAGCGCCGCGGCGGCAGCGACGCTCCGCTTCTGGGCGCCTGGGGCACCCTGCGCACTTTCGTCCTGGTCACGATTGCCTTCGTGATCTTCCGTGCAGGATCGATGGCCGACGTGGCCTCGATGTGGGAAGGCATGACCGGGCTGCGGGGCCTCGGCGGCAGCGAGGCCTTGCGCTGGAGCGCGCTCTGGCTGTGCCTGCCGGTATTCGCCACTCACGCGATCCGCGGCCATGAAGAGAGGCTCGGCCGCGCGGTCATCAGCCAGAACCCGCTCTTCCGCAGCGTCGTGTTGACAGGCGCGATCCTCGGCACCATCGCCTTCTGGCGGACCGAGGCCAGCGGCTTCATCTATTTCCAGTTCTAGCCAGCGAGCCCGGCCAGCAGACATCTGCGGCACACGTCGCACGCCAAACGAAGGGCGCGGCTCCAGGACCCCACAGCCGAGAATCCCCGTGCATGGCTCCAGAGCAAGGCCGGAAAGCGCACCCTCGCCTTCCTTGCTCATTCGAGGACGAAGTCGCCGATCTCTGGGCTAGGTCGCATCTCCCTCTCCGACCCCGTTTTCGTGCGTGGCGTGCTTGGCCTGGTTGTTGAGGTAGCCGGTGTCGGAGCCGAGCCATGTGTCGCGCAGCTCGAACTCGGGGCTGAGCTAGTTCACCTTGCAGCACTGAAGACAGCGATTCTCGACACCTTGCATACCATTCGCCGCCCCTGAGACCGCCGGACCGTATCGGTGCAGCCTACTCATGTTCGCCAACGCCGGATAAGCAGTGACTACGCCCGCTGTGTCCGAGACGCAGACCGGCTTGCCCACCGGCGTCACCACAACCGCTTCGACCCCCCCGAGTCTCCCACTCACAACGGCTTGATAGCCGACAGGACAAGATGTCGCGCCGACAGCAACGAAACATCCGCCCGTGCAGCAGACCGAGCAGTCGGTCGCCACCTCATCAACGCCCTGCCCGTTCAGCGTTCCTCGGAAGAGGCGGTTGTAGTAGGTCGGCCAGTACTCATTGGGCACGGCCAGTGCAGAGTCAGAGACACATTCAGGGTGCGCTCGTGGTACTGCCGCCCCAAGGTTTGTGTTCGAATACAGCATCAAACCCCCGAGGTGCCCTGTAACGACCTGCTCGAAGGGCGTGGCGCACGATGATTGCCCCCAATTCGTGTAGCAGGCGGGAGCCGGAGGCGGAGGCGGCGGCGGAGGCGGCACCGGCGCACTCAGCGCGTACGGAACACTCGTCAGCTGTTGCCGGGGACTGAACACGATGTCGCTCAGGATCGTCACGCCGTCCGCGAGGATGGTGACCTCCATGAAGAGTTGCGGGTTCTGACTCGTCACGTCGCCCAGGTCGTTCGAGCCGGCGTTGGAAAGGACGACGTTGTAGAGGCCCTTTCGTACTTCGACATTCAGGGCCTGTTCGAAGACGTCCGTCCCCATCGTCGCCTGCGGGAATAGGCGGAACCGCAGGTTGTACAGACCGTCCGCGACCGCCACACCGTTCGCGTCGAGGAGGACCCCCTGATAGCTGAGTAACTCGGGCGGCGCGGCTGTTGCCGGAGCCTGAAGGAGGAAGAGCAACGCCACGCTGGCGATGAGGGAATGAGCCTTGGTCTGCATGGGGAATCCTCGTATCAGGGGTTGTTGCCCGTCGCTTCGTGGAGAACGCGCAATGCGTCCGCTGCGTCGATATCGCCGTCTTCATCCGCGTCGGCGGCGCCCTCAGCGATGGCCTGGCGGGCGCCCGAGAGCTGGCTTGCAGGGAGCCCGGGATCGGCGCTGATCTGGAGCGCCACCGCAGCGTCGCCGGCGTTCACGCGTCCATCCGGTGCTCCGAGCGGCGCCACGTCCCCGGGCATGCCGGGATGGATCGAGGCATCCGCGGGATCGCCGAATCCCTCACCATCGACGAAGCCACCTCCATCGAGATCGGTAGCGTTCCCGCCGCCGGGGTAGCTGGCTACGGAGACCACGCCGTCGGTCCCGTCCACGAAGCCGTCGCCATCGGTATCCACCGAGAACCCACTGGTGCGTTGGCCCGCTTCGGCGAAGCCATCGAGCCCGTCCCCATCGGCGTCCTTGCCCACGAGGGTCTGCGCTTGGAAGCCTGGCTGATGCTGGAAGACGAGGACGCCGGAGCCGTCGTAGCCGGCGGGCGTCTCGTCGGCCTCGCCACCATCGCGTGCCACCGGGGTCGCCTGGCCGCCGGTCGAGGTGGCGATCATGATCGCCGGATTCGGGGTCGACTCGGCCGGCATAAAGTTGATGCCTTCGGCCGCGGTCGAACTCGACATCACGCCAACCACGAGGCCCGGGTTCGTGGCCGGATCGAGTGCTGTGCCTCCTTGGGCTTCAGCGAGATCGGTCGCTCCGTCCTGATCGGTATCGGCCAGGAACGGGCTGGTGAGGTAGGTGGATTCCTCTTCGAGGTTGGTGAGGCCGTCGGCGTCGGCGTCTCCGTTCGGGTCGTTGAACGACAACGGCCCGGGGAACGAAGCGGCGTCGAACGGATTGGACCCGGCGGCGAGTTCGATGGCGTCGGAGAAGTTGTCGTCGTCGTCGTCAGGATCCCGGCCGTCGCAGAGACCGTCGCCGTCGAAGTCTAGTATCTCCAGCGGATCGTCGTCGCAGGCGTCGACATCGCTGCAGTAACCGTCGCCGTCCTGGTCGAGCGCCAGTGGAGCCAGCGGGCAGGGGTCGTCGGGGGTGGCACAGACGGTGGCCACGATGAGCGGACCGTCACACGCCGCATCCGCGTCGGTATCGGCGGAGAGCGGATCGGTGCCCCGCTCGATCTCGTCGAGGTCGAAAAGGCCATCGTTGTCATCGTCGAGATCGACGTTGTCCCCGAAGCCGTCGTTGTCGGCATCGGCCCACTCAGTGGGGTCCGTATCGTCCCAGTCACTTCCGTTCGGAACCCCGTCGCCGTCGATGTCGGGATCGGCCGCATCCCCGACGCCATCGCCATCCAGGTCTGCGCTCTCGCTGGAATCGTGAGGGAAGGCATCGTCGGCGTCGAGCACGCCATCACAGTCGTAGTCATCAACACAGCTCGAAGGCACACCACCCGGTGTCGTCGCAACAGCGAGCAGGCCCATCACGTTCATCAACGCGTCGGTTTCGCTCCAGACACCCGGATACGCAGAGCCAGCCAACGTGAAGCGATGTGAGGAAAGAAGCTGGGCCGTCAACCCCGCGTCCGACAGACCGTAGGCGTGGACGGCGGCGAGCCGTGCTGCCACCTCGAGGGTGTCCGTCGCGTTCGTAAGCGGCGCTCCGCCGGAACCGATGAGTGCGAGCGGCGGCGCCACCTCCGCAGCCGTCATCGTGCCGGCGAGCGCCCGCAAGATCTCGGCAGTGAGCGTCGGGTCGCTTGGCGCGTCGGTTCCTACCGGGACCCCGTCCCCCCCGAACCCGCCATCACTCCGGAGTTGAGCTAGCACGAATGCCTTCTTGGCCGCGAGGTCGGGAACGGCCATCCCCGCTTCATGGAGGGCCCCGAGCGCAAGGGATGTGTCGTACGAGTTCGGTTTCGCGCCGCTCACCACTCCCCAGCCGTCGACCGCGGCCTCGCCAGCGAGCGTCGTCGCTCGATCCGAGACCCCGACGCCTGCCGAATCCAAGGCGCGAATCCTACGCGCACGCGGGTCGGAGCCGCTTGGCTCCGTAGCCAGAAGCCAGCCGCGAAGCCGCTGACCCGCGATGCTCCCGCTTCCCCCCGAAGTAGCCAGGCCTAACAATCCCTCGGCGGAGGCCGTCTCGACCGATCCGGTGCTCCCAAGCGAACCATCGGAGTTCTGGTGACTCTCGAGCCAGCCGATCGCACGGGTACGAGCCTCGCCAGGGGTGGCTCCCTGCGCGGGTAGCGCCAAGGCAAGGACGCCTACGAGAACTGGCAACAAGCTCTTTAGCGAAAGAGGGGGCGTTGTTTCCCGCGAGCCCTGATGCTCAACCATGTGCACCTTGCGCTCCATGCCGGCCGCGTTCCGCTCGGACTTCTCATGGCCCGCCTGGGCACCACCTACGCCCACTACCTCAACCGCCGCGATCGCCACGTTGGGCACCTCTTCTAGAACCAGGACGAACATCGCCTCGTCGAGGACTCGACCGATCCCGAATGTCTTGTGATTTACGTTCATCAGAATCCCTGAAGACCGGCCTCGTTCGAAACCTCGCCGCGCTTGCGGATTTCCGGTGGTGCGGCCAAGGGCCCTCGTTGAAATCCGAAAGCGCATCTCGGCCCGCACCGAGCGGCTTTGGCCGGCCCACTTGAGGGCCTGGACAGCCTCACCGAATCGGTCTGTCTCACTGATGAACTCCCTCGTGAGGCCCTGAGCCGTCGCCCCCAAGGCCAGTGCATCGTCCGCGCTCGCACCGAAGTCGCGCGCCGCCCGAGCCAAGAATTAGGCCTATCGAGCTGATCAGTGGCTCGCGCCCTCGATGTCGCCGACTCCGCCATCAACCGCACCCTCTCTCGACTTCTCGAAAACTAACAATTGATGGTGGCATCTTGTCCGAGCTCCCATTGAGCCACCCCGACTGACTCCACAGCTCTCGTACGCAAACTCCCAAGCTCCTCCTCGCAACGGAACTTCCGAAGAACGCCCGTATTGAGCCACAGAACGCGCCCCTCAAGAACCAGTGTCTCAACCCCACCTGCTTAGCAACAACCATCACTCAACCGATTCGGCGTTTCGAGAAACTTGCCGGGAACATTCCACCTACCTCGCAGCGAGATTTCCCAAGAGTTGCCCAATCTCACGGTCGAGATCTCGGACAAGGACGAGGAAACCATTGTTGGCCTGCCGAATGGATGAGTCATCGGCTGCGACCAAATGGCCCGCCTCGGGTGTGATGTAGAGATCACCGAGCGACCCCATGCCCGATATGCCCCTCCGACTCCGCTTCAGATGTTCTTCCAGACGGTCTGGCGACCCAGCTGCCGTTGGTAGGTCCCTTAGCCATTCGTCGAGAACGCGGGGCCATCGTCCGTCACGAATCTCCGCTAGGTAGCGGCGAACCTTGACAAGGCGAGCCCTATACATGTCTGTGTTGATGTCAGAAGCCATACTGCGGCAACACCTCGGTGGCTAGAAGCTTGAAACCTGCCCTCACCGGATCCTCGACGTAGACTTGGAACCCCGTCCCCCCTTTCACAGGCCCCTCGAAAATGACTGTTCCGGCGGGGATCCGGTAGGAAGATACCTCTAGTAGATCATTGCCGTAGTTGACGATGTTGTAGAGCCTCTCCGCTTCCGCCGCGCTAGATGGCTTCGTCGTACCAAACCAACGGCCAAACGTACTCCCCTCTGCGCGATAGACGACCAAGTCGTCAGCGAGAGTTCTTGCTGCGTACGCCCTACCCGCGAACGTCCGGGCTACGTCATCAGAGAGGCTTGCGAGGGCAGGTAGGAGGGGCTGGCTGGAACCGGCGAGCCTTCCCAACGATGATGCGATGGGAGCGGAAAGGTTGTGCGTTCCGCAAGCCTCAGCACAGGCTAGGCCAAATCCGATACCGAGCGCAGTATTCGCCCAAGTCGGATTTGCCACGGCCCAGGCTGGAAGCAAGCTCTCTGCTATCCCGCCGCCCAGCGCGCTTCCACCTACCGCAGTACCAAGCGCCGGCAGAGCCACGAGCGTGAGCATTGCAAGCGACGCCATCCCCTCGTACTTCGCCGTGCTCAGGCGAAGCTCGGCGTTCAAGTGCATCGCGTGACCGGTTGCAGACAATCCATCGCTCACGAACGACGACGCCGAGCTCCCGATCGATCGAATGGACAACCCGGATGGGTCCCAGAACCGGACCGGATTTCCACCGGCGTACCGGTAGATCTCTGAAGACAGCGCCCCTACGGGATCCGGCTGCAGAAACGCGCCGATCTCCGGATCGTAGTGCCGAGCGCCCATCAGGATGAGTTCGGTCGTACCCTCGTGCTGCTGTGAGGCGAAACCGCGTTCAAGCACGGAGCTACCGGAGAACACTCGTCCGAAGACCTCGTACCGTCTTGGCGGGCCCTCGAATAACGTCGCGCCGCCCTCATCGGTCTCTGCGACGCCAGCCACGGAAGCGCTCCCGTCCGCGTACGCATGCACGACGTGCTTCCCACTCGCCGTATATCGCACAGCGGCTGAACCGGACCCCGGCCCGGCCCAACGCCAGGTCTCCCCGCCCCGGTGCTCGACCTGCGGGTGGCTGTACAGCGAGACCCCGGACGCATCCGCACGTACCGTCCGGCGCCCATCCGGCCCGTAGATCAGGTCCGTCGCCGGCCCCGTCGGCGGTGTCACGGCACGAAGCCTTCCGTTGCCCAAGTAAGCGTAGCTCGTACCCCCGACACCCATTTCGGTCCGGTCGGTTCGCCGCCCGGCGGCGTCGTAGCCGAATTGGAGGTAGGGGTTGCCGCTGACTTCGTCCTTGATCTCTGTCAGCTGCTGCGCCAGGTCGTAGTGATAGGTGCGGGCCACGCCTTGGCGATCGATGTGGCGCGAGCGATTGCCACGCACGTCGTATTCGAAAACCTCGGAGCCCGCAGTTCCGGGATAGGTGACGTTGGTGACCCGACTCTGAGAGTCATAGAGAAGTGAAGTGAGGCCTTCCGTGGTCGTTACAATGGCGGGATTGCCGACGGCGTCGTAGCCCGAGTAGTCAGCGAACTCCCCGGCGGTTCCGGGCACAAGAATGTCGACTCGATCGATGAAACCATCGGGGGTGTAGGTGACAGTGCGAGTGTCGCCGATCGGGCCGGCCTGACGGACCGGCCGGCCGAGAGCGTCGTACTCGAAAGCCCAGGTGCCTGCTTCAGGATCGTGCACGGTCGAGAGCAACCCACGCCCGTCGTAGCCGAAAGTGGCCACTCCACCGCCTCCCGGCAGGACGTTGGTGGGTAGGACGTGCTGGACCAGCCGGCCGTCACCGTCGAACACGAAGCGCTCGGTGCTGGTGCCGTAGCTGCGTGTCACGACGCGATCGAGCTCGTCGTACTCGAGCCGCATCGTGAAGGAACCGGCGCCCAGACTCGAGCGGACCGGCCGGCCGAGCGCGTCGTAGCTGGAACGCAGGGTGCGCGGTGTCTCTCCTGGAGCCTGATCCGTGCGCTCCGTTCGAAGGCTCCGGGCGTCGTAGCGATGGGTGACGCGATAGCCTGCCGGGTCCAGCGCCACGGTGAGGTTGCCGAGCTCGTCGTAGCTGAATGACCAGACGCGGCCGAGCGGGTCGCTCTCCTCGGTCTTGCGGCCGACCAGGTCGTAGACGGCGTGCCAATCGTGGCCTGCCGGATCCGTCTTGCGAAGCAGCCGGCCGGCCAGGTCGTAAGCGAACTGGGTGGTGGCTTCTTCCGGCTCGCCCGCCGCTACCGTGGTACTGCGCGGTCTGCCGAGTTCGTCGAAGGTCGAGACGGTTCGGACTCCGCGCGCGTCCTCCACTTCGAGCAGGTTTCCGGATTCGTCGTAGACGGGGTTCTGGAAGGTCACCCTCCCTCCCGGCGCGATTGCCTCCAGGAGGCGCCCCCCCGCGTCATACCGCGTCGTGCTTTCGCGCCCAAGCGCGTCCACCCCGCTTACGGGCCGACCGAGGGGGTCGAACTCGATGACCGAGGTGTGCCCGGTCGGGTCGGTCTGCGCCACCGGATTGCCGGCCGCGTCGTAGCTGGTGCGGGCCTCGCGGCCCAGCGCGCTTCGAAGCAGGACCGGACGGTCGCGGTCGTCGTATTCCCTCTGCGTCACCTGGCCGAGCGCATTCTCGACCTCGACCAGGCGATCCATCGCGTCATAGCGGAACTGCCGGACGACCTGCTCGACGAGCTGAGGGGCGGCGGGATCCGGCACCAGGCGCGAGACCTGGGTGGGGAGCCCGTTGGGATCGAACACGGTGCGCGTCGTGACACCGCCGGGAACGGTTACTTCATACGGGCGGTCGAGGCGATCGTACTTCGTTTCGGCCGAGACGGGGAGACGGCGCTCGGTACCACCAATCTCGACGGTTCGGTCCGTTTCGACGCGGGTGGGCCGCCCGAGCGCATCGTTCGTGAAGCGGACGGTGTTTCCGACGGCGTCGATCACCTGCTCCGCGGCGACACCATTCGCGTCGAGGAGCAAACGCGTGGTCGCACGGCGTCCGTCGCCGAGGTGGGCCGTCGTACGGATGGCATTCCCGTGATTGTCGTACTCGATCTCCTGGAGCGTGACGAGCTGCCCGTCAACCTCGGCGCGAGTCTCGACCGGGTTGCCGGCAGAATCGTACAACCATTGGGTGGTATTCCCGCGCTGGTCGACGCGAACCACCAGTTGGCCGAACGCGTTCCAAGACCAGGTCTCCGAGTTGCCGAGCGGGTCGGTACGCCTGCTGATGTTTCCCGCAGCGTCGTAGCTGGCCGTCGTGCGGAAACCCAACGCATCGATCTCTTCGATCTGCTCCTTGCGCGGGCCGTCGTAGCGCCACTCGGTCACCGCGCCCCGCGGGTCTTCGTGGCGGGTGATGTTTCCCCAGGCATCGTAGAAATAGCGTTCGGTCGTGCCGTCGGGATGGGTAACCGTGGAGCGCCGGCGGAAGTAGTTGAAGGAGAAGCGCGTCTCGCGACCGAGCCCGTCGACATGCTTGAACACGGTGTCGTTCGGGTGGTACGAGAACTCCATCGTATAGTCGCCTTCGGCGAGCGGGTCTCCGTCCCGATCCGCGGGCCGCCTAAACTTCCGCATGTTGTGGTTGAGTTTCGTGTTGGAGAGCCCGCTCAGGTACTCGTAGGACCAGGCGCGGCCGATGCCGGGCGGCTTGGAAGCCTCCTCGGGATCCATGTAGGAGACAAGGTCGCCGTTGGCGTCGACTTCGTACTCCCAGACGCGACCTGTCCAATCCTGGAGCCGGTCCACCTTTCCCGCGGCGTCGTAGAAGATCTCGATCTTCCGGCTTCCGTCGCCGGTCGCGTCGAACACGGCGGTGAGTTCGCCTGCCGGGCCGCCGTACTGCCAGAGAAGCTGGTTCCCATTGCGGTCCGTGATCGAGAGGATCCGCGCGATCCCGTTCGCGTCCATGGCAGCGAAGCGGTAGACGATCCCTGCCTTGGTGATCATCGTGAAGCTGCCGTCGGCCTCGCGAACCAGCTGATCGTGGCTCCACGCTTGCGGTGTCAGAAGTGTGCCATCGTCTTCGAATGGCTCTTCGGTGCCGCGCTCACTGACGCGGATGACGGCTTCGTCTCCGATCTCGGTCGGGTCCCCCTGGTGCGCGCGGAGATGCTGATCAAAGCTGGTAACCCAGCCATATCCAAAGGGCCCGTCGAAATCGAGGCGCGAGCTATAGGACCGGACCAGCGCAAGATCCATTCCGCCCGGGCCCGCGATGCGGAGGTCGGTGTTCGATTCGAAGTAGTACCCGTGCGTGGTGCTGACGGGATCCCCGATGAAGCTCAGCTGAGAAGACACCGTTCCGAAGGTCCACTCGCGAAGGTCAAGCGACGTGCTCTCGGTCGCGCCGATCATCCAGGGGTCGGCGATGCTCAGAGGGGTAGTGAACGAAGCCCAGGGATCCCCGAAGTCCTCGTAGAGAGACTCGTGCTGAAATTGCTGGTCGCGTACCCACCACCGGCACCCGCCGGCGAGATGATCATGTCGACCCCCCCGGTGGTCGTCCGGACGTAGACCCAGCCATTCCAGTCGAAGTAGCTGAAGAGCGACTGGTCGAGCACGCGGAGTTCGGTTGTCGTACCGGAGAAGACCGGGCCGCAGCCCGCGGCGGTGGACTCCGATTGCGCTCCGAAGCTCCACATGATGATGCAATAGGTCAAGGGGCCCTGGCCAGCCGAGTTCACGGCCTCGCCGCCAGAAACGTCGACGGGTGTGAGCATCAGCACCTCGCGATCTCCGACTTCGGAGCCGAGCTGGAGGCCTTTCACGGTCGAAACACCTTCCGCGCCGCCAAGTTCCTCCCACACCGCATGCTCGAGCGCCGACGCCTGATGAACGCCTAGCATAAAAGCGTGGTCAATCGTGAAGTCCGGAACGGTCCGATCAGCGCTGATCGCCCAACGGATCTTGAGGTCTATCACCAGGTTCGTTGCACCCAATCCGAACGGAACGTCGTCAAGGGCTTCCACGCGGCGACCGGACGAGACCAACCCAACGTGAGGAGTCTTGACTCCGATCTTGTGGTGCAAGGAATTGATTCGATCGAAGCCGCGATTCTCCGCTTCGTAGTACCAGGCGGAGCCGAGGTGCAGGAGACCACCAACAAGCCGCTCGCGGAGGGCGAAATCCTCGGCCAGGAAGATCTCGTTGGGGTCCTTGACGCCGTTGTTGTCTGTCGGAGCTGGCGTCCCTCCTGGAGCGGCATCGATGAACGTCGCCCCACTCGGAGTATCGATGGCAAGGGGGTACTCGGCGGCCTCGTCTGCGAGGGAATCGGTCAGCGTTGCCACGGCGCCCGCGCTTGTCGAAGCGAAGTCGTGCGCGACGACGTAGACCCCCTCCGCCCCGACGGTATACGTCACGACCCTGGATCCCTGGAAATATCCCAGCCCGCTAACTGACGCTTGCACGTTTCTGGACGGCAACGCCATCACGAAGTAGATGTCGACCGATGTGCAGACATCGACGGCCGCGAGATTCGTGGGCGTTACCTCGACGCCATCGACGAGGAACGCTGTCCGAACCTGGAGCGGTTGGCCGGAGATGCCGTCACAAGGCGCGGTGTTCTCATTGTGCCAGTCCGGCGGAACGTCGCTCGGGTCGACGAAGGGGAAGCCGATCGAGAGCCGCTTCCCGTTCCAGCCGATCGTCTCCTCGGCGGTGTTGTGTTGGCCATGGGAGAGAAGCTTGTTCGGGTCCGTCGCCGGAAGCGCAAGGCAGTTAGGAGTGCCGGCGACGCACGCCGAGATCCGGAGCTGGTAGTTGTAGTCGGACGGATCCTGACCGCCGCCTGGCGGAGCAGTGCCAATTGGGGGCGGACGGTGCAATGTCTTCAGGCGCCAGTCTCGACCGACGCTCACGAGCGGACTCAGCTCGAAGGGCAGGTGATTCGGAAGAACGCCTGAGACTTCCTTGCGGATCTGGCCGGTTCCGGCGATCTCATCGAGCGAAGGGGGCGCCGAGCCTGTTGACTGGTTGGCCAGATAGGCGCGAATCTGATCTTCGAGGAGTTCGACGGGTAGCTTCGAACGTACCTTCGCATAGAGGCCGTCCTCGCTGAAGTAATCGAACTCGAGCGCCGGCGAGCCGAGCGGAAGGGGCGGCGTCGGAACCGGGTTCCAGTCCTTCAGCTGGTAGCCAGGAGCGAGCGGAACCCACACCATACCCCGGCGTTCGGTCTCCGGTGCGGCGCCCCGATAGGCCGCCATCGGAACTTCGGCCTCGACCCAGATGTGCATCGCTTCGAACGTGCCGGCCGAGGCGGAGGTCTCCAGGTGAGGCTGCGAAACCCACGCTCTGGGCTCGGCCGCGTTGAAGACCGCGACCGCCGCATCCAACGAGAGGGCACCCGTCCAAGCGAGAGCGTCGGCTTCTGGAACCTGGATTCGGCCCCGGACGAAGCGCGTGCGAATCTGCGATGCCCTCAGGAGCGACACCAGGAGGGCGGAGAGGTCGTAATCGTTGCCGCCTCCCGATCGAAGTGTTCCCTCCGGCCCCTTGAGCAGACCGTAGTAGATCTCGTACGCGAGCTCGTTGTGGACGAACTCGTAGATCCGCACGGGATCGCGCCCCAGCTCGTCCGCTTTGGCTTGAATCGTCGGACTGAGAACGACCTCGTCGCCGTCGGGAAGGAGGTACGGCTCGACGGCCCCGGCCGGGCTCGCCAGGAGCAGGAGCGCCCACGCAACGAAGAAGATGAGTCGCCTCACCTGGGGGATCGCTTTGGAAGGTCAGCGACGCTGATGGTCGGCCCTGAGTCCGGCGGCTGCGGTCGCTCGAGGCGGCCCAGCAGGCGGACCGCTAGTTCGCGCCGCTTCGCTGGATCCGTCTCAGCAACGATGGACTGAGCTTCCGCAACGAGGCGTGAGCAACGCTGCTCGAGGTTGGCCAGGCGACTGCCGCCGACGAAGGGTCCGGAACCCGGAGCGCGCTGGTCGGCGACGAGCGCCTCCAGCTGGCTCGCAGCAGCCTCCAGCAGATCCGCCTCCGCAGCCCCGTCGTTTCCCACCGTGATTGCAAAGACGAGGTCTCTCAGGACCTGGCGGGTACTCTCTACAGCTAGAGCGGTCTCGCGGAGCGCGGACGGCTTTCGGCGCCGCGCGTCCTTCTCCTGGAGGATCGCCCGAAAGTTGCGCTGAATCCCAGGACGCTCGGATGCATCGCCGCGCTCCGCCGCGCCCGGAACGGCCCAGAGAACGCCCAGTGCAGCCCAGGCCAACACCTTCCCGACCCGCCCTCCGCGCATTACAGGTTCCTTCGCGCGTGGAGGGTGAAGTAGCTGGTACTGTCGCCGACGAGATCAACCAGGACCGTACCGTCCGGCGCGTTCACGATGAGGTTCTCGACGGTGAAGTCACTCGTTCCAAATGGCGCTGTCTTGTCGAAGCTCACGTCGAGAAACGGTCCAGCACCGAGCGAAGTCGGGCTGAACGACGTTGGCAACACGAAGCCGGTGGGGGACGGATGGATGACGACGACGCGGAGACGGCCGAGTCCGGAGGGGGATACGGATACGGCGGCGTGCTCCGCCTCCCCGAGCACGAATGCGCGCGGGTTCGAGACCGTCAGGGGATAGACCAGCTCGAACTGCAGCGCGCCGATCGCTTGATCCGTCGGGAACGTATTCAGCTTTCCTTGGAAGCGGAGGCTAGGCGGCGCCTCTGCGTCCCCGGTGTCGACGAAGGGCCAGAAGTCGGTCGGTCCGTTCCCCAGCGTCTCATCCCCCAGGATCTCTAGCTGCGGATAGCTCGCGAACGCGCCGGAATACAGCGGCACGTCTGCTGGGAGACGAATCGCGGTCAATGTGACCGTCGCGGGAAGAACAATGGCTGCTGGCAGCGTTGCCCGATCCGGAAGATCGAACACCGCGATCGTCACCCCGGTCGAGGATTCGGCTACGGCGTTCCCGAGCGCGCTATCGAGAATCGTCCGGGGCGTGATATCGTGGGTCGTGGCGGTTGCATTGTCGGACAATCGGATGATCACGTTCTCGGTCGACGCATCGTGCGCATTCAACCAGGTAGGAGCAACCGGGCTGGTTCCCGAGATCGGAATCTGGACGGTCTCGCTCAGATAGGCGCGCGACGGATAGGCGACTGGTTCCGTTGTACTGGGGCCCGTTCGATTGCATGCCGCCAGCACGAGCACGCCAAAGAACAAGTAGGCCCACCACGATCTGTGCATCCGCCCCCCTCCCGCAGTTCCACACGAGTCCGGAATAACACGCGGTCGACAATGCACACAAGGGAAAATGGGGCCCGCTGTTGGAGTTAGTTGGCGAATACAACCCGTTTGAGGGGGTTCGATCTGTCCACTGCGTGCGCAGGCGACGCAGGGATGAACCGGAACGGACCCTGTCTGATCAACGGCGTTTGGATCTGAGTAACATTCTCCGATTCGGTGTTCGTTGTCCCACGGTCGCGTCCGCTCGCAAATCTCGATAGAGACACGGCCCTTCGCGGTCGCAGATCAGGCGCACAATCGGCGAGATCGGCACCGATTCGCGCGAGCTGTTCCGGGCCGGCACCGAGCTGCATGCCGAGTTGGCGCGCCCACAAGTAGGTGCGATGGAGCGGGTAGTCGACATCCACGCCGATGCCACCATGGAGGTGTTGGGCCGCGGCAGTGATTCGGGCGCCGGCTTCGCTGGCCCAGTACTTGGCGATGGCGATCGACTCATCCGCCACGGTCTCCTCGTACGCCAACACGTGGCCGGCGCGCAGGAAGCTGAGGTTCATCGACTGGAGATCGATATAGGCGTCGGCCGCGCGCGTGTGCACGGCCTGGAAGCTGCCCACCGGACGTCCCGAACTGCTTGCGCCGGACGGCACAGCGTCGGCACAAAGGCGTCGGTCGAATCAGCGGAAACCGCTGGTTTCAAGGTGCTTTCCGACCCGTTGGCGGATTGCACGGGATTGAAACACGTTCTATTTTTCTGGACTCCCCGCCACCCGAGGCCCCGATGGACTTCAGCGATTCTGCTTCCGAGGCCGCGTTCCGTAGTGAAGCCGGGGCCTTCCTGGACGCCCACGCCCCCGCGGATGGCATCGGCTCCTACACCTCCGGCGACGACCAGATGGAGGTCTTTCATCGGCACGTCGCGTGGCAGCGGCGTTGCGCCGAACACGGTTGGGGCGCGATCACCTGGCCCGCCGAGTACGGCGGCAAGGGGCTCGGCCCGATCGAGCAGATCATCTGGAACGAGGAATCGACGAAGCGCGGGCTGGGCCATTCGATGTTGGCCGTCGGTATCGGCATGGTCGGGCCCACCCTGATCGCGCACGGATCGCGGGAACAGAAGGAGCGCTACCTCGGGCCACTCCTGCGCGCCGAGGAGACCTGGTGCCAGCTCTTCAGCGAGCCCGGTGCGGGTTCGGACCTCGCCGCCCTGGGAACCCGAGCCGTGCGAGACGGCGACGATTGGATCGTGAACGGCCAGAAGACCTGGAGCTCGAGTGCCGATCACAACGACTTCGGCATCTTGATCGCGCGAACCGACGCGAGCCTCCCCAAGCACCAGGGCCTCAGCTACTTCCTGCTCGACATGAAGGCGCCGGGCATCGAAGTGCTGCCGCTCGTCGAGATGACGGGCGAAGCGCACTTCAACGAGACATTCCTCAACGACGTTCGGGTACCTGACGCGATGCGGATCGGCGAGATCGGGCAGGGCTGGCAGGTTACCCAGACGACGCTGCTGAACGAACGCATGCACATGAGCGGGCTGGCGAGCATGCTCGAGTTCGACGCGCTGGTGGCCCTCGTCAAGGAGTGTCACCCGAACGGCGCACCGGCTGCCGTTCGCGAGGGCGTTGCCCGGGTCTACACTCAGTTGCGCTCGCTCGCACTGTTGAACGCGCGCATGGTGACGAAGCTCGGCAAGGGCCAGATGCCCACCGCGGAATCCTCGGTCATGAAGCTCGCCCTGGCCCGCATGCTCTCCGACGGCGCCGACGTCGCCATGCAAGCACTCGGCCCGCGCGCGCTCCTGCGCGAGGGCTTCTGGCAGAACGAATTCCTCTTCGCGCCGGCCTGGCACATCGCCGGCGGCACCGACCAGGTCCAGAAGAACCTCTGCGCCGAACGCGTCCTCGGCCT
>JAJDAP010000019.1 GCA_029261795.1 Deltaproteobacteria bacterium
CCCGTGGTGGTCGTGTCCTCGACCAGCGCCACGGTCATGCCCGGCCGGAAGCCGCCTTCGAGTTGGCGGGCGAGACCGTGCTTCTTGGCTTCCTTGCGAACGAAGAAACCCAGCAACGGCGAAGCCGGGTCGTGATGGGCCGCCGCCGCGAGCACGGCTGAGACCAGGGGAACCGCGCCAACGGCCATCCCTCCGACGGCGTCGACCCAGCTGCCGCCGACCATCAAGCCGCCGAGCACGAGTTCGCCGGCGAGTTTCTGCCCCTGCGGGCGCATCAGCGTCTGACGCAGGTCCAGATAGAAATCCGATTTCTTTCCACTCGCGAGTGTCACCGCGCGGCGCTCGAAGGAGACATCGAGAATCAGCTCGAGCAGATCTCGGCGGCGCTGATCCCCTTCCCGTTCGATCCGGGCCAGGATCTCGTTTCGCCGCTCGTCCCAATCCGTCATGGCTATTGCTTCCGGACACCGAGCATGAACTCGGCGATCATCTTGGTGTGGAGTTCGCTGGTGCCTTCGCCAAACTCGAGCGACTTCGCTTCGAGTAGCAGACGGCCCACTTCGTATTCCTCGGAGAGGCCGTAGCCGCCGTGGATCTGGATCGCGTCGAGGGCGTTGTCGACGGCGGCCTTGCTCGCGGTGAGCTTCGCCATGCTGGCCTCCATGCTCGCGCGCGGAATGCCGGCGTCCTTCATGCGGCCGAGTTGATAGACGAAGTGGCGGGCCGCCTGGGTTCGCACCGTCATATCCGTGACCTTCTGCTGGATCATCTGGAACTCGCCGATCTTCTGGCCGAAGGCCTCTCGCTCCATCGCGTAGGGCAATGCCAGATCGAGACAACGCTGGGCCTGGCCGACACATCGAGCGGCCACACTGAAGCGTCCCGTATCGAGCGCCGAGCCCAACACGGGAAATCCGCCGCCGGGCTTGCCTAACAACGCCTCATCGGGGACGAACGCGTTCTCGAAGTGCACCTCGGCCAGTTTGTCGCGCTTCAGGGTGCGCATCGGGAAGTCGCCGATCGTGATGCCGTCGGTGGCCTTGGGATCGACCAGGAAGGCCGTCACGCCCTTGTGCTTCTTGTCGCGGTCGATGCTGGCCACCACGAAGAAGAGGCCGGCGTGCTCGGCGTGGGAGATGAAGACCTTGGTGCCGGTCAGCTCGTAGCCGCCGTCGACCTTCTTGGCGGTGGAGGCCATGTTGCCGAGGTCGGTGCCGCCGCCGGTCTCGGTCAGACAGGCCGAGCAGAGAATCTCGCCCGAGGCGATACCGGGCAGCCAGCGCTGCTTCTGCTCGTCGGTCCCGTGGTTCAGGATCGAGCCGGCACAGAGCGAGTTGGCCACCGAGATCACCGAGGCCACCACCCAGTCGATCCGGGCGATCTCCTCCATGATGATCCCGTAGGTCACGACGTCGCTGAACGAGCCGCCGTATTCCTCGGGGATCATCGGGCCCATCAAGCCCAGCGGCGGCAGCTTGGCGACCAGCTCGGTGGGATAGCGGGCCTCGCGCTCGTAGGTCTCGACGTGGGGGAAGATCTCCTTTTCGGCGAATTCCCGAACGACGGCGCGCACCTGGCGCTGCTCATCGGTGAGGTCGAAGTCGGCCAATCGGTCAAGCGGGGTCTGCATCAGGGCTCCTCGGGGGCGGCCCGGAGTCCGGACCGCGAAGGGACACACTGTAGATTTCCTGCGCGATTTCGCCTAGTTTGCCGCGCTCCTCGTTCAGCACCTCCCGCTCATCCCCCGGAAGGCCAGGACCCGAATCATGCGCAAGAGCACCAAGCTTCCCCACCGAAATCGCAGCAAGACCGCCAAGGTCCGGGCGAAGCTCAAGCGGAAGCTCCAGCGCAAGCGCCTCCGCAGCTCCGGCGGTGAACGCAAGTACACGCGCTAGGACGCCCTTCGGCGGCGCCCCGGATCAGGCCTCGACTGCCCGGCCCAGGTCCTGGATGGCGGCTTCGAGCGCGCTGTCGATGGCCCGCTCCCACTCTCCGGCACTGCGGGCTCCCGCCGCGGCGGCCGGAAACAGGACGCCGCGCGAGGAGCTGACGACGCCGCCTTCGAGGCGGCCGTCGGGGCCCGGGACGAAGCCGGCAACGGCGTCACTCGCCGCGCCACCCTGGTAGCCGTAGCCGGGGACCAGGATCAAGCCGTTCGGAAGATGCTCGCGAACCAGCCGCGCCTGCTCGGGCTTGGTGGCCCCCACCACGGCGCCTACGCCAGACCAGCCGGTCTCGCGCCCGGCCAATCGCCCGGCGCGTTCTGCCAGGGAATCCGCGAGATGGAGGTGCAATGGTGAACCCGTGACACTGCGGTCCTGGAAATCGCCGCTTCCCGGGTTGCTCGTCTTGACCAGCGTGAAGACGCCGCCGCCGGATTCGGCGGCCGCATCGAAGTACGGCTCCAGCGTTTCGAGGCCAAGCCATGGGTTGACCGTGAGCGCATCGGCCAACATCGGCGCGTCCTTGCGAAGATAGGCGGCGGCATAACCTTCGGCGGTCGAGCCGATATCGCCACGCTTGGCATCGAGCAACACGAGCAGACCCCGCTCACGGGCGGCCACCATCATGCGAGCCAACACGCCGACGCCGGCGGGCCCGAGTTGCTCGAAGAAGGCACTCTGGGGCTTCACGATCGAGACGCGAAATGCGACGCGATCGAGGAAGGCGAGGCAGAAGCGCTCGACGGCCCGGGCGGTGGCGGGCTCTCCCGGCGACATCGATCCCTCGCGGAAGAGCGCGGGGAGATGCTCGAGGTGCGGATCGAGGCCGGCGCAGAGGGGATGGCCCAATGCACGGACCCGCTGGATCAGGCGGTCGGCGAAGGCGAGGGGCACGGGGAGCAATCTAGCAGAACGGAAACATGCGATCGGCCCGGGTGCGGCTACGTTCCGCCGCCGTGAAACCGTTCAAACACACCCTCCAGAGCGTCGATGGCAGCGCGCGGGCCGGCGTCTTCTCGACCCCCCACGGCGAGATCGAGACGCCCGCGTTCATGGTGGTGGGGACCCAGGGTGCGGTGCGCGCCATGACGACGGACATGGTGCGGGCGACGCGCTCCCAGGTCCTGCTCGCGAATACCTATCACCTGGCACTGCGCCCGGGCGAGGGCCTCGTCCAGAAGCTCGGCGGCTTGCACGGCTTCATGGGATGGGAAGGCCCGATCCTGACCGATAGCGGCGGCTTCCAGGTCTTCTCGCTGGAGAGCAAGGAGATCACCGACCGCGGCGTCACGTTCAAGAACGAGCACTCGGGCAAGAGCATGGAGTTGACGCCGGAGCGTTCGATCGAGATCCAGAACGCCCTCGGCGCCGACATCATCATGGCTTTCGACGAGTGCACGCCCTACCCGGCCGACGAGAAGCTCGCGGCCTCGGGCGTACGCCGGACGCTCTCCTGGATGGAGCGCTGCATGAAGGCCCACACCCGCAGCGAGGAGCAGGCGCTCTTCGGAATCGTCCAGGGCAGCACCTACGAACACCTGCGCGAGAGCTGCGCGGCCTCGCTGGTTTCCCTCGACCTGCCGGGCTACGCCATCGGCGGCGTCTCGGTCGGCGAAGGACACGAGTTGTTATGCAAGATCACGGCGCACTCGGCACCGCTGTTGCCAGAGAACAAGCCGCGCTACCTGATGGGCGTCGGCCTTCCCGAGGATCTGGTCGCTTCGATCGGCTACGGCATCGATCTCTTCGATTGCGTCATTCCCACACGTTATGCGCGCTCGGCCACGGTCTTCACCCGGCGCGGACGCATTCGACTCACGAATCGGCGCTTCCGCCGCGATACCTACCCGATCGATCCGAGCTGCGAATGCGCCGCTTGCGCCCAGGGCTTCAGCCGCGCCTACCTGCACCACCTGTTCCAGGCGAACGAGATCACCTCGGCGATCCTGTGTTCGATCCACAACGTGCACTTCTACCAATCGCTGATGCGCGATGCGCGCAGCGCGATCATCGAACGCCGCTTCGAGGATTGGCGCGCGGCGTTCACCCAGGAGTATGAACGCGGAGCGCGTTCGGCTTCCTAGCGCGGACGATTCATGAAGGTCGGGCATTGAATCAACGTGGCATAGAGAACAGTCTATGCGACAGAACCCGACCTAACGAAGAAGTCCTCGAGAGGAAGCGGGCGGGAGGCGTCAGGAATGCACGCGGATCGCGTCAGCGCGCTGATTCGCGCCGCCGTGCGCGGTCGGCCTCATAGCGTGGATGGTGGGGACCGACGAGTAGTGGGGCGGGACGCGTGTACGTTCGCTTGCCCATCTCGTTCGGCTTGCCCTCGATCGCCATCCGGTTGACCTCGCGCGACAGCTGCGTCTGCTCCTGCTCGCTCGACGGAGCGGTGAACAGGTTCCAGACCTGGCTGACGGCCCCGCCCCCACCCTGCGTGACGCTCGCCCCCTGGCTCGCCTGCCAGATCGTCTGGCCCTGGGCATCCGTCAGGAGGTAGTCGAAGAGAACCTCGCTGGTGTGGAGCGGATCGAGCCCGAGCTCCGCTACCCGAAGGTCCCACTTTTTGAGGGTCACGAAGAGCACCGCGTCGGCTCCGAAGAACTCGGCGATTTGCGATGCCCGCTCCGGCGAGAACTCCGCGAAGCCTGCGCCCTCGATTCCGCGTGCGAGGCCCGCCTGCTCTGCGATCTCCTTGGTCATGAAGACCGGGAACACGTAGTAACCGCGCTCGGCCAAGGGGGCCGTGAGCGTCGCGAGGAACCAATCGCTTGCGCGCGGGTGCGTCGGGCTCACCACCGGCGCGACGACCACCGAGCGGGGGTCGGCTGCGACCAGCGGGCTGTAGTCGAACACCTCGCGACGCGCCTGCCCGGGCACCGCGCAGCCGGAGAGCAGCGCGAGCGATAGCACCGCGAGAGTTCGCACTCCGGCGCTCACGACCCGGATACCTCCCTCGCCTGCGCGATCGCCCAGGTCATGAATGTTTCGGACTCGGGCCACTCCTCGACCTCACGCTCGAAATAGGAGATCGCGGACTCGGTCTCGCCGCGCTTCAACAGGAGATACCCATACTCCGCTAGGACGCCGGGAGCGATCTTCCGACCAGCGGCGTCCGAGCGCTCGATGATGCGCTGGAGCGTTTCCTCGAACCGCTTCGACTCGGGACCTCCCCGATTGATCTGGTTTCCGGAGTACGCCGACCACTGGTAGCCCGACCAGTCGTGGGTGCGGGTGCTGCGTTGCGCACAGCCGATGCTTGCCAGCAGGAGCAGGCCGAAGCCGAGCGCAGCGAAGCGGCTCACTCGGCGCTCCCGGCGGCTGCGACGTTCCCGTGAGAAGCGCGTGCCTTCTCGACCGCGGAAGCCGGCAGGTCGACCGGATCGTGTCGGGAAACCACGTAGCCCTTCGCCCGCAGGCACGCCGACTTGTAGCGGTTGTGGATCGCGAAGTTCTCCGACGCCGCCGCGAAGACATCGTCGCCGATCTCCACGTGGGGGCCGTACTCGGCCTGCACCTCATCTGAGATCTCGTCGCAGTGCGCGATGTCGGCCTCGATCACGTGAGGCGGCAGGCTCTCCGAGTACGCGTTCGGTGTGATCGCAACAGGCGACCGACAACCGGCCAGCACGAGCGACGCGAGCACGCAGAACACGACGAACCGGTGCGTGCGAAGGACCATCGGCGGCAGTCTACAGAAGTTCTGCGCGCGTGGATCAGAAATCTCCTGGCGGCGGAGGCACTACGTGCGAAGGAGCGAACCACGAACCTGGTGGAGACAGAGATTCCGGCTTGACCAACGGCCCGCTGCTCCGCGGCGCGATCCGTCGGCGTCTGGAATTGGACGGTGGATAGGCCATTCACGCTGGCTTCTGGCTCAAAGCGTTCGCGCGATGCGCATCACGTCAGGCCCCCCACCGCAAGCCTAACATCCAACGCCCCACTGGGTAGCACCTGGATCAGTCGGTCACGGGCTCGTCCAGCGTCTCGAGATGGAGCCGCTCACCGCGGTACGGGTTTGCGGCAACCACCGCCTCGTCGAGTTCGACCCCGAGCCCGGGCTCGCTGGGCGGGAGGACGTGGCCCTCCTCCCAGCGGATGGGTTTGCGCAGCAGCTCCGCGTGGAAGCCGTCCCAGCTGCGGATGCCCTCGAGGATCAGGAAGTTGGGCGAGCAGGCGGCGAGCTGGATGTTGGCGGCGCCGACCACGGGTCCGCAATAGAGGTGCGGCGCGATCTGGGCGTAGTGGGCCTCGGCCATGCCCGCGATCTTCTTGCTCTCGAGCAGGCCCCCGACGCGGCCGGTGTTCATCTGGAGGATCGAGGCCGCCCCGGTCGCCAGTACGCGCGCGAACTCGTGCTTGCCGACCAGACGCTCTCCGGTCGCGATCGGGATCGTGGTTCCGCGGGCGACCCGGGCCATCGCTTCCGGAGACTCGGGCGGAACCGGTTCCTCGAGCCACAAGGGATCGTAGGGCTCGAGCCGACGAGCGAGTCGCAGCGCGGCCGCCGGCGTCATCTGTCCGTGGGTGCCGATCAAGAGGTCGCAGCGGTTTCCGACGGCCTCGCGAACCGTGCGCACGAAACCCTCGGCGTGGTCGAGCGTCTCGGGCGAGAGCTGGCGGGGGTCGAACGCGCTGTAGGCACCGACCGGGTCGAACTTTACCGCGCTGAAACCCTCTTCCACGTAGGCGAGCGCGCGCTCGGCGGCGAGCACGGGATCGCTGTACACGTCGGTCGCGTCTCCATCCTCGGGATAGAGGTAGCTGTAGGCCCGAAGCCGTTCGTGAACGCGGCCACCGAGGAGATCGTGTATCGGCCGGCCGAGCTCCTTGCCGACGATGTCCCAGCAGGCCATCTCGATCGCACTCAGCACGGCGCCGAGACTCGGATCGGGCCGCTGGCCGTAACCGCTCGAGTAGATCGTTCGAAACAGCTGCTCGATCCGGAACGGATCGTGTCCGATGACGCGCCGCTCGCAGACGTCCTCGATCATGCGCACGACCACGTCGGGCCCGAACGGCGGGGAGTACGCCTCGCCCAGGCCCTCGACACCGCCGTCGGTGACGAGCTTCAGGAAGACGAAGTAGCGGCCGCCGAAGCCCGGAGGTGGATTGCCCACGACGAACGTTTGGAGGCCCGTGATCTTCATGCGCCGGAGGGTATCCCAGCGTACGCGCGGGCCCTCCTAGGGACAGGCGCCGCCGTTGCAGAGATTGCCGCCCGTGTTGCCGGCGAAGCCGAAGATGCTCCCGAGCGTATTGGCCTCCACCGTGTATCCCGAATAGCTCGATTTGGCGCCGACCTCGAGCCCTACCGCCTCCGTCACGTCGAGGGGCAACGCACTCGCGGTGCTGGACAGCAACATAACAGCGAGCATGATGGAGACGGAGTGGAGGAAGGCGCGCATGGTGTTCTCCCGACCGTGGTGGACTCGAAAGTATGTGGTTTGGCGCTGTGCAAAGTGTCGACCAAAGCGGGACACGGGCGCGTGTTCGTAGCATGAGTACCTGACGATACGGAGTCCGCATGCGCCCCACTCCGCGGCTGCCGTGGCCTTCTGTCCGATCCACTCGGCACGTGCCTTCCGGCGTGTCGTGCGGCGAACAATGTGGACCGATGTCAGGTTCGGGCCGTGGCGGGACTCGCCTCTACGCGGCCGGGCTCGAACCCTTGCGCTGGCCCCCGTCCTTCGCTTTCGACCCGGTCAGCTCGTGGACGATCCGTTCCTCTTCGGCCTCGTGTTGGCGGAAGCGATCCAGCAGTGTCTCGAACCCCTCTCGGCCTGCGACCAGATCCCCTGCCTCCAGCCATCCCGCCAGCCGCTCGAGCTGATTGCGAATCCAACCGTGGCCGAGTTTCACGGCGCGCACCTTCTCGGCGTTCTCCGCCGAGAGAGCTTCGATGATCGGAAAGTAGACGAGTTCCTCGAGCGAGAAGTGGTTCTCGAAGGTCTCGGTGAGCAGCTCGAGTGACTTGCGGGCCTCCACGGCGCCTCCGTCATTCAGGGCTAGCGCGAATTCGGATACCAGCCGGTCGAGCTCGCTGTGCTCTTCCCACCAGACCTCGAATGCCGCTCCTTCATCCGCGTCCTGCATGCTCGCTCCTGCGTGGCCCGTACAGGATAGGACGCGGGCCTGGAGCCGCCCATGACAGCCGTCATACCGCCCCATCCTCGCAGCCCCTCGAGCACGGGCCGTGTGCACCGGGTGTGACCGCGATCGAACGAATCTGCGGATTCTGGTCCGGTGTGAGGCAAGGCGCCCCGCACTGGCCCTCGAGGCAGCGCCTAGCCGCCGCAGGGTCGTCGACGCTGGTATGACAGTTGCACGCTTGTTCGAGTGCGCACCCCTAGACCAAGGAAGACGACACGATGCAGGACCAACAACCGTCGCCGGGCACGACCGAGGATCCGGCGATCTGTCACCAGGCACACTGCCCTTTGCAACGAGAGGATGTCGACGCGGCGCTACTCGCCGATGTCGTGGTAGCGGTTCTCGCCGGCGAGGAAACGCCTGCCGGCCTCGAGAGCGGCACGATCAATCGCCACGACCTCTGTAGCGATTGCGTGCGGGCCGTCTTCGATGGTGGACGCCCGGCGTTCACGGAGGCCGAAGCCAAGGAGCGGGTCGAACGAGCCGCAGTGCGGCTGGAGCGGCGCGCGAATCGCCTGCGGCGCCACACCTAGACGGGGCGCCGGTCGTGAATCGCGTGTCCTTCGATCAGGGTTTGTTTGCCGAGTCGCTGGGCGAAAGCGCCCGGCGGCGGCTCGGCTCAGCCGCCCTTTTGCACAACTTCGAGGACGGAGAGTTCCTCTACCACGTGGGAAGGCCGGCTGAGCGGCTCTGGTTGGTGGCCTCCGGTGGGGTTCGCACCCTGCGCACCCAGCCGAACGGCCGGACTACGGTGCTCGAATCGCTCGGCCCGGGCGAGCCGTTCGGGCTGGCCGCCGTGATTCCGGGTAGCCCGCACGCCGAGACCGCAGAGGGCGTCGGGGACGGTACGGCCTGGTTCGTTTCGCGCGATACGCTGTTCGCGGCGTTGGCGAGCGACGCCGCATTGGCCCAGGCCCTCCTGCCGATCGTGGCTCGGCGACTCCAGGGCGCCCATGATCGGCTCTTCTCCTTCGCCCACGAAAGCGTGACGTCGCGAATGGCCCACGAACTGCTCGAGGCCGACGATGGGCTGCGCATCGAGACGACCCGCCGCGGTCTGGCTGAGGCGGTGGGGACCACCGTGGAGACCGCCATCCGCGTGCTCCGACGCTTCGAACGCTCGGGTTGGATCGAGGCGGGCGTGGGCTGGGTACGCGTGGTGGAGCCCGGGCGGCTGGCCGATGTCGCCCGGGGAGCCCAGTTCGACTCGTAGCCACACGCTCTTCGACAGGCTCGGCTGCAATAGATCCTCGGCCACGTTCTCTCAGGACTTGCGGCTCAGCCGTTCGATTCCGCCCATGAAGAGCGCGGTGGCGAACTCGGTGGCCGTTTCCACGTCCGCTTGGCTGCGGACGTGCCGGAAGGCGAGTTCGCTCGCCACGGCCGCAGCGGCGCCGCCGACGAGATCGAAATCGATAGGCGGCACGACGCCCTCCCGCGCCTTCGCGCGCAGGTCTTGCGAAAGGTCCGCGGCCGCCGGATCCAGTGCCTTCAACGAGGTGAGTTCCTCGATCTCTCCGGCGTTGCGCATCAGCAGGGCGAGGATCATGTCGTCCTCGACGAAGATCTCGAAGCAGGCGCGGAAGGCCGAGCGCAGCAGGTCCTCGAGGGTATCGGCGGCCTCGCGCGCTTCGTGGACCCGGCGCCGAAGCTCGACCTGGAAGTTCTCGATCAGCTCGTGGAGCAGGGCGTCCTTGTCCGGGAAGTAGTTGTAGAACGTCCCGCTGGCCAGGTCGGTGCGGCGGATGATGTCACGCACGGTCGTCGCGCCGAAGCCGATCTCGGCGAACGCCTCGTGGGCCGCCTGCAGGATCGCGGCGCGATTGCGCGCCGTGTTCTGCTCGCGCTTGCCGAGCGCGGGGGTCTCCTCGTTGGCGTCCTCGTCCGACACGCGTCCGTCGATCCTCAGCGCGCTTCCGTGAAGACGTTGGGCGCATCGCTGGCGAAGTCCACCCGCAGGAAACGCTCCTGGGGTTTCTCCGAGGCCGTCTTGGGAATCTCCGCGACTACCTGGAGGTAGCAGGGCACGAAGTTGCTCTCGAGCGCCTGGCGGCAGGCTGCGAAGACGGCATCCGCCGAGAACGCGTTGGCATCCGTCGGTACGATCGCGGCGACCACGTCCTTCTCGCCAGGCGCGCCGGACGCGGCCTCGACGCCGTAGACGAAGACGTCCGTGACCGAGGGCACCTCGGCGATCGCCTTCTCGACGAAACCGATATTCACGAAGTCGCCGTTGTGCCGGATCCCGCCGCCCTTGCGGTAGTCGAAGAAGAGCCAACCCTCAGCGTCGGTGTGGCCGATGTCGCCACTGCGGAGCCATCCGCCGCGCGTCTTCTTCTCCGACGCAGACGGATTCTCGTGGTACTCCACACTGACACGCGCGCCATCCATGGGCCGCGAGCAAATCTCACCCGCGACGCCCGTCGCACACTCCTGGTCGTTCTCGTCGAGGATCTTCATGTCGAGTCCCGGACCCGGTTTGCCGAACGACCCCACCGGTCCGACGCCCACGGGATTGAAGGCGAGCCCCCCTTCGACGGCACCATACCACTCCAGGATCTCGGTCTGGAAGCGCTTGGCGAAGGATTCCCAAATGGCGGCCGGCATGCCGGCGCTCATCACCCGGCGCACGGGGTTCTCCCCGTCGTCGGGCTTCTCGGGCTCGGAGTAGATGGCGGTCGCCATCCCGCCGAGAAGCGAGAAGGCAGTGCAGCCGTGCAGGCGACACACGTCCCAGAGCTTCGACTTCGTGAAGCGTCGGCTGAAGACCGCGCGCAGGCCCATGGCCAGGGAGGGTGCGAGCGTCACGGCCTGGGCGTTGCCGTGGGTCAGCGAGAGTCCGGTGTAGGGTCGGTCGGCGGGCTGGTAGCCGGCGATGAGTCCGACGGCCGCATAACTTCCGAAACGCGCGTTCGGGAACACGACGCCCTTGGGGTCTCCTGTGGTTCCCGAGGTGTAGATGATCTGCAGCGGAGCCTCGGGGTCCGCGAGGCGGACGTCGACCGTTGACGCCGGCTTCGAGAGCAGCTCCGTCAGGGATTCGGTGCCCGGGGCCTCGTTCAGGGCGAGGACCTCTTCAGCTTCGCCGGACGCGAGCGCCAGGGTCCAGTCGACCTGGGGGTTCTGCTGCCGCGCCGCGACCACCTCGCGAAGTGCGTAGTCGGCGCAGACGACACCCTTGCAGCCGGCATTGCGCAACATGAACGCGAGCTTCTCGCCGCGGGTGCGCGGATCGATCGGGACGAATACGCAGCCCGTGGTCGACGCCGCGATCATGGCCTCCACGAACTCCGGGTGGTTCCGCATCATCAGCGCGAAGCGATCGCCGGGAGCCATCCCGCGGGCGACGAGGAATGCCGCGATGCGATTGGCGTTCGTCGCGAGTTCCGCGAACGTGCGGACCTCGTCGGGGGTGGCTCCTCCGTCGAGGCTCGCGTGCTCGAAGGTGAGCACGTCGAGGTCGGGCTTCTGTTCGGCGCGGACCTGGATCAGGTCCGCCAGAACCATCTCGTTGCGTTCCCGCATCGGGGCCTCCGTCTGGTTGCCTAGGACTTCAGGATGGTCACGCACATGGCGGCGACATCGGAACCGATATTGCCACCGCCGTTCTGGGCGAGACCGATCGTCGCTCCCTCGACCTGGCGTTTGCCCGAGCGCCCCTGGAGCTGCTCGGTGAGCTCGACGATCTGGGCGATTCCGGTGGCGCCGACAGGGTGCCCCTTGCGAAGCAGACCGCCCGAGGTGTTCACCGGCAGGCGCCCGCCGAGTCGGGTGGCTCCCTCATCGATGAGCTTGCCGCCGTCACCCTTCGGACACAGGCCCAGATAGTCGTAGGCCATGATCTCGGCGGGCGCCGACGCATCGTGAAGCTCGACGACGTCGAGATCCTGCGGCCCCAGACCCGCCTCTTCGTAGGCCTCGCGCGAGCACAGCTCGCCGGCACCTTCTTCGTCGTACTCGTGGTCCCAGCCCGAACGCAACACGCTGGAAACGACGCGCACGGGCCTTTCGATGCCGAGCTGCCGGGCCTTGGCTTCGCTCACCAGGACCACGGCGGCGCCGCCGTCACCGATCGGCGAGCACATGGGTCGCGTCAACGGCTCGGCGATCATCGGCGCGGCCAACACCTGGTCCACGCTCAGGGCTTCGCGGAACTGGGCGCGTGGATTCATGCTGCCGTGGAAGGAGTTCTTGGCGGACACACCCGCGAACTGCTCGACCGTCGTGCCGTAGCGCGACATGTGTCCGCGCGCGGCCGCCGCATAGATGTCCATGAACATCGAGCGCTTCTCGCCGGCGCCGGACGAACCTGCGCTGGCACCGCTCTGCTTCGCGCCCTCCTGGAGGCGCTGCATGATCTCCTGCATCGCCTCGACGTCGACGGCACCACTGAAGGCGCCGAACGACTTGCGCTTGTCCGCGTGGTAGAGCTTCTCCACACCGAGGGCCAGCACCACGTCGTAGAGCCCGGCCGTCACCATGGCGGCCGCCTGGTGGAGTGCCGTCGAGGCACTCGCGCAGGCGTTCTCGACGTTCACGACCGGCAGCTTGCCCAGGCCGATCGAGCGCAGGATCACCTGGCCGCGGATGCTCTCCTGGCCCGTTACGAGTCCGGCGGCAGCGTTGCCGACCCAGGCGGCTTCGAGCGCTTCCTGCTCGATCCCCGCGTCGGCGAGCGCCTGCTTCACCGCCTCGGCACCGAGGGCCTTGAGCCCGGTATCCATGTGCTTTCCGAACGGCGTCATCCCGACGCCAGCCACGATGGCATTCAACTTCATCGTCGTTCTCCGACGCCGGCTTCAGATCAGGCCGTGTCCCTTGATTCCGAGGGCATTCTTCAGATACTCGAGCTCCGCCTCCCGCCACGGTACCGGCGCGCTCTCCTGCAGCATTCCGTCCTCGCCGAGTTCCTTCACCACGGCTTTCGAGCGCGGGAATGCCTTCCCGAAGCCGTTCATGTGGAACAGCTTCTCGAAGGGCTGACGCGGGCGTTGGCCGCCGGCTTCGGGACTCTCCGCCGGATAGCCGACGGTCTGGAGCAGCAGTATGCGTGCGGTCTCGGGCAGGCCCAGGTTCTGGCGGATCTGCTCGCCGTGCGGCGTTCCGAGACAGCAGGTGCCGAGTCCCTGTTCGAACGCCATCAAGGTGGCCTGGGCAATGCCCTGACCGCAATCGATCTCGTTCATGCCCGGCTGCTTGAAGTTCTCGCGGATCGATTCGAAGAACGGAATGATCTGCTCCTCGAGCGCCTGCTCCTTGCCTTCGCCGAAGCCGAGCGCGCCCGCCTTCAGCAGTTCGCGGAGCCGGTCGGACTGCTCGTCGACGGCTGCGGTTTCGACGTACCAGACGATCACCACCGGAGCGATGCGGATCTGGTAGCCCGCGATCGGCGCCGTCAGCGCCTCATGGACCTCGGGTGGCGCACTGTCCTTGAACACCGCGACAGCGCGGAGGCTCTGGACGTTGCCCCAATGGGAGGCGATGCGCGCCGCCTCCAACATGCGCTGGATCTTCTCCGGCTCCACTGGCTTGTAGGGAAGCAGGAAGCGGATGGAGCGCCTGCGACCGATGACCTGTCTGAGTTCCATGGGATCTCCCTTGGGGCCCTGGGGCCCGGTTAGAGTTTTTCGGCGCCGACCAGTCCGAGGACGTCGTTGCAACCGTCCTCGATCATCGAGGCGCGCGCGTCGCGAAGCAGCTTCTCGATCGGGTACTCGCGGCTCAGCCCGTTACCGCCGAACACCTGGAGCGCCTGGCTCGCCACCTCGAATGCGGTCTGGGTGCAGAACGTCTTCGAGGCAATCGAGTACTGGATCAGCGGGGGCTGGGTCGAGTTGTGGAGCATGACCCGCCGGGCCAGGGAACGAGCGGCCTCCACCTGGCTGAACATCCGGAAGAGCTTCCCCTTCACATTCTGGTGCTCGAAGATCGGCCGTCCTCCCTGCACGCGTTCCCGCGCGTAGGCGAGCGCGTGCTCGAAGGCGGCCTGCGCGACACCGACGAACGTCGTGCCCATCGAGGCGTTGGCGGTGGCGAGCACCATCTCGACGATCCCGCTGTACGCCTCGGTCCCGACCACCATGAACTCGGCGGGTATCCGCACGTCGTCGAAGAAGATCTCGCCCTGGTTGAGCGCCCGTTGTCCCAGCTTGTCGAGCGGTGCGCCGCGCGACACGCCATCGAGGTCGAGCGGGACCAGCGCCACACCACCACCCCGGAACCCCTGGCTCGGGTCGATCGTGCAGAACAGGGTGGCCACCGTCGCGATGGTTCCGTTCGAGACCCAGGCCGCTTTCTGGCCGCGGATCACGTACGCGTCGCCATCCCGGGTGGCGATGCAGTTGGGGCGGATCGCCGGATCGTCGAAGTGCGGCTGGTCGAAAGCGAGCGAGTCGCTTCCGTGGTCCGGCTCGGTGACGGCCCAGCAGCCGATCTGGGGGTGCTCGGCCGAGGCGAAGCGCTCGATCAATTCCGGCCGACCCGAGAGCCTGGCGAACATCGCCGGGAATCCCGCGACCCCGAGGCTGATCGCCAGCCCCGAGTCTCCCCAGCCGATCTCCTCGTTCACCAGGTACCGGATCCGCGCCGCCGTGATCGGATCCATGTCGTCATCGCTGGCGCCGAGCGCGTTCAACCCGAGTTCCTGGTATTTCTCGAAGACGCTCCACAGGACCGAATCCCGGGCGATCACGTCCGCCGGGTCGTGGAGCCGGTCCAACGTGGTGCCCGCTGGCCGCACCACCTCCTCCGCGAACTTGTGGGTGAAGTCCCGGATGTCGCGTTCTTCGTCGGAAAGGCCAAGGTCGAGGTCCACGGTGGGCATGCTGTTCTCCCAGAAAGTGACGCTTACGTCATTTATTGAACACTAAAATGACGCTGTCGTCAAGTTTTTGAAACGCTCTCCTCCGGGCACTCGAGGGCCTCATTGGACGGGGCACCGCTACGCCCGGAACGTGAGGGTGAGGCGCCCCGCACCCGGCGATGGGCCAGGACGACACCCCGCGGCGATGCGTCGCAGCGCCGGCTGGGGGAGAGCTCGATTGCGTTGTGGGTGTTCCAGAAGAGCACCGGGCCGTGGGGCAGCTCGCCGGACCGGTTGGCCGCCATCAGGCCCGCAAGGCACTTCGCCGAGTACGTGGTCTCGAGCTGGAGGTCGCCCGCAGCTGCGGCCTCGAGGGCCGCCGCTGCCGCCGGCGTCGAGACGCCGTATCCCGGGCCGAGTTCGCTCGGGTCGAGTCGGAACTGCTTCGGCTCGACGGATGCTGCCGGGATCTCGGGCGCGAGGCCGCGCAGCAAGGCCAGACATTCGTTGGCCAGCCGCGCCAACCTTCGCGGCGACGGCGGCAGGATGTCGGTCACGAGGACTCCGCGGACCCGGGTGCAAAGGCCCGCCAGCTGGAGGCCGAGCACGAGCCCGGCCACTGTTCCACCGCTGCCGACGGGAACCCAGATCTCGGCGGGAGCGGGCAGGATTCCGGCTTCGACCTGCTCTGCCAGCTCGAGGGCGGCGGAAACGAAGCCGATGATGCCGTGCGCGGACGTCCCCCCGGTCGGGATGAGGTACGGCGCCTCGCCACCCAGGAAGGAGCGGGAGAGAAGTGCCGCGGTCGCGAGCCCGGCCCGCGCAACGCTGCCCGCGTAGACGAGCTCGGCGCCATGGGCGGCGTCGAGCGCGAGCGTGCACGCGACCTCGTCGCTGAGCGGTTCCGGAACCAGCACCAGGCTCGTCTTCAAGCCGGCCGAACGTGCCAGAACGCTGGTCGCGAGAGCGTGATGGCTGCCGAAAGCACCCGTGGTCACGACGCGTTCGGCGCCGCGCTCGAGCGCATGTCCGAGGATGAACTCGAGCTTTCGGGGCTTGTTGCCGCCATAGAGCCGGCAGCATCGATCGTCGCGTTTGACGAAGAACCTTCCGGGCGGAAGTCCCTCGAGTCGGAAGGGCTCGACGGGTGTCGGCTCGTCGACGAAGCGCCGTCTTGGCAGCCGCTCGCGAAGCGCCGGCCAGGCTCGGAACAGGGCAAGGTCGTTCGGAGACACGGGCACTACCCCCGCGCGGAGTCGGCCGCGGGTTTTCGCGCGGTCACGAGTCGTGTCATGCCCGGTACGAATGTGCCGACGGTGATGTCCACGAATCCGGCATCGGCCAGCAGCCGGCCGATGAAGGCAGGGGTTAGGCCGACACCGCCTGGTGTAAATGCCGCGTGCTGCAACGCCCAGAGGGCGGGAAGCTGCGGCCCGCTGCGGTCGTCGTCGACCATGAAGTCGTGGATCAGCACGACGCCACCGGGCACGAGTGATCGATACGCTCGCTCGTAGAGTTCGGCGACCCCTTCCGCCGAGACGCTGCCACTAACGTAGGAGAAGAGTACGGTGTCCTGGATCTTCGGCCATTCGACCTCGAGCGCGTTGCCGCAGACGAAGTCGATGCGCGCTTCGAGTCCGGCTTCTGCGACGAAGCGCTTGGCGACCTCGATCACGTTCGGAAAGTCGATCAAGGTCGACGCCAGTTCCGGGTGCGCCTGACAGAGGGCGATCGAGAAGGCACCGCTGCCGCCGCCGACATCGAGCAATCGCCGGGCATCCGAGAGGTCGAACACGGCGTCCAGCAGGGCGGCCGCCGGCAACGAGACGGCATGCTGCGATTCGCTGTAGAGAGAGGCCTCTTCCGGTGCCCCGAACCAGGCCTCGTAGTCTTCGAAGGGCACGGTGTCCCGCCGCCCGCGCAACACATCCGAGATGTTGTGGAGGAACGGATACATCTGTCGGCTGACCTGGTGACGGCAGTAGTCGCCGAAGCTGCCATCGGGCCCGGAGACGAGCATGGCCTGGCTCGCCGGCGCGTTCGCGAAGCCGCCTTCGGGCGGGTCCACCTGCTCGAGCAGCCCCAGCGAAACGAGGGCAGTGAGCAGTGTCTGGAGCCCGCGCTCCTCGGCTCCGGTGGCGCTCCGAAGCTCGGGGACTCCTTTCGCACCGTCGGACAGTGCGTCGAAGACGCCGAGCTCGACTCCGGCGAAGAGCGCCTTCGATCCCATGTAGGCGAAGGCCAGCTGGAAGACCTCTTCGGGTGTTTGAAGCGGTTGCATGGGGATGCCTCCTCGGATTCAGCCTCCCTCATGACTCCCGGTCCCGGTATGACGGGGGTCATGCCGTGCGCTGCGCCGTCGAATCAGCGGCGGGTTCAAGAGGACTGCGGAACGCTCGCGGCCGGATCCATCCGCGGCCGGGCCGTTGTGTCGGGCGGCGGGCCGACGAGGGCGATCAAGTGGCCCCGCTCGTGGGCCAGGAAGGCCTCGAGTCGGGCCACGAGTTCGCGAAAGATCGGCATCGCCTCGTTCTGCGCCAAGCGGGCAGCCAGGTCGGGGACCCAGCGGCCAGGATGCCGCGTGACGAAGTCGCGCTGGGCGCGCCGCAGGGGCCCCGGATCGTCGCCGCTCTCGAGTGCCCTGGCTTCGAGGAAGGCGAGGAAGTGCAGGAACTCGAGCTCGGTCGTCAGGTGATCGGGGAGCTCGTGGGGAGCTTCTCTCAGCGTCAAGCCGAAGTGGTTGTAGAAGCGGACGGCCTCTTCCATCGTCTTCATTCGCACGCCCCCGTAGAGACCGCCATACAACGGACAGGGGGGGCCGTTGCCACCGACGTCGAAGAGTCGCGTATACTCGACGGCAAGGTCGTCGGGCTCGGCACCGCCATCGCGCAGCGCGTTCCCGTCGATGGAACGGGCCAGCTCCGGGTCCACCGCTCCGAGCACGGCCGACACTGCGGCAGCGAGCGTGCCGTCGCGGATGTCCTCGGAGAACTCGGTGTCCGGGTAGTCGAACGCGCGCGCGAATGTCTCGTAGACCCGGCAACGCGCAGCCGCCCGTTGCGCCTCCGGCTGCAAGAGGGTTTTCATTTCGGTTCCACTCATGCCCTCGCTCCCCCGGGCCCGACCCGTTCCACATCCACGGTTCCACCCCGCGGAGCGTGGCCCGGTGCGCCGTAGATCATCCGGTAGTGGATCTGCCCGTAGCCCCCCGCGAGATGGAGCGCCTTCCACGGCGCCACGACCGGTTCCTGTTGGCCCTTCCAGTTCTTGAACTGATAGGGCTCCCAGGCGTGATAGGTGATCAACTGACCCGGTTGGACGCTGCCCGCCAGCTTGACCAACGCCTCGAACTCTCCGTTGTCGTTGAACACGCGCACGCGGTCTCCTTCGTGAATCCCACGGGCCTCGGAATCCCGCGTCGACATCCAGACCGCCGGCTCGCCGCGCTGGAGTCGCAACATCAGCGGAGAATCGCGCCAGGTCGCGTGGATCGACCAGCGTGTGTGACCGCCCGTCAGACGGAGCGGATGGTCGCCGCCCGCGCGCGGTGCCTCCTTGTGGACCGGCAGCGTCTCGCCCACCTCTTCGTACCAGGGATGGTCGATCAGGAACTGCTGACGGCCCGAGAACGTGGGCCAGACTTCCTTGCCCTCGACGAAGCGTTGATGGGGGAAGAGGGTTCGGCCGGGTTGGTGGTCGGTTCCGACGGCATAGAGGGGATCGGGCGTTCCCGCTGCATGGACGATCGGGAGCAGGCCGGTTTTCGACGCCTCCTCGAATCCCACGCCGCCTGTGGATCGGGTGTTGGCGAGCAGGAAGTCGAGCGCTCCCCGAGCGTCCGCTTCGTTGAAGCGCCCCCCGTCGGACCAGCGGTCGTAGAGGGTCGAGAGATCGTTGTCGGCGCCGACCGAGTCGCGGACCACGTCCACACCGCGATCGCGCGCGCGCTCCTGGATCTTGCGCGCGAGCAGGCCGAAGATCTCCCACTCCTGCTTGGCTTCGCCGAGCGGCTCGACGGCCTTCTCGCATAGCACCAGGTAGGGGAGGTAGGCCTGGCTGTACTTGAGGGAATCGCGCTCGTAGTAGCCCGAAGTCGGCAGGATCACGTCCGAGACCATGCCCGTGCTGCTGACCTTGAAGTTGACGTCGACGATCATGTCGAGCTTGGGCCACAGATGCTTTCGCGCGGTCTGTGGGGACGGCCAGCGCCGCAGGGGGTTCGGGCCGGTGAAGATGAACACCTTGGGGTCAGTTCCAGGTGCGGGGCGGATCGGGATCCAGCCTTTCTCGATCGACTCCTCCAGGTAGGCCGATGTCGGACGCGGCACCGCCGGGTCCTGCCAGTCCGGCCGATTCCAGATCTCGTCGTAGCCGGCGTGCACGTAGAGCCACGGCATCAGCGGTGTGTTCCCGCGCCGGGGCACGATGTCCTGCATCAGGTCCTCGAACTCGCGCCAGTCGAAGCGCCCGCGCAGGCCGTCCCAGATCGCTGTCGCCCGCTGGCGCAACGAAAGCGAGGTGGTGCCACGCCGGTTGAGTTCGTCGAAGCCTTCGACCGGCCACCAGGAGGCCACGCGCAAGCCGCCTCCACTCTTGCCCTGGTTGGCCGTGAGCGCCATCAGCAGGATCTCGGCGCGCTGCGCCAGGTCGCTGTGGTAGTGCTTGCAGGCACCCCAGGACGAGTAGATCATCGCGCGCGGGGCAGCCGCCAACTCTCGCGCGATGCGTTCGATGGCGGCCGCTCCGATGCCCGTGATCGAAGAGACGGAGGCGGGCCGGTAGCCGGCGTCGAGCTGCCGGCGCAGGCGTTCGAGGAGCGGCAACACCTCGACGCGGGTTCCGTCGGCAAGCGCCACCGAGCGCCGGCCCGCGAGCGCCGGTCGGAGCTGCCCCAGATCCAGGGTTCGCGCATCGTCACCCTGGCAGCCCCGGACCGGCGCCAATGCATCCGCCACCTCGTCCCAGAAGTAGACGAGATCTTCGCGGCCGTCCTCCTGGAGATCCGACTCGCGCAGGTAGCGGCCCGTATCCTCGCGCACCAGGATCGGTAGATCGGTCTGCTCGCGCACGTAGTCCACGTCGTACAGTTCTTCCGACAGGATCACCTGCGCCATTCCGAGGGCCAGCGCGGCATCGGTTCCGACGCGCGGGTTCAGCCAGTAGTCGGCGTGGATGGCGCTGGCGCTGTAATCGGGCGCGATGACGACGAGCCGCGCGCCCCGATAGCGCGCTTCGTGCATGAAGTGCACTTCGGGGATCCGCGTGTAGGCGGGATTGCCCACCCACACGACGATGAAGTCGGACTTGAACCAGTCGTCGGAGGTCCCTTCGGCGTTGTACATGCCCCAGGTCTGGACCGCGCCATAGGGCATGTCGCCGACCCCGGCCCAGGAGTCGAGGATCGTCGCGTTCAACAACCCGAAGAGCCGCATCTCGCTGGCGGTGTCGGGTCCGAAGTCGATGTTGGTGGTGCCGTGGTCGTAGACCACCGCGCCGGTGCCGGAGGCGAGCGACGCATCGATCACCGCGTCGGCGACCGCGCCCAACGCCTCGTCCCAGGAGACGCGTCTCCAGCGCCCGGATCCGCGCTCTCCCACCCGCCGCAACGGGTGCAGCACCCGCGAGCCCTCGTACATGAGGTGCGTGTAGCAGGCCCCCTTCTGGCAGCCGCGCGGATTGAAATCGGGCACGCCCGCTTCGACGGGCTCGTAGATCGCATTCTGCTCCTCCCGCCAGGCGATCCCGTCGCGGACGAAGACGTTCCACGAACAGGCCGAGATGCAGTTGGCGCGGGCGTGCGAAGTGTGGACCACGCGGTCCCAACGCAGCCGCTCACGCCAGAGATCACCGACGCCTTCGTATCGAGGACTCGCCGCGGACACGGGCGCAGCGTAAATGTCAGCCGGATCGGCGGAGGGCGAGTCCTTCGCGCGGAGATGGACCAGGCCCAGGGCCAACCCTGCCGCGCTGGCGCCCGCAGCCACGATGAAGCTCCGCCTCGAGATGCGGCCTGCGGGGATGACCTTCATGTTAGTTCCATCTCGACCCGGGTGTCCCGGTCGGTGTGGCTCGGCTGCAGACAGATCCCCATCGGCCGCAGGTGGAACTGGCCTCCTGCGAGTTCGACCGGGTTCAGCGGCGACGGAATCAGGTTCTGGAAACCCTTGCCGCCCGGGAACTGGAAGTTGTCCCAGGCGTGGTAGACGATGACCTGTCCCGGACGCGTGCCCGGCGCGAGCTTCGTCATGATCTCGAAGGAGTCGAGATCGTTGAAGACCCGCACCCGGGCACCGTCGTGGATTCCCCGGCTGGCGGCATCGTCCGGGTTCACCCACATGACCGGCTCGCCGCGCTGTTGCTGGAGCATGAGCTTGTCGTCGCGCCAAGCGGAATGGATGCTCCAGCGCGTGTGGCCTCCTGTGAGCTGGAGCGGGTAGTTCCCGCCGGCGGTGGGCGGGTCCTTGTGAGCCGGCAGCGTCTCGCCCATCTCCACGTACAACGCCTGGTCGAGGTAGAACTGGATGCGCCGCGAGAGTGTGGGATAGGGCTCCTTGTCGAAAACGTGATCGGTGAATGGGGTGATCGTGTCGTCGGGCGCAATCTTCGTCGCGTTCCCGATCGATGCGAGGCTCTTGCCCACACTGGTGAAGCGAGCCCACCCACGCTTCTTGAGATCCTCCCACTCGACACCCTCGAGGTTGCTGGCGTTCTCGATCAACGTGCGAGCCACCTTCTCTTCGTCGTCGGGACCGAACTCGCCGTCGGAGCTGAACTGTGCGTAGAGTCCCTTGAAGGAACGCGCCCGGCCGCTTCGATCGGTGAAATCCTCGATTCCCTTCAGCGCGGCCCGGGCGTCCACCGCCCGCGCCAGGCGCGCGAAGATCTCCCAATCGGACTTGGCCTCCTGGAACGAGGTCGCCTTCTCGCCGGCGTGGATGAAGGGCATGAGGGGCGTCACCCACTTGTGCTCGGTGCGCTCGTACCAGGCAGCCGCGGGAAGAACGTAGTCGGACTGGAGCGCGCTCGACGTCATGCGCCAATCGATGGTCACGATGGTCCGGAGCTTGGGCCAGAGGTTCTTCAGCAGGAGCGGGTAGGAGCGGATCCGGCGCAGCGGGTTGCTCACCAACGAGATCATCACGCGCGGGTCGTTGCCCGGCTTCGGCCAGACGTGCTGCCAGCCCTTCGCGAGCGATTCCTCCAGGACCTCGCGAACCGGACGCTCGAGATAGGGGTCCCAGGCCTGGAGCGCGTCGCTCGCCTCGAGCAGGCCGCCGTGCACGTACCAGAAGAGCGCACCGCTGACTTCCTGGCCCGATTCGAAACCGCGTCGGCTGCGTTCGTAGACGATCATCTCGTCGGTGAAGCCCGCCAACTTGAGTCGCGCCTCATCGAGCAGACCGGCGGTTTCGATCAGCATCCGCGTGGGCGTGCCGAACATCGAGAGCACGAAGTCCTCGAGCCCGTCGTGCATCAGGAACGGGAAGCCGACGAAGCCGCTTCCCTTCTTGCCGAAGTTTCCCGTCAGCGCGAACACGAGGGCCTGCGCCCGCTCGATGAGATTGCCGTGGTAGTACTTGGCGAAGTTGCTGGTCGTCACCATCGAGGCAGACTTCGCGCGCGCCAGGCGTCGGGCCAGATCGCGGATCTGGCGAGCCGGCGTCCCGCAAACGGCCGACGCCTTCTCCGGCGAATAGCCCGCCAGATGTTCCCGGAGCAATGAGAAGACCGGCCGCACCCAGGCCCTCTTCCCGTCGTGCAGCACGACCTCGAAGCGCCCTTCGAGATCCAGGGCGAGGCCGCCGAGGGCGAGGCTGCGCCGCGGGGCGGGAAGGATGCCGCGCGCGGCGTCGTGGACGTGGAGTTCGTCCTCGTCGCCAGCAGCCGAAAGGTCCGAGCCGCGCAGGAACCGCAGGGTGTCTTCGCGCACAAGCATCGGGAGATCCGTCTGTTCGCGCACGAAGTCGCGATCGACCAGGTCTTCCTCGACGAGCACGTGCGCGACGCCGAGGCCCAGCGCAGCGTCGGTGCCGGGTTTCACCGCGATGAAATGGTCCGCGTGCATCGCGCTCGCGCTGTAGTCGGGCGAAATGCAGACGAACTCGGCGCCCTTGTAGCGCGCCTCCGTCAGGAAGTGTGCGTTGGGAATCTGGGTATAGGCCGGGTTGGCGCCCCAACACAGGATCAGGTCCGAGAAGAAGTAGTCGTCGGCCGAACGTTCGAAGACGATCTTTCCGAACGTCTCCGCGGCCCCGCGGTGGCCGTCACCGATCTCGGTATTCATGTCGAGGCTCGTCGAATCGAGCAGGGTGCGAAGGCGCGCCTGGCCCGCGGTCTGGGCGCCGAGCGAGATGCCCGGGCCCAGGTCGTAGATGATCCGATCCGTGCCCTCTTCGACGATCGTCTCGATCATCGAGTCGGCGATCTCGTCGAGCGCCTGATCCCACGAGATGCGCTTCCACTTCCCCGACCCACGCGAGCCCACCCGCTTGAGCGGATGACGCACCCGTGCCGGGTCGTACATGCGCTCGCTGAAGCACGCGCCCTTCTGGCAACCCCGCGGATTGAAGTCGGGGACATCGGGTCGTACCTGCGGGTAGTCCGCGGCCTGCTCTTCGCGCCAGACCATGCCGTCCTTCACGTACACGTTCCACGCGCAGTGGGCCTGATACCAGCAGTTCACCCAGTGGCTGCTGCGCACGACCTTGTCCCACGCCCAGCGCTCGCGGTAGACGTCGCGCCAATCGCCGTAGACCGGAACGGTACCCGCCGACACGCTGGGCGGCGCGGCGCCCGTCGCCGACCGCAAGCGCCAGAAATAGACGCCGGCGCCCAGACCCACGGCCCCAAGGGCCGCTGTTCGCAGGAAGCCGCGGCGTGTGACGCCGGCGCCCGCACTCATGCTTTCGTCCATTCGATCGTCGCCGGGTCCCGGTCGAAGCCGCCGAACATCTCCTTCCATCGGTAGGCGATGAGGAGGTCCATCAACTCCGATTTCCCGCCACCACGGGTCTTGGCCATCTCGGCCTTCAGGACTTCGAGTGCGTCGAGGACGACTGGGCCAAACAACGAAATCAGGTACTCGTTCGGAATGCGCGGCTGCGACTCGTCGAGTTCCCCCTTCTCGTCGTAACGGGGCGGAGCCAGAGGCGGAACGTAGAAGACATTGGGTTCGGTCTCGTAATCCGGGTGCAGCGGCAGCGCCACCTTCCACTGGTCGACGAGCTTCCAGATGGGAGCCTCGTGGTCGTCGCGGTAGCCGAGGAATCGGACGCGACCCGGACACTGGCGTGCACACGCGTTGGCCACCCCCTGCTCGATTCGGGGGAAACAGAAGATGCACTTCTGCGCGACCTTGGCCGCTTGGTTGAAGTAAATCTTCTTGTAGGGGCACGCCTCCATGCAGAAGCGGTAACCGCGGCAGCGATCCTCATCGACCAGCACGATGCCGTCCTCCTGCCGCTTGACGATCGCCTTGCGCGGGCAGGCCTCGAGGCAGGCGGGGTGCGTGCAGTGGTTGCAGATGCGGGGCAGATAGAAGTAGTAGGCGTTCGGGTATTCCCCGGCGCCCTGGTCCTCGTCCCAGTTCGGGCCCCAGTCGGGTTCCTCGCCCTGGACCTTCAGATGCGCCTTCGCGCCCTTGCCGCCGAAGAAGACCTCCTCGTGGTTGAACTCCCAGGCCTCGCCGAAGTCCCGGCGCGTCGGCATCCGGCCGGGGCGCGCGTGACCGTCGCGGAAGCCTCCACCCATCTGCTCCCAGTCGCGCGGTGTGCCGCGGCCGGGCTGGGTGTTGACCGAGTTCCACCACATGTATTCCATGCCCTCGTCCCGGGTCCAGAGCCGCTTGCAGGCAATCGTGCAGGTTTGACAGCCGATGCACTTGTTCAGGTCCATCACCATCGCGAGCTGTCTCTTGTTAGGCGCCATCACGATCTCCTCCCAGCCGGCATCGCGTCCAGCACGAGGTCCCTCCATGTCGGCCCCGAGTAGGCCTTGATCCCGGCCCGCTCGCCGTTGGCGCCGTCCCATACCGCAATCGCGAGCCCGGTCTTCTGCCCGGGTTCGAGCTGGGCCACCGGCTCGGGGGTATCGATCCGCAATGCCCGCGCGATCACGACCTGCCAGCGGCCCGCCTTCCAGATGCCGCGACCTCGCACCCATTCGCCGTCGAGGGTGCGGCTCGATCCGATCCCCTCGGCGACCACGTGACGGCCGCCATCCGCATCCGCCCGCCAGTACCACGCGTTCACCGCCCCTCCGGGCCCGCCCATCGTGACGATCGAGGCACCCGGTACGGTCGGCAGCAGGACGGCGGCCGCATCAGGAAACTGGTCACTGTCCGAGGCCTGGCCGTTCTCGGTCGCGTCATCCCACTCGAGACGGAACGCCAGATCACGCCCATCGTGGGCCGCGGCGACCTCGACCCGATCGATGTTGCCGATCTTCCGCTCCATCCAGCGGCTGCGGATCGCGCTGGAGGGCTGAAGCCCAAGCGGCGTGCCTTCGAGCTTCAGCTGCTCGCGCGGAACGCTCCCCCAGGCGGGAGCGCCCGGATCGAGAAGCGTGTCGACTCCGCTGTTCGGGAGATAGGGGGCTTGCATCCGGAAGTCCTCCACCGGCGGACGAAGCCGGCTAACAGGTGGCCGAGGGCGGCGCGGGCCGGGATCAGGCACTCGAGGAGCGAGGTCTTCCCGCTCCCCGGGCGACCCACGACGCCGACGACCAGGGGTTCCCCCGTGCGATCTCGAAGCGTCGAATCCGACATCCTCACGTCTCCGCTGCGTTGCTCGACGACGAACCTAGACGAGGTGGCCGACGGGCGGCATGACGGTGGTCATACCGGGCATTGAATGCGCGCGTAGGCTGTTAGGTGGTAGGAGGTACAATGAATCCCGGCGGCATCCGGCGCGGCCTCCACTCCGGGTACGCGCTGACCTCGCTGTTGTTGATCGCGTCGGGCCTGCTCCTGTGGGATGCCGACCTCCGCACGCGAATCGTGGGGGGATACGGCCGGGAGATCCTGGATTTCCACCTGTGGGTAGGCTGGCTGTTCGTCGCTCTTCCGCTCCTGGTGCTGGCCACCGCCCGCCCGCTGCTTCGCGACCTCAGGCGGCGCCTCGGCCCGCCGGATCCGCCCCTTGCGTGGCCCAAGGTCCACATCGTGGGCAGCCTGTTGGCCGTAAGCGTGCTCAGCGCCACCGGTGTCGTCCTCTGGGCAGACCCTGAACTGCCGCTGGCATGGGTGGACGCGATGAGTGCACTCCACCTGGCGACGAGCGGGCTGCTGACCCTGTCGATCCCCGTCCACCTCGTGCTCGCTCGGCGAAAGATTGCGAGCCGGAGCCGCGAGATCCTCGGTCGTGCGTCGGCCGACGGTCCCCCGTCCCCGTTCGACTTCAATGAGAGCGGCGACTGAATCCGTCGTCTCGAGCTTGCGGCTATGACGCCCGTCATAACACCCGCGCGCGGGAAGAGATATCCCTTTCGAGGCGCGCGCCGGAGCATGGCGACGAGCAGGGAGGATTCCGATGGCGGAAGCGATTTCTCGACGCACCGAGGGAACCTGGGCAGACGTCTACCGGGATCGTTGGACCTGGGACAGCGTGCATTTCGGGAGCCACGCGGTGGATTGCTATCCCGGCGGCTGTTCATGGCGCGTGTTCGTGAAGGACGGCAAGGTCGTGCGCGAGGAGCAGGCCGCACTTCACACACCGGTCGAAGCCGGCATCCCCGACATGAACCCGATGGGTTGCCAGAAGGGTGCGTGTTGGGGCCACTGTCACTACTCGCAGGACCGGGTGACCCATCCGCTCAAGCGCGTCGGCGAGCGCGGTCAAGGAAAGTTCGAGCGTGTCTCTTGGGACGAAGCTCTGGGCGACATCGCCGATGCCATGCTGGACGCGATCGAGGACCAGGGGCCGGAAGCGATCCTCTCGCTGCTGACACCCGAAGTCGGCGCAGCCCCTGCGCGGCTCTTCGCCAACTTCCTCGGCACGCCGACGACCGATGGCAACGCGGAGTTCCAGGACTTCAGCCCGGGTTGGCACCTGACCTGGGGCCTCTACAACCCCGTGTCGACCATGGACGACTGGTTCCTCGCGGAGCTCACGCTGATCTGGCACGCCAATCCCGTCTACACGAATATCCACTGGTACCACTACCTCGCCGAATCCCGTTACAACGGCGGCGAGGTGGTGACCATCGCTCCCGACTACAGCCCGTCAGCGATTCACGCCGATCATCATCAGCCGATCCGGATCGGCACGGATGCCGCGTTCGCGCTCGCGATGTGCAAGGTGATCATCGACGCCGGGCTCTACCAGAAGCAGTTCGTTCAGGAGCAGACCGATCTGCCCCTGCTGGTGAGAACGGACACCGGCCGTTTCCTGCGCGGGAACGAGATGATGGCCGGCGATCGGGAGGATCAGTTCTTCTGGTGGGACACCCGGACCGGCTCCGCGGTGCCCGCGCCGCGCGGGACGCTGGCCACCGCGGGCGTGGATCCGGCCCTCGAGGGGCGCTTCACCACGACGCTCGTGGACGGCACCAGCGTGGAAGTCGAACCGGTGATGGCGCGGCTTCGGCGTCATCTCGAGGACTACACCCCCGAGAAGGCCGGAGAGATCTGCGAGATCCACCCCGACAACATCCGCCAGCTCGCTCGCAAGGTGGCCACGCGCAAGACCAAGATCTTCATCGGTTGGAACTCGGGCAAGTACTACCACGGCGATCTGATGGAACGCGCCATGGCCCTGCTGCTCGGGCTCACCGGCAACTGGGGAAAGAAGGGAACCGGGACGCGCTCCTGGGCGATCATGGGAATGGACGGCGGCTCGTTCATGGCGCGCAAGGCCGGACCGGGCCAGGAGGAAGCGCAGAAGCTGATCACCCAGCTGATGGCGATGCGGCGCCTGCTCACCCTGGAGGATCCCACGCTGACGGCGGAGATGACCCAGAACCGCGCCGCCGAGGCCGCCGGCGAACTCGGCGGCATGGGCGTCGTCGTTCCGCCGGCCTTCGTCTGGTACCACCAGTTCGGTTACAAGGAGCGCTGGAACAACCCCGAGAACAACGATCCGTCGATGAAGCGGACCTTCGACGAGTACATCCGCGAAGCCGTCGACAAGGGCTGGTGGGACCAGAGCTACGCGAAGGCCTACGAGGAAGTGGAACCCCGGGTGTTGTTCGAGGCGGGTGGAAACCTGCTACGGCGACAGCGTGGCGGACAGAAGCTCCTGCTGGAGAGTCTATGGCCGAAGCTGGAGATGGTGGTTTCCTGCGACTATCGAATGACGACCACCGGCCTCTACTCGGACTACATCCTGCCCGCGGCCCAGCACTACGAAAAGCTGGGCAACAGCATGCCCTCCGTGCACCACCTGAACTTCGTCCTCTGCGACCGCGCGGTGGAGCCGCTCGGCGAGGCACTTCCCGACTACGAGATCGGCGTCCGAATCCTCGCTGCGATCGAAGACCGGGCTCGCAAGCGGGGCATGCGCGAGTTCAAGGACCGCAAGGGAAACGTGCGCACTCTCGAGAACCTGGTAGCGACCGCGACACTGGGCGGTGCGATGCGCGAGGAAGAGACCCGCTTCGACGAGTCGATCCGCGACAACGCGGTCTACGGCGTCCTGCCGAAGGGAACCACGCTGAACACCTTGCGCGAGAAGGGGCAGGTCCGCTTCACCGGCTGGGGAACCGTTGGCCACGGGATCTCCCAAGCATCGACGATCAAGGAGGATGAGGTCCACAACCCCCTGCGTTGGCACACCGAAGACAAGGTGCCCTACGACACGCTGGTGCGTCGCGCCCAGTACTACATCGATCACGAGTGGTTCCTGGAAGCCGGCGAGGAACTGCCCACGCACAAGGAGCCGCCGGCGCACGGCGGTGCGAAGCGACGCTTCATGATGACCAGCGGCCACAACCGCTGGAGCGTTCACTCCATGAACATGACGAATAACGTCATCATGAACACGTACCGTGGCGAACCGTTCGTGTGTCTGAACGACGACGACGCCGCCGGGCTCGGCATCGAGAACGGAGAGCAGGTCAAGCTCGTCAGCGACGTGGGCGAGAGCCTCCTTGCCGCCAAGATCACGCCCTCCTGCCGGCCGGGTCAGGTGATCGTGTACAACGGCTTCGAGCCTTACATGCACGAGAACTGGTACAGCCAGGCCGATCTCGAACCCGGTCACGTGAAGCACCTGGGCCTGGTCGGGAACTACGGACACTTGAAGTACCGGATGTTCTCCTGGCAGCCGATCCCGGCCGATCGGGCCGTCCGCGTCGACGTCGAGCGGGTCGCCTGATCGACCCAGGAAAGAAGCAAGGAGTCACGACACCATGGCAACGCTCATTCGATCGAACCGTCAACTCGCCTGGGTCTTCGACCTCAACAAATGCATCGGCTGCCAGACCTGCTCGGTCGCCTGTCGGGTGCTCTGGAACGAGGGAGAGGAGGGGGCGGAGCAACAGTGGTGGATGTCCGTGAACACCATGCCCGGCCGTGGTACGCCGAAGGATTGGGAGAGCATGGGCGGCGGCTACGACGCGAACGGCGTGCTCCAGTCCGGGCAGGTACCGACCCCCGAGCAGTTCGGCGGCGGCTGGGACTACAACTACGACGAGGTGCTACGCGGCGGCCACGGTCGGAGCGTCCACCTGCAGAAGACCGCGGGCAGCAAGACCTGGGGCATGAACTGGGACGAGGACGAAGGCGCGGGCGAGTTCCCCAACGCCTACTTCTTCTACGCGCCGCGCATGTGCAACCACTGCAGCGAGCCGGCCTGCCTCGAAGCGTGCCCGACCGGCGCACTCTTCAAGCGAGAGGAGGACGGACTCGTACTTCGCGACGAAGACACCTGCCAGGGCAATCAGCACTGTGCCGGCGCCTGTCCCTACAAGAAGATCTACTTCAACGAGGCGCGCGGCGTCAGCCAACACTGCATCGGTTGCTTCCCGCGCATCGAGCAGGGCGTCGCGCCCGCTTGTGTTCGGCAGTGCCCGGGACGCGCCGCCTTCGTGGGCTACCTCGACGACGACGATGGCGCGGTGTCGAAGCTCGTGAAGAAATGGAAGGTGGCGTTGCCGCTCCATCCCGAAATGGGCACGAAGCCGAACGTCTACTACGTGCCGCCGCTGGCGCCGGCACCGCTCCGTGAGGACGGCAGCTTCGACGAAGGCGGCGACCGCATTCCGCCCTCCTACCTGGAGGGGCTGTTCGGTACCGAGGTCCACGGCGCCCTCGACGTCCTACGGACCGAGCTCGACCGCAAGCGTCGCGGACGCGAATCGGAAGTGATGGATACGCTGATCCTCTACCGCTGGAAGGATGCCCTCGGTCACCTGGACCGGGATCCCGCCGAGATCGTCTGGGAGTGAGCTGCTAGGCGGTCTCCGGCAGGGGAGCCAGGTCGACCCGGGTGTCGCGGTCGACCTGGTTCGGCTCGTAGTGCGAGTAGCCCCAGTGCAGCTGGCCATAGTCGCCGACGAGCTGGGTGATCTTGAACGGGCTCGGCGCCAGGGACTGGTGACAGCGGCCTCCGCGGAACTGGTAGGGCTCCCAGGCGTGGAAGATGTGGGCCTGGCGCGGCTGGATCGCTCCCGTGAGTTTGGCGCGGCAGACGAACTCGCCCAGGTCGTTGAAGACGCGCACCAGGCCGTGATCCCGGATCCCGCGCGCGCCGGCGTCCGTCTCGTTCAGGTAGATCACGGGCTCTCCACGTTGTAGCCGGAGCATCAGATCCTGGTCGCGCCACATGGCGTGCACGCTCCAGCGGGTGTGCCCGCCCGTGAGCGTGAAGGGATGGGCGCCGCCACTGGCCGGCGGCGCCTTGTGCATCGGCAGCTCTTCCCCGACCTCGAGGAACCAGGGATGGTCGATGTAGAACTGCTGGCGGCCCGTGAGCGTCGGGTAGGGATGCTTCTTCTCGACGAAGTCCCGCAGCGGCACAACGGGTTCGTCGGGGTCGTAGTCGGAGTAGATCCCGGCGGTTCCGCCCGCCGAACCGAGGCTGCTGATCCGCATGGCCCCGCCCCGTTTGCGCAGCGTCGCGAGATCGATTCCCTTCGACGCCCCGGAGGCGCCCAGGATGAACTCGGCGATCGCCTCTTCGTCACGCGGCCCGAAGCGACCCGAATCGCTGAAACGTTCACCGAGATCGCCGAGGCTGCACGCCTGACCCCGGAACCCGCGCACCTGGGTAATCTCCCGGCGCTCGGCATCGCTGCCCACCTGCTGCGCCAGCAGCGAGAAGATCTCCCATTCGGGCTTCGATTCCCCGAGTGGCGCGACGGCACGGTCGCCTAGCGTGAGATAGGGAACGAAGCTGGCGATGTACTTGATTCCGACCTTCTCGTACCAACCTGCGGCCGGGAGCAGAAAATCCGCGTGACGCCCGGTTTCGTTGAGCCGGAAGTTGATGTCGACCACCAGTCGGGCGGAGCTGAACAACGTCTCGCGCACACGCCATCCCATCCGCGTGTGCCGCAGGACGTTTCCGAACAGAGAGAACACGACGTCGGGCGGGCGTTCGCCGGGGGGCGGAGAGATCGGGAAGTGGCCCTTCTGAAGGGCCTCCTCGAGGTAGGGGGCGGCTCCGCGTTCCAGCCCGGGATCGCCGTGGGCCGCCGCCGTCTCGAACTCTGCGAGGCCGCCGTGGACCGCGTGAAAGATCGTGCTCGGGATGTACATCGACTCGAACTCGGCGCGCAGGGCCTTGGGGTCGACCATCGACCGCGCGGCGGTCCAGGCCAGGCTGGGAAGTCCCAGCCGATCTTGCATCGCGACCAGTCCCATGCCGTCGAGCGCGACGAATGCGCCGGAGCGCCAACCGCCACCCGCGCGGCCCAGGTTCCCGGTGAGTGAGGCGAGCAGGATCTGCGAGCGCTGCGCCAGATCGGAATGATAGTTCTTGCACATGCCCCACTGCGAGAGGATGAGCGCCGAGTCGGCCGCCGCGAACTCCCGGCCGAATCGGCGGATCAGTCCGGCGGAAAGACCCGTGATGCCCGCGGCGGCCTCGGGCTCGGCGCTGGCCAGCCGCTCACGCAGCAGGGAGAAAGCCGTGCGCACCGCGGTCCGCCTCCCATCCAGCAGCGTGACCTCCGCGCGGACATCCAACTGCGGCATCACGCCATCCGGGACACGCAGACTTCGCTGGTCGCTGCCGGCGCAACCCGGTGCCCACGCAGGCGCGGCCGCGCCGCCATCCCACCACGCGAAGACATCACTCCGTCCGCCGCGGACCACGTCCGCCTCGCGCAGGAAGCGCCCATCGTCAGCGCGGATCAGGAACGGGAGATCGGTCTGCTCGAGCAGGTACTCCTCGTCGTAGAGCCCCTCCTCGATCACGAGCTGGCAAGCGGCCAACGCCAGCGCGGCATCGGTTCCGGGGCGAACGGGCACGAAGCAATCGGCGTGGATCGAACTCTGGTTGTAGTCCGGTGCGACGACCACCACGCGAGCCCCGTTGTAGCGGGCCTCGTTCACGAAGTGCGCATCGGGGATCCGCGCGGTTGCGGGATTGCATGCCCACAGCACCAGGTACTTCGAGCGGAACCAGTCGTCCGAGCTGCCATCGGTGTGGGGGGTTCCGAGCGTGATGGTGCCGCCGACGGCGAGATCACCGATCTGGGCCATCGAGTCCGTGATCGGCGCGCCGATCTGGCGGAAGAAGCGAAGACCGGCCGCCGTGTTGGCGCCGTAGTCGACGTTCGGGCCGAGTTCCAGCACGACGCCTTCGCCGCCCCGCTCGGCGAGCGTGTCCACCAGCCCCGACGCGATCTCGCCGAGCGCCTCGTCCCAGGAGACCCGCCGGAACTTCCCCGAGCCGCGCCCCCCGATCTGCTTCAGCGGATGGCGCAATCGGGCGCTGCTGGTCATGAGGTCGCTGCAACTCGCGCCCTTCTGGCAGCCCCGCGGATTCCAGTCCGGCACCTCTGCGTTGGAGGCGATGTAAGGCGCGGATTGCTCCTCGCGCCACACGATGCCGTCGCGCACGTAGAGGTTCCAGGCGCAGGACGACACGCAGTTCACGTTCGTATGGGTTCCGCACGCGACGCGATCCCAGCTCCAACGCTGCCGGTAGACGTCCCGCCAGTCCCCGTACCCAAGCGACGCAGCCACCACGGGAGGCGAGCTCGGGCGCAAGCGGTGCAGACTCACGCCGAGGGCGGTCGCCGCTCCGACGAGCGCAGTGGCCGCTCCCGCACGCAGGAACTCGCGTCGAGACAAGGACACCACACTACCTCCACCGGCAAGGGCCCGATACCGAGGAAGCTAGTCTTTGCAGGTCAGGGCGCGGTATGACGCCCGTCATGGCGTGCGGACATTCTTTCCGTGAAGGAAGATCCGACGCGACGCCTCTCGGCTTTGCGTGAATGGCGAATCCTCTTCAGTGACGGACGTCGATACGACCGCGTGACGCTCGTACTTGTTCGAGCATCAATGAAGTGATCGGACGTTCGAGCCGCTGCTATGCGTGATATGCCCACTGGTCCACATGGGTCTTTCGGGTCCAACTGGGGCGCCCAGGGGCAAATCCGCCACCGGTCGCGCTCCTCGCCTCGGCGTGTTCGCGAGTTCAGGCGAACCGCAGGCTCCTAGCGCTAGTCTCTCGATTCGCTCCGCTGATGGGGCGCTGGGATCGGGAGGCGGCATGCATCGCGACGGCGACCACATTCCCTACGTGAACTCTGGCCCCTATCCCATTCGCGCGGGCAACCGGGTCTCGCCACTGGTCGATGGCGAACCCGCGTTCCGCCGGATCTGCGAGTCCGTCGAATCGGCGCGCAAGAGTGTCTGGGTCACGATCGCGTTCCTGAGCCCCGCGTTCCTGATGCCCGATGGCCGCGGAAGCCTGTTCGACGTACTCGATGCTGCGGTTGCACGGGGTCTCGACGTGCGGGTGATCTTCTGGCGCCATGTGCTTCTGGCCAAGGTCGATCCAGATTCTCATTTCGCCGGCACCGAGACCCATCGCGCAATGCTCGCCGAACGCGGCTCCCGCTTCCTGGCCCGCTGGGATCAAGCGCACGATCGCTACTGCCAGCACCAGAAGAGTTGGCTGGTGGATGCCGGTGAGCCGGGGGAGGTGGGCTTCGTCGGTGGGATCAACTTGAACCCGAACTCCTGCGTGCCGGTTGGGCATCCGGCGACCGACCTCGGCAACACCCACGATGTCTACGTCGAGCTGCAGGGCCCGGCGGTCAGCGATGTGCACCACAACTTCGTCCAGCGCTGGAACGAGGCGAGCGACCGTGAAGAAAGCGACGGACTCTGGCCCAGCGCCAGCGCCCAGGATCTACTGTCGTTCCCGGCGACCGCAACGGACCCGGTCGGCGAGGTTCCGGTCCAGATCCAGCGGACCGTTCGCAAGGAGCGCTATCGCGACGGTCGAGCCGCACCGGGCTGCGAGCCGTTCGACATCGAGGCGGGTGACTACAGTGTGATCGATCAGTACCGCCGGGCCCTGGACTCCGCACGGACGAGCATCTACATCGAAGATCAGGCCATCGGTGCGCCCGAAGTCGTGGATCGCCTGAAGTCGGCGCTCGAGCGCGGGGTCGAGGTCGTCTTCCTCGTGCCCAAGGACGTGAATCGAGAGATGGCCGCCGGGCGGAGTGACCCGAACAGCAAGGCCTTCTTCGATTCGCTGGCGGCGCTCGGGGATCACGACAACTTCACGTTGGCTTGCATTGCGCAGAGCCTGCCCGGGGGCGGCCACCAGAACATCTACGTACATGCGAAGATCGCATTGGTGGATGACGTCTGGTGCACGATCGGATCGGCGAACGTCGGCAACCGCTCCTTCTATGGCGATACCGAACTCAACGCGTCGTTCTGGCACGGTCCGACGGTGTCGGCGTTGCGTCGGGAGCTGCTGCTCGAACACCTGGCGATCGATACGGCAGGCAAGAGCGACGTCGAGGCGCTCCGCCTCTACGCAGAGATCGCCCGTGGCAATGTCGCGCGTTACGCGGCAGGTGAGAAGCTCGCGGGTCTCGCCTTTGCCGTGGATCCGTCGACTTACGGCGCGTAGCGCCTTCGAGGAGTGCGTACCCGGCTACGGCCACATGTTCGCGATCGAGGGTCCGGAAGGCCCACCGCGCCGATCCTGGGTTCCTGCGCGCGCTCCGGACCGCAGGGTCTCCTGGCGCCTCTAGCGGGAAGCGGAACCAGGCGTGAGTGCACCCACGATGCTCGCGAAGACGGCGCCCGCGATCTGATCCGCACCGTGCTCGTTCGGGTGTCCGGCGTCCCCGATCCAATAGCCATCCACCGTGTCGAGCGCAGCGTTGAGCGGGATCACGAAGATCGGTGGCGCCTCTGCTCCGAAGCGATCGAGCAGCGCCGTGAGCACGGCATGCTGGATGCGTCGGTGTCGCCAGGGATCACCGAAATCCTCGCGCGAGCCGCCATAGACCTGTTCGAAGGTCCGCGCGCTCCTCGTGAAGGGCGCGGGCAACACGATGCCCAGTTTCGCTTCGGGCGCTGCGTCGGCGAACGCGGCAACGAGCCGGTCCGCGTGGGTCACCATCTCTCCGACCCCCGCAGCGACGGCGGTCGGATCGTCGCGGTCCAACGCGAAGGTCTCGTTGAGGCCGAGCTGGAAGACGACCACGTCGAGCTTTCCGAGGATGCCCTGACGTTCCACGTAGCCGGTGACATCCAACGCGGGTTCCCCGGCAACGAGCCGAACGAATGGACTCTTGGCGATCTTGTAGATCGCCTCCTGACCCGGAGCGTGGTGGGTGGCGAAGAGCTTGAAGCTCCAACCCCCGTAGCCTTCGTGGAAGACCCCGGGTGCGGCCTCGCGCAACATCGGCAACTCCGCAGTGAGCTCGGGATGATGATCGCCCGGAACTCATGTGCGGCGAGATGCTCTCGGCCGCATCCGATCTCGGTGCCTCGCGGATCGTGGGCCGATACGTCCCGACGCGAAAGAACATGATGGTGGCCGATCTCTACGAGCGACTCGGATTCGACCAGGTCGGCAAGGCGGCGACGGACGGTTCCACCACCTGGGCCCTCGATCTCGGCGGCGGTGCGTCGATCCGGAACGATTTCGTCGAGGTCGAGCGGGCCTAACGTTTCCGGCGCTCGGCGGGCCTTCTCGGATCGGCCTCGCCGCAAACTACGCTCTCATAGGAGAAATTGCCAGGCGAAGTCGGCGGGCCCGGCCGTCTCCCGGGTGGAACCGGTGCGAAGCATCTCGCTCATCGGGTTCTGCGCACATACTGAAAATGAAAGTCAGCTTCAGCACCAGATTGAAGTCGTGGATACGCTCGGCGGAGGCCGAATCGCCGGCACCCACCGATCGATTCGGAGCCCGGGCCCGGCACCGACGATGGTCCTCGGGCGGCGATTCGCCCCTCGCGTGCGGTGCTCGACGAGGGGGGGATGGCCGACGGCGTTCCGCAATCGAAGTATCATCACGACGAAGGAGTCGAGATGAGTTCCACGGCCGCCAATCACATGCGAACGAAGCTAGTGACCGTCTCGCCGGACATGCCGCTGGCGGAGTTCGAAGACGTGCTGCTCCGGAACAAGATCCAGGGGGCGCCGGTGGTCGAGGGCGGGCGGCTCGTGGGCATCGTCTCCCGCTCGGATGTCGTGCGCCAGCTCAAGGTCGAGGAAGCGCGGATCGCGGCTTCGGCGTTCTATCTCGAGCCCTTCGACGCCGACGTGCAACGCGCGGAAGATCACGAGCGTGTGCTGCTCTCGGCGGCGAGTCGGCTCCCGAAGCTGCGCGTTCGCGACATGATGATGACCGACCTCGTGACCGTATCCCCCGACACGCCGCTCACGGAGGTGGCACGCCGGATGCTCGACCGGCGCGTGCACCGGGTGCTCGTCACCGAGGGCGAGACGTTGCTCGGCCTCGTCTCGACCCTCGACCTGGTGGCGCTGTTCGCCGACGGGCGCGCTGCGCTGCGCTGATCAGACGGCTGGCCGGCGGTCGCTCCGACATGGGCCCGCCGGAAGCCTAACGCGCGTTCTCGGGCTCGCGGACCAACGGCACGAAGCGCACGGGGTAGACGCCGCGCTCCTCGAGCCCTTCCCGGGTGCGCTCGACCACACGCAGCATCTGGTTCCGGTCACCGACGGGGATCACCAGTTTTGCGCCTACGGCCAACTGATCGAGCAACGGCGGTGGGATCTCGGCGGGCGCCGCAGTGACGACGATGGCGTCGAAGGGCGCTTCGCCCGCCAGGCCCTTCCAGCCGTCGCCCGTGATGACGTCGACGTTCTCGTAGCCGAGCTCGGCCAGGAGCTTTCGAGAGCGCGCTGCCAGCTCCGGCACGATCTCGATGGTGTAGACCCGCGCTGCGAGTTCGCCGAGCACCGCCGCCTGGTAGCCCGAGCCCGTGCCGACCTCGAGAATCCTGTCGCGCGGCTGGGGGTCCGCCAGCGCGGTCATCGAAGCCACGATGAAGGGTTGGCTGATCGTCTGGCCGTACCCGATCGGGAGGGGGCCGTCTCGATAGGCGCGGTCGGCCAGCGCCGCGGGCACGAAGCGGTGCCGCGGTACCTTGCGCATGGCATCGAGGACACGCGGGTTCTCGATACCGCGGCCTTCGAGCTGATCGCGCACCATCTGCTCGCGGCGCGCGGCGAAGTCCGGCGTCTCGCTGCACAGGCCCGTCGGTGCTGCCATCAGCATGATCGCGAGTCGCACGGCCAAGGACGTTCTCCTCGACATACCCGTGAAGGCTACCGGATCCGGTACGCCAGGGAGTTCTCAGGGCCGGGGCCCTCGAATTTCGCGGCCTACTTTTCCGGGCTCGTCGCCAAGAACCGAGCGTCACCCATGCACTAGCGAGGCACCGACTTCTCGGAGACCGTGCTGGGAACTCCGAACCTGTAGACGCATCCCCTCGAGGATCTTTCGTGTGCAGCCGATAGGCAGGCTCGATCGGCCAATTGACAGATCCTGGATCGACTGAACGATGTTAGGATCGACGGCGATGTTGGGGGGTCCTGCTAGGAGCCCCGGTTGAGCCCCATCCCGATCCGATCGACGATTCGACTGGCCCGTCTCTGTCTGAGGGCGGCCCCATTGGCACTGATCCTGGCCGGGATCGGTTTCGCCACATCCGCATCGGCCGAGTCGATCCGCTGTGTCGCCGGTTCCTGTTCGTCGGGTGCGTCCATCGCATTCTCCGGGCCGGACATCGTCACCGCCGGTCCCGGGCTGTCCGTGCTCTCCACCGGTTCGACCGGCCGGCGGGGTCGCGGCGCCTCGCTGATTCGCGGCAGCCGGGCTGGAGGATCGGGCAGCACCGGGCCGACGGTCACGATCAACAGCTCAGGAAACATCACGACCACCGGGAGCGGAGCTTTCGCGATTCGCGCATTCAGCCAGGGCGGCGCGGGAGGACGCGGTGGCGGTTCGGGCTGCTGCAACGCGAGTGATGGAGGCAAGGGCGGGAACGGCGGCAGCGTGAGCGTGCGCGGTAGCGGAGACCTCTCCATGCGCGGCCCCGGTGCCATCGCGATCCTCGCGGTCAGCCAGGCCGGCAAGGGCGGCAAGGGTGGCAACGGCGGGACATTCGGGGGCGGTGGCGACGGCGGTGGTAGTGGCCTCGGAGGAAGCATCCTCGTCGATGGCAGCTGGAACATCACGACCCGGGGGAACGACGCGCACGGAATCGCCGGCTACAGCCTCGGCGCCGAGGCGGGCCGCGGCGGCAAGAACGGCGCGATCCCGATCGGCGGAGGACCCGGGTCCGGTGGAAATTCCGGTTCCGGCGGAAGCGTCACGATCCGCACGGGCGGAGACATCGCCACGACCGGGAGCGATTCGCACGGAGCGATCGCCAGTAGCGTCGGCGGGCACGGAGGCCGGGGCGGCGGCAGCGCCGGATTCGTGAGCTTCTCGGCGAGCGGCGGCAGTGCCGGCCACGGCGGTAGCGCCTTGCTGACGAACACGGGCGCCATCACCACGAGGGGCGCCCGTTCCCACGCGATCTTCTCGGAGAGCGTCGGTGGTGGTGGTGGCAGCGGCGGCAGCGGATTCGGCGTTTTCTACTCGAGTGGCGGTGGCGGCGGCCGCGGCGGGAACGGGGGCACCGCGTTCGCGAGCAACGCGGGCATGGCGACGACGATCGGCGCGAACTCCCACGGGATCTTCGCGCAGAGCGTCGGCGGCGGCGGGGGCAGTGGTGGCGGCTCGGGCGGCGCGTTCTCCTTCGGTGGCTCCGGGTCGGGAGGCGGGAGCGGCGCTGGCGTGACCGCGCGGAACACGGGGAGCATCGAGGTCAGCGGTGCAGGTTCGCGCGGAATCTTCGCCCAGAGCGTGGGCGGCGGCGGCGGAGACGGCGCGTTCTCGGGCGGCATCCTCGCAGTCGGAGGCCGGGGAAGCTCCACGAGCCCGGGCGGCAACGTGCTGGTCGAGAACAGCGGCAACATCTCCGCCACCGGATCCAACGCCATCTTCGCCCAGAGCGTGGGCGGTGGCGGTGGCAACGGAGGCGCCTCCGGCGGTTGGTTCGGTGTCGGCGGCGCGGGCGGCGGCGGCGGCAACGGTGGCATCGTGACCGTCAACGAAACCGGTCAGCTGTCCACTCAGGCGGCGGATTCGAGCGCCCTGTTCGTCCAGAGCGTCGGCGGTGGCGGCGGCAACGGTGGTGGCACGATCGCGGTCGGCGCCTTCTTCAGTGCCGGTGTCGGCGGCTCGGGTGGAACGGCGAGCGACGGTGGCCGGGTCGACGTCAACGCCACGGCCGGTGGTTCGTCGACGATGGGAGCACGATCCCACGGAATCTTCGCCCAGAGTGTCGGCGGCGGTGGTGGCAACGGCGGCTTCGCCGGCAGCGTCGCCATCGGGACGAAGTTCGCCGTCGGTGTCGCCATCGGCGGCAAGGCCGGCGGCGGCGGCAAGGGCGGCAGCGTCGATGTCCAGAGCGGCAAGACGATCCAGACCCTGGGCAAGGACGCGCACGGAATCCAGGCGCAGAGCGTGGGCGGCGGTGGCGGCAACGGCGGCTTCGCGATCGCGGCCGCGGGCTCGGACGGATTCTCCGGAACCATTTCGGTAGGCGGTTCCGGCGGTGCGGGCGGCGACGCCAGCACGGTGGTTCTCGGCAGCGACGGCGACATCACGACCGGGGGCCTGCGCTCCTACGGAATCCTCGCCCAGAGCGTGGGCGGCGGCGGTGGCGACGGCGGCTTCAGTATCGGCGCATCCTTCGCGGCCGGACCCGCCGCGGCACTCAGCTTCGGTGGAAGCGGCACGGCCGGCGGTGCTGGCGGTACCGTCGATGTCGACGTCACCAGTGACATAACAACGAGCGGAGAGCTTGCGCACGGGGTCGTTGCCCAGAGTGTGGGCGGCGGCGGCGGCAGTGGCGGCTTCGCGATCTCGGGCGCGGGCTCCAGCCAGGGTGGCGGACTCGCCTTCGGCATGGGCGGTTCTGGCGCGAAGGGCGGCAACGCCAACCAGGTGGATCTCGACTCCGCCGGCACCGTGAAGACGCAGGCCAAGGGCGCACACGGCCTGATCGCCCAGAGCGTGGGCGGCGGGGGCGGGAACGCCGGTTTCGCGGGCACGATCTCGGGCGGCTTCGGAGACGGCGCGTCGCTCTCGGCAGCGATCGGTGGAACCGGCGGCCCTGGCGGCGACGGTGGCCGTGTCCACCTCGGCAACACCGGAACGGTCACGACCGCGGCCGATGCGGCCTACGGGGTATTCGCCCAGAGCGTCGGTGGTGGCGGCGGCGACGGTGGTTTCGCAATGGCGGTGGCCCTTGGCCAGGGCGAGAAGAGCGTGACGCTCAGCGCCGCCGTGGGCGGAAGCGGTGGCGTCGGCGGCGAGGGCAAGGCGGTCGGGATCACCAACCAGGGCTTCATCGAAACCAGCGGTGTGAAATCGCACGGTCTCTTTGCCCAGAGTCTCGGCGGCGGCGGGGGTACGGGAGGCTTCGCCGCGAGCGGCTCGCTCAGCTCGACGCCGAGCGGTGTGCAGCTGGGCGTGAGCGTTGGCGGCAGTGGGGGTACGGGTACGGCTGCCGGCCGTGTCGATGTCTCCAATCAGCAGAGCATCATCACCCACGGCGAATCCGCACTCGGCATCTACGCACACAGCCTGGGTGGCGGGGGCGGAGATGGAGGGCTCAGCTTCAGCGGCGCCTTCGGGGCGGGCACTTCGAAGAACCTCGCGGTTTCGGTCGGCGGTGCGGGTGGCAGCGCCAGCAGTGGCGGCTTCGTCTCCGTGATCAACGACGGCCTCGTCGACACGAGCGGACACAACGCACATGCGATCCAGGCGCAGAGTGTCGGCGGCGGGGGTGGAAATGGCGGCATGGCGATCGCCGCGACACTGGGTTCGGGCGGCGAGAAGACCAACGTCAACGCATCGATCGCCGTCGGTGGAAGCGGGGGCGCGGGCAACAAGGGCGGCACCGTCGAAGTCACGACCAACGATCGGATCGTGACCCGCGGCGACGATGCGCATGGGATCTTCGCCCAGAGTGTGGGCGGCGGCGGCGGAACCGGAGGGTCGAGCCTGGCGGGCAGCGTCGGGCTGTCGGCCGCCCAGCCCGGCAAGAGCATCAACGTGGTCGTCGCGGTCGGCGGCGCGGGGGGTAGCGGGAATACCGGCGGCGCGGTCAACGTCCAGAACACGAGCCTCGTCGACACCTTCGGTCGCGGCTCGGTGGGAATCGTGGCCCAGAGTGTCGGCGGTGGCGGCGGCATGGGCGGCTCGGCACGCGGCGTCTCGCTCCTGCTCGACAAGAAGAACCCGTTCAACAAGAATGCCAGCCAGAACGCCAACCTGCAGATCGCGGTCGGCGGTAGCGGCGGAATGGCCAGCGACGGCGGCACCGTCTTCGCCGGGAACTCCGGCGTCATCACCACCCGAGGCATCGGCGCACGCGGAATCTTCGCCCAGAGCGTGGGCGGCGGGGGCGGCCGCGGCGGGATGGGCATCTTCGGCTTGCCCGTCCCCGTTTCCCTGGCCAATCAGATCAGCCTGTTCAAGGACATCTCGATCACGGTCGGAGGCGACCAGGGCAGCCAGGGCAACGGTGGAATCGTGACCGTTCGCAACGCGGCCGACATCGTGACGATGTCGAGCAAGGCCGACGGCATCTTCGCTCAAAGTGTTGGCGGCGGTGGTGGTGTCGGCGAGAACTTCTGCGAAGACACCGCGGCCGGCGATCCGGGCCCGCCGGCGGGAACCGCCGTGTGCGCCCCGCCCGGATCCGGAGGCACCGCACAGACCGGCGTGACGGCCAAGCTCTCGATCGGGGGCGACGGAAGCAACGCGGGCTTCGGCGCCATGGTCGACGTCGAACACACCGGAACGATCGAGACGTTCGGCAACGGCGCAAACGGCATCTTCGCCCAGAGCGTGGGCGGCGGAGGTGGCGTTGCCGGCAACGTCGACCGCGGCCTCAAGGACGGGACGTTGCTCGGGATCGAGCTGGGCTTCTCGAACATCGGCATCCTGCCTCCGATCGGCGGTTCCGGAGGAGGTGGCGGAGACGGCGGACTCGTCACGATCCAGAGCAGTGGCGACATCGTCACGCACGGCAGTGGCGCAAACGCCATCTTCGCCCAGAGCGTGGGCGGCGGAGGTGGCGTTGCCGGCAACATCGGCAACAACCTGATCTCGTCGGATCTCTTCTCGGCGGCGGGGAGCAGCGGCGGCGCCGGCTCCGGTGGCAACGTCGTCGTCGATCACAGCGGCGACATCGTGACCTTCGGCGACGTTTCCCACGGTGTCTTCGCGCAAAGCGCAGGCGGGACCGGTTCCGGCGGCGACGTCATGGTGACCGTGGACGGCAACATCGCGGCGAACGGGCTCGGCTCGGACGGCGTCGTCGTCCAGAGCCGCGGCGACGCCGGGGTCGGCGACGTCACCGTTACCCTACTCGGCGCGGGTGTCGTGCAGGGCGGAACGGGCGACGCGGCCGGCGTGCGCTTCCTGGATGGCGGCACCAACGTGGTCGCGAACGGTGGACTGCTCCACGCGCTCGGCGGTACCGCCGTCGCCGGGGGTACCGGAGACGATTCGGTCGACAACACCGGCACCGTGGTCGGAGATCTGCGGCTAGGCACCGGAGCCAATGTCTTCGACAACCGGGCAGGCGCATCGTTCCGAGCCGGGCCCGTTGCCGATCTGGGCGGCGGCCGCTTGACCAATGCGGGCACGGTCCAAATCGAGAACGCAACGCCGGCAACCACGCAGCTGAACGGCCGCTTCGAGCAGACGCCCACCGGGCGCTACATCGCGCGCTTCCACAAGGACGGCAGCCGGGACCTGATCGCGGCGACAGGCACCGCCGCGATCGGGGGCACGCTCGAGGTCGTGCGCAATCCCGGCTTCTACGCCGATCAGCTCGGTGACTTCGTGCTGACCACGCCTCAGACCTCCGGCGCGCTCGCCGCGCTCGATATTCCGACGGCGACGCCCCTGTTGCGCTTCGATGTCTCGGTCCAGCCGGGCGGCGTCTTCGTCGACCCGGTGGCGCAGCCGTTCGCCTCGATCGCGCGGAACAAGGTCCAACGTGCGACCTCGACCTACCTGGACGCGGTCGTTCCGGTTCGCACACCGAGCCTCGATCTGGTCCTCGGAGAGTTCCAGATGCTCCAGCCCCACCAGTACGAGCAAGCCCTGGCGAGCCTCTCCGGCGACTCCTACGACGACTACACGACGACCACACTCTCGACGACCGAACGCTACGGCCGGGCATTGCTAGGCGGTATCGGTCAGGCCAGAGAGGTCCAGCGCAGATTCCTGGCAGACCTGATCGCGAAGCGGGAAGCGGTCGATCCGGTGACCGGGCTCTCACCGGTCGGCGCGAACCTGTTCGATACCCGCGGCGTCACGTTCTGGACGGCCGGCTTCAACGGAAGCGGCGAACAGCGCAAGGACGACGGCTACACGGGCTACGACTTCGACGGCTACGGCGGCCTGCTAGGCGCCAGCGCGTGGATCGACGAGACCTCGTCGATCGGAATCTCCGGTGGCTGGTCGCGCTCGCGGTTGGATCTCCACGAACGACGTGGTGATGGAGCGGTTCGCAGCGGTTACGGCTCCATCTACGGCTCGTGGTTCAGCGAGGATCGTCACGTCGAAGGCGCGATCACCTATGCGCGCCATCGCTACGACTCGGAACGGCCGATCCAGATCGGCAACATCGCCCAGACGGCGTACAGCGAACACGGTGGCGCCTCGCTCGGGCTGACGGCAACCGCGGGCTGGAACACCGAACTCTGGAGCTTCGCAGCAACGCCTTACGTAGCCCTCGAGGCCATGCGTCTCTGGGAGCGCGGCTTCACCGAGCGCGGAGCGGAGGATCTGAACCTCGTCGTGAACGCCCGCACGACCGATTCCCTCGTCGGAGAAGTCGGTGTGCGCATGTCGCGACGCATCGTGTTCGATGGCGGCAGCGTTTCGAGCGGATTCGTGATCGGCTGGCGGCACGATTTCGACATCGACGATCGCACGGTCCGCTCCGGCTTCGCGGCGGTCCCGACCCGCTACAGCCTCGATGGACGAGATATCGAGAGCAACTCGGGACGGGCCGGCCTGGAGATCCGCTTCGAACAGGAGGATGGCCCGTTCAGCGCGGCGCTCCAACTCGATTCGCTCTTCCGCAACGGATCGAGTGAACGCAAGATCGGCCTGCGGCTCGGCTACCTCTTCTAGCAGTCATCTCGGCGGACGGTCGTCCGAGATCTCGTGCCCGGACGCCATGTGAAAGCCGGCAGCGCAGGGTTTTCCAAACCACTACCGAGCCCAGCGGGCCACAACCTCTCGAAGGAATCAGCGATCACGCTTCCTCAGGTGCCGTTCAAGAAAGGTCCGCGAGGCCCAGCGTGTGGACGGAATGATGAGTCGGTAGAGCGGTCGCATGAGCCAATTCGGCAGACCGACCGCTCTCTCTTCGTGACCGACGCGCGCCCGCGGATGATCGAGAAAGCCGGGCGCCGGGTAGCGACAACGGCGGGCGTCGCGCCAGAACTCGATCGCCTTCAGGTGCTTGATGTTCTTGTAGCCGTAGTGGCCGGGGGCCACGAGTCGCAGCGGCGCGCCGTGGGCGACCGAGAGCGGTTGGCCGTCGAGGGTGTCGGCGAGCAGGACGTCGTCGGCCAGCAGATCTTCGAGCGGCAGGCTCGCACGGTTTCCGTCCTGTCCCCGGAAGACGACGAGGCGGGCGTCCGCTTCCGGCCGCACTTCGGGAACGACCAGTTGCTCGTAGAAGTCGCGGAACCGCACCCCGGACCATTCGAGGCCGCACTTCGACCAGGTCGTCACGCAGTGGAGATCACTCACCGGCTTCGTGCGCGGGAGTTCGAGGAAACGCGCCTCGACCGAGAGCGGGTTCGCAACATCGCCGCGGACCTCGAATGCCACGCACCCGGTCCGGTCCGGGAAGCGGTTCTGGAACTGCAGGAGTCCGAAGCGGGGAAGATCGTCGATCGCCCGCTGTCCTTTCGGAAGCGTTCCCATGACGAGAAGGTACCGAATTCAGGGGCCAGGGCAGTTGGGACGTTCAAGCCCCACTTCCGCTCGGGCGCCCGTGGATAGATGTTATGTCAAGACACCAACGTCCGCGCGAACTTCCCGAGCCGTGCGATGGCTTCTTGTGCATCGGGGAGTTCGTCCGGGAACAGATGCCAGTCGTGGAACATGTCCTCGCAGGGGTCTAGCGTTGCGGCGACACCGGCCGCGCGCGCACGCGCGGCGAGGCGCGTGGCATCGTCGTACAACACTTCGGCGGTGCCCACCTGGATGAACAGCGGCGGCAGATCCGAGAGATTGGCATAGAGCGGGGCTGCGAGCGGTGTTCTGGGGTCGAGCCCATCGAGGTAGAGCTGCGCGAGCGGCAGCGACAGTTCGCGAGAGTTCCAGTCGTCCGCCGCGCGCGCGGTCATCGATTCCCCTGCGCATTCGAGATCGACCCACGGCGAGATGCAGACGCCCGCCGCCGGAAGCGGGGCCCCGGAATCGCGCAGCGCGACCAGCGTCGCAACCGTGAGCCCACCCCCGGACGAGTCGCCCGCGATGATCAGGCGCGACGGTTCGTGCCCCTCAGCCAGTAGCCAGCGATACGCCGCCACCGCGTCCTCGACGGCCGCAGGATGCGGATGTTCGGGTGCACGTCGATAGTCGAGTGCGAGCGCGCTTCCCTCGGCAACCAACGCGATCCGCTGTATCAGGTGACGGTGCGAGTCAATCGACCCAAGCACGTAGCCACCCCCATGGAGGTAGAGCACGATCCGATCGCCAGCTGCCGCGGCCTCCGGCAACCATTCCGCCGGGACGCCACCGGCGTCGACGGGCACGCCGGAATCGGCCTGTGGATCAGCGAAGATGTCTTCAACCGCCTGCCGGAGCACGGCCGGCCCGGCTGCGGGATCGACCGACCCCAGGTGCGTTCGGATCCGCACCAACAGGGATTCGAGTGCTGCAGATCTCATCGCTCGTTCTCCTGATCAGGGCCGTGCAAAGGCTGCGAAGTTCCACCGCAGCGTGCGTGCGCAGCGCGCGAGGGAGTAGAGCAGAGAATCGGCTCGACCCCCCAAGCACCGCTCGCTCGGACATGGCCCGCGCCTCTCCGTGAAACCCAGCTTCGCGAGGACGTGGAGCGTTCGGCCGTTCTCCGGCAGCGCCACGGCCTCGATGACGGACAGTTCGAGCTGCGAGAAGCCGTAGCCGATCACGAGGCGTGCGGCGCGGGTGCCGAAGCCTGCCCCCCAATGGGCGCGCCCGATCGCGGCGCCGAGTTCGGCGCTGTGGTCCTTCGGGTCGAGGCCAACGAACCCGATGCTGCCGATGCTGGTTCCCGGATCATCCGGGACGATCGCCCAGCGGAGCCCGGCCTGCTCGCGGAAGGCCTTGCGGTGGTGGGCCAGACCGTCGTCGAGGACTTGCATCGAGGTAGCGACGGGATCGCCTGCCAACTCCGCCGCCTCTTCGTCCGAGAGGCGCTCGAACCACGCCGGGAGATCTTGCTCGCCGAGTTCGCGGAGCAAGAGGCCGTCTTCGCGAAGGCGGGGAAACCGGTCCGGGAACGGTGCGTAGGACATTGAAGCGCTTGCTAGTCGGCCGGAACCTGGCCGACCGCGCTAGCGGGGGTCCAAGCGCAAGAAGTAGCGCGGCGGAAATCCCGTCAAGACCCGGAACATGAGCCCGGGATCGTGTTCGCTGTAAACGCGCGCGCTCTCTGCCTCGCCGACGGGAACTGCGAGGTAGTCGCCCTTCACGCCGTTCACGGTGGCCTGGACATTCGGGTTCTCGAGCGCGCGGTTGTACCAGGCCCTGGGCCAATGGTTGGCCGCCACATAGAAGTTCCCGCCGCTCTCGAGCTGAGACACGACCCGGTCGCGACTTTCGCCGGCGGCCGTGGTGGAAATGACCAGCGTCGTTTCGCCGGCGGGCTGGAGGAATCCGATCAATGACTCGAAGGCCACGATGATTCCCACGTAGACCAACAAGGCAATCACGACGATCTTGACGGCTTTCACTGTGGATCTCCCAGGAGGCGCGCCCCAAGGCACCGGTTGCTCAGGCTCGGGCCCCCGCAGCCTACCATGACCAGCCCCGAGCGAGCGGATCGCTCGGGCGAATACGCCGCTGCCGGAATCTGGCGCAGCTCGAAGGTCCCCGCGCCCGACCCGTCCGGCTAGGGCTCGAATCTCCAGAATCGGATGTTGGGCGACATCTCCGCAAGCCCGTACTTGGCCTGGTACCGAGCCGAGATCGCGGCGACCTCCGCGGCATCGGTCACGTCGACGAGGCGCCCGTCGTAGAGAGATCCGTCGATCCCGATCCGCACGCGGGGATCGCGATCGACCCAACCCGGCCAGTTCTTAGTCTCGGGATCGCGGGCCGCGAGGTAGAGGCGCCCATCGAGCGAGCCGCACCAGACCGTGACCGAGTGCGGGATGAAGTACGGCGGCTTTACCTGGACCGCGATCTCGCGGTGCTCGTCCGTGAACGCCCAGTCCGCGGGCGCAGCGATCACCCGACCTGGAAGCATCAGCCCCGGTCGGCGGTCCTGGGGTGAGAGGCAGCCGAGCAGGAGCACGGCGACGAACACAGCAAGCAGGCTTCTCATCATCAAAGCTCCTCGGCCTCGGGCAAGATGGGCTTGCCCGACGACCAATCGATCTCTCGAATCGGCGACTGGACGCCATCCCAGGCTTCGTGGGCCGCATGGATTCCCTCGAAGAGTCCGACCATCAGCTCGCTGCGTGCCATCAGCTGGATCATCACGCCCGGATGCTCTGCAGAATCGAGGTATGCGTGCGCTGACCCGTAGCGCTGCCGCACGAGATAGGCCGGACCGAGTTCGGCGAGGCTGGCATCGAGATCATCCACCCACATCGCAAGGTGCTGTAGACCTCCCTCGGGATGTCCGTGCAGGTACTCGGCGTAGATCGTGGGAGCCTCATCGTGTTGCGCAATGACTTCGATCTGTTGATCACCCGAATAGGCGAACGCGGCGGAAAGGTCCGGCTGGATCGCGGAACCATCGAACTCGCCGGGCGGTTTGATGTGACGTTCGACGAAGAAAGGACCCACCCCGCGCGCGATCCAATGGCCCATGGCCCGTTCCACGTCGGGAACCACGTAGCCTTGCTGAACGACGGGCCCGAATAGCTTGCTCAAGACGGCAACCGCGTCGCCGGATGTTCGCTGACGCTAGGCCGGCCATTCACCCGCTCGTGCCAGGCTGCGAGATTCTTCAGCGCATCGTCGTAGGGCAACGCGACGAGGTTGGCGGAGAAATCGATGGTCGTGAGCGCCAGGATGTCGGCAATCGAGAAGGCCTCGCCGGCGATGTACGGATGCTCGCCGAGCTCCCGATCCAGGAACTTGTGGAAATCCCGAGCCAGCACCCGATTCTGTTCGGCGACCTCGGCAATCTGGTTCTTCATCACGGCCTTGGTGAGCGGCGAGCCGTGGATCCAGACCATGCCGACCGGACGCATCAGGTTGAGTTCCATGCGCCGGCTCCACATCTCGATGCGGGCCTGCTCCTCGGCGCTCTGGCCAAACATCGAGGGCTCCGGGTGGAGCACCTCGAAATAGCGACAGATCGCCACGGACTCGGCGATATGGCTGCCATCATCGAGTTCGAGCACCGGAATGCCACCGAGCCGGTTCCGCTTCTCCATGAACTCGGGCGTTCGATTCGCCCGGGTCATGATGTCGACGGTCTCGCAGGGAACATCGAGGCCCTTTTCGGCCAGATACAGGTGGACGCGCCTGGGGTTCGGAGCGCCGGGGTAGGTGTAGAGCTTCATGGGGGCACGCTAGCAGGCCGCCGGGGCCTCCGGTCTGTGGTGACGCGTTGCGGTGGCGCCGGAATCCATCAAGATCTGCGCCCCATGTCCCTTCGCTGCGGAATCGTCGGAATGCCCAATGTCGGCAAGAGCACGTTGTTCAACGCGCTGACCGAGGCCCGGATCGCGGCCGAGAACTACCCTTTCTGCACGATCGAGCCGAACTCGGGCATCGTGCCGGTGCCGGATGAACGCCTCGCCGCCCTCGATGCGATCGTGCATTCGAAGCAGGTCATCCCGGCCACGGTCGAGTTCACCGACATCGCCGGCCTGGTGCGAGGCGCATCCAAGGGGGAGGGCCTGGGCAATCAATTCCTCGGTCACATTCGCGAGACCGCCGCCGTGGTGCACGTCGTGCGCTGCTTCGATGATCCGGACGTTACGCACGTCGACGAAACGATCGACCCGGTGCGTGACGTCGAGACGATCGAGACCGAACTCGCACTCGCGGATCTCGAAACCGTGGAGAAGCGCCATGAGCGGGCGGCCCGTGCCGCCAGGGCCGGCAAGGCCGAGGACAAGGCCGAGGCCGCGTTCTTCGAGGCCCTGCTCGCCCACGTCGCGGACGGCAAGCCCGCACGTTCGTTCGAGGTGCCGGAAATTCACGCGAAGGCGTTTCGCGAGTGCTTCTTGTTGACGGCGAAACCGATCCTGTACGTCGCCAATCTCGATGAGGACGGTCTCGCGAACGGTCACGCGCACGTGGATGCCCTCGACGCCTACGCCGCCAAGGTCGGCGCTTCGGTACTGCGAGTCTGCGCGAAGACCGAGATGGACCTGATCGAACTCGACCCCGACGAGCGTGGTCTCTTCCTCGAAGAACTCGGTCTGGAAGAGCCGGGTCTCAATCGGCTCGTGCGCGCGGCCTATACGCTGTTGGATCTGATCACGTTCCTGACCGCTGGCGAGAAGGAAGTGCGCGCCTGGGAGATCTACCGCGGCATGACGGCGCCGCAGGCCGCCGGCACGATCCACACGGATTTCGAGCGCACCTTCATTCGCGCCGAGATCATCCCGTTCGAGGAATACACGGCGAACGGCGGCGAAGTCGGCGCCAAGGCCGCCGGCAAGATGCGCGTCGAAGGCAAGGAATACGTGATGCAGGATGGCGACGTGACACATTTTCGGGTCGGTGCATGAACGCTTCCAACCCGGAGCTGGAGGAGGTCCTCGCCCGCTACAACGCGGGGCCGAACAGTGGTGTCTTCACCGACGGCTCCTGCGAAGGCAACCCTGGCCCGGGCGGCTGGGGATTCGTCTGGGTCGAGAACGGCGAAATCCTCCTCGAGCGATCCGGCCATGATCCCGCCACGACCAACAACCGCATGGAACTCCAGGCCTTGATCGAGGCGTTGCGCGCATTGCCGCGCGATGCGGAAGTCACGGTTCACTCGGACAGCCAGTTGTGTGTGAACACGGTCAACCAATGGGCCGCCGGTTGGGAACGCCGCGGCTGGAAGCGCAAGGGTGGGCCGATCAAGAACCTCGAGCAGGTGAAGGAACTCTACGCCCTCGCCGGGGATCGACCGGGTGTGCGCCTCGAATGGATCAAGGCCCACGACGGTTCGCGCTGGAACGAGTACGCCGACGTGCTGGCTTCGAGTTGGCTCCGCTAGGCCGCCGCGACAAGCCCGAGGCCAACTGATCTCACAGCGCCGCGAGTCGTTCGATCCTGCGAACGCGTCGCTTCAGCAGCCACGCGTAGAGCGCGGCCTCGGCGATCGGGACGAGGGCATACTCCCATTCGAAACTCGCCGGGAAGCGAATTCCGCTCGCCTCGAGCTGCTCCGGCGTCAGGTGGAGGCGCAGGAACGTGTGTTGCACCCAGAACAGCGGATTCCAATGGGTCACGGGATGGAGCCACCAGGGCAGGAAGTAGACGCCCAGCGGGAGCAGGGCGCAGAGACCGACGAGGCCCGAGACCTCGTGGGCACGACCGTTCTTTCCGGGGAAGGCCTCGAAGGCGACACCGACCATGGGAACCACGACGGCAGCGGCCGTGCAAGCGATGATGCCGGCGGCGAGTGAGCTCCAGGGAAGGCCGTAGACCCCGGTCACGAGCGCCACGGTGGCGAAGCCGAAGGCGAGGCCGACGGGTGCGCGGCGCGCCTTGCCCTCGGCGGCCGCCAGGCGTTCGAGCCCGAACGCCACACTGGTCACCGCGATCGCCACGCCCGGTAGCCAGGGCCCGATGACCAGGGAGCCCGGCTGCAGCCAGCGAAATAACAACGCCCCGAGGGCACCGTAGGCGAGCGCGCGGAACATTCGCTTCACTTTGGACCCTCTGCTGCGTTTGCCTCGCGATCGGAAATTTCGGGCTTCAGTTGCGTCATCGGCGCCCATTGTAGGCGCCGACCCGATACGCTCCAGGGCGGCGACGGCAGGAGGAGCGACTTGAGCGAACTCGGCCCTGACGATCTGGTACTGCATGCGGGCAGCTGCCAGAACCGGAGTTTCCGCGAACTGTGCGAAACCGCCGTGGCCGGCGGCTTCCGCGCGGTCACGATCTACCCGACCCACTACCGCGGCGCCCACGCCGAGGGCCTCTCGGACGCCGACCTCCGCCAGATCCTGGCCGACCACGATCTGGTGGTGGCCGACCTCGACGCCGTGCTCGACTGGATTCCGGGCCAGGAGGTCCCACCGGCCTTCGCTGGCGGCGAGAAGCTCTTCTACGAGATCCAGGATGCGCTCGGCGGGATCAGCCTCAACCTGGCCTACATGGGCGGGCCCGTGGAGCCCGAACGGGCCGCCGAAGGAATGGCCGGCGTTTGCGAACGCGCGGGCCAGCGCGGCCTGGTCGTGACACTCGAGTACTTGCCGTGGTCCGGCATCCCCGACGCCGCGAGCGGCTGGGAAATCGTCCAACGGACGGGCTGTGAAAACGCGACGCTCATGTTCGACGCCTGGCATACCTTCCGTGGCTCGACCGACGAGGCCCAACTCCGCGCGGTTCCGGGCGAACGCTGGGGAAGCATCCAACTCGACGACGCCCCGGCCGAAGCGCAAGCCGACCTCATCGCGGAAACACTCAGCGCCCGACTGCTGCCGGGCGAAGGCGACGCCCCGGTTGCCGAGTGGCTCGGCATCCTGCGCGAGAATGGCTGCCGCGTGCCGGTTGGCGTCGAAGTGTTCTCGGCGGAACTCGACGCGCTCTCAGCGAAGGAAGCAGGGCGGCGTCTCGGAGACACGAGCCGCGCGGTCATCGCGCGCGCGAACGAAGCGGCCGTCCGATGAACGCCACCGTTGCGCAAGCGAACCTCGCGAACCCCTCCGACGGCAAGGCGCTGCTCGCGGTGCTCGACTCCTATGCGAGCGACCCGATCGGCGGCGGCATCCCGCTCTCGGACGAGGTCAAGGCCCGCCTGATTCCCGAGCTCGCGAAACTGCCGAACGCACTGCCGCTACTCGCCTTCGATGGCGATGAGCCCATCGGCCTGGCGAATTGCTTCTTCGGCTTCTCGAGCTTCGCGGCACGACCGCTGCTCAACGTGCACGATCTCGCGGTCGTCCCTGCCAGGCGGGGACAGGGGATCGGCCGACTACTACTGGCCGAAGCCGAACGTCATGCACGGGAGCGGGGCTGTTGCCGCCTGACGCTCGAGGTTCAGGAAACGAACGAGCGAGCGCGCGGCCTCTACCGGAGCTTCGGCTTCCAGGATCTGGAAATCGGCAACGATGCGATGCGGACGTTCTTCCTGAGCAAGCCGCTCGGCGACTAACAATCACCGAGGAAGCTCAGAAACTCCAACGCCACGTAGATCGCGTCCGGCACCTGATCACCTGGGTGACTCTCGGCCATGTCGGAGACCTTGGCGAGTTCTCGCCGCGACACGAACACGCCCGAACACCCTGCGCAGCGATGGATGGTGCGCTCGCGCAGGCTCCCGCTCTCGAGCGTGTTCGCCTGGCAGCGCGGGCAGCTTCGAGATTCGAGCCCGGGAACGATCTTGAAGGTCCGATCCACTGAAACCGTGCTGCCGCCGGTGCTCGCCCGGTAGGCCTCCAACTCGCCCGCGTCGAACCAGGCACCTTCGCAGTTCGAGCAGAGGTCGACGTCAACGCCACCTATTCGATGCTCGGCCAGAATGGCCTGGCACTGCGGGCAGATCACACTGCCGGCCCCATCGTCACGCTGCGCCTCCCTGCCTGACATCGGACTCGCGCTCGGCATCGAAGCGGTTCCAGAAAAGCACCTCGTCGATGGGCTTTCGCGGGGGCGTGCCGTACTTCCCGATCGGCCAGCCGATCGGAATCAACGCCGTCGTCGGGCAACCCTCGGGAAGGCCCAACCACTCGTCGCACTCCTTCTGGAAGGAGCGGTGCAACGTGGTGAGGCTCGCACCGAGACCGACTGCACGGCAGGCAAGCAGGATGTTCATCACTGCGGGCATGAGTGCCTGATCCTGCGCCTGACCGCGCCGCGTCCAACCCGCCACGAACAAGTGCACGGGCGCCTCGTGGAGATGCTCGGCCAGGTGGATGGCCGCGCGCTGCATTTTCTTCTTGCGCTCGGGGAAGTCCGGATCCTTCTCCGCCAGCTCCACGGCGGGTTGGATGTACTTCAAGAAAATAGGGCGATAGCGGTCGGCCACCCAGCGACGCCGCCCGGGATCGGTCACGGCGATGAACTTCCAGGGTTGCCGATTCCCGCCGCTCGGCGCGAAGGTCCCGGCCTCGCACACCTTGCGAATCAACGCATCCGGGACCGGGTCCGGCTTCAGCCGTCGGATCGCACGGGTGGTACGGATGGCTTCGAGGAGCGGTACGTCCTCGCCCAGGGTCGCGATGTCGATGGCAGTCATGGCGGCAAGCTAGACTGGGCGGATGGCTGAAGCAAAACGCGTCTCGGTCGGCGAGCTCGACTTCCACTATCACGACGTAGGAACCGGCGAGCGCCCGTTCGTGCTCGTCCACGGCTTCACGGGGTCGAGCGACGATTTCGTCGATGCCCTGCCCCGGCTCTCACAGCGCGGCCGGACCGTCGCTCCGGACAACCGGGGCCACGGCGGCACTTCGAACCCGGGCAGCGGCTACAGCCTCGAAGGCATGGCGGAGGACTTTCGTGGCTTCCTCGATGCCACGGGAATCGAGGCCTGCGATCTACTCGGCCATTCGCTCGGCGGCATGATCGCGTTGCGCTTCACGCTGGCACACCCACAACGGGTGCATTCCCTGGTGTTGATGGACACGACCTCGCACGCGATCGACGGGGCTTCCACCGCGATGTTCGAGATGGGTGCCAAGCTGATGCGCGAACACGGCGGCGCCGCGCTCGTTGCGGCCATGCGTGCCGGGATTCCGGCCAGCCGCGACCCCGAAGGCCCGGCGGCCCGCAACATGCTCCGGATGGGCGAAGACGTCTACTGGGGCCGCATCGAGCGCAAGCTCTCCTCGATGGACCCTGAGGCGTTTCTCGGCCTGGCGCGTGAAATGGCCGAGCAGGAGTCGCTCGATGCCCGGCTGGGCGAGATCCGATGCCCGACGACGGTGCTGGTGGGCGAGCGGGACGAGCCTTTCGTAGGGCCATCGAAGGATATGGCCGCCGCGATCCCGGACGCTGAGCTGGCGATCATCTCCGACGCCCAGCATTCCCCGCAGTTCGAGAACGAACCGATCTGGTTCGAGACGATCGAAGCCCACCTGGACCGTGCCCGCGGCTAGCGTTTCCGAGCCGCAGACGCGTTCAGGTGGATTCGAACGCTAGGCGTCCGGCGCCCAATTGCCGTGGAAGCCGAACGGAACGCGCCCCGGAAGCTCGATCACTGCGGCGGGCTCTCCCTGGAAATCCTGTGCATTCAGGATCACCACGTCGGCCGCGTTGCGCTTCTTGTCGTGCACGTACGAGAGCAACCAACCGTCGTCCTCGTCGGCGCCCGCGTGGCGCGGCACGAAGACCGGCTCCTGGAATTGGCGATGCTCGCCTTCGTTGCGCTCGAGGGTCTCGCCGGTCTGGAGATCGTGCTTCAACAAGCCACCGAAGAGGAGGCCCTCTCCGACGTGGCCGCAGTAGCCGTAGCGATAGGGCTTGCCGATCAGTCGCTCGTCGATGCGCGGGAACTCCTGAGCGCGTTCGTCGAGCCGGCTCTCCTTCACGGGACCGCCCTCGGGATCGATCAACCAGCGGTCGAGCGTCGGGATGCCGTCGTTCGGCCCGGTCATGTCCGTCGCGAACATCTTCGGATGGCGCACGACGTCGAGCACCACGCGACCGTCCGAGTCTTCGTAGGAGTTCAGCGGGTGGAACAGGAAGCAGGGATCGACCTCGTGCCAGCTGATATCGGCGGCCTCGCCGTCACGCGGCAGCAAGCCGACCCGCGTGCCGTAGTCGTCGAACCAGCGGTAGGGAAGCGGGTAGTCCTGCTCGAGCAGCGCCGCATCGAACAGCACCGGCATGTCGAAGACGATGAAGTAGTTCTCGGTGAGCGAGCAGTCGTGGACCATGGTCTTGCCGGCCACCGGGATCTCGATGGTCTTGCGAACGCGCCCGTCGGTGCCGACGACGTTGTACTGCAGCTCGTCGAGCCCCACGTAGTAACCGACCACGTGGAGTTCCCCGGTATCGGGGTCGCGCTTCGGGTGCGCGGAAAACGGGCCCGGCAGGGTTCCGTCGAAATCGGAAAACGCCACGGTATCGAGTTCATCCGTGAGCTCGACCGGATTCCCGCCGGCTTCTACGATCGCGAAGGTCTTGCCTGCGTGCGAAATAACATTGGTGTTCGCGGCACCGCCGCCGATCTCGCTGAAGCGGGGGCCCGGCGTCGCCGGCCAGCCCTTCACTTCGCAAACCCGGTCGTCGCGTACGAAGCGGCTGCGATAGTGCTCGGCCTTGCCGTCGCGCAACCACAGGCCGTGGACCAGACCATTACCGACGAACCAATGATGGTTCGGGCCCGGTTCGCTCACCGGGTTGGGGCCGATGCGCATCAGGCGGCCATTCAGCTCGGCCGGAATCTCTCCCTTGACCGGCAGGTCGTGGGCCGTCGTCTCGTCGGCCACGGGTGCGTAGTTGTCCTCGAGATAGGCGTTGTCGGTCATCGGTCGTCTCCTTCGAGCGCGTGAATGGGAATGAAGCCCGCCAGGGCGGTATCAAGGATGGTTTCGAGCGAAGCGCCGCTCACTGCACCGAGCGCACCTTGCGACCACAGGGTCGCGACGCCGTGAACCAGCGACCAGAGTGCGGCGGCCAATGCGCGCGTATCGCACTCGGGTTCGAGGCCGGCGTCCTGGGCCACGCGAACCTGATGGAGGAGTTTGTCGAAGGCAGCGTCCGCATGCTGAGCGAACCCCGGATGGGCCCGGTCGAGGAGCTCCGGGCGAAACATCAGGGCGAACAAGCCCGGATTGGCGACCGCCTGCTCGACGTAGGCATGGGCGGCGCCGGCCAGCCGCAGTAGTGGCGAAGAACTGCCCCCGGGTACCTGGGCCGCGGCCTTGTCCATCGATTCCGCCAGGAGCTGGAAGCCGCGGCCGGCGACCTCGGCACGCAGCGCGGCGAGGCTCGGGAAATGGCGTAGGGGCGCCCCGTGGGAGACGCCGGCCCTCCGCGCGATCTCGCGCAGCGAAAGCCCCTCGATCCCAGACTCGGCCAGAAGCCCGAGTGCCGTCTGGACGAGGTGCTCGGCGGGGTCGGAGAGGTCACTTGCCATGTAGACACTGTCTATTAAAATGTAGACAGTGTCAACAGTTTTCTTTCCCGGACACCCGGCTGGGCTAGATCATGCCCCCGTTCACCGAAATCGCCTGGCCGGTGATGTAGGCGGCTCCCTCTGAGAACAGGAATGCCACGGTTGCGGCGACCTCGTCGGGCGTCCCGAAACGGCCCAGCGGCACCCGCTTCGCCAGCGCGGCGAGTTTCGGATCTGCACTCATCTCGGTCTCGATCAGCCCGGGCACCACCGTGTTGACGGTGATCTTCCGCTTGGCGAGTTCCAGCGAGAGCGACTTCGCCGCGGCGATGAGCCCCGCCTTGGAGGCCGCGTAGTTGGTCTGGCCGCGGTTACCCGAGAGTGCCGAGACCGAGGAGATCACCACGATCCTGCCCCCCGCATGGGCCCGCACCATCGGCATCACCAGGGGGTGGAGGACGTTGTAGAAGCCGCCCAGGTTGGTTTCGAGAACGCTGTCCCAGGCGTCGCCGGTCATCGCCGGAAAGGCGGCATCCGAATGGATTCCGGCACTGGCGACCACGCCCCAGAAGGCGCCGCGCTCGGCGACGGTGGCTTCGAGTTGGCCGCGGGCCTGCTCGCGGTCCGCGACATCGAAGCCGAGCAGCGCGCCCTCTCCCCCGGCCGCTTCGATTGCCGTGAGCGCCTCCTGCGCCGCGGCCTGCCCCGAGCGGTAATGGAGCGTCAGGTGGAAGCCCGCTCGCGAAAGTTCGAGGGCCGTCGCGCGGCCGATCCCGCCGCTCGCACCGGTAACCAGGACCCGCCGCGTCATCGGCGCTGCCGCCCGAACAACTTGGGAATGCGCAGCAGCATTCCGCCCACCAACCGAACGTGGACCTTGGCGATCAACCAGGTGTCATAGCCGGCGGCGAAATGGGAGATTCCGCCCTCGTGATAGCGGACGTCGGTGGGCACGTTGACGATCTCGAGGCCTTGCCAGTAGAGGCGCACCGCGATCTCGGGATCGAAATCCATGCGGTCGCCCATCGGTGTCTCCTCGATCAGCCGAATCGTGGCGTCGAGGGGAAAGCAGCGGAAGCCACAAAGCGGGTCCTCGATGGCGAACGAGAGTGTCTCAACCCAGACCCAGAACTGTGAGAGCATCCGACCATAGAGGCGAAGCCTGGGCGCCGAGTCGTCGAAGACCGGGCGACCCAACACCAGCGCCTCGGGGAACTTCTGCGCGGCCTCGAGCAAGCGCGGGATGTCCTTCGCTTCGTGCTGACCGTCCGCGTCCAGTTGGAGTGCATGGCTGTAGCCGCGCTCGTGGGCGGTGCGGTAGCCGGTGCGAAGGGCGGCACCACGACCGCCGTTCTCGCGACGGTGGATCACCTGCACCCAGTCGTAGGCCGCTTCGACGCGTTCCAACTCGGCGCGCGTCTCCGCGTGGCTTCCATCATTCACGATCAAGCACGGAAGCCCGGTGAAGGCGATCGATTCGAGCACCGCCTCGATGGTGCTGCCGTGGTCATAGTTGGGAATCAGCAGGCAGGGGTTCAAACCGGCTCCCCGGCGCTGGGCGGCCCCTCGAATAGCGTTCTCAGCAGCGGCACCGTCACCTTGCCCTGAGCGTCCTCGGGCAGCGCAGCGACGAATCGCCACGCCCGAGGAAGCAGGGTCCGTTCCCATTCGCTCGCGAGCGCATTGGATAGCGCCACGCCGACGTCGCGCCGACCTCCGTTCGCAAGCGCCTCCTCACCCGGCCGGGTCAACACCACGACGGCGGCGACGCGACGCTCGCCCCCCAGCTCCAGCGGCAACAGGGCCGTGGCTTCGACCCATTCGTGCTCGAGCAGGCGCTCCTCCATCTCGGGAAGCGAGAGCCGCTTCTCGCCGATCTTCAGCACGCGATCGACACGGCCTAGCATCCGAAAACGCCCATCCGCCTGGAGTTCGACCCGGTCTCCCATCGCGAACCCTTCGCCGGCCTCGTCCTGACTGACGAAGCGCGAATGCACCCGGAGCCGACCCTCTGGCTCATCCCGGGCGATTCGTACGGCGCGAAGCGGCGTCCACAGGGGCGAACTGTCCCGAGCGCTGCCCTGACGGCGCCAGGCCACGCCGCCGGTTTCCGTGGAGCCGAACAATTCGAGCGGCGCCCGCCCGCCGGCCTTCTCCCAGCGTCGGGCGGTTTCGGGGTCGAGGGGGCCCCCGGAGGAGAACACCACGCGGCACTGGCCCGCAATCCGTTCCAAACCATCGCGCTCCGCCAACCGCTTCAAATGCGCGGGGACACTGGCGAACGCACAGGGACCCTGGGCGGCCAAGCGAGCCGTCAGTTCCTCGGCGTGCAGTCGGATCCGAGCATCGAAGACGCGGCCCACGGCGAGTGGCCAGAGCAGCCGGAACAACATTCCGTAGAGGTGCTGATGCGAGGCGGAACCGAACACGGGCGCGTCCCCGACCTCGGCACCGAGCTCAGCGTCCAGCACCTGGACTTCATTCCCGAGATGGAACAACTGTTTGGGGACCGCCTTGCCCCGGCCCGTCGTTCCCGAGGTGAACAACTCCAACGCGGGCGCTTCGCGCGACAGCACACCGAAGAGGCCGAGCGGCACACTGCCGGCGGTAGGCTCGTGCTCGGTCGAGAGAACCGGGCGACCGGGCACTGCTACGCCCACGTCACTCACGGTGGCGATGACCAGATCTTGAAGGGCCGCCAATGCACCGGGCTGGGTATTCGGCGGACAGACGGCCACGCGCCCGGCGTGCCAGAGTGCAAACAGCCCGACCCCGAACGCGAAGGCATCCTGGGTTGCGAGCGCCACTGGGCCCGGCGGAAGCGCCGACACCTCGTCTCGAAGGCGTGCGACCGCGCCGCGGAACTCGCCCCAGTGGACAGGGCGATCGCCGCCCCGCACGTCGCTCCGCCAGGCAACCAGCGCATCGGCGTCGCGCGGCCGATCGAGCAGCCCAGCGAGATCGATGCCGCTGTCGCCCGGCCGGGCCGGATCAGCCATCGAGACCGAGCGCCTTCTCGAAAGTCTCGTGCAGCTCCGCGGTCAAGCGCCGCGCCGCCCGCGAACGCGGCTCTCCGGCCGCCATCGACTCGACGTACGGGGCCATCGGAATGGTCGCGCCAACGCGAAGCGCGTACTCGAAGGCGCGGTCCGGTACGTCCCACCAGGCCTGGTCCTTCATCAGGGTCGGTGGATCGCAGCTGGCGACGACCGGGATGATGTCTGTACCGGACTCGAGCGCCACCCGGGCAGCACCGCGATGGAACTCGCCGAGCCCGCCCTTCGGCGAACGCGTTCCTTCGGGGAACAACACGACCGAGTGGCCGAGTCGAAGTTGCTCGGCGCACTCCTTCACCATGGTGCGCGCGCTCTGGTTCGAGATGTAGCCGGCGCCGCGAACCGTGCCGCCCATGAAGAAATTCGTCTGGTTCGAATGTTTGGTGACGACGACGGCATGGGGCATCTGCGACAGGACGACGACGGCATCGAGCAGGGTCGGGTGATTGGCCATCACCAGGACCCCGGGCTCGCGCAGCTTGTCGATGTTGCCAGGGGCCAGGCGCATCACGCCGAGGCCGCGAATCAAGAGCACGAAGTGGGCGAAGGCCCGGTTGACCGTCGCCTGGACCCGGAGCTGACGCTCGGCGGGATCCCGGCGAACCAGACGGAGCCAGGGAACCGTGATGGCGAAGATGCCGAGGGAGTAGAGCCCGAATGCGGCGAATCCGAATCCGGTGCGGGCTATGCGCCATGCCCGCGCGATCATTCGCGCTCCCTGCTCCATCACGCTCGCCCCTCGGATCCTCGCCACCGACGGTAGTGGAAGGGCCCTGCCCACGCATCCAGGCTCGAGAACGGCCAGCGCCCCATGCTAGAGGAACCCGCGGCGGCCCATGAAACGCATCAGGGCGAGCGGTTCGCGCGGTTCCGCGCCCAGGGACATGAGCGTGTCGGAACGGAATCGGTTGAACAGATCAGCCATTCTCTCGAGCGTTTCGGCTTCCTGGGTCGCCTGACCGACGTCGGTCAGGAAGCCCAGACACTCGCGTCCGTCGGAGTACTCGCCCAGGTTCCGGCGATGATAGGCGCCGGTCTCCTGGAGGTGGGCGCGCACCTTCTGCAGTGCCGTGCGGACGTGAGCGAGCGAACGCAAGACCAGGGGCCGCTGGGCAATCTGCGATTCGAGCCAGGCGCGATCGAGATGCTGATCGCGCATGTAGGCATCGACCCAGATGTTGTAGTAGCTGCCGATATCGAAATTCCACTTCAGCTTGCCGAGCTCGTAGCTGCCGAGCAGATCGTACTGGCCGCGGTACAACTCGAAGGTCGCCTCCTGGCGGAAATCCATGAACGCGTTGTAGAGCTGCGCGCGTTCCGCGACGGCCTCGAACGATTCACCCTCGGTGTCGCGGCGGATCAGGTCGGCCAGGAAATCGTTCTCCAGCGCGATGAAGTCGGCACCCGGGCTGTAGAGCGGATCGGGGAAGCAAGCCGCCTCGCCGCTGAGCCCCCAACGATTGGCAGCGAAGAACTGGCTGGTTCGGTAGGACAGGTTCGTGTAGCAACCGTGATCGATGGGCTTCGCTTGCTCGATCAGGGATGACACCGCGTGGTGTTGGTTCAGGAAGGCGACGAAACCCTCCTGCGTTCGGAGCTCGGGCGAGAAGAGCGCTTTGTCCGCCACCAGCCCGATGCTCGTCACGCCATCCCGGAGCGGGATGAACCAGATCCAATAGCCGGGGTAGTGGAAGTGCATCGTCGAGAGTCGTCGCGGCGTGTGCCGGATGCGCGCGCGAAAAGCCTCGGAGCCCATCGTGTCGACGTCGGCCACACCCTCGAAGCGACCCCAGACGGAGGCGTTCGCCAGTTCGGTCTCGGCTTCCGCGAGGCCTTGGCTCCGGGCCAGGGTTCGCACGCGGCCACTCGCATCGATCAGCCAGCGCGCGCGGAGCCTCCGCTCTGGTCCGCCGCCCTCGGGTCGCACCGAGAATTCGTGGGCCTCGCCCGCTTCACCCAACTGGATCTCGCGCACCTGCACGCCACGGTGGATCTCCACACCGTCCGCCGCATTCATGGCCGCCAGGTCGGAATCGAGGCGAGCACGGTCGATCTGGAATGCCGGGTGGAACGGCAGCGACTCGGAACCGATCTCGCTCATCTGCTCGAGCGGCGCGCTCCGCTCGGCGTCGTCGTAGAAATATCGAAGGCCGTTCTTGGGGTAGTGCCGATCGTAGAGATAGGACGAGAGGCCCAGCCGCCGGACGAAGTAGTTCGTGGCGATCTCGACCATCGACTCGCCCAGTTTGTGGGGGTCGGAGGTCGTCCGTTCGAAGATCGCGATGCGAAGCTCGGGCACGCTGCGCCGGAGCTGGCGAGCGAGCAGCTGCCCGGCCATCCCACCGCCGATGATCGCTACGCCCAGTGTCGAACTCACCGATCGCCTCCACATCTCATCCGTGGGTGCCAGCGTAGCAAGTGGCCGATCGCCGATGCAGGCCACGCGAAGCATCCTGTAACCTTTGGGGGGCCATGTCCAAGCCGTGCTCACTTGCTGCCCTGGGAATCATCAACGCCCTCGGCGCTGACCGCGACGTGATCTGGCGACGCACCCTCGCGGGCGACACCTCGAGCATGAAGCCTCACCCGGACCTGACTGCCGGTGGCGATTGGCTGGTCGGCGCCGTGGACGACATGCGGTTGCCGACGCTTCCCGACGGCCTCGAGCGGTATTCCTGTCGCAACAACCGCTTCACCATGGGCGCCTTCGAACAGATCGAGACGGAGGTGATGAACGCGGTCCGCGCGGTAGGCGCCGACCGCGTCGGCGTCGTGATGGGGACGAGCACCTCTGGCAGCAGGGAATGCGAAGCAGCCATTCTTCACGAGCATCACCACGGCAGCTTGCTCCCGGAGTTCCGCTACGAGCAGCTCGAACTCGGCGGCGCCGCCAGCTTTCTTGCCGAGCTCCTGGAGCTCGGCGGTCCAGCGCTCTCGATCTCCACTGCCTGTTCATCCGGCGCGCGCGCGCTCGTCTCGGCTCGCTCGCTCCTCGAGCTCGGCGTCTGCGACGTCGTGCTGGCGGGCGGCTCGGACTCCCTCTGCGGGCTCACGAGCCACGGCTTCGCCTCCCTCAAGGCGGTGGCGGCAGGACTGACGAACCCGTTCTCGGCCAACCGCGACGGGCTCAACCTCGGCGAAGGCGCCGCCCTGTTCCTGGTCACCCGAGAGAACGCGGGAATCCAGTTGCTAGGCGTCGGTGAGAGTAGCGAGGCGCATCACATCTCTTCCCCGGACCCGGAGGGGACCGGTGCGGCCGCTTCGATGCGCGAGGCGATGGAAGACGCAGGTGCCGCCGCCGATGACGTCGGCTACCTGAATCTCCACGGGACCGGGACCCGGCTCAACGATTCCATGGAGAGCCTGGCGGTTTCTCGGGTGCTGGGCGGCGAAACGCCTTGCTCCTCCACGAAGCCGCTGATCGGCCATTGCCTGGGCGCCGCCGGCGCGATGGAACTCGGCTTCTGCTGGATGGCCCTGGATGCGTCGGCTGGCCAGCAGATCCCGATCCCGCCCCATCGTTACGATGGCGACGGCGACACTGAACTGGCGTCGATCCGATTGGCTGGTGTAGGCGAATCCACGGATCGCGCCATCCTGCTCACAAATTCGTTCGGCTTCGGCGGCAACAACTGCACGCTCGCGGTCGGGAGGGCGACTTCATGATGGACGTCGTCGTGCGACGCTTCTCCGCATGGGGAACCAGCCAGGCCGACGCGGTGCTGGCCTCGCACGAAGACTGGTCCGCCTGGGCCAAGGCGCCGGCGCCGCTCGGGCATGAAGGCAAACCCCCGGTCGCCTTCCTGGCAGCGGCCGTCCGCCGCCGCTCCAGCCGGCTCACGCGACTGATGCTCGAAAGCGCCTTCGCCTGCACCGAGGAGGGCGAACGCGGCTCGGTCCGTACGGTCTTCTCGTCGCGACACGGCGCCATTCACGTCGCGATCAAGATCCTGGCGAGCCTCGCTCGCCAGGAGAGCGTCTCGCCGCTCCAGTTCAGCCACTCGGTCCACAATGCCCAGGCGGGTCTGTTCTCGATTGCCGCCGGCAACCGGGAGGCCTCGAGTTCGATCGCCGCCGGAACCGACACGTTCGCCCACGGTTTTCTCGAGGCCGTCCTTCACCTCGAACGACGGCCCGAGCAGATGGTCCTGCTCGTCACCGGCGATGAGCCGATCCCGGACAACCTTTCGCACTTGATCGAGGAGCCCGCCGCCGCCTACGCGACCGGCCTGTTGCTTTCGCGCTCCGGGCGTGGCACCGCGCTTCGCTTCTCGCGAGAAGCTGGCCGAGCACCGCGAAAGCAGCGAGAGTGGCCGGATGCCATCGAGTTCATTCGCTTCCTGCACTCGGACGACGCGGAACTCTCGCTCGAGAGCGGGCGGGGCTGCTGGCGCTGGGAACGCTCGGCGCTCTAGCTCGATCCGTCGTCCCAGAAATCGAAGAAGTTGAACCACTGGTACGGCGCTTCATGGACGGCGCTCTCCAGGATCTCCGCATAGCGTTCGATCATCTGCTGGACGACGCGATCGCGGTCGCCGCGGGGCACCCGGCCACCTGGATGGATCGGCCAGGAACGAACGTGATAGCGCCCATCCTCGCCGCGCAAGGTGGTCGCCATCATCACCGGGCAGCCGATCGTGGCGGCGAGTTCGAAGGGGCCTGCGCTGAAGGGCGCCGGCTTCCCGAGAAATGGCGCTCGCCGCAGACCGGCGCTGTCGAGCCCGGTGCGGTCGCCCATGATCGCGACGAAATGGCCGCGCCGGATCGCGGCCCGGATTTCGAGGGCGGCGCCGGTCGAGCCGGGGCGCACGTGGATCAGGTCGAGTTGGAGTTCGGGGTTCAGCGCCTCGAAGAAACCGTTGATGGTCTGGGCATTGGCGCCATAGATCACCACGTGGACGGGCACCTGCTGACCCATGCTCGCCGCACGCATCATGTCGAAGCTGCCCGCATGTGCGGTCACGATGAGGGCGCCAGATTTGCCCAGCACATTCCCCCCCTGCTCCGGCGTCGCGTCGGGCAGATGGGCGAAATGCGCGGTCCCCTCGTGCTCGACGTCGAGGTGGCCGATCCCGGCCCAGACGCACAACCGATCGAAGATCGCCCTCGCGAAGGCGTGGATGTGGCGATACTGATCGCGCCAATCCGGCCTGCGACCGAGCGCGGCCCTCCCCCGCTCGGTGGACGTCAGACGCTCCAGGTAATCCGCAGAGGCACGTCGGGCGCTCCGATCCGTCACCCAGAAGTAGAAAGCGACGGGATGAATGACGATCGCGGCCCCGCGCCGTCCGAGCAGACCCAACAATCGGAGCACGAAGCGCAGGGCGCCCGCGGTGCCGCGTTCGGCCCTGACCGCCCAGAAGGGTCGCGGCGGTTCGCTCGTCGGAGAAGGCCCTTCACTCATGCTGGCAACGTCTCCGTCGCAACGCTCAGTCGAGCGCCGCTTCGACACATCGAGCCAGCGCTTGCGTGCTCTCGAGGTTCTCGGGCGTAAGCTCGGACTCGTCGACCCAGGTCCCGGTCTTTTCTTCGATCGTAAGCAGCAACTGCGTCAGGCCCAGCGAATCCAGGCCCGCTTCCACGAGATCCGACTGCGGCGTGAAGCGCTCGTCGACCTCGAGCAGTTCGTCGCGAAGGACCGTGAAGATCAGCTGAGTCAGCGCTTCCAGGGTCGGGCGTTCACTCACCGCGCGGGCTCTCCAGAATTCAGGAATGCGGACGGATAGCAGATCAGGTCGCCGGCTCGATGAAGGCTCCGAGGGAACCGAAGGCCAGGGCTCGCTGCTGCGCCTCCACTTCGTCCTCGGGAATTTCGCCGCTGCCGAGCGCGCAGCGGAACGCCACCATGCCGAGCTCACCGCGCACATGATCGGCACGCACCCAGAGCTGCTCACCACAGCGGAAGCGGCAGGTCCGCAGCGCGATGCGACGCGCCGCGACGAGGAAGCCCCGACGCGGTGCGGGTTCCTGTTGGCCCGCCAGGCCCCCGTGTGCGGCCATTCCCTGGCCCAACAATTCGATGGCGAGGCAGGTCGACCCGCCCGTGTCTGCCTCGCAGAGCGGGCCACCTGCGGACAACCTCGCGATGGAGGTGGTGGAAGCCGCGTCATGGCGAACGACGCACTCGAGCAGCTGCATCGAACCCGCGTGCGGGATTCGAAGCGGCGCTGCGGCGGCCAGGGTGTGGGGCTCCGCAACGGCCTCGTGGCCCGCGAGCGCGGGGTCGAGGCGCATCTTGCCGGAACTGAAGACCTGACCACCGCCCCCCAGTCGAAAGCGCAACTGGTCCACATCCAGCGCCAGCTCGAGTTCGATCGGGGCACCCGGCCCCAATGGATTCGGGAACTTCAGCGCTTCGAACGCGCGGACGCCGGCCGCGACACCCAGCCGCTCGGCCGCCTGCACCAGGGCCCAGTCGACCTGCATGAAGCCCGGCACGATCGGATGACCGGGGAAGTGTCCTTCCAGGTGGGCGAGGTCTTCGGGAACCACGCCAGCGAGGCGCAGCGTTCCCGCTGCGCTGGACAACGGGCTGAACCTCGGACCCGACGCGCTCATCGCCGGCTACTTGCTGCGGTTCGCTTCCACGAACGAAGCCAGGCTCGCGACCGAAGCGAAGATCTGCTGATTCTTGTCGGGATCGTCCTCGATCGTGACACCGAAGCGATCCTCCAGGGCGATCGCCAGCTCCAGGGCGTCGATCGAATCGAGCCCGAGGCCGGTATCGAACAAGGCATCGTCGGTGACGATTTCGGCCGGCGTCACATCCTCGAGCATCAGGGACTCGATGATGATCCCCTTGATCTCGGTCTCGAGTTCGCTGCGGTCAGCCACGGCTACCTCACTCGTGGGTGGTTTCTTGGAATGACTCGCCGTCAGGGCTTGCGCGCTGAAGACGTGCAACAGCCCCGAATCGCCCAGGCGAGGAGGCGATACTAGCAAGCCCGGTCCACGTCGCGGCCCGATGCGAGCTATCGAGCCCCGCGCCGGGTTGCCGCTAGACTGGCGGCCTGGAGGCAAGATGAGTCTGGGGTCCGCGAGCACACCGGAACGGCCGTCGAGTTCCGACGAGGCCATGGGCGAACGTGCGGTAGGGCTCGAACCGCTCCGCATCGAAGAAGTCATCTCGATCGCGCGGGGCCGGGTGCGTGTCGGCCTCGACGAGACACCGGCGCTGCGCGAGCGCATCCAGGCGTCACGACGGATTCTCGAGGAACTCTCGAGCAAGGGCGAGGCCATCTATGGTGTTCGTACCGGCGTTGGCGCTTCCGTCGAGAACGCGATCCCGGATGCCGGGATCAACGCGCTGCCGCTCCAGTTGTTGCGTTTCCATGGCTGCGGCACCGGCCGGATCCTCGAGCCTGAAGAAGCCGGCGCCGTGGTTGCCGCGCGGCTGGCGTCGCTTTCCCGCGGCTACTCGGGCGTCCGCGAGATCCTGCTCGAGCACCTCTGCACCCTGTTGAACGAGCGCGTGCTGCCGTGCATACCAGCCGAAGGGTCCGTGGGCGCGAGTGGCGACCTGACGCCGCTCTCCTACCTGGCAGCGCTCCTCGTCGGGGAGCGGGAGGCGACCTACCGCGGCCAGCCCATGCTGGCTCGGGAGGCCCTCGATGCCATCGGGCTGCCGCCGCTGGTGCTGCTACCCAAGGAAAGCCTGGCGTTGATGAACGGCACCAGCGTGATGACGGGGCTCGGTGCCCTCGCCTTCGAGCGCGGGCTCCAGCTGGCTCGGCTGGCGGCGGCGCTGACGGCTGTTGCGAGCGACACGATGCTCGGCAACCCGGGCCATTTCGACGCACGGATCGCGGCGCTGCGGCCGCATCCCGGCCAGATCACCATTGCGGATTGGATCCGGGAAGATCTCGAACGGGCCGGCGGCTCGCCGGCGGCGGCGCCGGCGCGCATCCAGGATCGCTATTCGATCCGCTGTGCACCCCAGATCATCGGCGTGCTGCTCGATGCGCTCGCGGCGGCTCGGACGATCTTCGAGACCGAGATCAACGGCGTGAACGACAACCCGGTGATCGATGTCGAGGCCGGCGAGATCCTCCACGGCGGAAACTTCTACGGTGGCCATGTCTGTTTCGCTCTCGATGGCCTGAAGGCGGCCGTCGCCAGCGTGGCCGACCTGCTCGACCGACAACTCATCTTGTTATGCGGCCGAGACACCAACGGTGGAATGCCCGAGAATCTGGTCGCTCGCACCGGGAACGATCGCTTCACCCATCACGGCTTCAAGGCCATGCAGATCTCGACTTCGGCGCTCACGGCCGAGGCCCTCAAGCTCACCGCACCGGCCAGTGCTTTCAGCCGCAGCACCGAATCCCACAACCAGGACAAGGTGAGCATGGGAACCATCGCGGCCCGGGAATGCCTGCGTATCCTCGAGTTGACCGAAACCGTGGCGAGCATCCACACGCTCGCGGTCTGCCAGGCCGTCGACTTGCGCCGCGGCGAAGCACGCGCCATCAGGAGCCTCGAGCTCCACGCAGCCGTGCGAAAACACGTGAGCATGAACGACGCGGACCGGCGCCAGGATCTCGACATCCAGACCGTGCTCGAGCTGCACCGGAACCAGGAACTCCCGGTCGGCGGCCTGTCAGGCGCGCCGTGACGCGCCCCCTGGGCGAGGCTTCGATCGAGTTCGAAGTGCCATTCCACGATGTCGACATCACCAATCGCGTCTGGCACGGCCACTACTACAAATACTTCGAGATGGCGCGCAGCGCGCTATTCCGCGCACATCAGCTAGAAGACGGCGAGCTGGTCCCGGGCCGATACGCGCTCTATGTCATCGAGACCCATTGCCGCCACACGGCGCCACTTCGCTACGGCGACCGCTTGCGCGCCACGGCGCGGTTTCGCGACATCGAGCATCGCCTCGCGATCGACTACGAAGTGACGAATCTCGGGCTCGATCAGCGGGCCGCGCGGGGCCACACCCTGATTGCCGTCACCGATCTCGAGGGACGACTGCTACTGCGCACACCGTCCGAAATCGTGTGCCGCATCTCGGAAGAGAAGGCAGCTTCTACTCTCGATTGAGATCGGCCGCCCGCTGGGCGGCGATGAAAGCTGCCGAGCGACGGCCAGCAGCCGTGTTCTGCGCGGGAAACAATGCCCCGAAGATGCCATCGACCAGGCCGCCTTCGTAGTGCCGGAAATGGATCTTTCGCACCAGGAACTCTGCGGCTCCGAGTACCGACATCGCGATGAAATAGCCCTGGGTCGTGAATGCGACCCAGGCGGATTCCGGGCCCAACCAGGCGAGGCGCCCGATGACCAGCGCACTCGCGATGAAGAACGCGGCCCAGACGCCGGTCGAGAGGCGGCAGTAGGAACGCGTGAAGTCCGGTAGTCGGGGCTGGATCATCCGCGCGCCCATTTCGATGATCGACTGCTCTCCGGATAGCGTGCGAATGAAGACGACGGCCAGTGTCGCGTTCACGAGTGCCGGCAGGAGCCGCAGGGGAAACTCGGCGTTGGAGACGGCCGCCCAAAACAGTAGCGAGAGCCCGGGCGTTGCGATCAGGGCCAACTCCGACCAGGGCCGGCCTTCGATCCTTCGACGCAGACCGATGCCGGCGAGCGCCAGGACGATCCAGACGCCCGCAATTGCGCGAGGCGACCACCACTCGAACGCGGCAGCCGCTGCCAGCGGATACGCCACCAACAGGAGGCCGGCGAACGCGAAGGCGATGCCCTGCTTCGGATCCAAGCGTGACGTCTCCACGCCTAACCCTCTCCGCCAGGAGACGTATCCCAGCGTTTGACCTTCCCGGTGGCCGTCATCTCGAGATCTCCGACGACCGTGAACTCGCGCGGAATCTTGTACCTCGCGAGCCGTTCCCGCAGGTGTTCGAGCCACTCCTTGCGCGTCGGCTCGCGCTCGGGATCGACCAGAACGATCTCGGCCACCGGGATCTCGCCCAGGTGCGGATGCTGCTTGGCGAAGACCCGGCTCGCCTTCACCGCGGCGTGGGCGTCGAGGGCCGCTTCGACCTCCTCACAGAAGAACTTCATCCCGGCCATGTTGATCCGGTTGCTGCGGCGACCGGCCAGATGCAGATCACCCTCCGCGTCGAAGTAGCCCTGGTCGCCAGTTCGGAAGCTACCCTGATCGAGGAGATCCTTGGCCAGCACGAAGGGGCGAAGATAGGCGTCGAACAGTCCCGCTCCGCGAATGCAGATCTCGCCGGTCTCATCTTCCGAACTCGATTCGAGGACCGATCCATCCTCGCGCCGCAGCCAGACATCGTAGCCCGGCGTGACGCGACCGAGGGCGGTCGGCTTGGTATCGGCCGAGACCCGATTCATCACCGGCAAGCCCACCTCGATGATGCCGAGGGCCTGCACCAGCGAGAAGCCGAAGCGGGCACGAAAGCGCTCGGCCACCTCCTGGCGCAACCCGTCTGCGGTGGAAACGGCCAGGCGTACGTCCGGGAGCTGGGTCTCCGAGCGATCCTTGGCGAGCAGACCGTAGTGATAGGGCGAGGCGTAGAAGACCGTGGCCTTCGTACGCACCGCGAGCGCCAACACCTCCTTCGCCAGCGAGCTTCGCGGCAGCACGATGCTGGCACCGAAGCGGAGATAGAGGAGGATCGAGACCAGGAAGTGGTGGGCCATCGGCAACAACCAGAGGATTCGATCCTGCGGGTCGATGCCGAGGATCTGGTTGGCGTTCTCGAGGCGCGCCGCCACGGCTTCGGCACCCACGATCACGCCCTTGCGACGATCCGTGGTTCCAGAAGTAAAGCGCATGTACGAAGGCTCGAGGGCGCGGAACGCCAGGTCGTCGGGACCGGGAAGCGCGGCATCGAGGCTCTGGAAGGCACGTTCGGGAAGCGCATCCAGCAGGTGCTGGAGACCGCACTCGCGCACGGCATCGGCCAGGGCCGCGCCACTTGTGTCATCGGGGATCGGCACCAGACACGCGCCAGCCTCGAGAATCGCCAGGGCATTCAGCACGAACGGCGCGCCCTGTTCCGCGCGTAAACCGCAGCGGTCCCCGGCGCGGAGACCGGCCTCGCGAAGCTCCGCCGCGCCGCCATCCATGCGCTCGACTAGCGCCGCATAACTCAGCGAGCGATCGGGGTCTCCGCCGATGATCAGTGCGGGCTGGTCCGGGCGTTCCGCGGCGTGTTCGCGGATGCGATCCAGCACCTTCATGCGCCCGCCTCTCCCTCGCCTAGCAAATCGGAAAACAGACTTTCCCGGAAACGTTCGAGCTCGGCTTCCTCGAGCGCTCCCTCCTGATGCACGTGGGCCATGTTGAGGCGACCGTCCCGAAGGCTCATGATGGCCCCGCTACCTGGCGAGGCGGGAACCGACGGAACGTGGAAGCCGTTCAAGATCGGAGCACCCAGGAACTCGTCCAGCTCCGGAAGGAACTCGCCGGTGAAGGCAAAGAAGAACGAGCAGAGTTCGCCGCCGAAACTGCGCCGCGCCATCATCGCGTAGAGGCGACCCGGCGCATAACGAGCGAAATCCATGGCGGCGACGCCATTCTCGATAGCGCCGCCCTTGATCATCTCGCGGCGCTGGCGCTTCAACTCCGTCACGAGGCCACCGAGATCGCGTGCGTCCTCGGGCATGACCTGGAACCACATCATCGAGACGCGGGTGCGGAAGATCGCGCCCTCGGCACCCTTCGGGCGCAGGTTCACCGGGAGCGGCACCACGAACGAGCCCGGCTCGATGCCGCGAAGGTCGTAGACGGCCAGGTGCGCGCGGATCGATGCAGCGAGGTAGAAGAGCATCGGCGTCAGGAAGCCCGCACTCTCCTTGGCGCGCTCCACGACGCGGGCGCTGTCCGCGCGATCGAGCGTGTAGACGGGCGCCTTCAGGGCCTGGCGCTGCTTCGCAGAGGGACCCGCCAGGGAACGGGGTGCGTTGGCGGCGAAGCTCTCCACGTGCGCCTGCCAGGCGCGCGCCTTCTCACCGCGCTCACCGGCATTTCCCGCGGCCTTGAGGATTTCCCATTCTCCCTCGGGCAACGCATCGGGAGCGCGCGTACCGCTTGCGCAATCGTTCAGGAACTTGATGAAGCTCTCGCTCCCGGAGCCATCGAAGAGCAGGTGCAACCAGGTGAACGCCAGATCCGTTCCGAGTGCGCCCGCTTCATAGGGAACCACATCGACCTGCAGCAGTTCGCCGCGACGCGCAAAGAACGTGTCGTTCAACCGTTCGCGAAAGATCGCGGGAAGCGGCACCTCCTCGTTCAGTGTGGCGATGCCGGGCGGCAGCTTGCCTTCGTGAACGTTCACGAGCGGGAATGGTGCTGCGCCGGCCAGATCCAACCGGTAGCTCGGCGCGTCCAGTCCGAAGCGGCGCCGGATCGGAGCGCGCAGGATCGGGTTGGCGCTCGTCACCTGACGCAACACCTCCTCGAGTCGGCCGGGCTGGAAGCCCGGACCCAGGCGCAGGACCAGCTGCGAGAGATGCGAAGCATCGTTCTTGCGACGGGTCTCCGCATCGAAAGCCAGTAGGAAGCAATCGGCGCCGGTGAGCGGGACCGGAGCCGGATCCGCGCCGGCCTTACGGTTCAACAAGAGGGCTCAACAAGAGGGCTCAACGAGAAGGCTCAACGGAGAGAGTTCAAGTGACGGCCAGTTCGGCCGGATCGTTGTCGACGAGCGCCCGGCGGCACATGAAATCGAGCAGCCAGGGGCCGTAGCGTCCGTGGCTCGCTTCGCCGGTGAAGACCCGCGGCAGGTAGCGGCCGAAATGGAGATCCAGGATCGCGCCGAAGCGGGTCGAGCGCGCAACCTCGCCGACCTGGAGGAGCGTGAAGAGTCGACCGTTGTAGAAATGATCGACCACGTGCTGCCAGGTTTCGAGGTGATGGATCACCCACGCTTCGTAGCGCTTCATGGCCTCCGGCGTGGCGCCGGCGCCGAGGGCCTTCGCCAGGGCCCGCGCGCCGTCCATGCCGATCAACAGCCCGCTGGAGAAGACGGGATCGATGAAACCGAAAGCATCGCCGAGCAGCGCCCAGTTCGGTCCGAAGCCGCGGCGCGTCAGCAGTTGATAGTTCGTGTACTTGAATACGGACGTTATGCGACGGGGCCGGCCCTTCCACTGGCCGATGACACGATCGCTGGCGAGGTAGCCATCAAACTGCTCCTCTGCAGTGCTGCCGAACTTGGCGAGTTCTGCGAACGGAACCACCAGACCCACGGAGACCTTTCCCGGTAGCGGGATACGCCAGCTCCAACCGTGCTCGAGCACGTCCGTGTGGACGTTGCCGCGTTCGATCAGCCCGACGTCTTCCATGTGCGCGTGAAGGGCCATATCCCGGCGTTCACCAGTCTCGGTTTCCAGGTCGAACAACTGCGCGAGCGTGCGCCGACGTCCGGTCGCGTCCACGATGAAGTCGGGCTGTTGGCCGTGGAAGGTCGCGTCCGCGGCACGCAGACTTTCCTCGCTCAAGCGGATCCGCTCGCCCTCGCCGGTCTTCTCGACCCGGCCCGTCGTCTCGACGATCTCGGCGCCAGCGCGTTCGGCTGCAGCCAGGATCGAGGCGTCCAGCTGGTCTCGCGGCGTGTTGTACGAGTAGGTGGTCTGGGCGCCGCGGATCGTATCGAAGCGCAGGTTCATGATCTCTTCGCCGCCACGCAGCACGAAGGTCGCTCCGGGTTTGTAGATGCTGTAGGCCCGGACCTCTTCCTCGATGCCGAGCTCGGCGAGGAACGGAATGACCGCGGGGACCAGCGATTCGCCCACGACGATCTCGGGACGCTTGCCGATATCGAAGATCGCGACGTCGACCCCGGCTTGCGCCAGCCTTGCACCCAGGGAAGCTCCCGCGGGCCCCCCGCCCAGAATCGCAACCGATCTCAGCGTCGACATTGCAGCGAAGATACGAAACGGGCCCGATGGCATCAACGCATTCGATGCGGAAGGGGGGAGACGGAGCCGACTCAGCGCAGTTTGACGTAGGTCCCGGTGAGATTGACCCGTGCCACGGCCCCGCCGGCAGCGCATTTGTAGGTCGTGGCGCTGCCACTCACGGGGCCACCCGTATTCGACTTGATCTCGATCACGGCGTTGGCGCCCAGGCTCGCGGCCTGGCGCTGAAGCGCGACCAGGGCGGACAGGAAGGCGACTTCACAGGCCTCTTCGTCGGAGCGGAACATCGAACGGGTCGCCTTGTTGGTGCGGCCGGTACGGATCACCTTGGCGACCTTGGGATGGGATTGGGACCCGAAGAACAATCGGACGTCCGACAACTGTTCCTGCCCGAGCGGGCCCTCGATCGCGGCCTTGATCGGGAGTTCATGGGCGGTATTCCGGGCGGACGCGGCCACCGGATAGAGCACGAGGGCCGAGACGGCCAACAAGCATGCGAAGCGAGACATACGAAACTCCTCCTGGTGCCGAAGGATAGCCCCTTGCCCGCTTTCAACCTGTGATCGAGCGACCCGCCGCGGCCCGGACCTCGGCGGGTGAAACCTCAGCGAGCGAGCTGGCGCGATCCGCGGCGAGCGCCGCCGCGATGCCGATCGCTTCGCCGGTCGCGAGCGCTGTCCCGATCACGCGGAGTGCACCGAGCGCTTCGTGGCTGGCGGACATGCACCTTCCCGCCACACCCAACCTGGCATGGGTCGCACTGATCAGGGCGCCGAGGGGAACCCCGTAGGGCGCCTCCGGGTGCCGATAGGTCGCGCCGCGATGATCGTGCCACAACTCGATGGGCCAGCTGGAGAGCGCGACCTCCTGGTCGCTGCGAAGGCCCGCCAGCAGCGGTTCTGCTTCGACCACGGTCCGTCCCCGGAGCCTGGCAGCCTCGCGACGACCGACCTGGCGGGGCCAGCTGACGACACGACAATCCTGGTAGCCCGACCGGTTCGCGCGCAGGTGGCGCACGGCATCGTCGACCACTTCTCGCGCCAGGCCTTCGAGCGCGGCTGGGGCATCCTGGGTCTCGACTAGCAGTTCCCTCGAGAGGTTGAGCGTCATGTAGGCGTCCCTCGAGCCCGGCACGGGTCGCAACAACGCGGACTCCGCGCGTGGTGTGAGCCCGCCCTGACGCGTGGCGCGCGCCAGGGCCACGGTAAAGCGCAGGCGCCCGTAGCCGGCGGTATCGGCCTCGGGCACGCCCGCGAGCCGCACGATGTAGGAGGGGAGCTGGCATTCCGCGTCCGAGGCGCGCTCGGTTGCGGCACCGCCGGCAGCGCCGAGCGCGGCCTCGCCACTGGCATCGACGACCAGCTCACTCGAAATACGGAACGGACCGGTCGGGCCGAGGCCTGCGAGTTCGCTCGGCCCGGCGGCAGCGGCCAGGCGGGCAGCCTGCAAGCGCGCTTCGAGTCGGACCACGAGGCTTCGCCGTTTCTGGCATTCGGCGCTGATGACGGCGCCGATCCGCGCAGGATCCGTCGGGAGGACGCGCACCCGACCGACCTCCTCCGCCGGCCCCGCCGCGCCGGCGCGGAGCAGGGCGTCGACGAATCGGGCGGGTAGGCCCGGGTTCACGAACGCGCTCGATCCCGTCGAAACCGGTGCGAACAGGCCGCAGATGGTGTGGACGAAAGCCCCGGTCGCGTTTCCGCCAAGTGCTGGTGCTGCTTCGAGCAGGAGCGTTCGCGCCCCCTGGTCGGCGGCCGCGATCGCGGCGGCAAAGCCGGCGGGACCACCTCCGACGACGGCCACGTCGTAGTGCTCGGCATCGCCGCCCGATCCATTCGCCACGCCGCCCTCCCCGTTTCGAGCATCCGCGCCACCAGTGTGCCAAAGCTGCCGACCGTCGGAATCCGCAACGGTGGGCTAAAACCTCGGGATGCGCTTCCACATCGAGGCCCGGGAAGACGCCTACGACGCCATCGTGATCGGCAGTGGCGTCGGAGGGCTGGTATCCGCCGCGATGTTGGCGCGCCTCGGCCGCAAGGTCCTCGTGGTCGAGCGACACGATCGGCCGGGCGGCTACCTCCACTCCTTCCGTCGCGATGGATGTTTGTTCGATTCCGCCGTTCACCTCGTCGGCGGCTGCGGCGAGACGGAACGCGGGCCCGGGATCGTGCAGCGGCTGCTGCGCAGCCTCGATATCGCGGACCAGTGCACGTTCGAACGCGTCGACCCGTTCTACAGCGCCGTCTTCCCCGGCTTCCGGCTCGACGCGCAAAGCGGCATCGAGGGCTTCACCGAAGCGCACGTCGAGAAATTTCCCGCCGAGAAGGCCGGCTTCGAGGCGCTAATCGAAACCTGCAGCCGCATCCGGGCGGAGACCGAGCTGGCTTCCCAGTTCGAAGCAGGCGGCTTCCGGAGCATCAGCGAGGCAGCGCCGACATTATTCCGCCATCGACGAGCCACGCTGGAGGAGGTCTCGCGTTCGTTTCTCGAAGATCCTCGCGCCCGCGCGGCCTTCGGCGCGCTGTGGCCGTACCTCGGGCTGCCGCCCTCGCGGGTCTCGTTCCTCTACTTCGCCACCATGCTGATGAGCTACGTCGAAGATGGCGCCTACTACTGCAAGGGCAGTTTCCAGAACCTCGCCCATGCCCTCGTCACCGGACTGAAGCGCGACGGTGGCGAGCTGCTGTTGCGCAGCGAGGTGCGCCGGATTCGCGTCGAGAACGGCGCCGTCGCCGGTGTTGTCCTCGAGAACGGCCAGCGCATCGACGCTCCGCTCGTCATCTCCGGTGCCGACGCGCTTCAGACATTCGAGGAGCTGATCGGGTACCAACATCTCGATGCGCGCTTCGTCCGCTCGCTCGGAAAGATGCGGCTCAGCTTGTCGGCCTTCGTCGTCTACGGATCGACAGGCATGGATCTGCCTGCGGCCGGCGCCACCCATGAGATGTTCCTCTACGACACCTGGGACCACGACGACGACTACGCCGCGCTCCACCGGGGCGAGATCTCGCGCATCGGCTTCACGGTCCCGACCCTGGCCGATGCGAGCCTGGCCCCGGCAGGGCGACACGCCTTCCAGATCACCGTGCCGATTCCGTTCGACTTCGTCTCATCCTGGAAGAACGAGAAACAGCGTCTGACCGACCACCTGATCGGGCGCGCGGACCATGCCTTTCCCGGCCTCCAGGACCAGTTGGGCGCCGTGCTAGGCGGAACGCCGCGCACCCTCGAGCGCTACACGCGTAACACCCACGGCGCGATGTACGGCTGGGAGTTGGCGCCGGACCAGATCGGACCGAGGCGCCTCGGCGGCACGTCGCCAGTGGCGGGCCTGTTGCTCGCCGGGCATTGGACGCAGCCGGGTGCCGGCGTCTACGGTGCGCTCACCTCGGGCGTGGATGCGGCCCGCAGGATCGCGGGTGCAGAGAGCGACGAAGCGCTCTGGCGTCAGCTCGACGCCGCCTGACCGCGCTTCAGTTCGCGAGCGGCTCCGAGCCGGCTTCGCCGAGTTCGAAGATCAGCAAGTACTGGCGCGGCAAGAAGTCGTGGCGAGCGCTCGAGCGAAAGCCTGCGCGTCCCAGTTCTTCGATGACCTTCTCGGCCGAGAGTCGCGCGCCAGGCGGTGGCCCGGGGCCGCGCACGTCCTTGCGAAAGCCCAGGATCGCCACGCGCCCGCCGCCACGCAGTGTCCTGCCCACCCGGTGCATGTAGGGAACGCGGTCCTGGATCTCCTTGTAGACGTTCGCGAAGAACACCAGGTCGCAACACGCACTCGGGAGCGACGGGTCATCGAACTCCGCTTCGATGACCTCGACGTTGGCGAGGCCACCTTTCGCGACCAGGGCATGCAGATCTTCGAGCATGATCTGCTGCACTTCCGTCGCATAGACCCTGCCCTCGGCGCCGACGGCAGCAGCGAGCTCGTCGACGAAGTAGCCGTTGCCCGCGCCGACATCGGCGACCACCTGGCCCGGCCGGATCGCCAGTGCAGCGATCACCTCTTCCGGGCGCTGCCAGCTGTCGCGTAGGCCCCAGGTCAAGAAGCCGCGGTAGACCGGATTGAAGATCCGATGGCCCTCGGATTCGATCATGAACGGGGCGCAGGCCGTCAGCAGCGGGGCAAGCAGCAGCAGGAGCTGCGGAACGCTTCGCAGGTTTCGGGCTTTCAAGAGTCGCCCTTCCTCTCCGAGGCCTCGAAGAAATCGTAGAAGTTGAACCAGTTGTCGGGCGAAGCGAGCACGCGGGCTTCGAGCCTGGACGCATAACGTTGCACCACCGCCTGGATCCGCTCGGCGCGCTCAGCGCGGGGAATCGAGAGGGCGTCGTCGAAGTGTTCGCAGTGGACGACGTAGCGATTCGATCCCTCGCTGATGCAGAACACCAGGTAGACCGGGCACCCGAGCGCCGCGGCGACGACGAAGGCGCCCGTCGGGAAGACGACATCGGCGCCCATGAACCGCACCGTCACGCCATCCACGCCCGGCGTCATGCGATCCCCGAGGAAGCCCACCAGCTCGCCGGCACGGACGCGCTCACGGATCTTCATCATGTGCGCGACGCTGCCGGGCTCGACGTGGATCACGTGGGCGGAGAATTCCGGAGCGAGCGCATCGAGTAGTGCGTTGATGCGTTGGGCGTTCTCGAAGTAGCCGACGATCGAGAGTGGAAGATCGTCCTCCATCGCGACGGCGCGCAGAGCTTCGAAGGAACCGAGGTGGGCGCCGACCAGGATCACGCCCTGGCCGCGGGCCAGGATGGCGCGGACCTCCGCGTCGCCGTGGCTCTCGAACTCGAAGTGCTCGGTGCGACCGCTCAGCAGGAAGAGGCGATCGACGATGCAGAACGAAAAGCGCAGCACGTGGCGATAGACGTCCATGAAGGTTCCGGGCAGGCCCGCGCGCTGCTGGAAATCGCGGGAGACCCGGCGCATTTCGCTGTCGGTCAGCACGTAGTACAGGGCGACGAATCGGATCAGCGATCGGACCGCGCGCCGGCCGAGCACCCGGCACACGAACCAGATGATCTGGAGCCCGAGCACCGAACCCTTTTCGGTAACGCGTGTCCATTCGCCGCGTTCGTCGGCGGCTCGCGGGAAGCGTTGGCGCCGTACGGCGTACTCGCCGAGGAAGAGTGCGCCCATCAACGCGTACGAGATGACGCCGGTGTAGACCGTCCACCAGGAAAGCGGCGCGGCCAGGGCGAGGACGCCGGCGATTGCCGCGTTGCTGGCGAAGAAGAGACACCACACCCGGGTCACGGTCCGGCAGTAGGCGCGCCGTGCTTCCGAGAGTTCGCCATCGATGCGGCGCGCGATCGTCTCGACAACGGGTACGCCGGAGCGCAGCGAGGCGGCGAAGAAGACCAGCAGGCCGAGGTTCACGACGACGGGAAGTGACAGCGCGACGCGTCCGTCCTGGGTCAGCAGCAACCCGCCGGCGAGCGCCAACAGCCCGGCTGCATGGAGCAACGCCGCGCGACCCCGTTCCTCCCGGCGGCGAACGAGCCAGGGAAAGACGCGGAGCAGTGCCAGCGCGAGCAGTAGGCCCGCCGTCGGCCCCGGGCCGAGGCGTGTCAAGCCGAAGTAGACGGCGAACGGGTAGGCCGCCATCAGCAGGATTTCGAAGCTCCCCAGCCACGAGGTTCGCTGAGCGACCACTTCGTCGGCCAGCGGCGGCTGCTCGCGCGCTTCTTCCGGGCCGGAGGGCGCCAGCGACGCTCGGCCGGCGGCCGGGGCGCCCGGAACAGCGAGCTTGGCCTGAACCTCCTGCAATCCGCTCCCTCTGTCTCGCGCTTCGTACCGTACCCAATGGATGATAGGGAGCGACGCGCGATTCCACAGCGTGCGGCCGAACGCCGGTTACAAAATGGATTCGCCGCTAGGATCCGCGCGATGACGGATGAGGCAGCGATCCGGGCCGAAGGGCTCTCGAAGCACTTCGGCGATTTCGTCGCGGTCGCGGACGTGAACCTCGAAGTCGGCGCCGGCGAGATCTTCGGCTTCCTCGGCCCCAATGGCGCCGGCAAGACCACCACGATCCGTATGTTGCTCGGCCTGATCTCGCCCAGCGCCGGACGCGCGCTGCTCTTCGGCAAGGACATCCGGCGGGAATTCAAACGCGCGATCCGGAACGTCGGCGCCTTCGTCGAGGGGCCGGCCTTCTATTCCTTTCTCTCGGGCCGTCGAAACCTGCGCTTGTTCGGAACCCTGAGCGGCGGGGTATCCGAAGCGCGCATCGATGAGGTGCTCGATTGGACCGGGCTCACGGCCCCGGCGGATTCACGGGTCGCCGGCTACTCCCAGGGCATGCGCCAGCGCCTCGGGATCGCGTTGGCGCTACTCGAAGCGCCGCGGCTCTTGATCCTCGACGAACCCACCAACGGGCTAGATCCACAAGGGACGCGCGAGATCCGCGAGTTGATGGGCCGGATCCGTTCCGAATCGGGCACCACGATCCTGGTCTCGAGCCATTTGCTAGGCGAGATGGAGCGGATCTGCGACCGCGTCGCGATCATCGCCGGCGGGACGATCCTGCAACAGGGAACGCTCGACGATGTGATCGGCAGGGAGAGCCAGCGGGTCGAACTCGACGTGACGCCCGAGCACGGCGAGCGCGCGATTCAGCATCTGCGCGAACGCTTCCAGACCGACGCGCACTCGACGCGGCGCGGCGCGCTCGAATTCTCGCGCGGCAGCCTCGACCTGGCGGTACTCAACCGCTCACTGGTCGAGGCCGGCATCGACGTTTCGGGTCTGACGCCGCGGCGGCGCAGCCTGGAACAGGCCTTCGTCGCGCTGACCGGCGAGCACTCGAGCATCCGATGATCGATTCCCTCGCCACCATCTCGCGTCTGGTCCAGGCCGACGTGATGAAGCTCTCGCGCTACTGGGTCGTCATTGCCGGCTATGCCGCCATGGCGATCGTGGCGATCCCGGGCGCCATGTTCTTCTACATGGGCGAGCAGGCGCTGAACGTCACCTCTGCTTCTGGCTACGAGTTCGCCTTCAGCCTGATGGTTCGCTGCCTCGACTTCTCGAGTTCGATCCTGTTCGTGATGTTATGCATCGTGTTCTCGATCGATGTCTCGAACTCCACGATCAAGTACATCCTCACGCGGCCGGTCACCCGGCTCGAACTCTTGCTCTCGAAGTACGCCGTGGCGGGGCTGATGGTGGTCATCACGCTCGCCCTGCTCTGGGTCGCCTGCCTTGGGGCCGGCGCCTACTACTACGGCCTCGGCGAACTGCGCGAGAATGACTATGTCATTTTCGAAGCCAGCGTGATGTACAAGAACATCGCCTTCGCGAGCCTGTTCCTGGCCATCGCGATGGCCGCCCAGGCCTCGATGGCGGTGGCAATCTCGGCGCACTCGAGCACGATGGGCGGCGCCATCATCATCGGGCTGATCCTGTATACGCTCATCGGTATCATGGCCGTGATTCCGCCGACACTGGGCTTCGAGGTCGGCAGCGGTAGCTCTGCGTTCTTCGTGCCCTACTCGATCGTGGCCTTCACGAGCCAGCTCGTAGCACCGATGGTGATGCTCGACGATCTGCCCTCCGGCGTGGACGTCGAGAGTTGGTGGAACGGCGACATGCAGCGCTTGGTCTTCGTGTGCGGGAGCGTGGGCATCGGTTTCTTCGCGCTCGCCGCCGCGCGGGTTCGCAAGCGGGATTTCACACTATGAGCATCCGACGTTGGCTGGCAGCCTTGCTCGCGCTCGGGCTCGGGCTCGGCCCCTCGATCGCGGCCGCGGCTCCGGGCGATTCGCCGTTCGACACCATCTCGCTCGAGTTCGACGATCGCGCGCTCGACCGCACGACGACCGATGTGGACGGCGACGGTCTGCTCGACCTGGTGTGGATCTTCCATCCCGTCGACGAAAAGGAGGACTTCGGGCTTCGCACCTGCTTGCAGGCCTCGCAGCCCCGCTTCAGCACCTGCTCGGATCTCGACCTGCCGGACGAAGTGCGCGCCTTCGACATCGCACCACTCGACACGAAGCCGGGTGCGGAACTGATCCTGCTCACCCGTTCTGGCGCCTTGCGCGGATCCTTCCAGGGCGGCCGTTTCGGTGCGTTGAGTTCTGCGCCCGAACTCCAGTCGGCCCTCGGCGACACGGATTCGAAGATCCCGCGCTCGCTTCCCTTCCTGTTCGACCTCGATGGCGATGGACGCAGCGAAGCCGTTCTGGCAACACGAAACGGTGTCGAGGTTCACGGCTTCGGCGCCGACGGGAGCATCTCGACGCGAAGGCTCGAGAGCCCGGCCCATGTCGAAATCGCGCGTCACCGGCGGGAAATGGATCTGAGCGCGTTCCTGCACCGCGAATACGCGCCCCACGTCACCACGCAGACGACCACGCCCGCCGTCTTCGTCGAGGACCTGAACGGCGACGGCCGCATCGACATCGCCACCGTCTCGCAGAACAAGCTGCTGATCTTCGAGCAGGTGGCCGACACCGGCTTCAAGACCCGGCCGAGCGCCGAACTCGAACGAAGCGTCATCACCGAGGCCGAGCAGGAAGGCGGCTTCACCGGCGAAGCGCTGACCTTCTCGGACCTGAATGGCGACGGCGAGGTCGATCTGATCGTGCTCAAATGGGGCAGCTCCGAAGAGCGGACCCAGATGGATCGGCACATCTTCCTCGGCCGTGGCCATTGGCAATTCCCGGAGCAAGCGGATCAGATCATCCGATCCGAGAGCTTCTTCCCGAACTTCGAGATCCAGGACCTGAATGGCGACGGCCGCCAGGACCTCGTCGTCCCCTACTTCCACTTCGCACCGAGCCAGGCGATCAAGGCCGTCACCCAGAACGTGCTCCGCGTCCAGCTTCGTCTCTTCCTGATGCGCGATAACGGACGTTATGCGCAGGACGCCGGCAAGGCCTTCGCCAAGGTCGACCGCCGCATCGTCCTCGACTACCACGTCGACGTGGTGGGCCTGATGTTCGGCGGCGAAGGCCGCCCGCGCGGCTTCGACCCCCTGCTCACCACCCGCGGTGATTTCAACGGCGACGGCCTGCCGGACCTCGTCGTCGACAGCGGCGACGACACCCTGAACTTCTACTGGGGCAACGCCAACGCCCAGTACGCCAAGCGCCCGGACCTCTCCCTCGAGTACGAATCTTCCCTCGATTCGCACCTCGCCGACCTCAACGGCGACGGCCGCACCGACGTCGTCACCAACTACGGCAAGCGCGCGCTCGGTTGGGCAGAGACGGCGGAGCCCGAAGCGTACGCGCGCACCAAGCAGGCACGGAAACGCGAGGAAGCGCGCCGCAGGCGAGGTGGAACGCCGGCCGTCTCGAGTGCGGAGACGCGGATCAAGCTGCTGCTCTCGCGCTGACCGCGCCGCTGCTACTTCCTGAACGCGAGCCGTGTCCAGCGGACGTTGGACTTCCCGGGAATGGCACTCACCTGGTTCTCGAGACACAGCTCCGGTTTCAGACCGACCGACTCTGCCATCTCGATGGTTCGCTCCGCAGATGCAGGGAAGTAGCGCCGCCCGGCACCGGCCGGACCGTGGCGAAGGGCCAGCGCGAAGACACCCCGGGGCGCCAGCAACGCCGCGATCCGCTCGATCGCGCGCACGCGCTCAGCGTCGTCCAGGTGCTGCCAGACCGCGTGGCACAGCACGAAATCGAATCCGTCCTGGTCGCTGGTCAGCGAGCCGAGGTCGGGCAGACTGTCCGATCGCCAGCTGATCCTCGGGGACCGATGGTTCGCGATCGCGGCTTCGAGAAACGCCTTCATGGGTTCCACAGCCACGACGTCGTGCCCCATCTCGGCAAGCGCCGCCGCATCGCGCCCGGTCCCGGCTCCCACATCCAGGACCCGACTGCCCGGTTTCGGGAGCAACTGCAGGATGCACTGATGGAGATCGCGGAAGCTGATGGACTCGCTGAGCGTGATGAACCGCGGCACCACGTCTGCGTAACCTTGCGTTCCAGATACCATCGGCAACTGCGCGCACCCCCCCGTCCGCCAATACCGGACCGGACCAGGCTACCACGGACGGCAAGCGCTCCGACCGGCCAGCGCGAATGCGAAGCCTACTTGACGGCGACGGCTACGCGTGCGCGCCATCGGAAAAGAGCAGCTCCGCGGCCTCACGAGGAAACGCCGAATCTCGATTCACGTGTGGAATCTCGCTGAGATGCAGCTGGGTCCGCAGCAGGGCATCCCGGTCGATTCGCCCCTCCTCCTCCAAAGCGGCATCGACATGGATGCAGAGATCGTTGAGAGTGCCGAGAAGACTGCGATTGGAGTTCTTCGCAAACACCGTACGCACAAGGAATGGCTCAGCCTCGGCTCGCACCAGCTCATCTGGGAACCCCAGCGCCTGGAGCAATGTTCCAACCGCGTGCCCGAACTCCGAGAGAAAATCGGGCAGCGGGACGAGGCGAAACACGACTCCCAAGTACGTGACCTCGTTGACTGCTACGACGAGATCGCCTTCCGGGAAGGCAGCGCCTTTTGCACACCAGGGCCCCAGCTTGGTGTCATCGAGATCGCATTGCTCGCGAAGAACCAGTGGCGAAGGTGCACCGAGCCACTGCCAGAGATTCTTCGTGCACATGATCGTCGGCATCGGCTGTCCCTTTTCGGCCGCAAGGTTCGTTGGGCGGCATTTGGCTAGCTGAGGTTGTTGTTCTGCTTGATCTGCGCACTGACGTAAAGCAGAGAGACGATCACGAGAATCGCCCCCGCGATCTCTGCCACGGCTCCCAGAACTCCCCAACTCATCCTTGACCTAGCATCCCCTCTGCTGTGCCGCCCAACGGTTCAGTCAAAGTTGGAAACGAGCTATTCCAGTTCGGGTTCAACGGCTTGTTGGGCGGCAGGCTGCTCACCAAATGCGTAGCTGTAGACTTCGTTCGCATCCAGACCCTCTACGTAACGGCGAAACTCTGGATTGAAGATTTCAGCGGATCGCGACCAGGCGGCCTGTACACCAGGCTGCGCCAGGTATTGCTTGATCAGGACCGTCCACTTCTCCCAATCTTCATCGGTAAGTATGTTCCGCCTGCGTTGAGCAAACGCGTCCTCGAAGTTCGTGAGAAGCGCGTTGATGATGAGATCGAACCGAAACGTATCGTCATGGTCGAGCGATTGGGGGTCGAAGAAGCCTCGACGAGCGATCTTCGATGTCTCCGCGTCGAGGCTCAGGTGGGTGATGAGGTCGATAAACGATTGGGACACTGAGTGTCTGCTGGCGGCCTGAGACTCTCGGGTGTTCGCGCGGATCTGCAATGCGAGGTAGCCAAGCGTGGCCAGCGTAGCCAACGCCGCGACAAACTCGCCGATGTTGCCAAGGTCTTGCAGTGTCACGTCTGCCGCCCCAACGGACCGGCGTTGACCAGCGTTGGGTACGCCGATCTCGCCGAGCCAGTGAAGGTTGTTGCCAGAACGGTACAGCGGACATTGAAACCGCGCTATTACGCGTCCGCGTTCAACACCTTGTTATGCGACCGTTCGCGGCGAGCCTCAAGGCCGGGGCGCATCACGGGGCGCGAGATCGGGCGCCAGTTGCACCGCCGCGAAGTCAGAGAGAGCAAAGGTGAGGCAGGATTGCGCGGGCACTTCCTCGACCACGGCTGCCTTGGTCCAGACTCGGCCTGAACTCCCAGACTCTATGAAATCATCGGCGATTAGCGATGCAATAAGGGCATGGCTCGAGCCGTATAGCGGATCGGGTGCTCGGCTTCGGGCGGGGCACCGCGCCCTGTCGCAGCCAGGCGTCCGATTCGTTGCCACTGTACCAGAAGCCGAGTCGAAGCCGCCGCCTAGCCTGCCAGCTGCGGCGCCTTGTTAGACAGCGGGCAGCCGAGCAAGTGCGCCCATTGCAGCCACTGCCGCGGCCTGGTGATCCTTCTGCCAAGGTGGCCCCAAGGCCGCCCGCCAACTCCGAACCAGTTTGGCGACATCGTTTGCGTTCGAGTCGACCGCCTGACCAGCAAATTCGAACTCCTCGGCCTTGGCATAGGAGAGAACCATGATCCCAAGCTCGCTAGCGGCATCGTGCACCGCATCCCGGTAGATCTCGCTGTCCGCGATGTACAGAGCCTTCCGGGATGCGAGGACTTCAGCCAACGTCGCTGGGAGTGGGCGGGGTTCGCGCAGCGCGAGCGCGGCCAGGTCGAAGATCTCGAGATCACTCCGGAGGTCAGCGAGCGCTCGCCGGGCGCGTTCCGAGACAGCGCGCCGAACTTCCGAGACCAACGCCTCCCCTTCGCGAAGCTCGAGTTCGAGTGCCTCGTGGTGGTACGGCTGGCTAGGCAGCTCCGGATCTGCCAGCTCGAGTCGCCGCCGGTCGACGACAACGGGGCCATCGCTTTGGGCGGTCACCGAAACAGCAATGGCCCAACCGTTGTGCAGCGCTATTCCGACTGCGGCCCTGGGAGAGCGCTCATCGCGAGTCCTGCCCTTCGCATTCCGCTGTCTAACGGACATGGTGCTCAGCGTGGCGCGAACTGAGTTCACTCCGCAGACGCGCAAGATCGAGACGATTGAACGGATTGAGTGCACGCTCCAGCCGCGCGGGCAATCGCCGACCGTGCCATGCGAGGTGAGCCGCCGAAAGCAAGTCCGTTGCGAAGCTCCAGTCGACCAGGCCGAGCGTGTGCCGTAGATCCAGCAGGTGCTTCTCATCGCCTGGCACCAGCGGGTTGCCCGAGCTTTTCCAGGTCTGATACCACTGCAGTTTGGGGAGCAGTGCCAGCTCCGGAGCTCCGGCCCGATAGCTGAGGCCTTGCCAGTTCACGACCTGCACCCGGCTCATGACGGAAGCAGGAACACGAAGGGAGAGCCCTGCCCCGAGGAACACCTCGAGGAACCCTTCGGTCATGTGGTACTGCGACAGATCGATGAGCCCTGCGGGCGTGTGAATGTGGACGAACTTGCTCTTTGGAGAGAAGACCCGCGTGATCGGGGAACGGTCCGCAACGGCCAACTCCGCTAGACGGAGAACCTCGAGCTCGCCAGCTGCTTCGAACGCCGACCTGCGCGCCTCGAAGAGACCGACCGAGACGGCCACGTCCACGTCATGGCGTGGCTTCCGGTATTCCGGAACGAGGGGAAGCAGTGACAATGATCCGCTGACGAAGTAACTCGTGGACCCGTCTACGATTTCCAGAAGGGTTGCCAGCACACTACGAACGTCGACGGTACCCATCTACGCCGCCCAACGGATCGGCGCCGAGGACTTCGCCGAACGTGAAAGGGTTGATGCCAGAACGGTAGCGGTCATTGGAGCCGCGCTGTTCCACGTCCGGTTCAACGCTGTTGGACGGCAGCCCCGAAGAGTTGGTCGGGAATCCGGAGGCCGCGCGCCCTGGCGAGGGCCTGCACCTCCCTCGGTGATGGCCAGGTCTCGAAGCGAGGCAAGTCGTCACGGATCTCGAACCAGGGCGCCTTGGGTTCAGTGTTGACGTGAAACCACGGCGACTGTTGGAACTCTTCCACCAGGCTGGACACCACCAGGCACGCGACGCCGACTCCGGGCCTTGTGTTGTAGACCGGTGTCGAACAGCGAGGACAGAAGTGCCGGATATTGCCAGCAGGTGTTGTGAAGCGCGACGGCTCACGGCCCGACGGCAGCCGAGAGAGAGCGCCAACCGGGAGAAAGGCGACTGTGGTGAACGGTGCGCCGTGCACGCGACGACAAAAGCCGCAGTGGCAATTGATGACCGGTGCTAGCCCTGATCCGGCATTGAGAGGTGTGGTGAAACCCCGGAATTGAAAGTGGCTCCGTCGGTGTGTTTGATGGAAGTACCAACCACCATCGAGCAGCCGAGGAGCCACAATCGTGAAGCTAAGCAGACAACGGATTCGAGCGCGGGTCAAGAGCGAAATTCCGATCGAGTTCACCGAGGAAGCCTTGACGAGCTACAGCGGGCTGGAGCTGTTCCGGGTCTACCTGGATCGTCTTGGTTGGGCGGAGAGGTTGAAGGCCGTGTTTGCGGACCGCGGTTTCGATTCCGATTACGGGTCGTTCCGCATCGCGCTTGCGGTGGTCGGGATGTTGTTGTTGGGCGGAAGTCGGATGTCGCACGTCCGGGTGCTGGACCGGGACCGATTGTTCCATCGGTTTGCGCGGCTCCACCGACTTCCCGAGGAACGAACCCTCTCTCGAGGGTTGAAGGACATGCTCTCGGTTCACCGGGAGCGGCTGAACGAGCTGCTTCGCGACGTGGCCTACGACACCCATGCGGGGCTCGGCCTGGATCGGATCACGATCGAACTCGACGGGACGGTGCTGCGGACGGGAGACCAGGTCGAAGGCGCGGAGCGGGGGTTCCATCCGCACCACCCGAAGGATCCCTCCTACTACCCGCTCACGGCGCATCTCGCCCAGACGGGTCAAGTGCTAGGCGTGTGGAACCGTCCGGGCAATGTGCATGATTCGATCGGGGCCACGGAGCAGTTGGCCTTCCTGCTCCGCGATGCCAAGCGACGAAATCGGAAGGCCCCAATCGAAGTGCGTCTGGATGGCGCCTTCTTCCATCAGCCTATTCTCGAGGTCCTCACGGCCTCTCGCGCCGAATACGCCATCAAGGTTCCCATGTGGCAATGGCTCGGAGTGCGTCAGAAGATCGCGACGCGGCGACGCTGGAAGCGGATCCGCGAGGGCCTCGATGCCTTCTCGGTCACGCATCGGATCGAGAAGTGGAAGCGCACCGAGCGGATCGTGATCTTCCGCAAGAAGGTCTCGGGCAAGAGCCGGAAGAACTTCCAGCTGGATCTGTTCAGTCCGGACGATGGTCACTACGAGTACTCGATGGTCGCCACGAACAAGCGCATCGGCGAGGCCGCCGTCTGGTCCTTCATGGCGGGCCGGGGTGGCCACGAGAAAACGCTAGGCGAACTCAAACAGCACCTGGCCTTCGGCAAGATTCCGACCCAGGACTGGGACGCCAACAGTGCATGGCAACTCCTCAGCGCTTTGACGCACAACCTGGTGCGCGATTTCCAGGCCACGATCGGCGCCGACGAACGACCGAACAGCCGCAAGCGCACCTGCCGACTCCGCTTCCGTTCGCTCAGCACCCTCCGCTTCGAGTTCCTTCAGCTCCCGGGCCGCCTCATCCGCCCCGCCGGCACGGCGATGCTTCGCATCGCCGCTTCCGACCGCAGCCAGCAACTCATCCGATCTGCACAGCAAGCGCTCGCGGCATGAACCCCGCCCCACTACCCTCGCGACCATGACTTCAATGCCGGATCAGGGCTAGTGCCCCAGCCACCGCGTATTCGATGTCTCCGCAGAGACAGCGACCTGTTCGCCTCTCCATAGCCCGCCTGCCGTCCAACGGACCCGCGGTTCAGCGGCGCCCAACGGCGCTGACCGGACCCGACCCTGCCGACCCAGTATGCAGCCAGAGGGCAACCAAGGTCAATCGAACCCAACGGTTGATGGTCCGCTCAACGCCGGGGCCTGGGGCATCGCCCTGCGGTCCGTCATCGCGTCTCGATCAATCACCAAAGCGCGGAATCGGGCTCAGGTTCGGCTCCACGAACCGTTGCCTCGCCTCATCGGAGAAGAGCAGGCTAGCCGAGTAGTGCGTCAGCATGATGTCAGGATCCAACATCCGCGGATCTGAGCCCATGAAGGACTCCGCGGAGTCACTAACGGGCACCTGCTCCATGAAGTATCGAATCGCGAGAATCCACGCACGAGTCAGGGTCTCCTGATACTTCAGCGGGTCAACCCCATTGTGCTTCAGGAATCGAAGCAGGGATGACTGCATCCGTTCCTGCGCTGTATCCGTGCCGTGGCTGCAAAGGTAGAGATAGGCCAGTCGCACGTGAGATCCGTGATCGAACTCGGCCGGCGGAAACTCGCAAGATTCGAAGCTCGCTTGAAAGGCGAAGTCTTCGTCCGACAGAGTGTGATGCATTCGCAGGACCTCTCGTCTGCCGCGCAACGGACATGGCGCTCAGCTGCTGCCGGCGCGCGCCGCCGGAGCCACCTGACTGCCTGGTTCGTTGCAACCCTACTACGCCACAATCGACTCGACGCCTAGGCGCTCAGGTGCAGCGCCTTCTATGTTGCGCATGTGCTGGAATGGAACCGGCCGGTGGCGCGATGCACCCGAGATCGAGAGCGGTCGCGATGACCGTCCCATCGAGGCTGCGCTCGGATCGGGTTCCCCCGATCGGAGTGCGAACGAGCACCGACTCCGCCATCGTCGACGAGCCGTCAGGAGAGCGAGGCCCAGGAGTCCCGCGAGTGCCGGCTCTGGCACGATCGTCAGCGTCTCGGGAATGACGATCACGACGCCCAGATCGTCTGTCGTCAGGAAATTGATGGTCAGGGGGATCACTGCGCCGAGGCTCGTGGTCAACAGGGCATCGGTGGTCGGAAATCCGCCCGTTCCTTGAATCCCCAGGCTTCCGGGGGGAGATGGCGATGACTGGACCCACTGGATCCCGGACCCGACGGTGACGAAGAGCGAGCTCGCGCCCGACACGGTCGAGACGTGACCGTTCTCCCACTCGACCCGGGTCGATTGAACCGCGTACTTGCCGAAGCTGCTGGAAGGATCGAGGTCGGGCGTCAGGGAGTCGATGACCAGGATCACGTCGGCCCTCGTCGAGCCGGAAGCCGCGCCGCCAGGATCGACGGGGAGCACGGAACCGAAGGTCCATGTCAACGGCGTCGCGGAGACAGCGACCGGGAACAGCATCGAAAGACCTAGCGTCAGCACACGAGCGGAAGCGATCATCGGAGCCCTCCAAGGGCTGACGCCACCATGCCGAATCGAGTTGGGCGCCGGGGGATTTCCAGGATAGAGCACTCAGCTACAAGCGCGTTGAGTGAGGACCAATGATACCACGCTGCTGGCGGCCAGACGCCTGCGCCGATCGACGCCCGGGGGGCGGACTAGCGACGATTGGTCCGGGAGAGACGGGAACCCGAGGAAGGCGGGCATAGCAGGCGAGGAGGCGAAGCGACTCCGGAAAGAACTTCGGGATGTGACCGAGGAGCGGCGGCTGAAGTCGCCTGTCAGACGGTTGCGGCGTCCTTCCACCGGTGGCCACATGCGCCACACGAAGAACCTCGAGACCATGCAACAACCGGGACGCCCGTGAAGAACGCGAGAATGCCTGACCACTTGCGTAGCCGTCCTCGGCGTACATCCGTCGATGCACACGCTGGGCACGTGTACAGCTCGGCGGCGGTCGGCTCAACTGAGTGATCTCGCTCCAGGAGTGCACTTGCCTCCGCGGCGCGCTCTGAGGACACTTCGATCTTGACGCCACCAATCGCATGAGACCAGAGCCACTGGACCCCTACGGTGTATTCGCCGACGATCCGATAGGGAATCTCCTCGGCAGCGAGAATCGATGCCGCGATGTATGCGCTGGGAGCATCCCGGTAGGTGGCTATGACCGGAATCGCGAGACTCCTCAGCTGCAAGCCATTGTTAGGCAGCGCCCTTCGCCACACCAGCGATGCGCTGAACCTCGGCGAATGGAAGCTGCAACACGCGGACAGGGTCGAAGCGATAAGCGTTGTGGCAGCCGCGGCCAGCTCGGAGGCCACGAATCGTGGAAAGGGGTGCCAGGACCAGGCCAAGGAGGACGAAGATCAGCCGGTCCACCCAGAAATACGCGAATGGGCCGCAACCGCCGCTGGCGAGCTCCCAGCTTGCGACTTCGAACTCCCCCGCCCAGCTCGTGTCGCATCCACTCAGCAGGTGATTGAGGTCATGCAGCAAGGTGGGCTTACGGATCCCGATGAGCGGGAAGAACGGAATCCGCCGGCTGCCGACCCTGTAGTAGATCCAGTCGTCGGCGTACCATCGCTCCGGTGGATCTTCAGCTTCGATGATTCCGCGCGCCGCGAGATACCGAGACAACTCAGATTCTGTCGTGGGTCCAGCCACCTGGGACCTCCAACAAAGCACGCATCCGGGATTCTAGCGCTCTGTTGGGCTGAGCGCTGCCTAACGGACATGGTGCTCAGCTGCTGCCAGCGCACACCGCCGGAGCCACTTGGCCGCCGGGTTCGTTGCAGGCCTACCACGCCGCGTTTGGCTACAGGCCAAGACAGTTAGTTGCAGCGACTCGTTGGACGGCGCGCGGAACGGCAGATAGCGCCGATCGAAGTGACCGGGCGGATAGCACGCATGCACTGGGACCGGCAGGCGAGGGTTGTGCTCGGGTAAGTAGGAGACGGGGCTTCCCTCGCAGGGAGCGTGCGCAGAATCCATGAGTGTTGGCCCCCCGATACTCATGAGAGCAGACCCACCGATGACGGTTCCTTTCGGAGGGCGCTCACAGGTAGGCCTGGGGGGAAGGCCGGGCGCTAGTTGCTGCGGCTCGAGAATACCGAGGGCGATGAGGCATGGAATAGCTTTGCCCGCCTGCCCCGACTCGATAAGACGAAGAGCGGTGCTCAGCGGGTCGCCTGTCGCGCAGCAAGGCCCCGGCTCTCCTCCGGCCGCCGGTTCGCCACCAATCAAGAGCGCGAGGGAAACGATCGCAAGAGTTCCTCTACCCACAGCTGAAGCGTGGCGTTTCCCGCGTCCGGGGTCGGTAAAACCTTCGTAAACCGCGCTGCCAACGGACATGCCGCTCAGCTGCTGCCGGCGCACACCGCCGGAGCCACTTGGCCGCCTGGTTCGTTGCAAGCCTACCACGCCGCGTTTGGCTGCAGGCCCAGGTAGTCAGTTGCAGTTCTTGTTAGTCGGCGGGCACACGCGGGCGGCCGACGGGCTACTGCTGGTGCTGGATTGCCACTATTCTCGACGGCTCGAAGGGAACCTGCTCAGAGGCGCCGACGCGCACGATCTCTTTGCCCCAAGCCACGATTAGGTCCCGAAACTCGGTCCCATCGTCAAGCGTGACGACGACGCGGCTAGCCCCGTAGGAACACTCTGCATTTGAGCGACATCGTCTTGAAATCGTTCGGGGATGTTGTCAGCTAATCCTGGCTGCTCCGCCAGATTCACGCGACGCTCCTGGTCCGGGTTGAGGGGTTCGGCTGGCGACACGCCCTCACGATTCCAGGCCGAGCCACTCATACTCCCGAGCCGGCCGAAACCCGAGCTTTCGAGCGAGACCTTCCGATGCCGGGCTCGCTGTGGCCCAGCCGGGCTCCAGGCCGCGGACTCTCGACTCCAGGACGATCGCAGCTCCTACCGCGGTGGCGAGACCCCGACGCTGGTATTCCCGGGCCGTGTTGGTCTGGATCTCGATGTGACTGGCCGAGATGATGGCCGACGTCGCAGCCGCCAGGACGCGGTCTTCGTGCACGACCGCGAAACCGAAACCGCCGGAGGAGATGAAGATCTCTGGAGTCTGGACCATCGCTTCGATCAGGAGATCGGCGCTCAGTTGAGCCAAGGCCGTCTGGAGAAGTGCGGCGTCGAGCGGAACGATGCGCACTCCTCGCGGCACCTGCCGATTGGCTCGAAGCTGCTCGTCGTCGAGTTCATCCAGCGAGAACTGCGTGCGACGAACCAGCTCGACTTCGCACCCCTCGTGGCGTGCGCGGATCAGTTCGTGCCACGCTGAACAATCCACGAAGATCCTGGGGAGCGTGATCTCGGCAACCAGGGAAGGGGCATCCACCGATGTCGGATCTCCCGCGAGCATCGAAAACGGCTCCAGGTCGAGACGTGCGCACCCACTCGCTGAAACGATCGAGCCACAGCGGCGCTCCAGAACGGCGTCGATCGCCGCGCGGAAGGTCCGGTGACTGCGGAAGAGCGATCGAACGTCTGTGATCTTCGTGGCACCTCGAGGACCGGCGTCAACTGCCGTGGAATAGCGCCGCCGGGCTCCACCGAGCCGGAAGAGGCTGAGGCCAAAACGGTACTTCGGGCATTCTAGCCACGCTATTTCGAGTCCGGTTCAAAGGCTTGTGGGGCAACACCGCCCAGCCAAGACGCACATAGAGGTAGGGCGCTGCAAACATTCCAACGAACCCGGCTGCGAAGTAGTGAAGATATCGAAGGTCATTTCAACTCGGAATTGAAAGTGAAGCCGACCGGCCGACCTCCGAGAGGCGCTGGGCCGCACGCGCGTTGGAGGGATCTGGTGCCGCCCCAACGGGCTGGGGCTTCAGCTGCGACGAACGGCGCTGACTAGGAAGGCTGCGACACAGAAACCCGACCCCAGAATGCTAGTACGGTCGATTGGAACGGCTGTTCGTTGTCAGCGGCAAGCCATTGTTGGGCGGCCAGCCTGCAACCGGTGGAATCGAGCTGAAAGGCACTACTTCCGATCTAGTAGCCGCGCCTCAATCGCAAGCGGTTCTCGACGTGGTTGCGGCATGTAGTGTCGCCAACGCCGAACTCGCGCATGAGCGTTTGATACTGCTCGCTAGATACCCTGCGGACGTCAAGTGGGACTAGGCGTCGAATACCCAACAAAGGTATGAGCAACTCAGCAGCGAATGCATTGGCGCGGCGTTCGATTATCGGCGGTGCCCAAGGCCCACTGACTACAGTGAGAGGGATCGCTGCGCGTACGTCAAAGAGGAGGTGGCAGAGTTCGTGAGCAAGAATCATCCGTCGGCCCCAATCAACTTCGCCGCGGTCTGAAGAAGAATTTATAAAGATCGCGGGGCCACGATCTGCATCCCAGATGGAGCCGCCGTCGATCTCGGGGCTGTCGACAACAAGGTCTTCGAGGATTGGCACGGAGAGCTCATCGCGCACGAAGGATTCGATGTCGAGGGCCTCGTCTCGGTTGCCGATAATCTCTCTAAGAGCCTCCGCCGCGGCATAGCCTTGTTCGAAATCAGTACGGCCTGTGGGAGTTGGAATACGCGCGCGCAGGCCGTCGATCTGCGCGCGGCCTACCTCGCTCGGATCTACTTGAGCGAGTCGCTGCAACAATTCCTCTACGTCGTCTTGGGAAAGCTCGGGTTTGACTGCTCGAAATACGACGGCTGGCCATGATTCGCTGGCGTCGAAGTGTGAGCCACGATCGTACCATCGGTCGGGGAGCGCGAATACGTTCTCGGCAGCTCTTCCTTCAAGAAACGCGACTAGTTCATCGTTCGTGATGCCTATGAATCCCGCAAGATTTGCTTGGGCGGCGCTGCGTGAATCGATGTATTCGAGCCAACCATCGAACTCTTGCTTGTCGGATACCGCTTGGCTTGCATCTGAGCGTGACAACGCTTCGACGATCCACTCGATGAAGCCAGTTACCGCATCCAAGAAAAGCGGCGTTGCGATGTCGATCTCGCCCCTGCTGTGATGAAAGCGAACGGGCAAGGATTCGGCGGGTTTGCCCCACGCGATGGAAACGCGATCTCCATCGTGCGCGAAGTAGAGATCGGGAAGAAGGCCACCGGCAGCTGCGGCAAGGAGCGAATGATGAGCCATGAATTCGTCACGCAAGTCAACTTTCTTGTCGGACTCAACGTCCTCGGCTGCTCGATCGTCCAACTCTTCGCATAGGTCCCGCGCGTTGCGATCTAGCTCTGGAAGGGGCCACGTTTGCCTCTCAAAGAGACTCGGCCACGAGCGGACGAGCCAGCGGGCAAAGAAGATCGCAGGCCAGTGCAGAGCTACGTGCACCATCTCACTATCGATGTGCGTGTGCGCTGACAGGCTGCGACCACCTGCCCAGATCTCGAGTGCAGCCCATGTGATTGCCGCAGACGCATCGGATTCCGGCGGCGGGCCCTCCAGGGGCGCCACGCCGATCGCGAATTGCCGGGGGTTGCCAAAGAGCTTCTTCATCGTGCGCTACCCACTAGCTTGCGGTATCGCGGTCCTGTCATACGCCCCGCACGGACAAAATCACGGAGAACCCGCGCTGGAACTTGCCTCGGGATTAGGTGCTCGTCGACTAGTGTCATGCGCCATAAATAAGTATACAAATAGATATTGATGGGGCATCCTCCAACGGAAGGAGGGTGCCATGGCGCGTGGACGCAAACTCGAGCCGCTCGAACTCACCGGGGAGGAACGTGAGGTACTCCAGGGGTG
>JAJDAP010000020.1 GCA_029261795.1 Deltaproteobacteria bacterium
TAGGCGCGGATCGCCGCGACGTCTTCGCTCCCGAGCCAGCGGTCGAAGCGCGGCATTCCGTTCCCTTGCAGGGCGCCGTGGAGCACGATGGAATCGAGGGCGTCGTAGATCCCGACATCAGCCTTGCGCAGGTCCGGCAGCACGCCGCCACTCACCGCGCCGGCGCCATGACAGGTGCCGCACCAACGATGGAACTGGTGATTGCCAGCGAGCACCTGCTCCGCTTCGAAATCCGCCGGGATGGCTGCCAGTTCCTTCTCGATGGCTTCGTGCACCGGAAGCTTCGCGGTGCCACCGAGCTTGTACACCAGCAGGTGTCCCTCGTTGTCACCGACACCGGCGGCCGCCGCGGCATCGCCGGCGGCCAGCGCGAAAGCACCGCCCCAGCCGGCCATGACGGCCACGTACTGCTCCCCGTCGAGTTCATAGGTCACGGGGGCTGCGACGATGCCCGTGCCGGCAGCGGTTTCCCAAAGGAGTTCCCCGTCGGTGGCGCGATACGCGACGAAGGTGCCGTGCGCGGTCCCCTGGAAGACGAGGTTGCCCGCCGTGGTGAGCGTTCCCCCGTTCCAGGGCCCCGTGTACTGGGCGCGCCAGACTTCCTTCTGTGCGACCGGGTCCCATGCCAGCAGATGGCCCGAGACTTCCTCCCGGGGGAATTCGTCGGCCACGGTGAAGTCGTAGCCGAGGTTCCAGGCGCCAGGCTTGTACTCGAACTCGGGATCGACACGGAAGAAGTACGGAACTTCCTGGGTCGGGATGTAGACCAGACCGGTCATCGGATTGAACGACATCGGGTGCCAGTTGTGCGCCCCGTGCGGCGAAGGCTTGATCGTGATGATCTCGTTTCGATAGTCGAGGTTCGGAACCAGCACGGGGCGCCAGGTCTCGGGATCGATCCGTTCGGCCCAGGTCACTTCAGCGAAGGCTTCAGCCGAGATCGGCACGCCGGTGGCACGATCGATCACGTAGAAGAAGCCGTTCTTGGGTGCGTGCATCAGGACCTTGCGCGCCTGTCCCTCGATCTCCAGATCCGCGAGTACGATGTCCTGGGTCGCGGTGTAGTCCCAGTTGTCACCGGGCGTTTCCTGGTAGTGCCAGATCAGTTCACCGGTGTCGGGGCGCAGTGCGAGGATCGAACTCAGATAGAGATTGTCGCCGCCGGCGGGACTGCGGAGATGCTTGCTCCACGGCGAGCCGTTGCCGGTGCCGACATAGATCAGATCGAGCTCCGGGTCGTAGGCGATCGCGTTCCAGGCGGTGCCGCCGCCACCGACCTTCCAGAACTCGGCGCTGTAGTCCCAGGTCTTGGCAGCTTCTTCGAGCCCGGCGTGCTCGAACGGTTGGTCGGGATCGCCGGGCACGGTGTAGAAGCGCCAGACCTGGGCGCCGGTTTCGGCGTCGTAGGCGGTCACATAACCGCGCACACCCAGCTCAGCGCCGCCGTTCCCGATCAGCACCTTGCCCTTCACGATGCGCGGCGCCATCGTGATCGAGTAGGGACGCGTCTGGTCGACCGTCACGACTTCCCAATCCAGCTTCCCCGTTTTCGCGTCGAGCGCTCGCAAGCGGCCGTCGAGCACGCCCACGTAGACGCGTCCGCGATAGACGGCAACCCCGCGGTTTACGGCATCGCAACAGAGCTCGCCGCCGATGCTGCGGTCGACGGCAGGGTCGCTCTTCCAGACCAGTTCTCCGCTCCGGGCATCCACTGCGTAGACCACACTCCAGGTGCCGGTGGTGTAGATCACGCCGTCCACGACGATGGGCGTCGCTTCGAGGCCTCGCTTGGTTCCGGTCTCGAACGCCCAGGCCAGACCCAGACCACCGACATTGGCCGCGTCGAGTCCTTCGAGGCGACTGAAGCGCTGCTCCCCATAGTCTCCGCCATAGGTCAGCCAGCTTTCGGGTTCGTCCCTGGCCCCCCGCAAGCGCGCATCGTCGACCGCGTCGATGCCTCGCGAAGCGACAGGCGGTGCGGGCGGACTCGAGCAGGCGAGCACGATTCCGAACGCGGCCACGAAGAGGGTCAGACGCTGGAGCGACACTAGGGTGTCACCTCGATCACGACGACATCGGAGAACAGGATGCGGCCCGAGTGTCCAGCGAAGCCGCCGCGCAACAGCTTTCCGCGAATCGGATCTTCATAGACGCCCTGCGGCGAAGCTTTTTCGGTGCCGTACCAGTAGGCCGCGGCGAGCGGGCGCTTTCCGGCCGCAGTCGCCCGCAGGGTCCAGGCGACCTGTGCCCGGCCCCATTCCTGCGTCGATGCATCCGAGTGGATGCCCGTGACATTGACGAACGAGAGATTCCGATCTCCACCGCGTCGGCCGAGCCAATCGAGTTGCTCCTTGAAGTCCTGGCCGAGTACCGTGGGCGGCTTCACGACGAACCAGCCAGCGCCGGGAGCCGGTCGCGCCTGCCAGCGATGCGCAGCGTCGACGAGCGCGACACCGATCGCGGGGCCTGCGCCGCCGGTCAGCTCGACCGTCACCGTGAACTCCTCACCCAGCTTCACCTTGGCCGGCGCCGTCATCGAAACGGTCGAGGCTTGATCGAGGGCGCGAACGTGAGAAGCGAGTTCTTCGCGTTGCGCTGGCGCGAGCTTCGCATAACCGCCTTCGCCAGCGAGGATCAACGGGATGTGCTTGTTCTCGGCCAGCTCCTTCGTGGCGCGATCGTCAGGCGCCCCGGCGAGCGCTTCCAACGATCGGGACGAGTGGCAGCTTGCGCAAAAGGGCGCAGCGTCGGTCTGGAAGGCCGGTGTCCCACCGGGATAGGCGAAGGCGGCGTCTGCGAATCCCCCAACGCAGGCGACCCATGACACGAACATGACGAAACTTCTGAACCTCACGAAGACTCCTTCTCGAACTCGGGATGACAGCGCGCGCACTGAGCGCGCACAACGGTTGGATGCACGAAGTAGTGGTTGGCCAGGCCATCGCGTTCGTGCGAAAGATGACAGCTCACGCAATCGACTCCGAGCTCGCGGTTGTGCAGAGCCAGCTCGTGAAATGCCGGATCGCCCTGGTCGTCCGGGGCGCGTTCGTCGAATGATGCGTGACAGCGGCCGCAATCCTCGTCCCGCAGCGGCCAATGCATGCCGTCGGGCTCTTCGAAGCGGCCGGTAAGGTACCAGAATGCGTCTTTCGCCGAGAGCAGCTTCACGGCGGCGCGCCCGCGGAAACCGCTGCCGCCGTGACAATCGATACAACGGAAAGCGCCATCCTCATGGTCGGCGTTGCCTGCCACTCCGTGCGCCACGGCAAGGGAGAGCGCGGGCCGCGCTTCGAAGTCGGCATGGTTGTCGCGATGGAGGGGTTGATCCGCGTCCAGGTGGCACGAGATGCAGAAGCCATTGTCGGCTTCGAGCCGGTCCGTCACGACCCAACCGGTCGGCGCTGCCAGCAGCGCGGCAACCGGAATGGCAATCCCCCAACGATTCACGGCTGCATGGTCGCATGGCCCAGTGGCCGAGGGTAGAGTCGGCGGCTCTCATTTCATGGAGGAACAGATGGCAAATGCGGCAAGGTTGGGCTCCCTGGGCGTCTGGACTTCGGTCGATGCGATGGCGGCCGGTGCGGCGGCCGATTTCAGCGGCCAGCTCGAGGCCTGGGGCTACGACACGCTGTGGGTCCCCGAGGCTGTCGGTCGCGACCCCTTCGCGTTTCATGGGTATCTCGCCGGCCAGACCGAGCGCCTCGTCTTCGCGACCGGCATCGCCAACATCTACGCGCGAGATCCGATGACCATGCGGGCCATCCAGGAAACCATGGGCGAACTCTCGGGTGGCCGCTTCGTACTCGGCCTCGGCGTCTCTCACGCGCCCATGGTCGAAGCTGTACGCGGCCACAGCTACGGCAAGCCGGTGAGCTCGATGCGGAACTATCTCGAGAGCATGGCGAATGCGACCTACCTCGGGCCCAAGGCGGAGTCTTCAACCCCGATCGTGATCGCCGCGCTTCGCGAGAACATGCTGAAACTAGCAGCGGAGAAGACGGCAGGCGCTCACCCGTACAACGTCACACCCGACCACACCGCTCGCGCCCGCGAAATCCTGGGGCCCGAAGTCACGCTCGCACCCGAGCAGATGGTCCTGCTCGAGACCGACGCCAGCCGTGCGCGACGGATCGCGCGACAGAACCTGACGATCTATCTCGGTCTGCCGAACTACCGGAACAACTGGCTCTGGCAGGGCTTCGAGGAAGCCGACCTCGCTGACGGCGGCAGTGATCGACTGATCGACGCCATCGTTTGTTGGGGAGACGAGGCTGCGATCGCCCGGCGCATCCAGGAGCATCGCGATGCCGGGGCGGACCACGTGTGCATCCAGCCGTTTCGTAGCGATGGCCAGCCGGGCCCGGACCTTCGGGTCCTGGAAGCGCTGGCGCCGGCGAAGAACTGAGCGCGCCCCGGAAGCGCTGAACCCCCCTCGAATGGGGGTGGGCATCGAGGGCAAGTTGTGCCGATTCAGGCCCAAAGCCCCCGTTTCGAGCCGTCTCCGGGCTCGAGGGGGGATGACTTGAACCCGTTTAATCGTTTGAATTGAGGCACTCCCCGCCAGGGGACGGCGCCGCAGCTCTTTCGGGCACCCTGCGAGCACGGCGTCGGCGTCGGCCGATTTCGGTCGGTCGACGCCATCCTTCCGCCCGATCTGACTCTGCGTCATCGGTTCTTTGCGACCGCGAGTGCCCCGCTATGATCCGCCGCCATGGCACGGATCAACGAGCACTATCGAAAACTTCAAGCTGGCTATCTGTTTCCCGAGATCTCCCGACGGGTCGCCGCATTCGGTTCCGCCAATCCGAACGCGCCGATCATCCGCCTCGGAATCGGAGACGTCACCTTGCCGTTGGCGCCGGCCGTCGTCGAAGCCCTCCATGCAGCGGTCGACGAGATGGCCAGCGCCGAGGGCTTCCGCGGCTACGGACCGGAGAACGGCTACGACTTCCTGCTCGATGCGATTCGCGAGCACGACTTCGCATCCCGCGGTGTCTCGATCGAGCCCAATGAGATCTTCGTTTCCGATGGCAGCAAGCAGGATTCGGGAAACATCCAGGAGATCTTCGGAACCGACTGCACGCTTCTCGTGACGGACCCGGTCTACCCCGTGTACGTGGACACGAACGTCATGGCCGGCCGCACCGGAGACGGCGATGAGAACGGACGTTATGCGGGGATCCGTTATCTACCCGCCACCGAGGAAAACGGTTTCACGCCGCCCCCTCCGAGCGATCGCGTCGACCTCGCCTACCTCTGCTCGCCCAACAATCCGACCGGCGCCGTGATGGATCGTGCCGGGCTGACCGCCTGGGTCGATTGGGCTCGCGCCAACGATGCCATCCTGATTTTCGATGCGGCCTATGACGCTTTCATCCAGGACCCGGCACTGCCGCGATCCATCTACGAGATCGAGGGCGCCCGGGACTGCGCGATCGAGATGCGCAGCTTCTCGAAGCGCGCGGGATTCACCGGCGTGCGCTGCGCGTATACCGTGATTCCAGCGGAGTGCAGCGGAACCACGGCGTCCGGCGAACGCGTCCCGCTGCGCGAACTGTGGGCCCGCCGTCACGCCACCAAGTTCAACAGCGTGCCCTACGTGATTCAGCGAGCCGCCGCCGCCGTCTTCTCGTCGGACGGCCGGAAGCAGACGGCCGAGCAGGTCTCGTTCTACATGGAGAATGCGCGGCGGGTCCGCCAAGGCCTGGGCGACGCCGGCTTCACGGTCTTCGCTGGAGAGCACGCGCCGTACATCTGGATGCGTACGCCGGATGGACTCTCTTCCTGGGAGTTCTTCGATCGTCTGCTGAACGAGACGAACGTCGTCGGCACCCCGGGCTCGGGATTCGGGCCCTCGGGCGAGGGCTACTTTCGGATCTCCGCTTTCAACTCCCGCGAGAACGTCGACGAAGCCGTCACCCGGATTCGCGACGCGTTCGGAAGCTAGGCGCGATGTCACTGGAACTGCGGCGAGACGGCGAAGTCTTCATCCTTGCGATGGACGACGGAGAGAACCGCTTTCGCGACGATTCGATCGCAGCCTTCAACCGGGCACTGGATGAAGTCGAGGCCGCCGAGGGACCGAAGGCGCTGGTCACCACCGGGACCGGCAAGTTCTACTCGAACGGCCTCGATCTCGAGTGGGCGATGGCGAACGTGCGCGACGATTTCGATCGCTACATTTCGGCTGTCATCGCCATCTACGGCCGTGTCCTGACGTTTCCCTGTGCGACGGTCGCCGCCGTCAACGGGCACGCTTTCGGCGCCGGCGGCCAGCTGATGATGGCCCACGACTTCCGGGTCATGCGGGAAGACCGTGGCTACTTCTGCATGCCCGAAATCGACATGCAGGCGCCCCTCCACCCCGGGATGACCGCGATCCTCCAGGCGCGATTGCCGGCCCAGACCGTTCACGAGGTCATCGCCACCGGACGCCGCTATGGCGGCCCGGACGCTCAGTCCGCCGGAATCGTCGAGCACATCGCCGCCGAGGCGGACGTACTGCCGCGCGCGATCGCGATCGCGGCTCGCTTGGCCAGCAAGGCGCACCCGGTCATGTCGACCCTGAAGGCCGGCCTCTACCCCCATGTCCTCGAGGCCCTCAGCCAGAAAATGAGCGGGGACGTGATTCCTGGAGAGAGCCGTTGAGCAGATCGGCCTCGCTTCGAATCGGCGTGATCGGCGCTGGCGTCATGGGCGGCGGCATTGCCCAGAGCACGGCAGCCGCGGGCTACGCGACGATCTGCACCGATATTTCCGAAGCGGCCCTCGACGTGGCCCGACGCGATAGCGAGGAGAGCCGGTTCGGTCTCGCAGGCTCCGTGCAGCGCGGGAAGCTGACCGCCAGCGAAGCGGACGACGCTCGGGGCCGAATCACCTGGACTGGCGAATTCGAAGCCGCCGCGAGCTGCGACCTGGTGATCGAGTGCGTGCCCGAGCGGCTCGACCTGAAGTTGGGCGTGTTCCGGGATCTCGACGCGGCGGCACCGGAGGCCGCAATCCTGGCATCGAACACGTCCGGCTTCCCGATCGTGGCCATGGCTGGCGCGACCACTCGACCGGACCGCGTGATCGGCTGGCACTGGGCATCGCCCGCCTTCGTGATGAAGTTCGCCGAGATCGTGGTGGCGCCGGGAACCTCCGACGAGACCCGCGACAGCGTGGTCGAAGTCGCCGGCCGTTGCGGCAAGAATCCCATCGTCGTGAAGGACAATCCGATGGCCTGGGGATTCGTCGCGAACCGCATCTACGGCGCGATGCTCCGCGAAGCAGCCCGCGTCGCCGAAGAAGGCGTCGCCGACCATGCCGAAATCAACCAACTGATGGTCGATTGCTTCCGCTGGCCCGTCGGCCCCTTCGCCATGATCAAGGGCGCCGGCAGCGGCTGGAAGTAGCAGCGGGGACGGACTCCTCATCTTTCAAGTTTGCAAGTTTGAAAAACTTGCAAACTTGAAAGATGAGGAGTCCGTCCCCGCTCAGTGGATGCGCTTGAACTTCATGCGGTGGGGTTGGTCGGCGTCGGCGCCCTTGCGGCGTTTCAGATCTGCTTCGTAGTCCTGGTAGTTGCCCTCGAACCACTCGACGTGGGAATCACCCTCGAAGGCCAGGATATGGGTCGCGATCCTGTCGAGGAACCAGCGATCATGGGAGATCACCGCGGCGCATCCGGCGAACCCCAGCAGCGACTCTTCGAGTGCGCGCAGCGTATCGACGTCGAGGTCGTTGGTCGGTTCGTCGAGTAGCAGGACGTTGCCGGCACTCTTCAGCAGCTTGGCCAGGTGAACGCGATTCCGCTCACCGCCCGAGAGCGTGGCCACGTCCTTCTGTTGGTCCGGGCCGCGGAAGCCGAACTGGCCGACATAGGCACGAGCGTTCAGTTCGCGCTTGCCGATCATCAGATGGTCGACGCCCTCACTCACCGCGTCGTAGACCGACATACCCGGCTCCAGTGCTGCCCGACTCTGATCCACGTAGGCGATCTTCACGGTCTCGCCGATGCTGAGTGAACCCGCATCGGGCTTCTCCTCACCGACCAACATCCGGAACAACGTGGTCTTGCCCGCGCCGTTGCCGCCGATCACGCCGACGATTCCGCCGGGCGGTAGCGAGAACGACAGATCATCGATCAAGAGCTGATCGCCGAAGCCCTTGCTGAGCCCCTCGGCGCGCACCACGTGGTCGCCGAGCCGCGGGCCCTGGGGAATCGCGATCTCGACCGACTCGAGGGCGCGCTGGTCTTCTTCCTTCCGAAGTGCGTCGAAAGCCGAAATGCGTGCCTTGCTCTTCGTCTGACGCGCGCGTGGGCTCATGCGGATCCAATCGAGCTCGCGCTCCAGCGTACGCTGACGTGCGCCGGCCTTCTTCTCCGCGACCGCGAGCCGGGCCTGCTTCTGCTCGAGCCAGCCCGAGTAGTTCCCCTCGTACGGAATCCCCCGGCCGCGATCCAGTTCGAGAATCCAGCCTGCAACGTTGTCGAGGAAATAGCGATCATGGGTCACCGCCACGACGGTGCCCGGGTATTCATGGAGGAAGCGCTCGAGCCAGGCCACGGACTCGGCGTCGAGGTGATTGGTCGGCTCGTCGAGGAGCAGCATGTCCGGCTTCTGGAGCAGCAACCGGCAGAGCGCGACGCGGCGACGTTCGCCACCCGAAAGTTTGCTCACGTCGGAATCCGGTGGAGGCAAACGCAGCGCATCCATGGCGATGTCCAGGGTCCGGTCGAGTTCCCAGCCGTTGGCCGCCTCGATCTGGTCCTGGATCTTGCCCTGCTCTTCGAGCAGCGCGTTCATCTCGTCGTCTTCCATCGGTTCGGCGAACCTGGCCGAGACGGTTTCGAAACGGGCCAACAGATCCCGTAGCTCGCCGACGCCGTCCTCGACGTTGCCCTTCACGTCCTTGGCGGGATCGAGATCTGGTTCTTGGGGAAGGAAGCCGACGCGCAGACCGTCCGCCGGCCGCGCTTCGCCGAGGATGTCCGTATCCTGGCCGGCCATGATGCGCAGCAGGCTGGATTTCCCGGCGCCATTGGAGCCGAGCACACCGATCTTGGCGCCGGGCAGGAACGCCAACGTGATGCCGTCAAGGATCACGCGATCCGGCGGCACGACCTTGCCCAGGTCCTGCATGGTAAAGACGAACTCGTGGGCCATCGCTGGGCTCACTCCTGGTGAGAGGAATCAGGAATCGCGCAATAGCGTGATCAGGCTCGAGGTATCGAGACATCCACCGCCGCGGCGTTGCACCGCTTGATAGAAGTCATCGACGAGCTTCGCCACTGGTAGCCGCGATCCGTTGCGCTCGGCCTCTTCGATCGCGATCGCCAGATCCTTGCGCATCCAATCCACGGCGAAGCCGAAATTGAAGCGCCCCTCGATCATGGTCGGCGCGCGTCGGTCCATCTGCCACGATTGCGCGGCGCCCTTCGAGATCACCTCCACCACCTTGACCGGGTCGAGCCCGGCCCGCGCGGCGAATGCCAGACCCTCCGAGAGTCCCTGAACCACGCCGGCGATGCAGATCTGGTTGACCATCTTCGTGAGTTGGCCGCTACCGGCCGGTCCGAGCAGCGTGGCGGTTCGGGCATAGCAATCGAACAGCGGGCGGAGGCGTTCGAATGTCTCCGCCTCACCTCCGACCATGGCCGTGAGCGTTCCGTTGGTGGCGCCCTCTTCGCCTCCCGAGACAGGCGCGTCCAGGAACTGGGCATTGCGCACGCGGGCGGCCTCATCGAGTTCGCGAGCGAGATGCGCGGAGACCGTGGTGTGATCGACGAAGACCGCGCCCGGGGCCAGCGCCTCGAAGGCGCCGCCTCGAGCCAGGCTGACCGCACGCAAGTCATCATCGTTCCCGCTGCACGCGAACACGAAGCTTGCACCACTGGCGGCTTCAGCCGGCGTCGATGCCAGGCGACCGCCGTGCTGCTGAACCCACGTCTCGGCCTTCTCCCGGGTTCGGTTGTAGACGGTGACATCGTGGCCGGCGCGTTGAAGATGCCCTGCCATCGGGCCTCCCATCGCGCCCAGACATAGCCACGCAATCCGCTCAGCCATCGCTCGCTGCCTCCATGATCCATTTCTCGCTCTGGTTCGAAGCCGCCCAACTCGTGATCCGCAACGGAACCAGCCGCAGCAACGTCGCAGGTCCTTCGAAGAGCGGCGTCTCGGCGTACTGCGGAATCTTGCGGCGCAACGCGCTGGCGGCAGCGATGAACTCGTCGCTGCCGGCGGCTTCGCTCTCGGCGACGAACACCTCGCCGCGCGCCTCGACCCGAATCCACCAGAGGCGTCGCCAATCGGAATGCCAGCCGTCGAGGAGCAGTGTCGCCTCCGGCGAAGCCCGGAGATCCCTCACTCGCGCGAGCGACGCCGAGGCCTTCGGCTTCCCGTCGACCGGTGACCAGAAGGCACCGTCGAGATAGGCGAAAACGATCGGGACGAGACCCGGCGCAGCGGCGCGCCGGGTGGCCAGCCGCGCGACCGAACGGGTTTCGAATACGCGGCGCACCGCTTCTGCCGATAGCTCCACGGGAGCTACGCTAGCGCCGATGCGTGTGATCTCCCTGTTGCCGAGTCTGACGGAAATCGTGTGCGCCCTCGAACGGGGCGACACGCTCGTCGGTCGATCGCACGAGTGCGACTACCCGCGCGGAGTCCGTCGGCTGCCCGTCTGCACGGCGCCCTCGCTCGACCCGAATGCGTCGAGTCGAGGCATCGACGACCGGGTCAAGGACCTCGTTTCGAATGCGCTCTCGATCTACGAGGTCGACGCCGAGATGCTGCGCCGCCTCGAACCCGATCTGATCCTCACCCAGGATCACTGCGAAGTCTGCGCGGCCAGCGTGGCGGACGTCGAGCGGGCCCTGGCCGCCTGGACCGGCAAGCGACCAGCCCTGGTCTCCGTCGCGCCGGCCTCGCTCTCGGAAATCTTCCGGAGTGTTCGCGTGGTGGGCCAAGCACTGGCTGCGGAGAAACGTGCCGACGGCCTGATCCAGGCCTGGACCGATCGAATCACCGAGATCGGGGAAGCGGTCGGCGTTTCTGAGCGTCCCGGGGTCGCCTGCATCGAGTGGATCGAACCCTTGATGTCGGCAGGCAATTGGATCCCCGAGTTGGTCCGCATCGCCGGTGGTCGGCCAATGTTCGGAACGACCGGGAGCCACTCTCCGTGGATCGAATGGGAGCAGCTCCGCGAGGCCGACCCGGAGGTCCTGGTCCTCTTCCCCTGCGGCTTCGACATCGCCCGGACGCGCCGCGAGCTTTATCCGTTGAGTTCCCTGCCGGGCTTCGAGCAACTCCGAGCGGTGCGCGAGGGACGTGCCTTCGTCGCCGACGGCAACGCGCTCTTCAATCGTCCGGGTCCACGGATCGTCGAATCCCTCGAGGTATTGGCTGAGCTGATCCACCCGGATCGCTTCGCATTCGGCCACCGGGAAATCCACTACCAGGCGCTCTAGCCGCCCGCCCTCGCAGAGCGAGGTCAGGCCGTGACGCGTTCGAGCTCTGCAACCAATGCTTCCGGAGTGTGCTCGAGCCCCAGATAGCGCTTCTGGATTCGCCCCTGGTCGTCGATCAAGAACGTGATGACCAGGTGCTCGATCTCGCCATTGGCTTGAACGCCGCTTCCCACGCCGTAGTCGCTCAACACGGCATTGATCTCGCTGGCGCTACCGGTCAAGAAGGACCAACCAGAGAGATCCGCGCCGCGCGCGAGCGCGTAGGCCTTCATCAGCTCGGGTGTGTCACGCGCGGGGTCGAGCGAGATCGAAACGAGATGGACCCGCTCTCGAAGCTCCGCAGGAAGGGCCCGCTGAACATCGACGTGAACGCCCGTAAGGATCGGACAGGGGCCGGGGCAATGCGTGTACACGAAATCGACGAGAAGCCACTTCCCGCGAAGGTCGGCGAGCGAGACGGACTTTCCGTCGTGGTCCCTCAACGAAAAGCCCGGTGCGATTTCGTCATGCGGTGCTTCGCCGAAACTGCCGCTTCGCCCGGCGACTCCCTGCTCCGAGAGAACCTCCACGCCGATGATGCGAAAGCTGCGGTTGCGCAGCTCGAGCGTGAACTCGACCTCTTGCCCGTCGCGCATCTTCGAGAGCACGGCCGGGTTCGGGACGTCGAAGCTCATCGTCATGGCCGGCATCAAGCCTTCGATGTCATCGTGATCGATCACGACGTGGTGCTGGTCCACCAACACCGTCTCGATGGTGCCCCGCGCACGGAAGGTCTGGATCTTCTCGCTGTGCTCGGCGACGTCACAGGCTGCCAGCACGAACGCCACGAGTACGCTGAATACGATCCGCCGATGCAGGTTCACTTGATTCTCCTCCGAGTGGGCTCGGAGAAGATGGCGATTCATTCGCTCATGTGCGAAGGCTAGAGGCCGTTCAGGAACCAACGCGTGGCGACGCGGCTGGCCACGTCGACGAAGGCGGCGAATTCGGCCGCGTAGTTCGGCTCGCGGAATTCGGGACAGAGGCGCGCCCGGCGTGCCGAGAGGTTTCCGGCTTGCTGGACGTTCGATGCCTCCCAGAGTTCGTCACCGCGCTCCCGAGCCCAGCCGGCATCGCGCTCATAGCGTGCGATCTGCTGGGTCAGCTTCATGCATTCGCGCCGATGGGGCTTCTGCTGAGCCATGGCGGGGACGGCCAGTCCAATTCCGATCGCGGCAACCACGAGCGTGCCGATGATTGAAGATCGCATCGAGCCCTCCTGCTCCCCTCCTATCGGCAACCGGAAAACGAAGTGAAGTGACGATCGTCACCGATCAGCACTAGATCGGCACCGGAGCTGCGCGGGACCCGCAAGGAACGCCGCAACCGTGGGATCCTCAAGTGGAATCTCCGCATGGCCGATCCACCGAGAGCAATGGGCTTGGCTTCGATCACGACGGGTGCCTTCGTGGTATTGGCGGCGTGTACCGCGCTCTACAACCTCTGGCTGTTCGCACTCCGACCGCAAGAGCGCGCTCACCTGTGGTTGTCCGTCTCGGCACTGGGCGTCGTCGGGATCGGCATCGGAATGTCGATGACCTACGAATCGAAGGATCTAGCTTCGGCCCAGGTCGCCCAGTTGGTCTCGTTGGCGCCAGCCCCGTTGCTCGTGACGGGCTTTCTGCGCTTCACCTCGCTCTTCCTCGGCGTCCGCATCCGCTGGATCGAATGGACGTCGGGCGTCTTCACGTTGGCGTTCGTGCTGGTGTTCATCGGCAACCCGAACTTGCTATTCAGCGGTGAGCAGCTCGAGGTCGTCGTGTTCGGCGCCCCTCATGTCCAGGCTGCCTTCAGTCCTTTTCCAGCCTTCGGATTTCCAGCCTTCCTGTTGATGTTCCTGGCCCTGATCGGGTTGTTCACCCGACACCGGGATCAGCTCGATGGCGGCCGGGTACTGGCGATATCCATCGTGGTCTGGGCACTCGCTGCCAGCAACGACGTCGCCATCGCCATGGGCCTGTTCCAGGGCCCGCAGCTCTTCCCGATGGGGTTCGTCGGTTTCGCGATGGCCTTTACCGGACTCCTGGTGCAGCGCTTCGTGGCATCGGTCGACCAACTCGAAGCCAGCACCGAGGTTCTCCACCAGGTCGTCGAGGAGAAGAGCCAGGAACTTCGCGACAAGGATCACGAGCTGACCCACGGTTCTCGCATGGCGACCGTCGGTGCCATCTCCGCGGGCCTCGCCCTGGAGATCCACCAGCCGGTATCGATCGTCTCGGATCACCTGAAGGAGCTCGAAGCCGCCTTCAAGGACCCGGGCGACGCCGAACGCTTCGATCATTTGTTAGGGGAGTCCCGCCAGGGAATCGACCGCATCCGAATCATCGTCTCCGACCTGCTGCGGATCTCCCGGCGCGATGCCTCGGACGAGGGCGAGGTCTCGCTGGTGCGAGCGGTCGAGTCCGTTCTGCCCATCGCCCAGAGCGAAGCGCGCAGCCGCGCCATGATCAAGACCCATCTCCAGGCCGTACCCCCGATTCACGGCAGCGAGACACTGGTATCCCAGATCGTGCTCAATCTGGTGGTGAATGCCTTGCATTCGATTCCGGAAGGAAGCCCCGAAGAGAACATCGTCACGGTTCGGACCCTGTTCGAGGACGAATGCGTCTGGCTCACCGTGGAGGATACGGGCACGGGAATTCCCGAGGAACAGATCCCCAGCTTGTTCGACCCCTTCTCGCCGACGGAGCGAGCGGACAGCGGCGAACTCGGCCTCGGCCTGGCGGTGACCCACCAGCTCGTCACGCGCTATCGCGGAAGGATCGACGTCGAGAGCGGACCCACGGGCACGCGCTTCATCGTCGAGTTCCCGCCTGCGGGCAGCGAGGAAGGCTCATGAACGCGGCGACCCTGGTCACCCTGGCATTCGCCTTGGTCGCGGCATGGACCGCCGGGCTCAATTTCTCGACGTTCGCCCGGCGTCCGCAAGCGCGCGCGCACCTATGGCTAGGCGTGGCCGGCCTCGGACTCGTCCTGATGGGGGTCTCGACGGCGCTTCTCTACGAATCCGAGAGTGCTGAAACCGCAGTCAGCATCCGGATCGCACTGGCCGCGAGCTCGCTTCCGTTCTTCGTCGGCCTGTTCCGATTCTCCGAGATCTTCCTCGATCTCTCCCTTCGCACCGTCGAACGAATCGCGACCTCCGCCATCGTCATTTCGACTGCGCTGACCGCGATCCCGGGCGTCGGATACACCCGGACCCCGATCGTGCGAATGCTCGTTGGCTTCGACCTCAGCTACGTCGACACCGAAGCCATGCCCTTCGCCCTGCTCGTCTCTGCGGGATACCTGGTGTTGGCCGCTTTTCTCATCTGGCGGCATTTGAGGGCACTTCCGATCGAACTCGAAGAGCGAGCGCCGATCCTCATCGCGGTCGGGCTGTTCGCGTGCACTCTCCTCAATGACGTGGGCGTCGGCGTGCAGCTCATGCACACGCCCTTCTTGTTGGTCTTCGGCTATGCGGGCTTGCTGCTCGCTTTCACCGCGGTGCTGTCGCGCCGCTTCGTGCTGTCCGCGGCCCAGGTCGAAGCGAGCGCCGGGCTTCTGCAAGACGCCGCCGTCGAGCGAACCGAAGCACTGCGACAAAAGGACTTCCAACTCGCCCACGGCGAGGCCCTCGCGACCATCGGCACCCTGGCTGCGGGTCTTGCCCACGAGATCAACAATCCGCTCGCGTTCGTGACCGCCAACCTCAACCACATCGAAGAACTCCGCTCGGAACCGGAGAGCGAGGCCGAGCTGTTGGCCGTCATCGACGAGACCCAGGAGGGCGTCGAGAGAATCCGCAGCATCGTCGACGAACTGCTGCGGCTGGCGCGCCGTCAGGAGGGCGGTGTGGAAGAGGTCGACCTGAAGAGCGTGGTCGAGTCCGTGCTTCCCATCGTTCGACACGAAGCGCGCGGACGGGCCTCACTGACGATCCACCTCGAAGACGTTCCTCCGGTGCTCGGCGATCGTCGTTTGCTCGGTCAGATCGTTCTCAATCTCGTGCTGAACGCGATCCATGCCATCCCCGAAGCCGATTGTCCAGGTGAGGTCGTGATCGCGACGACCTCGAACCGACCCATCGTCCGACTCCACGTCCGGGATTCGGGAACGGGCATACCCGCAGACGTCCTGCCCCATATCTTCGAACCGTTCTACACCACGAAGGGCTCGGGGAAAGGCACCGGACTCGGGCTCGCAATCACCAACCAACTGGTCTCCCGCCACCACGGCCGCATCCATGTCGACACGGGCCCGACGGGTACATCGATGGTCGTCGAATTCCCGAGGGCCGGCTCGGCTGCGTTGGCCTCTCTTCCTTCGGAAAGCCCGCAACATTGATCAGCGTCCGCCGGACCTTCCCTCGCTCCGAATAGCGGCTTGTCAGTCGACCTCCGCTGGGTCGTAGGGCGGCGTCTCCCAGAACGGGAAAGGTCCCGGGACGTCTCGAGCCGGGCTCATCGTGAAGTTCGCGGGTCGCTTCTCGAGGAAACTCTGAACGCCCTCATGAGCGTCTGGCGTCTTCCCCATCTGCTGGATCAAGCGAGAATCCAGGCTGTGGGCCGCCATCGGATGATTCTCGCCTAACATCTTCCACATCATCTGACGGGCGAGGCAGACCGACACGCCGCTGGTGTTCTCGGCGATCTCGAGCGCCAGCGTGCGTGCCTCGCCGAGAAGATCGTCGTGGGGAACCACCCGTGAGACGAGCCGCCCGGCCAGCGCCTCTTCCGCCGGGAACACGCGGCCGGTCGCGACCCATTCCATCGCCTGATTGATTCCGACGACGCGCGGCAGGAACCACGAACTGGCGGCCTCGGGAACGATCCCCCGTCGCGCAAAGACGAAGCCAAAGCGCGCCCGGTCGCTGGCGATCCGCACGTCCATCGGCAGCGTCATCGTGACGCCGACGCCGACCGCGGGGCCGTTGATGGCCGCGATCAAGGGTTTGCGGCAATCGAACAGACGCAGGGTGAGCCGGCCGCCGCCGTCACGCTGGATCTCGCTGGTGTCGCCCGAATCGAAGGTGCCGCCGCCACCCCCGAGATCTGCGCCCGCGCAGAAGCCGCGCCCCCGACCCGTGACCACGACCGCGCGGATTTCATCGTTGTCGTCGATTTCGTCGAGCACTTCGAGCCAGTCGTCGAGCATTTGTTGATTGAAGGCATTGAGCCGATCCTCGCGGCTGAGCGTGAGGGTCAGGACTCGGTCGCGAAGTTCAGTCTCGATGGTCTGGTAGGTCACGGGGCCTCCTGGGTTCGACGAGACACCGATCATACCGACTCGGACGCGCGCCCGGCGGTGGGAGGGTTCTCGAGATGCGCTCTAGTCGCGATCGGAATCGATTCGCGCGCCAGGCTCGAGCGTCAGCGAGTAGAGCGCGGCGGCGCCCGCGCTGCGCAATTCCCGGGCCAGCACCTCACCGCCCGAATCCCCGATGAGCGCCACGATGGTTCCGCCATCGCCAGCCCCGGCCAACTTCGCGCCGACCGCGCCCGCATCGAGCGCCGCCCTGATCAGGCGCTCGTTGGATTCTCCCGACCCACCCAGATCCCGCTGGATCTCGTGGTTCTCGTTCATCAACGCGCCCAGTGCCGACCAATCGCCGCGCTGCAGTGCGGACTTTCCCGCCACACCGATCTCGGCGACGCGGGCATAGCCCTCGACTACCTGCGCCTCGCCCGCGAGCCAGCGCTCGCGAATCGGCCGATGCACGGAATCTGACGAGTGACGCACGCCGGTGTATGCCAGCAAGAACGGCAACCGCGCTCCACTCCCGCCCAGATCCTCTACCGTGGCGAGCGGCATCTCGGCCCCCTGGTCGAAGGACTTGCCTCGCAGATCGATATGTCGCAGCCCCCCGTAGCTACAGGCGTACTGATCCACGAAGCCGCACTGTATGCCGAGCCCGTTCGCCTCGGCGTCGCGGGCCGCTTCGGCGAGCTCCGACGGGCCACGTGTGCGCCCTTCCCAGGCATCGATGGCGGCGACGAGTGCAACCATGAGCGCCGTCGATCCGGCCATTCCGCTCTGGCGCGGGAGCTCGCTCGAATAGCAAATTCCGAACTCGGGAGCGACGAGGCCCCGGTGCGCGAGCACGGCTCGGCCGAGGTCGAGGGAATCGCCGCGCAGGGCGAGATCGGCCGCCGACGCCAGGGTGGTCTCTTCATCGGCCGCCTCGATCCTTCCCGGCTGGCTGCCGTCGAGGACGACTCGCGCGCGCATACCGACACTGCAAGCGAGCGTGCAGCCGCCGTATTGATCGCTCGGATTCCCGATCAGATTGGCGCGGCCGGGTGCGCTGGCTTCGATGCGGCGGGACATGGGCGCCCTATACTGGCCTTCCGGCAACCGGAGAGCCAGTCGTGACCGTGCCCCACAGAATCCGCATTATCGATGCTCAAATGGGTATCGGCGTAGAGGCCGAGCGTGCGCGACGCGCCGGCGCGCTTCGGGGCCTTCGCGATGCGGAAAGCCGACGCGCGTTTGCCGGCGAACTCCGCTCACCCTGGCCCGAACTCGGACCCGACGCAGACGCCTCCGAGCAGATCGCGGCGACGATTCACGACATGGACCGCCACGGCATCGAACGCGCCATGGTGACCCTGGACGACGACCGGCCACTCGCCCTCGAAGCCATCTCCACGCGGCCCGACCGCTTCTTCGCGAGCTATGAGTGCAATCCGCACGCGGGTGTCGACGAGGTCCGGAAGATCGAGCGCTTCCAAAGCAGCCACGGGATCCGCGCCGTGTTGGCGCGGCCGTCGAATCTCCACCCCCAGGTTCCGGTCGACGACCGTCGCTTCTACCCGATCCTCGCCAAGTGCGTAGAACTCGGCCTGCCCTTCTGCCCGGAGCTCGGTGTCCCCGCCGAGCGCGTGCCGCTGGCACCCCAGAAGGTCGAGCGGATCGACAGCGTGGCAGCGGACTTCCCGGAGCTACAGATCATCCTGCGTGGCGGCTGTGAGCCCTGGGCTCGGCTGGCGGTCTTGTTGATGCGGAAACGGCCGAACGTTTCATTCATGACCTGGGGCGCTCCAGCAAGTTGGTCCCCCGAAGTGCTCGCCTTCGCCAACGGCGGAGGCGCCGGGCGGATTCTCTACGCCGGCGATGCGCCGCTGAACCTCCCGCTCGAGCAGAGCTTCAAGCAGCTCGCCGAGGTCGCCCTGGCCGGCTCGGTGTGGCCCCAGATCCTGCGCGAGAACGCGCTCCGCCTCTTCAAGCTCTAGCCCCGACGATTCATCCCCAACTGCGGGAGACAGCGACGCTGAGCAGAACAGGCCGAGATTCCACGGGTTGGCGCTCGACCCTCTGGGACGTTTGAAGGCGCCCAGCTGCGCGAAGAGTCGCCGATCGGTTCCACGGCCTGCGCTCGGGCCAGAGAGATTCTTCTGCTCTCGAGCGTGCGGACTAGCGGTGCCTGCACGAGGCGATGCCGGTCGGGGCCGCGGGGACGGTTCAGCCCGGAGCGGCGGCGGGGTCCAGGAGCGGACCGGCCCGCCTCCAGCCTTCGTTGAGGAGCCAGGTGTGCGTGAACGCGACCGCCCGCGTGCCGGGCGTTCCTCTTGCCGCGATCACCAGATCCCGCGCGGAGCGCTTCCAGCCCCCGAACCATCGACCGGAAGAAGCGGGGTCGATTCGCACGCTGCTGGGTGGCCGCTTCATGTGCCGCCTGGCGTTCATCAGGACATAGCGCAGTGCATTGCGCACTTGGGTCGGTGACTTCAAGACCACGTGGTGATACCGGTCCTTCAAGACCGGTCCAGAGCGCGCGAACACGCGATTCACCGCACGCGCGAGGCGCCATCCCTCGACAGCCTCCGGTCGCCAATGCGACGCTGATCTCCAAGACGCCGCTGCCCGGAATGCCCGCGAGGCCAGGTGTGCAGAGCTTGCCTGGGCGGGTGCTGGCCGCTGATGCCCGCATGAAGCTCCATGGGAGCTGTCATTGGCTTGGGTCGAGGCGCAGGTGTCGGTGGGTCAGCCGAACTCGCCGTCGAGTTCCAGGTCGGCCAACACACCCGAGTGGTCGGACGCGAATCCTCGAACGGCTTGGCAGCTTCGAAGCTGCACGCCGGCCGTCATCACGTGGTCGATGCGCAGCAGGCACGGCGCACCTGGGAACGGTCCCCAGGTTCGCTCGGCACTGCGGTTTTCCGTACGCGCGAGTTCGAGCGCGCCGTCCGTCAGTTCGCGGGTTATGCGTTGATAGGCGGGCCAGAGCGGCGTGGAGTTGAGATCGCCTACGAGCACGCAGCGCTCGGCGCGATGCTCCGAAAGCCACGCCGAGAGTTCCGAGATCTGCGCTCGCCGCAACGGCAACGAGGACCAGGGACGCACGTGGGGTGCCTGGATGTGGATGTTCAGCAGCTGCAAACCATCAGCGAGCCCGGGCCAGGTCGTCGGTGAGAGCTCGGCCACGCGAGCATCGCGGCGCGGGAGCGAGACATGGTGCACCTGGATCGGCAGGCGCGCGGCGATGCCCATGCCGGAGTGGTCGCCGGCGGGTTCGAGCTTGCCGTGGGGCAACACCTCGTGGATGGCACTGGCCTGGGCGGGATCCAGTTCCTGGAAACAGGCGACATCCACCGAACGCTCGACGAGAAAGCGCGCGATCGCCTCCGGGTCGGCCCGGCCGTTCCAGCAGTTGAGAGTCAGGACCCTGAGATCGTGCATCGTTCCCTAGGCGACGGAGTCGCCCCCGGCATCCGGCCCAGAATCGAGCTGGTGGAGTTCCGTCTCGAGCTCGGCGAGGTGGGCCGCCAAAGCCTCGCCATCCGAACCTTTCGGCACGAGGAGCGTTCGACCGAAGCGACATCTCACCCGGGCGAAGGGCCGGGGCAGGATCGCCCGGTCCCAGCTGCCGAACTGCCAGGCGGCGCTGACGGAAACGCCGGCCGGGCAGAGTGTGGCCCCGGTCATGCGCGCCAGGGCAACGACTCCCGGCTGGGCTACCCCGGCCGGCCCGCGCGGGCCGTCGGGCATCATGGCGACGCAGTGGCCCGCCCGTGTCGCTCGGATCAGGCCGCGCAGCAGCGTGCTGGCGCCGGCGGACGAGGAACCACGCACGCTCTCGCCGAAACCCATGCGGCGGAGGACCGCATCGATCCAATCCCCGTCGCGGCTCTTGCTGATCGGGATCACGAGGCCGCGGTCGTGGAAGAGACCGAGGGCCACGAACAGGTTCCGGTGCCAGGACACCAGGATGAAGCTGCCGTCGGCGTCGCCGTCGAGCGGATTCGGACCCTCGATCTCGACGCGCCAGGTCCGCGCGAGCACGCGCATCAGGCCGGAGACGAGCACGCCCGCCACCGCGCGTGTGGTCCGATAGGCCCACGAACCCCGCTCCAGCCGCACCTTGTTCATCCTCCCCAAGCGATCAGCGCTACGCCTGCCACGGTAGCGGCAGCGCCGGCCATTCGTCGGGCCCCGGGTCTCTCATGAAGGAACAAGATCGCGATCGCGACGGCGAATAGCACGCTCGTCTGGCGAATGGCCACGACATAGCTGGCCGGCGCCGTCCGATAGGCCTCGAGGATCAGCCCGTAGCCCACCAGGCCGATGACGATGGCGCCGAGCGCGCGCGCGCCGTTCTCTCGGAACGAGCGCCGCAGTTCGTGGCGGTCGACGTTGCGAAGCCCGATCGGAAAGAACACCAACGGACCGGCCAGCGAGAGCAGGGCGAACCATGCGAGGGCCGGTGGGAGGGCACCGTGCCAGCTTCCTGCGTCGAGTGCGGCCACGCCGGCCTTGTCGGTCAGCGAGTAGGCGACGGTGGTCGCCAGCGTCAACCAGGCGAAGCCGACGCCAGGCATGCGCGCGAGGGCGCGCAGGCCACCTTCACCGTGAACCAACCAGATGCCGCTCACCACGACGGCGATTCCGGATACGCCAACCGGTGTCAGGGATTCCCCGAGAAGCGGAACGGCCACGAACGGGAGGAACGCGGGCGTCGAGCGGATGATCGGATAGGCGAGCGTGAGATCGGCGCGTTCGAGCGAGGCGCTCAGGAACCACAGGTAGAGCCCGTGGGCAACGCCCGTGGCCGCGATCAGCTGCCAGGCCCGCGCCGACAGATCACCCAACTCGATGAACGGCAGCAGCGCCAGCGCGACCAGGGCCATCCCCGCGGTCTGCACGAGGTTGAAAGCCAGCGGACTCCGCGTCCCCTTGATCGCCACGCTCCACCCCGCATGCAGCAACGCCGACACCAGCACCATCAGGATTTCGGGGACGGACATCTCACCTTTCATGATTGCAAGTTTGAAAGGTGAGATGTCCGTCCCCGCTTCGCGTGCTGGCGGTGGGGGCGTAACTGCCTATCCTACCGGCGCTTTCTGGAGACCCCCCTCGCGATGAGCGCTGCTTCCCAGGCCGTCGACACCCGCGTTCCGGTATGGCGGAGTTACCTCGAGCTGACCAAGCCGAGGATTCTGCCCCTCGTGATCTTCACGGGGCTGCCTGCCATGGTGCTGGCCGGTGGTGGCTGGCCGGACCCTGTCTATGCCACCCAGGTGTTGTTCGGCATCGCGCTGGCCGCCGCCGCCGCGAACGTGCTGAACATGTACGTCGAGCGGGATCTTGACGGGCTGATGGAGCGCACCCGGGTTCGACCCCTGCCAACCGGTGCACTCTCCGCGAGTTCGGCGCTCACCTTCGGTGTCGGCCTGTCGGTCCTCTCGACAGGCTTTCTCTGGTGGATCGCCGGCCCGGTCCCGGCGCTGCTCAGCGTGGCGTCGATCCTCTTCTACGTCTTCGTCTACACGATCTGGCTGAAGCCCCGCTCGGTCTACAACGCCGTCATCGGTGGCGCCGCCGGTGCCGCAGCACCCCTGATCGCGGATGCCGCCGTGAACGGGGCCGTCGGGCTTCCCGGCCTGATCCTCTTCGCGATCATCTTCCTCTGGCAACCGCCCCACGTCTGGGCCATCGCCCTCTATCGCGGTGCGGACTACGCCGCCGCCGGCATCCCGATGATGCCCGCCGTCGTCGGCCCCGAGCGCACCTACCGGCGCATGATCTACTACACCCTCGGCCTCATCCCCGTGACCTTCGCGCCCTGGGTGCTGGGCTGGGTCGGCCCGATCTACGGCGTCACCGCGATCGCGCTCAATGGCTGGTTCACCTTCAGTCAGCTCCAGCTGATGCGGCAGAAGGACGATCCGGCCGCGCGACGCGTCTTCTTTACGTCGCTGGCCTACCTGTTCCTGCTCTACCTGGCGCTGCTGGTCGATCTCGCCTGGACGGCTCTCGCCTAACGATGCCCGTCGCTGCCGTGCGCTAGCAAAGGAATGGATTCCTCTGCGCTCCCGGCCCTGAACGCCTCCCTGAATGCGATCGCCACGGTCCTCCTCATCTGGGGCCGGCTCGCGATCCGCCGGGGTGCCGTCGCGCTCCACAAGCGGTTGATGATCGGCGCCTTCGGGGTCAGCACCGCGTTCCTGGCTTCCTACGTCACGCACAAGGCGATGCGCGATTTCGAGAACACGAGCTACAACGCCGTCGGCGTGGCCAAGACCCTCTACCTGCTGATGCTGGCGACCCATGTCCCGCTCGCGGCGACCGTGCCAGTGATGGCGCTCTTCCTGATCCGTTTCGGCCTCACCAACCAGCTCGAGCGGCATCGTCGGCTCGCCCGTTGGGCCTGGCCCATCTGGATCTACGTCGGCGTCACCGGCGTGCTGATCTACTTCGTGTTGTACCACTGGAACCCGCCAGGAGCGGGTCTCGCCTGAGCTTCGCCCCCGGGCGCTGCAATCGCCAAATTTCCAATATTCTCGGGGCTTTCCGCCACATCATTCGGCTCCGAACCCATTGACGAACGTTGTCCGGCTCTGCAAACTCGGCCCCCGTTTGGGGACGGGATTCGGCGACGGCTCGTGGTGGATTCGACTGTCCCGGAATCATCGCTCGCAGTCCGAACTCGAAGAACGCCAACCCCCCGTACCAAGGATTGCCCCGTGAGAATCGCCGCGAAGCTGCTCACCTCGTGTGTCCTGTCAGGCTCGATCCTGATGGGCCTGGCCCTGGCCGCACCCGCCTCGGCCGACGTCGGCCAGGCTGCAAACGGACGAGGGGAGGCCCTGTTCAACCTGTGCACCCAGTGCCATGGCAGCGCGGGAGAGGGAAAGCACAACATCGAGGCGCCCGCGATCGCCGGCCTGCCCACCTGGTACGTCACGACCCAGCTGAACAACTTTCGCAGCGGCGCCCGCGCCACCCACTTCGACGACATCCAGGGCATGCGCATGCGCCCGATGGCGATGTCGCTGACGGGCGAGGGGGACGTCGAGGCGGTCGCCGCCTACGTCGGATCGCTCCCGGTGACGTACCCCGTGGCCACGCTCGAAGGTGGCGACGCCGCCAAGGGCCAGAGCGCCTACATGCTCTGCGGATCCTGCCACGGGATGGATGGCAACGGCTCCGAGCCCCAGGGCGGTCCGCCCCTGGCCGGCCAGAGCGACTGGTACATCCTGTCGCAGCTCGAGAAGTACAAGGCCGGAATCCGCGGTCGCGACCCGCGCGATGCCTTCGGCATGATGATGCAGCCGATGTCGCTCACCCTTGCTGATGAGCAGGCGATGAAGGACGTGATCGCCCACATCATGACCTTGAAGCCCGCGAACTAGGAGCCCTCCGATGGCCAAAGCCCATCCGCCCGAGAAACTCGCATCCAACGTCTTCTTGATGACGATGGCCGGCGTGGTCGCCTGGATCGCGGCTGCCTTCGTCTTCGTGATCCTTCCTTAAGGGGCCCTCATGGATTGGATCGTTCAAGCTTCCACGTTCGCGGCTGACGTCGATTTCGCCATCAACGTCATCTACGTCCTCGTCGGTTTCTGGTTCTTCCTGACCTTCGGGATCTTCCTGTGGTTGGTGATCGCCCACCGCGCGAAGCCCGGTCAGAAGGCCGAGTACCTGACCGGAGACGAGAGAGAGCCGAAGAAGTTCATCAGCCGGGCGCACATGCTGGTTCTCGTCTGCGATGTCGCCATCGTGGTCGCGGCCGTTCAGGTCTGGGTCCAGGTCAAGCAGACGCTGCCGACTGCACCGGAGACTCAGACCGTGCGCATCGTTTCGCAGCAGTGGGCCTGGAGCTTCGTGCATCCCGGCGCCGACGGTCAGCTCGATACGGCGGACGACATCAAGACCGTCGATGAGCTGCACATCGAACTCGATCGGCCCTACATCTACGAGCTGACTTCGCGTGACGTGCTCCACGACTTTTCCGTGCCGGCGTTCCGGCTGAAGCAGGACTCGATTCCCGGCCGCGTCATCACGGGTTGGTTCCAGGCGACCGTGGCAGGAATCCACGAAATCCAGTGTGCGGAGATGTGCGGGATCGGGCACGGCCTGATGCCCGGCAAGGTCGTCGTCGAAACCCCCGAGGAGCATGCGGCCTGGATGCAATCCAAGTCCGGTGGCGCGATGCTCGCCTCGGCGAGCCGGTAGCGGAGCGAGACCATGGCAACAGCCGAAGTCACCCACGACTCCCACGACGACCACGGTCATCACGAGGACGAGGGCTTCATCAAGAAGTACCTGTGGTCGACGGACCACAAGATGATCGCGATGCAATACCTGGTCACGGGCATTGCGATGGCCATCATCGGCGGATTCTTCGCCTACGTATTCCGCATGCAGCTGGCATTCCCGGGCGTCGAAGTCCCCCTCTTCGGGATCGTCTCGCCGGCCCAATACAATTCTCTCGTCACGAATCACGGCACGATCATGATCTTCTGGGTCGCGATGCCCGTTTTGATCGCGGCCTTCGGGAACTTCCTGATCCCGCTGATGATCGGCTGCGACGACATGGTCTTCCCGAAGATCAACCGGCTCTCGTATCAGATCTTCCTGCTCTCGGCGATCGTGTTGGTCGGTTCCTTCTTCGTGGAAGGCGGCGGCTTCGGTGGTGCCTGGACGGCCTACCCGCCGCTCTCGGCCGTCAGCGAGTACAACCTGACACCAATGGGTGCGACGCTCTGGGTGGTGGCCGTCGCTCTCGAGTTCATCGCATTCCTGTTAGGCGGCATCAACTTCATCACCACCGCGATGAATTCCCGAGCGCCGGGCATGCGCCTCTACGACATCCCGATGACCGTCTGGATGATCGTGGTGGCCTCGATCCTGTTCATGGCTTCCGTCGGCCCGTTGATCGCCGGCGCGATCATGTTGATCTTCGACCAGACGCTGAACACGGGCTTCTTCGACCCGAACAAGGGCGGCGACCCGGTGCTCTGGCAGCACCTCTTCTGGTTCTTCGGTCACCCCGAGGTCTACGTCGTGCTGTTGCCCGCGCTGGGCTTCACCGCCGACATCATCACGACCTTCTCCCGGAAGCCGCTCTTCGCCTACCGCACCGTGCTCTACACGGTCTTCGGTACCGGCATCCTCTCGTTCACCGTGTGGGCGCACCATCAGTTCATTTCGGGCATCGACCCGCGCATGGCGCACATCTTCACGATTACGACGCTGCTGATCTCGGTGCCGATCGCGGAGATGATGTTCGTGTACATCGCGACCCTCTATAAGGGCTCGATCACGCTCACGACCCCGATGCTCTGGGGCCTCGCCTTCATCGGCGAGTTCCTGATCGGTGGTGTGACGGGCATCTTCCTCGGCGCGAGTGGCCCGGACATCTTCTTCCACGATACCTACTTCGTGCTCGCCCACTTCCACTACACGTTCTTCCCGATCGCGATCATCGGCTCCTTCGCCGGGCTCACCTATTGGTGGCCGAAGATGACGGGCAAGATGATGAACGAGACGCTGGGAAAGATTCATTTCTGGGGCACGATCATCTCGTTCAACGTGATTTTCCTGCCGCTCTTCGTGTTGGGTCAGCTCGGCCAGCACCGCCGCATCTACAGCTACGAAGGTTTCGGCGAGCTGATGCGAGAGGATGTGCTGCTCGGAATGGGCATGCAGGATCTCCGGGTACTGGCGACCGTGGCGCTGCTGATCATGATCGGCTTCCAGGTCGTGTTCTTCCTCAACGTGTTCCTCACGCTTCGGAAGAAGGCCTACGACGCCGGGCCGAACCCGTACAACGCCAACACGCTCGAATGGCTCGCGCCGTCGCCTCCCGGACACGGCAACTTTGCCGAGCTGCCGACCGTCTATCGCGGTGCCTACGAGTTCTCGCATCCGGATCGCGAGCTCGACTACTGGCCGCAGTGGGAAAAGGACTAAGAGATGCGACCTGTCGCGACCACACGCTCCGCATCGGGCATGACCACCGGACGGCTCGCCGTCTGGTGGGTGATCGTCTCGGAGATCGTGATCTTCGGTGGAGTCCTCGGCTCCTACATCATGCATCGGCTCGCCAACGAGGGTTGGGCGAACGTGGGCTTCGCTGGCAGCACGAATGCCTGGATCGGGCTCACGAATACCTTCGTGCTGCTGACTTCGAGCCTGTTCGCCGTGCTCGCGCACTATGCCGCCGAGCATGAACAAGACGGCAAGAAGGCCGCCAACTACCTCTATCTCACCTTCGGTGGGGGAGCCACGTTCCTCTGTATCAAGGCCTTCGAGTGGACCACCGAGATCAACCACGGCCTGACGATCACGGCGAACAACTTCTGGAGCTTCTACTACGTCGCTGCCGGAATCCACGCATCCCACGTCATCGCCGGCATGATCATCATGTTGTTCGTGGCCCACACGGCCAAGCAGGGCAAGGAACTCCACCGCGTCGAGCTGATCGGAGTGTATTGGCACTTCGTCGACCTCGTCTGGATCTTCCTCTTTCCGCTCCTCTACATCGCGAAGTAACCAACATGTCAGCAGAAGCAGCACACGGACCGGCGCACTACAAGAAGATCTGGGTGATCCTGGTCACCTTGCTGGCCATCAGCTTCATCGGCCCCTTCGTCGGGGTCCAGTGGCTGACGCTGGTGACCGCCTTCGGCATCGCCATCGTCAAGGCCTGGCTGGTGATGAAGAACTTCATGCACATCACGGAGCAGCCGCGCTTCATCGGCTACATCATCGCGACCTCGCTCGTCTTCATGTTGCTCTTCTTCGCGGGTTCCGCCGGCGACGTGATGAACCAGAAGGGCGACCACTGGTACAAGCCCCAGGTCGAGATCGCAGCGCCCGCCCACCACTAGCGAGGCCCGCGCATGACCCCCACGCGCACCACCACACCCTTCGAAGTGATCTCCGATCCGCGACCGCGGCCGGCATTGCCGAGCGCGGTGCTGGGGATGGCCGTTTTCATCCTCACCGAGATCATGATGTTCGCGGGCATGGTGAGCGCGTTCACGATCACGAAATCGTCCGCCGTCCTAGGCTGGCCGCCGCCGGGCCAGCCTCGGCTCCCGGCCGATGAGACCCTCGTCAACACCATCGCGTTGCTGCTCTCGGGCGTCGTGCTCTTCTTTGCCGGTCGCGCCTTCGCGAAGGAGCGGGGCAGCGCAAAGGCACCGCTTCTCGTGGCGCTGGCGCTCGGCACGTTCTTCGTGTTGTTCCAGGGCTTCGAGTGGGTGGCGCTCCTCGGCCAGGGCCTCTCGCTGACCTCGAGCCAACACGGTGCCTTCTTCTTCCTGATCGTCGGCTTCCATGGGCTGCACGCCGTGGTCGCGATCGGCGCACTCGCCATGGTCGGCCAGCGGTTGCAACAAGGTCGACTCGCCGCCAGCACCTTCCAGGCCGTGCGCCTGTTCTGGTACTTCGTGGTACTGGTCTGGCCCGTCCTCTACGTGCTCGTCTACCTCTAGGTCCGAGGATTCCCATGTTTCGCTTCGCTGCCCTCACCGCCTTCTTGCTCGCCCTGCTGCCCACCGCTGCGGCCGCGTGCCCGGTCTGCGGCTTCGGCGAAGACGAGAGCCGCGGTGCCTACATCGGCACCACCGTGTTCCTCTCTCTGCTCCCGGTCGTCCTGATCGTGGGCTTCGTCTTTTTCCTGCGTCACCTGATGAAGGTGGAAGAGGCGACCCGCAAGGATCCTGTGCGGTCGCTCGTGCGCGAACAAGGGCCGGCCTCAGGATTCCGGCGAGCGTCGGGCGTTCGATAGGACGCCGTAGGTCGCTCATGAATAGTCCGGGCTAGGGGCAACACTGTTCAGATTACGATTCTCACGGTGATTTCTGGCCGGCTTGGCTGGTAGGGTTCGAGGGAGCTTCGCAGTGGGAAGTTGCTCATTTTTCGCTTGACGCCTCGGCGGTTTCTACGTCCTCGACTGGAGACGACGCGCTCTTCAAGGATTTCGACTAACACGGCCTCATGGTGCGTCGACCAGTGCTGAGGGGGGAATAGCGGCGAAGACGGGGAGCTTGCGCCGTACGACGCGGACCGTGTGAAGGAACGAAAGTCGATCGGGGTCGAGGTCCGCTTTCAAGGCCGCTTCGTGCATGAGCCCGCGGATCGCAAAGTGTGCGAGGAGAAAGCCGTAGAGCTCCTGCTCGACCAGCTCGGGTGTCTTGCTGCGCAGCACCGCCTGTCGGCCACGCAGGTGGGTCTTGAACTCGTCGAAGGCGGTCTCGATCTCCCATCGATCGTGGTAGAGCGCCGCCAGGTCCTCGGCAGGTGCCTTCTGGTCGTCGAGCACGGTGGTGATCAAGCGATACAACGGCTCTCCGTCCTCGACGCCTTCCAAGGTGTATTCGACCACCCGAACAATCAGGGCACCCCGATTGTGGCGCCGATCCTTGGTCGAGGCGTAGATCCGACTCAAGTAGGAGCCGTCCGCAAGCCGCCGGTCGCAGGGGAGGATGGCGTTCTTCTTGACTCGCCAGAGCAGATCCGCCCCCATCGAAGCCGCCCGCTTCCACTGCGCATACCCAAAAAATCCGCGGTCAGCGAGGCAAAGCATCCCGGCTTCGAGGTGCTTCAGAACCGAAACGGCCAACCGGTTCTCCGACTCGCGGTAGCGCCCCCACCTCGTGCCGAAGAGCACGTGGGTGCCGTTCTCGATCAACGAGACCATCCGCAGCTGAGGAAATGCCGACTTCCCTCGCGATGCCCCGGGACGTCCAAACGCCTCTTCGTTCGCAACGGTGTCGGCAAGATCCAACGTGGTCCCATCGATGCTGACCAAACGCCAGTCCCGATACCAGGCACCTCGTGTTTCCCGACCGGCGATGGGCCCCGTCGCCCTCTCGACCATCCGCCGAAGAGGCTCAGCGCCCAGCCGCGCCCGCGCCATCGAAATCGCCGAGCGTCCGGTGCGTCGTATCCGTTGCGCCGAAGAATCGCCGAGCCAGCCGAGCCCCTCCACGAGACAACGCAGAACCTCGCCGTACGATACCTGGGAGAACAGCGCCAGCGCGATCACGTAGTAGAACACCACGTGCGCAGGAAGCTGACGCTGCCGAATGCTCTCTCGCCCGGTCTCGCGAAGAATGCCCTGCACCTGCTCGAGCGGAAACGTCTTCGCGACCACACCCAGGCTGATGTAGTCCGTGACTCGCGTACCCTCACCCAGTCGTGCAACCGTGCGCGCCATCTCATCTCCCGAACAGGGGGAAGGTGAGGGGGACGTGAACCTTCACTTGTGAGAATGGCAGTTCAGGACCAATTTGAACAGTATTGGGGCTAGGGGACGAAGGTTCCGTAGAAGCGGATGTCGGCGACTTCGCCCTTGGCCCAGCGCTCGATCACGCATTGTCGGACGTGCACGGGGCCGTCCTCCTTGTGATCCCAACGCATCTCGGCCTCGTAGAAGATCGTGCCGTTTCCGTCCCCGTGGTCGTCAACGGCCGTGTCGTGGACGGTGAGGCCGTGATAGGCGGTCACGCCAGCGAGGTACTCGCGCTCCGCGGCGGCCAACGCGTCGCGCCCCGTGCGCGGTTCGTTCCCGTTCTCGCGGGCGACGACGTCGGCTGCGTAGAAATCCTCGATTCCTTCGGCAAACCTGCCTTCCCGCACGTAGGCGATGAGTTCATCATGTCGATCACTGAGGTTCATGGTTTCTCCAATGTGGGTTGCGGCAAGTAGATGTTCATCGAGCCAGCGCGGTTACACGCCTTTCCCGGCGCCTCGTGGGGGAGGCGCGGGATTTGCGCCCGGCTGGGTGTCGCTGCCATCCTTGGCAGGAAGACACGCGAGGAGCATGAACATGGATGCGAACTGTTGGGGCGACGAGGCGGAGTACGACTACAAGGCGTTGGTTGCCGAGCTCAATCGGTTCCTCCGTCTGCGCACGGACCCGGTGGCGATGAAGCGTTTCGCGACGGAGGCGGAACTCGAAGCGATTCCGAGGCTACGGCGGCCCAGGGACGGCGAGCTGATGGCGACGGACCAGATCGTCGGACAGACGCGCTGGATCGGCTACACGATCGGCGTCACCATGCGCAACCTGATGGGCCAGCAGTGCGGCGCCGTGGTCGGACTCACGGCTCGCGACGAGGAGTTCCTCGACGGCAAACGCTTCCACGGCGTCTGGTATGGAGACCTTGAGGGCAGTGCCGAGCACCAGCGCGACATGTCCTGCGCCTCCCACGGCGACTATCAAGCGCTCGTAACCTCGCCGCTCACATCGGGCCGGATCGACAATCCGGACATCTGCCTCGTCTACGCTACGCCGGGCCAGATGATCACGCTGATGAACGGCCTCCAGTACCGCAACTACAAGAAGTACACCTTCACCTGCGTCGGCGAGAGTGCCTGCGCCGATAGCTGGGGCAATGCACTCAAGACGGGTGAGCCTTCCATGTCGATCCCTTGCTATGCCGAGCGCAAGTTCGGCGGCGTCCAGGACGACGAAATGCTGATGGCCCTTCCTCCAAGCTTTCTCCCCCGGATCGTCGAAGGCCTCGCCGCCCTCTCGAAGAACGGCCTGCGCTACCCCATCCCGAACCACGGCATCGACAAGAGCCCGATGGCGAGCATCCAGCAGAGTTACGGGCCGAAGGGCTAGCGAGCAGCGCCACTCTTATCGCGGGCGCTCTAGACGACGATGTTGACCAGCCGCCCGGGCACCACGATCACCTTGCGCGGGGTCTTGCCGCCGACGTGGCGCTGCACGTCGCTGTTGCCGAGTGCGGCGGCGTGGATGGCTTCTTCTTCCGCATCCTTGGCAATCTGGATCTCGCCGCGTCGCTTTCCGTTCACCTGGACCGCGAGGGTGATGGTGTCTTCGGCGAGCAGCGTCTCGTCGTAGCTCGGCCATTGCGCCAGGCCGATCGAGGTTTCGTGGCCGAGCCGTGCCCAGAGTTCCTCGGCCAGGTGCGGGGCGATCGGCCCGAGTAGCCTGAGGAAAGCCTCGCCGGCGTCGCGCGGCATCGGAGCGTCCTTGCCGATATCGCGCACGAAGACCATCAGCTTGGCGATGGCGGTATTGGGCTGGATGTTCTCCATGTCCTCGGTCACGCCGGCGATGGTCTTCGCCGTCAGACGTTGCTGCTCGTCGGTGCCGCTGCCGGCGGCGAGATCGCGGGTGGGCTCGTCCTCGGCGGTTTCGTCCACGAACAAGCGGTAGGAGCGCTGCAGGAAGCGGTGGCAGCCGGGGATGCCGTCGGTCGACCAGGGTGCACCCTTTTCGAGCGGGCCCATGAAGAGGGTGTAGAGGCGCAGCGAATCGGCCCCGAACTGGTCGATCATCTCGTCCGGCGAAGTCACGTTGCCGCGGCTCTTCGACATCTTCTCGGTGACTTCTTCGAGCACGAGATCGTTGCGCTCGGGATGGAGCGGCGTTCCGTCGGCATCGAAGCGCACATCCGACTGGTGGATCCAGCGCGCCTTCAGCTCGTCACCATTGGCGGCCGCGGTGGCGTGCTCGGCCTCGACCCGGACGGCGGAAGACGGGTACAGGTTGGGCGTCACGCCCTCCTCGTCCGAGAGGTTGTCGTCGTAGTAGCGGTAGCTGTAGCCGAGGATCATCCCCGGGTTCAGCAGTTTCTGGAACGGCTCCTTGGTGTGCACGTGCCCAGCGTCGTAGAGCACCTTGTGCCAGAAGCGTGCGTAGAGGAGGTGGAGCACCGCGTGCTCGGCGCCGCCCACGTACAGGTCGACGGGCATCCAGTAGCGCTCGGCCTCTTCGCTCCACGCCTGCTCGGGGTTCTGCGGATCGCAGAAGCGCAGGAAGTACCAACAACTGCCGGCCCATTGGGGCATCGTGTTCGGGTCGCGGCGCGCCGGTTGACCGCTGGCCGGGTCCGTGGTCGCGATCCAGTCCGGAACACGTGAGAGCGGGGTTTCGAAATCGCCGCTGGGTGCCCAATCGTCGAGTTCGGGCAGCATCACCGGCAGCTCATCGTGCGGCACGAGCCTGGTCGTCCCGTCGGCCAGGTGCATCACGGGGAAGGGCTCGCCCCAATAGCGTTGGCGACTGAACAGCCAATCGCGCAGCTTGTAGTTGATGGTAGCTTCGCCCTTGCCCTCGGCGGCGAGCCACTCGTTGATCGTGCGCTTCGCGGCGTCGGTTTCGAGACCATCGAGGAACGCCGAGTTGATGGCCGTGCCCGGTTGCGACGTGGCGCCTTCGGAAACGTCGTCGCCGTTCTCGACGACCTGGCGGATCTCGAGGCCGTATTTCGTGGCGAAGGCCCAGTCGCGTTCGTCGTGGGCGGGGACCGCCATGATGGCGCCGGTGCCGTAGCTGGCCAGCACGTAGTCGGCGATCCAGACCGGGATGCGCTCGCCGTTCACCGGGTTCGTGGCGAAGGCGCCGGTAAAGACACCCGTCTTGTCGTCGCCGTCGGCGGTCCGTGAACGCTCGCTCTTTCGCGCGGCGGCTTCCACATAGGCTTCGACCGCCGTGCGTTCGGCTTCGCTCATGAGTTCCCGCACCAGCGGGTGCTCCGGTGCGAGGACCATGTAGGTCGCCCCGAATAGCGTGTCCGGCCGTGTCGTGAAGACTTCGATCGCGTCGTCACGGCCCTCGATCGGGAACTCGACACGCGCCCCCTCGGAGCGGCCGATCCACTCGACCTGCATGCGCTTGATGTGCTCGGGCCAGTCGAGTTCCTCGAGATCGGAAAGCAGGCGCTCGGCGTACTCGGTGATCTTGAGCATCCACTGCTTCATCGGCATGCGCACGACGGGGTGGCCGCCGCGCTCGCTCTTGCCGTCGATCACTTCTTCGTTGGCGAGCACGGTGCCGAGGGCCGGGCACCAGTTCACGGCGACCTCGGCTTCGTAGGCGAGCCCGCGTTCGTGGAGCTGCTGGAAGATCCACTGGGTCCACTTCAGATAACCGGGGTCTGTGGTATCGACCTCGCGGGACCAGTCGTAGGAGAGTCCGAGACTCCGGAGCTGGCGCCGATAGTTGGCGATGTTGCGCTCGGTCGTGATGCGCGGGTGCGTGCCGGTCTTCACCGCATACTGTTCGGCCGGGAGCCCGAAGGCGTCCCAACCCATCGGGTGCAGGACGTTGAAGCCGCGCATGCGCTTGTAGCGCGCGATGACGTCGGTGGAGATGTAACCCTTGGGGTGGCCCACATGAAGCCCCTCGCCAGAGGGATAGGGGAACATGTCGAGCACGTAGTACTTCGGCCGAGACGGATCGATCTCGGCCCGGAAGGTCTGCTCGGTCAGCCACGCGGCCTGCCAGCGCGGCTCGATGGCCTTGGGGTCGTAGGGCATGGCGGCAGGAGGGTGACATGCTGTCGGGTTGTGTGCATCCGTCCGGATCCAGTTGGGGTTCTGCCGGTGCGCAGGTAGCCTCCTGCATCGTGAACCCCCGAACCGACTCCGAGACCGATGACCCCGCCGATCTCCCCGATCTCTACCTGTTGTCGGACGGTACCGGTGAGACCGCCACCCACGCGGTGGAGGCCGCGGCCACCCAGTTCCAGAACAAGTTTCGGGTGCGCACCTTCAGCGAGATCCGCCACGAATCCCAGGTTCACCGCATCATGGAGCGGGCGCAGGATGCAGGTGCACTGGTGGTCTTCACCCTGGTAAACGAGCCGCTTACCCAGGTCGTGCGCGAGCTGGCGGTGGAGAAGGGCGTGCCCGCCGTCGATCTGCTGGGCCCGCTGATCTCGTCCCTGGCCAACCACTACGGCCTGGTGCCCCAGTTCCGGCCGGGCCTGCTGCATAGCTTCGGCCAGGACTACTTCCACCGGATCGATGCCGTGGAGTTCGCCGTACGACACGATGACGGCGCCAACCTGCATACCCTCCACAAGGCAGACCTCGTGCTCGCCGGCGTGTCGCGGACCTCGAAGACGCCGCTCTCGATGTACCTGGCCCACCGGGGCTTCAAGACCGGCAACGTTCCGATCGTGCCCGGGATCGATCCGCCGCGGGAACTGTTGGAACTCGATGGCTCGAAGGTGGTCGGTCTGGTCGTCGATGCTTCGGTGCTGATCGAAATCCGGCGTGCGCGCATGCGTCAGCTCGGCGCGCCGCCGTACCTCACCTACGCCGACGTGGATGCGGTGAAGGACGAGATCCGTCGTGCGCGGCGCCTGTTCCGGGCCCAGGGTTGGCGCATCGTGAACATCACGGAGAAGGCGGTGGAGGAGAACGCGGCGCGGATCCTCGAGATGCTCTCGCCGGGCAAGAGCGCCTAGGCGAACGCGTGGTCGAGCCGTTTAGCCGGTTCCGGGTCTGGTGCACGCGCGCGCTGCCGGGCGAAGCACTCGAGCGGTTGGCCGCTCAACCGGATGTTTCGCTCGACGTCTGGCGCGAACCGGGGCCGCCGCCGCGCGAAGCCATGCTCGAACGGGCGCCCGCTTTGGACGGCCTGCTCTGTACTCTCGCCGACCGGATCGACGCCGATTGGTTCGCCCGGGCGTCCGAGCTGCGCGTCGTTTCGAGCTACTCCGTCGGGCTCGATCACGTCGATCTGGCAGCGGCCGCGCAACGGCGCATCGCGATCGGGCACACCCCCGGCGTGCTCGTCGAGACCACCGCGGATCTCGCTTTCGCGCTCTTGTTGGCTTCGGGCCGGCGGCTTGCGGAAGCGGACCGGATGGTGCGCGCCGGCGAATGGGGAACCTGGGAACCGGATCTGTTGCTAGGCCGCGATCTCCACGGCGCCACCCTCGGGATCGTCGGCCTGGGCGAGATCGGCCAGGCGGTCGCTCGGCGGGCAAAGGGCTTCGGCATGCGCGCGCTCGGTTGGACGCGGAGCGGGCGCGCGGTAGAAGGGGTAGAGCCAGTCTCGTGGGGTCGCCTGCTCGCCGAATCGGACTTCGTCAGCCTCCATGTCGCATTGACGGAAGAGACCCGCGGCATGCTCGATCGCGAGGCCTTCGCCCGGATGAAGCGAGGCGCGATCCTGGTCAACACGGCACGTGGGGGTCTCGTCGACGAAGTCGCCCTGGCCGACGCCCTCGAGTCGGGCCAGCTGGCGGCTGCCGGGCTCGATGTCTTCGAGCAGGAACCCCTGCCCGCCGGTCATCGGCTGGTGCAGACGCCGGGTGTCACGCTGCTGCCCCATATCGGTAGCGCCAGTGTGGCGACCCGCGCACGAATGGCGGATCTGGCCGTCGAGAACCTGCTGGCCGGCTTGCGCGGGACCCCGATGCCGGCATCGGCGCTCGCCGGCCCCGCCTAACCCGTCCCGTCGGCGGCCGTACAACGCGCGAGGAAGCTTCGCGGTGAAACGATCTCGGCGCCGTGGTGGCGCGCCCTGTCCGCGAGCTTTCGGTCCGCGGTTACCACGACCACGCTGTCCGGCGGTTCGCTGCGGCGCACTTCCTTGAGCAGCCAGTCGTCGGCATCCGGCGCGAAGACGATACGGAGACCGTCGGCCTCCGCTTCGGTGTCGGTGTCGTCGATCGGGCGCGGGCCGTCGAACACGATGCAGAGGCAGACCTCGGGATCGTCGAAGCCGCGCGCGCGTTCGAGCAACCGGTCGCGTGCCTCGCCCTCCCACCAGGTTCCGCGCTCACGGCCGCGCAGGACACCTGTGTGGAGGACATTGAATCCGTCGACCAGCCAACGTCTGGCCTGCGGTGCTTCCGTACGCGAGGATTGGCTCATGGCGCTGCGATGATAGGGAGCCGCCTGGCAGCCGGGCTGCCCCAGCGATGGCGAAGCCCAACCAGAGACTGGCTCCGACGATGGCCAGGGTCTGCAACGCGCCTCGGAGCAGAGCCTGAAGGGCACGAAAATTCGACGGATCGGTTCGTTCCATCGCCAGATCCTGGCGGATCGCCGTGTCAGGATCGGTCGCAGACAGCGGGTGGAAACGGGGCACCGGAGCTGCGGAAACCCGGTCTCGATCAGGGGAAACCCCCTCGAAATTGACTGGCGGGTCAGCTGGCCGTGATAGAATGAGCGGCCCGGGAGCGGTCCGGGCTTCCACGGGAGATCTCATGCCGAAACGCTCCTCGCTCACCTTGCTGTTGCTGCTCCTGGCCCTCGGCCTGGCCGGCAATACCTGCTCGCCCTTCGGCGGTGTCGCGCCTCGGGAACTGGTCGTCCACGCGCCACTCCAGGACGTGCTCACCACGAACCCCGTCTACGTCGAGGTCGCGGTCCCGGGGAACCTGCAGGCCGGCAGCTACGAACTGCGGGTCGATGGCACGCTGGTTCCGCTGGATTCACTCACGGCCGAGCGGGCCAGCGTCACGCTGACCAGTCTCGCCGACGGCCCGCACATCGTCGATGTGTCGGCGGCTTCGGGCGTCGGTCCCTGGGAAGCCAGCATCGCGTTCAACACCATCACGCTCCAGTCGCCGGGCGAGTGCGAGATCCTGAACGGGGTAGAGTGCATCCTGCCGTACCCGTCCTCGCGGTTCTTCGAGCCGGCTCCGACACCGAACGGTGTCAAGGTGGTGTTCGGCGCCAACACCTTGCCGACCGTGACGCGCCTGGTCCTCCCCGGCGGAACCCGTCCGGTCGATCCGGCGCCATTCCTCCAGAACGACGGCTTCAGCCCGACCACGCACGCTTTGATGCATTTCCCGGCCGGGGTCGATCTCGTCGCGTCCGACGCGCCGCGGATCGACCCGATCACGCGGAGCTACGACGCGCGCGGTCTCGATACCGATTCGCCGACGCTGTTGATCGAGTGGGAGAGTGGCGCACAGATCAACCATTTCGTCGAGAATGATGTCAGGCCGAATGCCGCGCCCGATCGCGTGTTGACGATCCTGCGACCCGGGGAGTCGCTATTGCCCGGTAAGCGTTACATCGTGGTGGCGCGCAACCTGCTCGATCCGAGCGGTCAGCCGGTCGAGGCGGAAGCGGTCTTCGCCGCGATCCGCGACCAGGCGCCGAGTGACCTGACCCCGGTCGCCGAGACGCGCACGCGGCTGATTCCGGTGCTCGAGCGCCTGATCAGTCTCGGGGTGGATCCCTCGGAACTTGTGCTCGCCTTCGATTTCACCGTGATGAGCGACCATTCCCTGACCCACGAACTGCTCTCGATGCGCGACCAGTCGCTCGCCTTCGTCGATCAGGCCATCGACGCCGGCATCGCCACGTTCACGGTGGACCAGATCACCGACGTCAACCCGGGCTGCACGGATCCGGACATCGCGATCTGGCGGGAGGTCCGCGGTACGTTCGAAGTGCCGCTCTTCCTCGACAAGGACCTATTCACAGAGCGCGCCGAGATTTCGTTCCTGATGCGGGATTCCGAAGGCACTCCGGTCTGGAACACGCTGACCCACGCGCCCTATGGCGTCTCGATCCCGTGCAGCGCGCTCACGACACCGCTGCCGAAGGCCATCCTGGGCCATGGCCTGTTCGGCGAAGGGCCGGGCCTCGTCTCGGGCATTGCGGCCGCGCCAGGCTTCGCCGGGTTCGAGCGCGTCGCCGCCGCCACCAACTGGTCCGGCCTCTCCCGTGAGGAGACGCAGCCGAACCTGCTGCAGAGTTTCATCTTCAAGATCAACGGCGACCCCGATGTCTTCGAGGCGTTGCCGGATCGCTTGCGCCAGGGCATGACCAACACCCTGGTGCTCGCGCGCATGCTGGAGCGAGGAGCCTTCAACCTCGACCCGGCCTTCCAGAACGCAAGCGGGCAGGGCACCATCGACCCTGGGGCAGAGACGACCTACCTCGGCATCAGCCTCGGCGGCGTGATGGGCACCCTGTTCGCGGCCGTCTCACCGGACGTGGTTCGGCTGAATGTCGACGTGCCCGGCATCAGCTTCCCGCTGCTGCTCTACCGCTCTACGCAGTTCAACCAGTTCGAGGCACTCCAGACCACACTCAACCCCGATTCGATGATCCAGCAGATTCTCGTCGAGACGTCGGGTTCGCTCTGGGCACGGGGGGAGCCTGCGGGTTATGTCGGCCACATCAGCGGCAACACCCTGGCGCCGCTGCCCGGCGTGCCGCCCAAGCAGATGCTGGTGACGGCCTCGCTCTACGACCAGCAGGTCACGAACCTGAGTTCGCAGATGCTGGCTCGGAGCCTTCGGATTCCGATGCTCGAGGGCTCGATCATGACCGGCTTGCCGGGTATCCCGGACGCCGTGGGCCCGCAGACTTCGGGCTTCATCGTCTACGACACGGGAGCGCTCGACATCAACAACCCTGCCCATCTGCCCTTCATCGCCCCACTCGGCAACGAGCAGCCGGTCCAGTCGATCTGCGATCCCCACACGCAAAGGACAGGGATTCCCGCCTCGGTGGCCCAGCTCCAGGGCTTCTGGGAGACCGGCGTGATTTCCAACTTCTGCAGTGACGATGGCGTCTGCAACGCCTCCGAGCCGAACGAGATCAACGGAGGCGCGGCGACGCCGTGCGACCCTGTGCCGCCGCCGGTGCCGTAGGGAACCAACGCGCCACACGAGGGATACCGGACAGACCGCTGGCCATCCAACGCCCATGAAAAGGCCGCCTCTGGGTAGTTCCGAGACGATCCGACTCGATTCCGATCCGGCGAATTGCTACACCCTGTGGCCCACCCGGGACGCTCCAAGCGCCTGGAATTTCAGGGAGATCCCGTGGTAGACGTGGTTCGTCATGACGTCGTGATCGTCGGTGGCGGTGGTGCCGGGCTTCGTGCCGCCATTGCCGTCGTCGAAGCCGATCCGACCGCCAGTGTCGCTCTCGTCTCGAAGGTCTATCCGATGCGGAGCCATACGGTCTCGGCAGAGGGCGGTGCCGCTGCTGTTGCGCGCGCTGACGACTCGCTCGAGATGCATGGCTACGACACGGTGAAGGGTTCGGACTTCCTGGGCGACCAGGATGTCATCCAGTATTTCGTCGAGGAGGCTCCGAAGGAGCTTTCCCAGCTCGAGCGCTGGGGTTGCCCGTTCAGCCGCAACGAAGACGGCACCGTCTCGACGCGCGCCTTCGGGGGCATGACGACCAAGCGCACCTGGTACGCGACCGACAAGATCGGTTTCCACATGCTGCACGCGTTGTTCCAGACTTCGATGAAGTACGACAACATCGTGCGCCTCGACGAGCACTTCGTCACGAAGCTCCTGGTCGAAGACGGCCAGTGCGGCGGCGTCGCGGCACTCGATGTTCGTACTGGAGAGATGAAGGCCATCCTCGGCCGCTCGGTGATTCTCTGCACCGGCGGCGGCGGCAAGGTCTGGCCCTTCACGACCAATGGCAACATCAAGACCGGTGACGGTATGGCGCTCGCCTACCGCGAGGGCGTGCCGCTCAAGGACATGGAGTTCGTCCAGTATCACCCGACGGGCCTGCCCGGTACCGGCATCCTCATCACCGAAGCCACGCGCGGTGAGGGGGGCTATCTGATCAACTCCGAGGGCGAACGCTTCCTGACGACGCGCGACTACGGTGTCGGTACCAAGGCGGAACTGGGCCCGCGGGACATGATCTCGCGTGCCATCATGCTGGAAGTTCGCGCCGGTCGCGGTATCAAGGTGCCCGGGAAGGTGGGCGAATACGCGCACCTCGATCTGCGCCATCTCGGTGAGGAAATCATCGACAGCCGGCTCCCGTTCGTGCGGGAACTTTCGCGAACCTACGCGAACGTCGATCCCGTCCACGAGCCGATTCCGATTCGCCCGGTGCTCCACTACATGATGGGTGGCGTCGACGTCGATATCGACGGCAAGGCGAACCTCGATGGGCTCTACGCGGCCGGCGAGACCGCGTGTGTTTCGCTGAACGGCGCCAACCGGCTGGGCTCGAACTCGCTGACCGAGTGCCTGGTCTTCGGTGCGCGCGCCGGCCAGCACGCGATCGCGCAATCGAAGGACACCTCGGAGATCGCCGAGTCGAAGCTCGTGGCCCAGGCCGACGCCGAGGGCGGGCGCATCGCTGACCTACGTGGCAAGAAGGCCGGCTCCGAGACGATCTCGGGTGTGCGCGAGACGCTTAACGACATCATGGAAGAGGGCACCGGCGTCTATCGCGATCAAACGCGCATGGCGAAGGCGGTCACCGACCTGGCGGCACTGCGTGCCCGCTATGACGCGATCAGCCTCTCGGACACGAGCAAGGTCTTCAACACCGAGATCCTCGCAATGATGGAATTGCGGAACCTGCTCGACGTGGCCGAGACCGTGGCCACGGGCGCGGTCAACCGCAAGGAGAGCCGCGGCGCTCACGCCTGCGAGGACTTCCCCGACCGAGACGACGAGAACTACCTCCACCACTCCCTCGTGTACCGCGAAGAAAGCGGGACGCGCTTCGATACGAAGCCAGTCACGCTCGGGAAGTGGGAACCCGTGCTACGGAGCTACTAGCGATGGCCAACCAGCAAACGAAGACCATCGTCGTCACCCGGTTCGACCCGGATGTGGACGAGGTGCCGAAGACCCAGGAATACGAGATTCCGGTCGAAGCCGACTGGAAGGTCCTCGACGCGCTCAACTACATCAAGGATCACGTCGACCCCACGCTCTCGCATCGCTGGTCGTGTCGCATGGCCGTCTGCGGCAGCTGCGGCATGAACGTGAACGGCGTGCCCAAGCTCACCTGCAAGCAGGCACTGTCGGACTACGGTGATCGCGTCGAAGTGCAACCCCTCGCGAACTTCCCGGTGGTGCGCGATCTCGTGGTCGAGGTCGACGGCTTCATGGAGAAGTTCAAGAAGGTGAAGCCCTGGATCATCGAGGCCAAGGAGGCCGCGGTCACAGAGGGCACGAATCGCCAGAGCCACGCCGAACTGATGGACTTCAAGCAGTTCAGTATGTGCATCAACTGCATGCTTTGTTATTCGGCTTGCCCAGTCGTCTCGAACGAGCCGGATTTCCTCGGGCCCGCGGCCATCGCCCTCGGGCATCGCTACAACCAGGATACGCGCGATCACGGCAGCGCCGAGCGCAACGAGATCTTCCGGGACGATGGCGGCGTCTTCAGTTGCTCCTATGCGAACGAGTGCGCAGAAGTCTGCCCGAAGAGCGTTGATCCGTCCGGCGGGATCCAGCAGGCCAAGCTGAACAATGTCCTCGACTGGGCCCAGGGCTTCGTCGTGCGGCGGGGAGAGAACTAGCATGAGCGAGCTTCGCCCTCGCCTGGACGCGATGCGTCCCTCGAAGCCCGGTTCCACCCGGACCGCAGACCCGCGACCGCCGGATCAGTTTCCCGGGAAGGGGAACTACTTCGGCTACATCGCCTTCGGTCTCGGGAGTTCGGTGATGCTGCTGGTCTCGATGAACCTGCTGCGCTCGATCTGGGCCCTGATGGAAGGCGAAGCCGCTTTCCGCGCCTTGATGGACAGCTTCGGGCACCCGCTCTACGTGCTCTTCCACACCATCGCGTTCGCGTGGTTGGTGTGGGTCGCGCTGCGTTTCTTCTCGTTGTTCCCGAAGACCCAACCCTTCCGCATGGGCCCGTTCCAGCGGCCGGCGGACGGAGTCCTGGTCGGCGGGCTTTACGCGATCTTCGCCGGGGCCACGGTCGTGGTCTCGGCCATTCTCGCCGGAGCGATCTTCTGATGCGCACGCTGATGCTCAAGCTCGAGCCCATCATCTGGGGCCTGTTCGGCGGCGGCATGTTCGTCGGTTCGCTGCTGTTGCCGGCGTGGTTGCTCGTGGTCGGAATTCTGGCACCGGCCGGCCTGATTTCGTCGAGCGCCGTCAGCTACGACCACGTCTATGCCTTGGCGAGCCACCCGATCGGGCGGCTCGCGTTCCTGGCCGCCATCGCGCTTCCGCTCTGGGCGGGCGCCCACCAGCTCCGCCACATCTTCCTCGATTTCGGCGGGTTGCATCGCGACGGCCTGGTCGGCGGAATCGTCTACGGGCTAGCCCTCGTCGGCAGCCTCCTAGGCATCGTCGCCGTCGTCAGCCTCTGACCTCAGAGCGGGGACGGACTCCTCAAGTTTCAACTCTGCAAGTTTCCCTGTGGGGAAACTTGCAGAGTTGAAACTTGAGGAGTCCGTCCCCGCTCTGAGGTCAGAGGCTGACGACGGCGACGATGCCGAGGAGGCTGCCGACGCGGGCTAGCCCGTAGACGATT
>JAJDAP010000021.1 GCA_029261795.1 Deltaproteobacteria bacterium
TGGCCGCGCGGCGCGTTCTTCGTGATGAACGCGGCCTACAGCTGGGGCTCGGATCGCTGGGGGTTCTGCGGCGAGAACGGCGAGCACTGCCTCGAAGCAGCCGGAACGGTCTGGAGGGACATCCAGTCCGCCGCCGAGGGCGCCTATGACCGAACCGCCGCGTGCCGCTTCACGAGTTTCATCGCCTACGAGTGGACCGCCGCCGGCCGGCCGGCCAAGAACCTTCACCGCAACGTGATCTTCCGCAACACGTCAGTGCCCGCACTTCCCATCAGCGTGATGGAGACCGGCAGCAATGCCTTCGATCTCTGGACGATGCTGGAACGCGGCTGCGTTCAAGGGACGCCGGGTTGCGAAGTGCTGACGATCCCGCACAACTCGAACCTGGATGGCGGGCTGATGTTTCGCTCGGCGCGCGAATTCGAAGCGTCGATCGGCAGCGAAGAAGCCCGAATCCGTGCGCGCTGGGAACCCCTGGTCGAAATCATGCAGCACAAGGGCGATTCCGAATGCCTGCTCGGCGGCGAGACCACGGACGAAGCCTGCGGCTTCGAAAAGTTTCCGTTCGGCGATATCGGCAGCGCGAGCGGCGTGTCCTACGGCAACGCGGAAGCACCGGTTGCAACCCAGTTCGTGCGCGAGGCGCTGAAGCAGGGTCTCGCCATCGAACGCCAACACGGAGCCAATCCGTTTCGCTACGGAATCCTCGCGAGTACCGACACGCATCTCGGCGCTCCGGGTCTCGTCGGTGAGCGCGGTTTCCCCGGACACGGCGGTGCCGGAATCCCGCTGGCCAGCGGCGATGTCCCGCCGATCCCGGATCGCGCGAACTTCAGCCCGGGCGGCCTGGCCGTCATCTGGGCGGAGGAGAACTCCCGCGACGCCCTCTTCGCGGCCATGTTGCGGCGCGAGGTCTATGGCACCAGCGGCACGCGGCCCGAGCTGCGCTTCTTCGGCGGCGCCGATCTTCCGGAGGATCTTTGCAGCCAGCCGGAGTGGGTGAGCCAGGCCTATGCCCATGGCGCACCGATGGGCGGCAACTTGCCCGCCTCCGAGCGAGCGCCCCGCTTCATCGTCAGCGCGCTCCGCGATCCGGCGGAATCGGCTTCGCCGCTTCAGCGTGTGCAGATCGTGAAGGGTTGGCTCGACGCAGCGGGCGAGACCCATGAGCGTGTCGTCGACATCGCCGGCGGCGCCAACGACGCCGGCGTCGATCTGGCGAGCTGCGAACGAACCGGCGCTGGCCACGAGAAGCTATGCGCCGAGTGGCAGGACCCGGACTGGGACGCGTCGCAACCCGCCTTCTACTACGCGCGCGTCCTCGAGAACCCGAGCTGCCGTTGGACCCAATGGATCTGCGTCGAGCACAAGGTGGACTGCTCCGTGCCCGCGACGGTCGGCCCAGGACTCGAGGCGTGCTGCGCCGAAGATCATCGCCCGATCATTCAAGAACGCGCCTGGACCTCACCGATCTGGACCGCTCCGCGAGCGGCACGATGAGGCACGTGCTGGTCCGATGAAGCGACCCCTGCTCCGATTCATCCTGCTGGGAACGTTGCTCTACGTGGGCGACCTGTTCTTCAGTGCCTTCGCCAGTGAAGCAGCGCCGCCCGTCCCGCTCGCCGGCCCCGTCAGCGATGACGAAGTCTGGCTACACGAAGCCTTCTCGCGCTCGTATCACATGAGCGACGCGATCGTGCGGCGCCGGCTGGCCAGGAACATGCGTTTCGCCGGTGGCGACGAAGACCGCGCGGATGCGGAACTCGTCGACGAAGCGATCGCACTCGGCATGCACGAAACGGATCTGATCGTAACCCGTCGCCTGATCCAGAAGATGAAGCTGCTCACCCACGAACGGGTACGCCGGAACGAACCGACCGAGGCCGAACTCGAAGCCTTCCTTGCGGCAAACGAGGCGCGGTTCACCGAGCCTGCGCGCGTGCGGCTGACCCAGATCTATTTCCGCGAGAACGACGATGCGTCGGCGGTATTGCGCACCGGGATCGAAAGCCCGGATGCCATCGATGGCATCGGAAACGCACTGCCGATTCCGCGGCACCTGCCGCCGCATTCGAAAGCCGAACTCGCGCGCCAACTCGGCCCGGCTTTCGCCGAGGACGCCTTCGACGTGCCGCTCGAAGCGTGGAGCGGGCCCATCGCATCGGCCTACGGCCACCATCTGGTCTTTGCCCACGAGCGCCGGCCCGCCGTGCGATCGAGCCTCGCGACCGTTCGCTCCGAAGCCCGCGAAGGCCTGCTGTACGAGCGCGCCTTGATCGCGGAACGCGGGGAGATCGAGCGCTTGCGTGCCAAGTACGGCGTGCCGCGCGAGGCCGGTACCAAGTGAGAACCATGGCCTTGCGATTCGCCTGCGCCCTGGTGTCGTGCTTCCTGCTGGCCACGCCGGCACTCGCGCATCGTCTGGCGCCCTCCTACCTCTCCCTGGTCGAAAGCGAGGACGGAAAGGTCGTCGTCACCTGGAAGACGCCGCGCGTGGTCTCGCGAGGCACACGGACCGAACCCGTCGTGCCCTGCCCTCCGCTCGCGGACGCTGTGCAGACGCTCGAAGGCACCGCATTCATCGCCCGCTGGACGGCCGACTGCAGCGCCTCTCCGCTGGTCGGAGCGGTGCTCGGTGTCGACGGCCTCGACGGCAGTGGCACCGACGCCCTCGTGCACGTGGTCCTCGCCGACGGACGTGAGATGCGCGCCATCCTCACAGCCGAGAAGCCGCGTTACACGATCCCCGAGCAGGAGAGCTTTGCGGATGTCGCGAAAGGCTATGTCACGCTCGGCGTCGAGCACCTGGCCAGCGGCCTCGACCATGTGCTGTTCGTGCTCGGCCTGCTCGCCTTGCTAGGTGCCAGACGTCGCTTGCTCCTGGCCATCTCGGCGTTCACGCTGGGCCATAGTCTTACCTTGGCCATCGCGGCCCTCGATCTGGTTCGGGTCCCGTCAGGGCCAGTGGAACTCGGCATCGCGGCGACGTTGGTGATCCTGGCCATCGAACTCGCGCGGCCCGAGGGCGAGTCGCGGCTACGCGCGCATCCGGGCTGGATGCCCTTCGGCTTCGGGTTGCTGCACGGCCTCGGCTTCGCTGGCGCGCTGGCCGAACTCGGGCTCCAGCCGCAGGCCATCCCGCTGGCGCTGTTCTCGTTCAACGTCGGGATCGAGCTTGGCCAGATCGGCCTGGTGCTCCTCTCCCTGCCCGTGCTCATCGGGCTCGCTCGTCTCACTTCGAACTCACCGCGCGCCATGCACGAGATCCCGGCCACCGTGATCGGTAGCCTTGGCGTCTACTGGGGCTTGCAACGCTCCATTGACTGGCTCCTCGCGTAGCGGCGCGAGGCCAGGAAAGGAACCCTCCGATGACCCGACCTTTTCGCTTCGGCACCCAGGTCCATGGCTTCCCGGCAACGGAGTGGGCGGCGAAGGCACGTCAGATCGAAGCCCTCGGCTTCTCGAGCGTGTTGGTTCCCGACCATTTCGGCGGCCAATGGGAGCCGGTCGCGTTCCAGGCCGCAGCCGCGGCCGTGACCGAGCGGCTCCGGGTTGGAACGCTCGTCTATGGCATCGACTATCGACACCCGGTGGTGTTGGCGATGGCGGGCGCCACCGTGCAGCTGCTGTCGGGCGGACGCTGCGAATTCGGACTCGGCGCGGGCTGGATGGAATCCGACTACGTCGAGGCCGGCATCGAATACGTGCGCGCTGGCCTCCGGATCGAACGACTCGAAGAGGCGCTTCAGATCGTCAAGGCGATGTGGAGCGGGCAGACGAGCTTCGAGGGCAAGCACTACACGATCCGCGAGATCGCCGGGGCCGTGGACCCACTGCCGGCGACGCCACCGGCGATTCTCGTCGGCGGCGGCGGCCCGAAACTCCTGGCCGTCGCCGGCCGTCATGCGGACATCGTCGGAATCAACCCCAAGGTTGCGGCCGGCAAGGTCACCGCTGCCGCGATGCAGGACGGCAGCGCGGAGAAAACCGCGGAGAAGGTGCGCTGGGTTCGCGAAGCCGCTGAAGCCGCCGGCAGGGACTTCGACGCGATCGAGCTCAACGCGCTCGTCTTCGCGACCGCGATCGTCGAGGACCCGAGCGGGATCCGAACCGCACTCGCGAACAACAGTGGCATGACGGTCGACGAGGTCGTGCGCTGCCCGCTGTTCCTCACCGGTTCGGCCAACGAGGTGAGGGACACCTTGGAGAAGCGCCGCGAGCAGTTCGGATTCTCCTATGTCGTGATCCAGGGCGATGATCCGGCAACCCTCGAATCCTTCGCCGAGCACGTCATCCAACCACTCGCGGGAAAGTGAAATGATCCAGCTTGCCATCGACTACGAACACTCCGACCGGACCTGGTGGGAGGCCGGCGGCCAGGACCTCTGGGAGATGCTGCTCGACGAACCTGACGCCGGCTCCGTGGTCCTCGACGACGGCGTCGCCCAGAGCTGGCTTGCCCAGGCCGCCGCCCTCCCGGGTTGGGACGACACCGGCCACGAATACGCACCCACACCGATCCGCTCCTCCGACTTCGACCCCGAAGACATGGACGCCTCCTGAGCGGGGACGGACTCCTCAAGTTTCAAGATTGCAAGTTTGAAAAACTTGCAATCTTGAAACTTGAGGAGTCCGTCCCCGCTCAGGGGAGCTGGAGGGCATGGCGGGCGACCAGGCCTCGCATGACTTCGCTGGTTCCGCCGCCGATCGTTTCCCACAGGCTTTGCAGCCAGAGAAGTTGGATGCGGCTGCCCGCTACGAGCGATTCGGGGCCGCCCCATTCGAAGGCGGCGCGGGCGATCTCCTGACACCGTTCGGTGTGGAAGACCTTGTTCGCGGCGGCCGCGATGGCCGCGTCGCGTCCTTGTTGTGCCAACTCGACGACCTTCAGCGCGAGTACCTCGGCCTCCAGCACGCCGACCTGCAAGCGTTCGAATTCATGCTGCACGATCGCGTCATTGGCACGCGGGGAAGCCGCGAGCCAGTCGCCGACTTCGACGAGATCGCGCTTGAGGCGCCCGGCCGGAAACTGGATGTGGCGCTCGTCGGAGAGTGCGTCGGCCATCAATCCCCAGGCGCCGTCTTCCGGCCCGACCCGTCGATCCGCCGGAACCTCGACGGCTTCGAAACGGCACTCGTAGAGTGCGTCCCCTTCGAGTGTGGGAAGCGGCGAGATCGTCAGCCCCGGGGTCCCGGTGTCGACGATGAACAGACTGAGTCCGGCCCCGCGGCTGCCCGGCTCGCCGGTTCGCGCCAGTAGCCAGAGATGATCGACGTGCCCGGCATAGGACTGCCAGCACTTCTCCCCGTCGACGGTGTAGATGTCGCCGCGCCGCTCTGCACGTGTTCGCAAGCTCGCCAGGTCCGAACCGGCCTCGGGCTCGGAGTATGCCAGGGCGAACGTCGCCTCTCCGGATCGGATCGGCGGCAACCAGGCCTCGTGCTGCGCGTCGCTACCGGCACGGACCAACGTGCGCGCAACGATGCTCGAGATCGGATTGCGCGCCGCCCGCGCGTAGGCCACCTCGTCCCAGAGGATGTATTCGAACGTCGGCCCGCGCCCGAGGCCGCCTGCGGCTTTCGGCCAGCTCATCGAGAGCCAGCCGCGCGCACCGATCGCGCGGAACAGAGCGGCGACCCGTTCCCAGCGATCTCCGTGGGAGAGGTAGGCATCCAGATCCTGCCAGTCTTCCAGGAACTCGCGGACTTCGTCTTGAAAGGCGCGTTCCTCGGCGTCGAAAAGCGACCTCACCGACGTGCCTCCAGTAGAGGCAATCCGATCGGCAGCGACGCCCATTGGCGCACTCGGCGGCTGATCGCGAACAGCGGGCCTTCCAGTGTGATGCCAAGCGCACCGAAAGTCTGATGCGCCTGGTAGGCAGCCATGAGCGCTGAAGTACGAGCAGACGCGAAGGCCATTCCGGTTCGCGCGCCGTCGTCCTCCGATTGCGCATCGAGTTCAAAGGCCGCCGTGCGCAGCAGACCCTCCGAGGCAGACAGCCGGATCGTGCAATCGGCGAGTGGGTGCGAAACGGATTGGTGGACCCCGATCGGCCGACCGAATTGCTGACGGGTGCGCGCGCGTTCTGCCGCCCGCTCGATCAGTACGCGGCCGGCACCGACCAGGGCGGCCGCGGCGGCGACCCGGCCGAGGGCCAACGCTCGGCCTCCGTTGGCAAGGGGTGCTTCGAGATCCGCGGCACTCCGGAGCCACGGATCGCCGGCCAGGGTCGTGACCGGGACCGCGGCGCCGGTCAGGTGTGCGGGATGAATCGCCTCGCCGGCAATCGCGAAACAACGCTGGGCCTTGGTAGCGAACGGCCAGAACGGCGCGGCACCGACACAGGCGAAGGTCTCTCCGCGCTCGATCGCGGCCCGTTCCGGGCCCACTTCGAGCACGGCCATCGCGATCACCGTCTCGACGAGAGGGCCCGCGTGTGCCATCTCTCCCAACGCTTCGAACACGGCGACGAGCCCCCGGGCAGGAGACGGCCCGTCGCTTCCGAGCGAGAACACACCCAGTCTGGCCAGCACCTGCCACGCTGCGAGATCGAAAGGAGCGCCGACCGGGCGCTCGCTGCATGCGGTCGCGATCACATCTGCGAGTGCGCGCTCGTCCGCATCGAGCGACTGCGCAGTGATCACGCCGGCGCGCTCCCCTCCAGCGTCTGGACCAGGATCCGTGCGCAGGTCTCGCGGATGTCCTCGCGCGTAGCACCCAGCGCTCCCAGGTCCCGGTGGTGGGCCGACAATCGTTCCAGGAAGGAAGCCAATGCCGCCGCCGCCGCGAACGGGTGAATCTCCTTGGAGATCCGTTGCTCCCTTTGGCCCCGTTTTATCTCGCTCGCAAGGGCGGAGAGCACCGGCCCGATATTCTCCTGGCGAATCCGCAGGAAGCGGCTGTCGCCACGGTCCGCTGCCATGTTGCGAAGCGTCAGGATCGCGTGATGACGATCCCAGTGCTCGAGGAACGCGTCCACCAGCGCACGCGCACGTTCCAGGCCATCGGGTCCGCCCATGGAAGCCCGGATCCAAGCCGCGACATCGGGCATCTCCTCGGAAGCGCGCTCGGCCAGGGCCAGGGCCAGCTCGTCCACATCCTTGAAGTAGTGGTAGAAGGTTGCGGGAGAAGTCCCTGCCCTGCGTGCAATATCCACGACCGGCAGATCGAGGACGCTACGCTCGGCCAACAGCTCAGAAGTGGCACGAAGAATCCGTTCGCGGGTCTTCAGGGCCCGGGGCCCGAGCTTGCGGCCGCTCTGGGCCACCGGGCGATCTGCGCGCTCGCGCTTCATCACGGCACGGTAGCCGAGAGTTGACGATGCGTCAGAACCGTGATTCCGTGCGCAGACCATGCAACTCGACGCCCTCTTCGATCTCTCCGGCCGCACAGCCCTGGTCACCGGTGGGAGCCGGGGCATCGGACGCTTCCTGGCCGATGGCCTGGCCGAGGCCGGCGCCCACGTGTTGATCTGCTCGCGAAAGCGCGAGGCCTGCGAGGCTGCGGCGGCCGAGATCATCGAGCGCGGCGGCCAGGCCAGCGCGCTAGCGGCGGACATCTCGGATCCGGAATCGATCGAGGCGCTCGTCACCAGCGCCCTGGCGATCAACGGGCGGGTCGACATCCTGGTGAACAATGCCGCGCGCGCCTGGTCGGCGCCTAGCATGGCGTATCCGCTCGAAGGCTGGGATCGCGTCTTCGATCTCAACGTTCGAGGTGCCTTCTGGTTGTCGCGCCTGCTGGCCCCGCACATGAAGGCGAACGGCGGCGGCAGCATCATCAACGTGAGTTCACTCTCTGCCCAACGGGGCGCCAGCGACGAGGAACAACCGATCGCCGCCTACCCGGCGAGCAAGGGCGCCCTGGAAGCGATGACCCGGGATCTCGCGGTCAAGTGGGCGCCCCACGGCATCCGTGTCAACGCGATCGCGCCCGGCCCGTTCGATACCGACATGTTCGCGCATATCAAGAATGACCCTGAGGTCCTGGCACATCACGATGCGCAGGTTCCGTTGGGGCGGCCGGGCGGAGCTGACGACATGAAGGGCGTCGGCGTTTTTCTCGCCAGCGACGCCGCCGCGTTCGTCACAGGCTCGATCATTCGGGTCGACGGCGGTGTCGCCGCGGTCTACCCCGTCAAGAAGTTCCAGGCCTGAACGCCAGGCTTCGCCACGATCGCACCAACGACATCCGCTGCTCACGCGCCGTAGGTATAGCCCGCAATCTCGGTGCGCTCGCCGCGCAATCGCTCGAGGAGGCGCTCGCGCAACGCTTCCAACTGCACCTTCTGCGAACCCGTGTACGAGACCTCGCTTGGCGACATGACGAAGGCCACGCGCGGAACCTTGTAGCTCGCGAGCTGGCCGCGCAACTGGCCGAGAATCGCCGTCGGATCCAGCGCCTCCGCTGCGCCGGTCGGGATCAGGCACAACGCGACGGCCTCGCCGAGGGTCGGATGGGGCACGCCCACCGCGTGGGCGGCCTTCAAGCCGGGCAGCTTCGAGAGGGCATGCTCGATCTCGAGCGGCGCAACGTTGGCGCCTCCGGTCTTGATCAGGTTCGAGAGACGCCCCTTCCAATGGAGCCGTCCGGCTTCGTCCAGCCAGCCGCTGTCCTGGGTGCGGAACCAACCGCCTTCGTCGAAGACGTTCTCGGGCGCGACCTTCGCATAACCCGACATCATCGTAAGACCCCGGAGCGCGATCTCGCCCACCTCGCCCTGGGGCAGCGGCTCGCCCGTTTCCGGGTCGACGATGCGCAGCTCGTTCCCGGCGAGAACGTCGCCATGCGTTCCACGTCGCAACGCTGCCGGCGCGTTCGCGGGCAGTGCGGTCGCCAGCGTGAACGTCTCGGACAACCCGTAGGAGCCGTACATCCCCCAGCGATCCGAATCGAGCGGGATGAGCCTCGCGAGGGGATTGTCGAACTCGACGTGTCGCACGCTCGACAGATCTCGCTGCGAAGCCTCTGGATGCTCGGCCATCGATTTCTCTTGATGTGGCCAGGCATGAACCGTCGTGGCGCGTTCGCGTTCGATACAGGCGAGGGCCCGTCCGGCCTCGAAGGTTTCCTCCAGGATCAGACTCGCGCCCGCCGCGAAGGTCGCCCCGAGAGACATCGCGATACCGGCCGTCCAGAAGAAGGGCTGGGCCGAATAGATGCGGTCTTCGGGCGTCAGGCCCATGAGTTCGGCGAATCGCCAGGCTTGGATGACGGGCGCACGGTGTCGATGCATCACGCCCTTTGGACGCGCCGTGGTCCCCGAGGTGTAGATCACGAGGGCGTCGTCTGACGGCGAGACCTCGTTCGCGATGGCGTCGAGCATCGCTTCGGACACGCTCTCGCCGGCCCGGATCAGGGAACGGCCGGTCTCGATGGCACCGACGGGCTGCTCCAGATCGAGGCCCACCACGCGGCGCAGCTGCGGCAGGGCATCACAGCGGATCGCGCCCGCGATGCCGCTTGCGATGGCGAGGTGGTCCTCGGCCAGCGATTCGACGAAGCGTTGTTTCAGCAGCGCTCGCTGGGTGATCAAGATGGAGACGTCGCCGTGACGCAGGATGTAGTCCCGTTCGTCCGACGTGGCGAAGGTATTCACGGGAACCAACACGGCCCCGGTCATCGAGGCGGCAAAGGCGGCGACCACCCACTCGGGCCGGTTCGCGCAGAGCAGGCCGATGCGCGTGCCCTTTGCCGCGCCGACGGCAACCAACCCCTTGGCGACCTCGCGGGCCAGTGCATTCAGTTCCCGGTAACCCAAGCTGCGCGATTCGAAGCGCAGCGCGGTGGCGTCGCGATAGCGCTCGGCCACGTCGCACAGGAAAAGCGGCAACGTGTAGCGCCGCGAATCCGGTTGCAACGCCAGCCCGGCAGATGATTCCAACTGCCAGGCTCGGCCCGACCGCTAGGCGGCCGGACGTTCCTCGCTGGGAACGCGGACCTCGGCGGTGCCCTGGGCCATCACGTCGCCCTTCTGGTTGGTCATCGTCACCTCGACCGAGGCGAGGGATTGGCCCGTCTCGGGTTCCTCTACCAGCGCGGTGACGACGCCGTCGAGCAGGGTCAGGTCGCCGGTCAGCGCCGGCGAGCGGAAGCTCATGTTCGAATGAACGACCTCGCCCCATTCGCCCACCCAGTTCGCCAGGTAGTCGATGATCCAGGCGCCCATCGAAGCGCCGTAGCCATAACCGCGGGGCATGCCGATCAGCTGTGCGTACTTCTCCTGAACGTGGCCCCGGGACGGGCCGTGGTAGAGACCGTCAGCGTAGGTCGGGTCCACCTTGGCGCCCTCGTGGTCGCGATCCATTTCGGGCAGCCAACCCGCATTCCAGAGCGAGGACGGTCCGCCACTGAAGCCGAAGGCGCCCCAGACGTTCTGTAGGAAAGCCCGCCATTCCGTCGTGAAGCTCATCAGGGTATGCGGACCGACCGGCCGGGTCGGGAGCTTCTCACCGACCTTCACGAAGAGCCGGCGCTCGTGGCCCAGATCGAGATAGCTCTGGTAGTACTCGAATTTCTGCTTTTCGATCTCGTAGAGTTCGTCCTCGGTCCAGTTCTTCTCGGTGTCGCCCATGAACTGGCCACGTTCCCGGGCGAGATCGGCGCGGTACCGGATGGACGTGGAGCGCTGTTTGCAAACGATCTCGCCGCGCTGGTTGACGTAGGTGGTATCGCCGCGGGAGAACATCGTCGGGCCCGCGAACTTCGTTTCCGTGAGTTTGTAGTCGAACAGCATGCGTTCATGGCGGAAACGATCGCCCACCAGGATTCGCGGCCCGAAGAACCACCACTCGTCGCCGCCGAATAACATGTGCGTGCCCGCGATCGAGCCCTGGATGGCCGGACCGGCACCGTGACTGTCATCCGTACAGACGGCGAACGATTGCGGTGCGATGATCGCGCCGTGGCGACTTTCGCTTGCGAATCGCTCATCGAAATGAAGGGGTTGGGGGTTCTGCATGCCCTGGGCCCAGCGCCGGATATCATTCACGCCGAGGGGATCCTTCAGCACGCCGCCACCGAGCGGTACCCCGATCCAGCGATCGACGTCGGAAGTATCGAAATCGTGATTCGGCATGGCCGCGCTAGCATCCTCGCGAATTTGACGGATCGTCAGAAACGGAGCCTATCGCGTCCGGTCGGCCCGAAGCAACGCCGTTTTTCGGACCCACCGCCATGAACCAGGCCAGCGAACTCCTCACCTCCGGCGCCTTCATTCGCGCGAAGGCGGCGCTTCATCCAGACCGGATCCTGATCAAGCGGGACCCGGGCGCGCTGACCTATGCCGAGGCAGATCTTCGCTCGCGACGCCTCGCCCGGGGCTTGCTCGCAACGGGCGTCGGCAAGGGCACGCGGGTCGGAATCCTGTTGCCGAACTCGCCCGACTGGGTGCTGGCCTGGCTCGCGACCACGCGGATCGGCGCACAAGCGGTCCTGCTCAACACCTTCAGTGCGCCGCGCGAGCTCGGCTGGCTGCTCCGCCACGCCGACGTGTCGACGCTCCTCACCGCAGGCCGGTTCCTGAACGCAGACTACCCCGAACGCTTGGAAACCTACGCGCCTGCACTGTCAGAGGCCGTTGCAGGGAACATCCACATCCCCGCCCTCCCCTACTTGCGTGAGGTCCGCTGCTGGCATGACGAATCGCCGCGACGCGCCTGGACGAGTGGTGGCGCCCTCGAACTCGAAGCCCTGGCCGAGGCGAGCCCCGAGATCGACGATGCCTTCCTCGCAGAAATCGAGCGCGAAGTCCGTCCCGCGGACCCGATGGTCGTGGTCTACAGCTCGGGGAGCACGGCCGAACCAAAGGGTGCCATCCACACCCACGGCACCGTCCTACGACATGCCCACAACCTGAACCAGCAGCGCGACCTGCTCGAGACCGATCGTGTCTACTCGCCGATGCCGTTCTTCTGGGTCGGCGGCCTGGTCTTCACGCTGGTCGCCGCGATGGACGTCGGGTGCACGCTCCATGTCGAGGACGTCTTCGAGCCTGGGCGGATCCTCGACCTGATCGAGCGCGAACGGATCACGCTCGTCGCTGGCTGGCCGCATTACGGCAAGGCGATGGCCGAGCATCCGAGCTTCGGCGAACGCGACATTTCGAGCGTCCGCGCCGGCAACCTCTATGACCTGTTGCCAGCCGAGGCGCGGCCGGCCGATCCGGAACTCCGCCACGGCTCGCTCGGCATGACCGAGACCTGCGGGCCCCACACGTTCGGCGCGATGGACGTCGATCTCCCCGAGAAACTCCGCGGCAGTTTCGGCCAGGCGGTATCCGGGATCGAACATCAGATCGTCGACCCGCTGACCGGCGAAGCGCTCGAGGCTGGCGCGTTCGGCGAGATCGCGGTTCGGGGTTACAGCATCGCTCAGGGCCTCTACAAGCTGGAGCGCGAACAGGTCTTCACGCCCGACGGCTACTACCGCACCGGCGACGGGGGCTACTTCGACAGCGAAGGCCACCTGTTCTTTCGCGGCCGCCTCGGCGAAGGCATCAAGACTGCGGGCGCAAATGTGACGCCGCGCGAAGTCGAGTTGGTGTTGGAGGCATGGCCCGAGGTCATGAGTGCACACGTGGTGGGCGTGCCTCATGCGGATCGCGGCGAGAACGTTGCGGCGGCCGTTCTGCTCCGGGAGGGCGCGGCCGTCACGAGGGAGGAACTCCGCGCACGATTGCGCGAAGATCTGTCCGCCTACAAGATGCCGCGCCACGTCTACTTTCTCTCGCCCCAGGAATTGCCCATGACCGACACCGGCAAGCTCGACCGACGTCGCTTGAAGGCACTTCTGGTTGCGCGGATCGCCGCCGGGGACGAGGGCTAGCCATCACCACCACGGGCACCCCCTCGGCGTTCCGCTGGTTCCTCGGCGGGGCGGCCTCCTGGTACATGTCGTGGGGCATGAACTCGGTGATCTTTGCCTGGCTCGTCGTCGACGTGTTGGAGGCCCCGCCGCGCTGGGTCGGAATCGCCCAGTCCTCGACGATGTTGCCCTCGTTGGCGCTTCTCCTCATCGGCGGCGCGGCCGCGGACCGGCTCGACCCCCGCCGTACCGTCGCATTGCTCCATCTCGTGGCCGCACTTCCGATTCTCGGACTCGCCGCGATCTTCGCCTTCGGCTCGATCTCGATGCCGATCCTGCTGGCCTACGGAGCGACCCTGGGCACGCTTCAGGCGTTCGTCATTCCCGCCCGAGATGCCGTGTTGCCCCGAGTCGCGGGCCCTGACCTGATGCGCGCGATCGCCGCGTTGACGATCTTCCAGTTTGGCGGGCAGGCCTCTGGCGCCTTCCTGGCGGGGTCGGCGGAGAGCGTCGGATTGGTCGCGGTCCTTTGCTTCCAGGCCGTCATCGTGTCGCTGGGCGCATTCGGTTCGCGCGGCGCGCCCGCCATTCCGGCTCGAACACCGGAGCAACTGCAGCGCTCGGCACTTCACGACATCGCAGAAGGTCTGGCCACGGTGGCGCGCACGCCCAAGCTTCGGATTCCGGTGTCACTGGTCGGCGCGGTCGGAATCTTCTTCATCGGCCCCTTCATGGTCACGTTCCCGCTGATCGTGAGCGAGCTCTACGGCGGCGGGAGCGCGCGACTGGGCCTGGTCTTGATGACGTTCCCGATCGGCGCGATCACGGGCTCCTTCGTCATCCGTGCAGTCGGCGGCATTCGGCGAAAGGGGCTCGCCCTCATCATCGCGCTCGCCTGCGGCGCCATGATGCTATGCGTGCTCTCGCTCGGACTCCCGTTTCCGCTCTTCGTGCTCGGAACCCTCGTGTGGGGCCTGGCGGGCTCGGTCTTCATCAATACCAGCCGAACCATGGCTCAGGAAGCGGCACCGCTCGAACAACGGGGGCGCGTTCTCGCCGCCTACCAGCTGGGCTTCGCCGGTGCGAGCCCGATCGGAGCACTGCTCGCCGGTGTCGTGGCCGAGCGCATCGGCGCACTGGATACACTGCTCGCGGCCGGCCTTGCCATGCTCGCCTTGCTCAGCCTCACCGCCCTTCTGACTTCTACCGCTCGGATCGAATAGCGAATGAACGAACCGACCGACGCACCCTGGGTATCGCTTGGCGGTCCCGTCTATGGCGATGAAGAAATCGCGGGGATGATGGACGTGCTCGGACGGCGCCGTCGCCTACGCATGGGCCGGCGCACCAGGGAAATGGAGGCACGGGTCGCGACCCTGCTCGGCAAACGCCATGGCGTCTTCGTGAACTCCGGTTCCTCCGCCCTCGAACTCGGCATGCAACTGCTCGGCCTCCCTGCGGGCTCGGAACTGTTGACGCCGCCGCTCACCTTCTCGACCACGGTCGCAGCGCAACTCCGAGCCGGCTACGTGCCGGTCTTCGTCGACGTCGCACCCGGCAGCTACGTCGTGGACATCGAACGAATCGAAGAGATGATCGGCCCGGAGACCCGCGGCATGGTGATTCCCAACCTGATCGGGAACCTGCCGGACTGGGACGCGCTGGAGGACATCGCGGAGCGCCACGATCTGGTCCTGTTCGAGGATTCCTGCGATGTGTTGGGCGCGACCCTGCGAGGACGCCCACCCGGCGCGCGTGCGCAGGTCTCGGCGACGAGTTTCAACGAGAGCCACGTCATCACCTGCCTGGGTATGGGCGGGCTGGTCGCCTTCGATGACGCCTTGAAAGACGAAGAAGCGCGACTGCTCCGCAACTGGGGCCGCAGCTCTTCCCGACACGGCTCCGGACCGCTCGATTTCGAAGGCGACCTCGAGACCGAAGTCGACGGCATCCCCTACCACCGGGATTTCGTGTTCGAGCGACAGGGTTTCAACTGGGAAGGCTCCGAGGTGCTCGCGGCCTTCGGCCTGGCCCAGCTCGACAAGCTCGACGATTTCATTCACATCCACCGCGAAAACTTCGCAGCCCATTCGGGTTACTTCGCCGAACGGGAAGACTGGTTCCTGTTGCCGCGCCAGCTCCCCGAAGTCGAAACGGCTTGGATGTCCTTTCCCCTCGTCGTCAAGCAGGAGGCCCCGTTCGACCGCAACGATTTGTTGCGCCATCTCGAAGCGCAGCACATCGGTTCGCGACCCATCTGGACGGGCAACCTGTTGCGTCACCCGGGCTTTCGGGACATCGCACACCGCGCCCACCCGAACGGCTACCCCGTTTGCGACGAAGTGATGCGCTCGGGGCTGTTGGTTCCGGCCCACCACGGCCTTGGCGCAGCCCAGATCGCTCGCGTCCATGAAGTGCTGGACGGTTTCCTGAGGCTCTTCTAGAGCGCGGGAACCGGCACCGAGATCGCGGGGGCTTCGGTCCCGCCATCGACCTGGAAGATCTTGCCGGTCACCCAGGACGAAGCCTCGGAGGCCAGGTAGAGCGCGGCACAGGCGATGTCCTCGGTCGTTCCCGGCCGGCCCATGGGCGTCCCGCGCTCGAACTGTTCGCGCATCGCGTCGTTCTGGAGCACGACCTTGAGCGCGTCGGTATCCACACCACCGACCGAGATCGCGTTCACGCGCACCTTCGGTGCCCATTCGGCGGCGGTGTTGCGGGTCATCTGGTTCAGTGCCGCCTTGCCCGCGGCGTAGGCCGCGAACGCCGTCTGCACCATGTCGCTCGAACGCGACGAGATGTTGACGATCGCGCCAGCGCCGGCGCTCTCGACCATCTTCGGAACCACGAGCTGCGAAAGCGCGAAGGCCTGGGTGACGTTGAAGCGCAGCGCAGTCTCGAAGAAGGCTTCGCTGGTCGCGAGGGCGGGCCGCGGCCCGGTGCCGCCGGCATTGTTCACGAGCACATCGACGCGCCCGAATTCGGCCAGTGTCGCCTCGACCAGCTGCACACGCGCGGCTGGTTCGAGCACGTCCGTCGGCACCGCCAGCGCCCGCTTTCCGAGTGCGCGGATGTCCGTCGCCGTGGCTTCCACGTCGGCGGCCGTTCGCGCCGCACAGACGACATCGGCGCCGGCTTCCGCGAAGCCAATCGCGATGCCGCGACCGATCCCCTTGCCTGCGCCGGTCACGATCGCGACGCGCCCGTCGAGTCGGAAGCGGTCGAGAATCACGACCGCTCCGCCAGCAGGTGCGGGGCCGCTTGTCCGGCGTAGGCGGGGAGATCGAGATAGGTTCGAATCCCGGGCTCAGCGCGACATACCGCCGGAATCGCGCTCACGCAGTGGATGCCCGTCGTCACGATGCCCGGGTTCCGCTTCAGACCGGCCTCGATGCTCTCGGGGTGGAGGCCGTGGATCGTGCTCTTCACAGAGGGATCGCCCGTGATCTCCACTTCGAAGCGTTCGCCCTCGGGCCCGAAGCTCCAGGCCGGATCGAAATCCGCGTCACCCATGTACCAGTTGGTTCGCGCGGTCACGAAGGGCTCCCCTTCGATCGTGCCCTGCCACGTGAAACGTTGTGCGGCCACGTGACCGGGCTGGATCGGGCCGATCGGCGAATCGATCGGGGCCGTCGCGACGGCGACCTCATGTTGGCTTCGTTTCTCGGGATCCAGGGTCACCCCGAGGGCTGCCGCCACCATGTCGATGGACTGGAGGAAATTCCCGCCGAGGAGCCTCAGCATCGGACTCGCGGCCGCCTCCTCGGGCGTCTTGCCGAATAGCATCATTTCGCCGACCACCTGGGGTGCGCCGTAGGTGCGGATATCCGACCACTCCTCGGCACGCACGTGGGTGACCGCGCGAGACAGTGCCGAGAGCACGATCGGGAGCCGCTCGGTGATGCCGCCCGGATGGATGCCGGTCCCGTGGAGGGTTACCGCGCGCTCGCGACAGATCCTCTCCACTTCCGCGATGCGGTCTGCGGCCCACTTCACCTGGAACGGATAGAACCAGCCGAGCGGGGTCACCACGTTCTTGCCACTATCGAGAATCCGCAGCAGCTCCTTGGGATTCTCCATGACGGGGCTGTAGACGACGCAGTCCGCGACCAGCGCGAGCAACGCATCGGCATCGTTCGTCGCGGCCACGCCGAGCTTTCCGGCCCCGGCGATCTCACCGGCGTCCTGTCCGACCTTCGCTTCCGAATGCACCCAACAACCCACCAGTTCCAGTTCGGGATGGTCCGCCACCCCCTGGATGGCCGCGCGGCCAACCCCGCCGGTCGCCCACTGAATCACGCGATAGGTCATGGCCGTTCCCTCCTCACGAAGTTTCGCCGACCTTCGCTATAGCTCGTTTTCCCAACCACCGGGAGACCAGAGTGACCGCGCCCGCCGCCCCGCACCGCGAAGATGCCGTCAGCGCTCGCCAGTACGGTTTCCTCGGCTTCATCACATTGCTGAACGTGATGAACTTCGTTGACCGCCAGCTCCTCTCCAGCTTCGCCAACTACATCGTGCCGGACCTCGAACTGACCAATGGCGAGTTCGGGCTGCTCACCGGCTTCGCATTCATCGTTTTCTACTCCACGATGGGGCTCGTCGCCGGCGCACTCGCGGACACCGTTCACCGACCCAGGCTGGTCGCCGGCGCCTTGACCCTGTGGAGCGCGCTCACCGCCGCTTCGGGCAGAGCCACCGGGTTCGTGTCGCTCCTCACCCCACGGATGTTCATCGGTGTCGGAGAATCCGTCCTCACGCCGGCTTCGATGTCGATGTTGTCCGATCGCTTCCCCGCCTCCCGGATGGGATTCGTCTCCGGCTTCTACTACATGGGCGTCCCGATCGGTGTGGGCGTGAGCCTGCTCATCGTCGGCTACCTGGGGCCCGCGATCGGTTGGCGGAACTGCTTCTACCTGCTCGGCGCGGTCGGCGTCGTTCTTGCCGGATGCATGTTATTCGTGCGTGAAACACGACCGGCAAGAACCGCCCCGAGCCCGGCTTCCACGGCACCTTCCCTCCGCTTCGCCGAGATCGCGAGCAGCGTCTGGCAGGCGCTTCGCAGCTCCCCCGCCCTCGTCATGACCATCGCCGGCGGCGTCGCCTTCCACTTCATCCTCGGTGCCGCAGCCTTCGACCAGCTCTGGTTCGTCCAGGAACGCGGTTTCGATCGCGACGAAATCGCGCGCATGACCGGCTGGATCGGCATGGCCGCTGGCATCGCCGGAAACCTGTTCGGCGGCTGGGGCGGCGATCAATGGCAGAAGCGCACCGGAACGGGCCGCCCGCTCTTCCTCTTCTGGATCGGGCTCGTCTTCACGCCGCTCGGCTTCGTCTACCGCCTGGCCGATGGCGGCACGACCCTGTTCTGGATCGGCGTCGCCGCTGGCTACTTCCAGCTCGGCACCTTCTACGGCCCCACCTTCGCCACCGTCCAGGAACTCGTGCCACCGCAGGTCCGCGCCAGCACCGTCGCCTTCTACCTGCTGATGTTGAACTTCGTCGGCCTCGGCGTCGGAATCACGGGCGGTGGATTCCTGATCGACGCCCTGATCGAAGCCGGCATCTCCGAGCCCTACACGAAGACCCTGCTCGTCTTCACCACCCTGTCAGCCACGGCGATCCCGTGCTTCTGGGTTGCCGGCCGGCGCTACAAGGCGGACAAGGAGCGACTCTACCGAGCAGCGGAAGGTTAGGCCGGGGACGCTGCGGCGCCGCCGTCGATCTTCAGCACGGCACCGGTGGTGTACCGCGAGGCATCGCTCGCAAAGTAGAGCGCCGCCCCGACGACCTCGCCGGGTTCTCCGCCTCGCCCCAGCGGAACCGTGCGAGCCAGCTGCTCGTGGAACTGCTCGGGCCACGCCTTGCTGATGTCGGTCAGGAACGGTCCCGGCATGATGCAGTTCACGCGAACCTTGGGTGCGAGCGTACGAGAGAGCCCGATCGTCAGGTTGTTCAGGCCGGCCTTCGCGGCGCCGTAGGGAATCTCGATCGGCGTCGGCTGCACGGCCGCCACGCTGCTCACATTGATGATCGACCCGCCCGCCTCGGCGGCCATGCGCGTGCCGAACAGAGACGACAGCCGAAACGGTCCGCGCAGGTTCACGTTCAAGACCTTGTCCCAGAGTTCCTCGCTGACATCGGCAACCGAGTCGTAGAGCGGTGACATGCCAGCGTTGTTGACCAGCACTTCGCAGCGCCCGAAGCGCGCATAGGTCGCCTCGAACAGCGCATCGCATTGGTCCCAATCTGCAACGTGGCAGGCCACGCCCAACGCCTCGCGCCCGGTCTCCTCGGTTACCTCCCTTGCCAGGGCTTCACAAGAGTCGAGCTTCCGACTGGCGATCACCACATCCGCGCCCTGTCGAGCGAAGCCGAGAATCATCTCGCGGCCGAGGCCGCGGCTGCCGCCGGTAACCACGGCGACGCGGCCGCTGAGATCGAACGAACGGGAGGGATCCGGAGGCTGTGTCATCGCGGCAACGTAGCGCGAACCCGGCCTGGTGGCGGCGTCAACCCTTCAGCGGGACCCAGCGCACGCGCTCGAAGAACTTCTGGATCAATGGGAGTTCTCTCGCCATTCGCTCACGACCCCAGAGCACCGCTTCGTCCAGCTCGTCGGGTTTGGGTAGCAGGTTGAGAGGAGAGAGCGTCGGGCGGAAATCGATTCGCCGTTGGGCATAGCGATCGTTGAAAGCGACTTGATAGGCGATCGCCCGGGTCAACGGCTGGAGCCAGATGTGGCCCAACCCCAGCTGCGGATGGAACGAATCGAATGCCAGGTAGTAGGCATTGCGCGTTCCGATGCGACCCTTCTGAACCTGCCGCCAGGCGGTCCGAACCGGAACATTGTTGGCCACACCGCCGTCGACCAGCGCGCCGACATCGTAGTCTTCCATCAGTTGCTCGAGAATCGCGTGCATCCCCGGTTCGTCCCGCGTGACGTCGTAGTGAAGAATGCCCGGAATTGCTGAGGAGAAGCCGGCCGCATCGACAGCATCGAAATCCCTCGTCTCGGGATCGGCGCCGATGATGATCTCCTTCACCACACGCGGGTTGATGAAGCCCACCAATCGCACCAGCTGGGTGCCGATCCTGGCTCGCAGCTCCAAGGGCCCCGGACGCCGATCCTCTGGAAGGTGGTGGAGCGGCCCGCGCTCGTCCGATTCGCGCAGCGCATCGCGGCGCAGACCCGCCACGATGGCGTCGTAGGGAATCTCGAGATCCGAGAGGCGGAGCGGGTTTCCCTGCGGGTCCTGGAATGCCGATTGGATCCCGGCGTGGAGGTACAACCGCAGGATGCCCGGCAGGCCGTACCGGGCGCGAAGGCTCACGATACGAAACACCTCGTCGGACTTCATTCGTTTCGCGAGGGCCAGGTACTCACCGAAGTCCCCTCTCCTCCGAAGCGCGCGGAACAACCCGAGCACGGCGCCCATCGACGAACCGATCACATAACCAGGGACCAGCCCGGCACCCTGGAGCACGTCCCAAGCGCCGATATACACGTAGGCCGATCCGCCGCCGCCCCCGGCGACACTGACCAGGGTCCTGATTCCGAGTTCCTGATCGAGCTCGCGCGGCGAAAACTCGTCGCTGTACTTCGCGATGACCTCCTCGCGCGCCTGCTCGAGTTGCGGAAGTATCGGCTCCAGGGCCGCGGCGGCGGCCGTGATGCGCTCGCCGGTGCGACGCGTGCGCAGCAACGCGTCCGAGAGCTCGCCGCGCACCCGACGTCGCCATTGTCCCAGCCGAGGCGTGCGTACCTGTACGTCGGGTCGGTCGTTCCGCTTGTGCCGAACCGCTGCGCCGGGCTGGAAGGTATCCAGCGCTGCGAGTGCCAGCGCATAACGAAGCTGATGCTCCGTCCGTTGGCTCACCGTACCGGGGTGGTCGTAGAGCGCGCGGATCAACTTCGCCTCCACGCGTTGGAAGCGGAGCTGATCTTCTTCGCGCTCGTCCTTGGCAGACTCGCTCAAAGCAGGAGCCGCCGCGCCATCCGGCTGCTGATCATGCCGGTTCCCCGCCCGCCTCGCGATAGATCAGGATCAGGTTCCGCACGTACACGATGAAGCCGAACATCTGACCGGCCAGGCCCACGGGATCGCCGCGCCGGAAGAAGTACACCAGCAGGATTCCGGCGCCCGCGAGGCTCAACCACCAGAAGCCCACCGGCACCACGCTCGAACGCTCGCGCTCGCTCGCCCACCATTGCAGTGCCATCCGGCTCGCGAACAGGGCCTGTCCGCCAAAGCCGAGTGCCAGCCAATACCAGGGGAGCCCGACCGCACGAACGTCGACGCCCTCCTCGGGATGGGCGAATGCGGTCGCGGCCGTCATCAGACTGGCGAAGAGGACGAGCGCGAGCCCGGTCCCTTGGCTTCGCCATGACACTCCTCGACCCAATGAAGTTGCCCCCCTCAGCCGCCGCGGAGCTTCGTGCCGGGGCGGCGCTGGCGGGGAGTCTAACCATCTGATCGCGATTGAAGAACGGCTAGCGCGAGGCGCCTCGTCCGATCCGCCCGGCGGGGCTGCTCTCACACGGACCTCTCGAGCGAGATTCGGTCGACCGATCAGGTCCGGACGATCACCGACGCCCATCCCCACCTTCGGAAGTAGCCGGCGTCGGCAGCGAGGGCCGTACATGCGAATCCGCCTGGGCAGACACACCCGCCGCCGGTTGCTGATTTCCGCTTGCGTTGTGCTGGCCGCCGCCACAGGCGGCTGCAGCGACGCAGGTTGGCCCGCCGATCTCGAAATCATCGCGTTCGAGTCGGCGGACGGATCGACCCAGCGCAGCCTCTACTGGTCCCCCGCGTCCGAGCGCCCGGTTGCGCTTCTGGTAGCACTCCACACCTGGTCAGGAGACTTTCGCCAACCCGACCGCAGAGCCCAGCTCGAGTTCTGTCGGCGCCGGGGATGGGCCTTCCTTCACCCCGATTTCAGGGGGCCGAATACGAACCCGGCGGCGATGGGATCCGACCTTGCGATCCATGACGTGCTCACCGCCATCGCGACCGCCCGCGAGCGTCGCGCCATCGACCCGGATCGAATCTATCTGGTCGGACACTCGGGCGGTGGCCACATGGGGCTGCTGCTCGCGGCCCGCCATCCGGAGCTTTGGGCTGGTGTCTCGGTGTGGTCGCCGATCGTCGACCTCGACGCATGGGCGAACGAGGTGGCCGACACACCGTGGCGGCACTACGGCGAACAGATCGCATCCGTCTGCGGGAACGGGACGACGGATCCTGCGGTCCGTCGCGAAGCATGTGCGCGCCGCTCACCCATCCACTACCTGCGGCCCGGGCTGGGCGTCCCCCTCGCCATTCATGCGGGCTTCGACGATGGCCGGCGCGGAAGCGTGCCCATCACCCACGCGATCCGCGCCTACAACGCGCTCGTACCGGAAGCGGCGCGGGTCAGCCGGGAACAGACGGCGTCGTTGGCCAGCGGGGCTCCAGTTCACCTCCAGAACGGCCGAAGCACTGGCGAGCCCTCGATCGGCGATCGGCGAGCCCTATTCGCACGCGAGCATGGAAACGTGAGCCTGACCCTCTTCGATGGACACCACGAACTCCTCCCGACAGCCGTCGCGGAATGGCTGGTCGATCTCGACGGTCTCGTTGAACCGGACCGCGCCCAGGTGAACTAGATGGGCTCCAAGCCGATCAGGATTCTGGAGCTCGATGCCCTGCGCGGCATCGCCGCCCTTGCAGTCGTGCTCTACCACTACACGGTGCGGTTCGGCGAGCTGTACGGCTACCAGACCACGCCACTCCTACAGGTCAGCCGGGGCGGCGATGGGGTCTACCTGTTCTTCGTGATCAGCGGCTTCGTGATCCTCATGACCCTGAACAAGACCCGTCGACCACTGGATTTCGTCGTATCCAGAGCGTCGCGCATCTACTTCACATTCTGGGCCGCCGTCATCACGACCTTCACGGTCGTCTCCGTGTTCGGGCTACCGGGACGGGAGTACGGCGTCGGCGTCTTCCTACTCAACCTGACGATGCTCCAGACCTTCATGGTCGGAGCCTCCAGTATCGATGGGGTCTACTGGACCCTCTACATCGAGATCATCTTCTACCTGATCATGTTCGCGATCTACGCACTGAAGCAGCTGCATCGCATCGAATGGATCGGCCTGCTGTGGTTGGTGCTTTCGCTGGCCGTGATGCTCTCGCCCGGGCAAGAGCTGTTGGTTGGCAAGTTGCTCGCTCGCGGCTTGATCCTGCGGTACGCCTATCTTTTCGTGGCGGGCATGCTCTTCTACAAGATCTTCATGAAGGACGTGAGCAGGCTCACCTACATCGCGTTGGCTTGCTGCATCGTCGCCTCGCCGTTCCTGGCACCCCGGGAATCCCTGCCGTCGGTCCTCGCCAGCTTCGGCGTCTTCTTCCTGTTCATCTTCGGGCGGCTCCGCTTCCTGAACGCGCGCCCGCTGCTGTTCCTGGGAACGATCTCCTACGCCCTCTATGTCGTGCATCAGAACGTCGGCTACGTCGTCATGCGTTGGCTGCAATCGCTCGGCGCCTCGGATCACCTCGCGATCGTCGCCGCGATCCTTGTCGCCGTCTCGCTCGCGACGGCAATCACGTTCTTGATCGAGAAGCCCCTGATCGCGATCACCCGAGCGCACTACAGCCGCTGGAAGGAGCAGGCGCCGCGGCTCCGGCCGTCGACCAGCCATTTCCCCGGCTTCGGACCCTCAGGCCCAAGGCCAGCAGCAGCCGGGCGAGCGGCGACTCCCGCACGGCGCTAACGAACGGAGCTCCAACGCGACGCTAGGCGCGAGAAAGCACACACCAGCTGCCCCAACCCGCCTGGGATGCGCGCCCGCTCCACTCGCCGGGGAGCGCGGCGGCCACGTCTTCGGCGGAGAGATAGATCGGTGTGCGATCGCCGAGCGTGCTGACCCAGATCACGCTGCCACCGGGCGCCAACACCCGATCCACTTCGCTCGGGAACAGGAACGCGTTCACGTGCATGATCGCGTGCGCTGCATCCGCGGCGAGCGGGAGGCTCGCGGCGTCGGCGCAGGCCTGGCGGCCCTGGTTCACCGAAGCGTGGCGGAGCATTTCCATCGACAGGTCCACGGCCACGATGCCATCGAAGTACTCTGTCAGGCGCGGGGTGGCAGCTCCGGTGCCCGACCCTACTTCGAGACACAGCCCACCGCCCACGCCGCCGCGCTCGAGGGCATCATCGATGACCCGCTCGTGGCCCTCCCTCACGCGCGCGTGCCACTCCGATGCCATCGCGTCGAAGAGCGCGGCGACCTTGCCTGACCGTTCCGGTGTCCAGGCGTCGGGTTCGAACGCGATCTGCCGCGTCACCTTGCGGATCGGATGGTCTGGCCCCGCGAGTTCTGGACGGTCCGGGGCTTCTGCAACGACGCGGGGTAGCGGCTCGATCATGGAGGGAACAGTAGGCGCTCGCCCGCGCCTCGCGCGACAGATATCGTGTCGAAGCCCGCAGGAGTTCAATGTCCGACAACCGTGACGCGCATCCGTTGGACAACGTCGTCTGGAGTGCCCTGAGTAGCGAGCAGACGCACCTCGCCGAGCATTCGAGCAACGGCCATGCAGCGCGCTACGCCCCAGAGGTGGGTCCGTTCGGCGGCTTCCGCGACCCCGACACGCCCTCGTGGAGCGGTCTCTCCGATCTCATGGGTTCGGGCGAGTTCAACCTGCTCCTGCTTCCCGAGCCGGACGAAACACCGCCGGGCCTCGAGCTGCTTTCTTCCGAAATCGCCACCCAGTACGTCGCCGGGCACCTCGACGACACGGCTCTTCCCGAGTTCCAACTGCTCTCCGAGCGAGACCTCCCCGAGATCCTGGCATTGGTAGAAATCGCGCCGCCCGGCCCCTTCGGCGCCCGGACATTGGAGACCGGGCGCTACATCGGCCTCCGCCACCAGGGCCGGCTGGTCGCGATGGCCGGCGAGCGAATGCGCTGCCCAGGTTGGATCGAGGTGTCCGCGGTCTGCGTCCACCCCTCGGCGCGGGGCCAAGGTCTCGGCGCAAGGCTGACGCTAGGCGTCGCGCGCCGGATCCGGGAAGCAGGCAGCGAGGCCATGCTGCACGTGCGCGAGGGAAACGACGCAGCGCACGCGCTCTACCAGAAGATCGGCTTCCGCGTCCGCCGTGAATTCTGGGCAGCAGCATTCGGGAAACGCTGAGTCCGATCGGCTGACCGATGCCACCAGCCCCGCGAAGGTCGGCGGCCGAGTTGCGATCGCATGGTGGGCCGCGAGGGACTCGAACCCTCAACCAATGGGTTAAAAGCCCACTGCTCTGCCATTGAGCTAGCGGCCCGGAGGGGGAGTACAGGACCGCGTGGGAGCTGTCTACGTGGCGACGGGCACTCCTCGGGAAAATCTTCAGGGCAGGAGAATTCTGCTTTACTTTCGTCTTTTGTTCGCTCATCATGCTCGAACACCACCCCTCAACCCCGCCGCCGGGCGAATGGCTCAGGGTCGAAGCCCTGGACGCCGATGACTTCGATGACCTTCATGGGTGATCGCAAGCAGCGGCATCCGCACGCCTGGGAGGCGGGCCATGCAGGGCATCGACGCGATTCCCGACGCCACTTTCGGCAAGTTCCTGGCTGAGACCGGGGTCGTCTCGGCTGACGATATCGAGGAAGCCAGCCAGAGCATGGTCCTGTTCGGCGGGCGGCTTGGGACGAGCTTGATCGAGGCCGGAATCCTCACCGTTGCGGAAACGGAAGTGCAGCTCGCTGCCTACTACGGGCTGCAGCCGGTGCCGGACGAATGGCTCGAGCATCCCGACCCCGGCGCGCGCGGCGCGCTTCCAGCCGAGTTGATCCATCGTCATTCGGCCTATCCGCTCTGGTTCGAGAAGCGCACCTTGCACATCGGATTCATCGATCCGCGCGATGAAGCCGCCATCGACGAGATTTCCTTCGCCAGCGGCTGCAGGGTCGTGCGCTACGTGCTGCCGGAGTGTCGCTTCGCCTGGCTCATGGAGAAGGGCTTCGGCATCAAACCGAACCTCCGATTCTCCAACCTGATGCTCGAGGCCGAGACATCCCGGGAGCGGCGCGCCAACCCGCGCGTGGCGGCTCCGGCGCCGGAACCCGAGCGCCAACACTTCGATGTCGAACCGTTGGCCGCGGAGCTCGACCTGACCGAGGAATATGTCGAGCGCCCCGTCGAACCGGCAACCGAGCCGACCTCTCCGCTCGAGGCCAAGACCGAGACCGACCTCTCGAGCCGGGCAGTCGCGCCGGTGGCGAACGCTGCGCCTTCGAGCCGAGATGAGTCCTGGGAGTTCTCGAAGCACACCGAAGCCGCTCCTCCGGCACCGAGGCCCGGACCCGCCGAGATTTCGAGGCTCGAACGGGTCCTGCTCGAAGCGCAGCGGCGCGAGGATGTTATTCGAGCGGCCGTCCAGATTGCATCGGGTTACGCAGAGTTCGCCGGCCTCTTCGTGGTGCGCGCCGACATGGCGACTGGCGCCTGCGCCTGGCGAGAGGGCGATTGGTTGGACATCGAATCGATCGCCATCCCGACGCTCCACGGAAACGTGCTGGCCGAAGCAGCCAACGAAAATCGCTGCGTCCGCACCAAACCGGAAACGCAGCTCGACCGAAAGCTGGCCGACGCGATCGGGGGCGAAGCGGTTCAGGAACTCGCCGCGATCCCGATCTCGCTGGGCGGGCGGGTCGTCAACCTGCTGCTGGTGGATGGGGCAACCGTCCCGATCTCGCAGTTCGCCATGAAGGCGCTCTGCGAACTCGCTCCAATGGTGGCGGCCGCCTACGAGCGGCTGATCCTGGCTCGAAAGCAGCTCGCCACAGGCGGCGCGTGAAGACACCCGGCCCAGCGCGCGAGCGCCGAGCCGGGCAAACCTTCACTGCGAGAACAGCACCTTTCGGCAGATCGTCTGATCCCGGCCGGGGCCCACGGAAATCAGATCGACCGGAACTTCGAGCCCTGTCTCGATCCGTTCGATGTAGCGCCTGGCGTTGTCGGGCAGCGCGTCGAAATCACGCACGCCGGTGATGTCTTCCTGCCAGCCCGGCATCGTCTCGTAGATCGGCTCCGCTCGTGCGACCTCGTCGAGGGTCATCGGGAAGTCCTGGGTCAGCTTGCCATCGATGCGCCACTCGACGGCGAGCGGAATTTCATCGAAGCCCGAGAGCACGTCGAGTTTGTTGACGGCTAGCGATGTGAAGCCGTTCACGATGACGGCCTCGCGCAATACCACGAGGTCGAGCCAACCACAGCGACGCTTGCGCCCGGTGGTCGCGCCGAACTCCTTGCCGCGCTCGCCGAGCGCGATTCCGCCCGGCCCGTCGTCTTCGGTCGGGAACGGGCCACCGCCCACCCGGGTGGTGTACGCCTTGGTTATGCCGAGGACCTGATCGATTTTCGTCGGCCCCACGCCAGCACCCGCGCACACCGCACCGGCCACCACGTTCGATGAAGTGACGTACGGGTAGGTCCCGTGATCGATATCGAGGAAGGTCCCCTGGGCCCCCTCGAACAGCACGTGCTTGCCGGCCCGCAGTGCGCGGTCAAGGATGCGCCCGGTGTGGTCGACATAGGGCTCGAGCTGCTTGCCGAGCGACAGGAACTCCTCGTATACCGCCCCGACCTCGATCTCCGGCCACTCGTGCACCTTCGAGAGCTCGAAGTTCTTGTCCTTCGCCAGCCGTTCCAGTGCCGGGCGCAGCGTCTCCGCGTCGAGCAGGTCCGCAACGCGGATCCCGCGGCGCGCAACCTTGTCCTCGTAGGTCGGACCGATCCCGCGGCCGGTCGTCCCGATCGCGGCCGCCGCCCGGCTTTCTTCGCGCGCCTTGTCGAGGGCGATGTGCCAAGGCGTGATGACGTGCGCCCGACCCGAAACGCGCAAGCGCGCAGGATCGCGCAACGCGCCCTGCTCGGTGACTTCCGCGATCTCCTTGACGAACACGGCGGGGTCGACCACGACACCGGGCCCGATCAGGTTCACGCTCGATTGCTGCAAGATGCCGGACGGCACCAGGTGGAGGACGGTCTTCTTGCCGTCCACGATCAGGGTGTGGCCCGCGTTGTTGCCCCCCTGGAAGCGAACCACCAGCTCGGCCGAAACGGCCAGCCAGTCCACGATCTTGCCCTTGCCTTCATCGCCCCATTGGGCCCCTACGGCGACCAATGCCGTCATGACAACTCCACTAGCTGCGCCGTGATCATGTGCGGAAGAGCGCGCAGCTGCTCCAACACCGCCTCGCTGGGCGCTGCGTCCACGTTCACGATCATGGCGGCTTCATTCCGCTCGCGGACCAACGCCAGCTGCATTCTGGAAATGTTCAGCCCAGCGTCTCCGAGGCACTGACCTACGGAACCCACGACACCGGGCTCGTCATGATTGTGGAGCAGGATGGTCGGGCCCTCGGGAATGGCCTCGAGCATGAAGTCATCGATGCGAACGATGCGCGGCTGCCCACCATGGAACAACGCCCCGGCAATGAGCTTCTGGCTACCACCCGAGCAGCGAAGCCGGGTTGTTATGCCGCTGGCGAAATCCTGGGGCCGCGCCGTCTTGGTCTCGACCACGCGGATTCCGCGCTGCTGGGCGATGTGGGTCGCGTTCACCATGTTCACGGTATCGCTCACCCGCGAGAGCAGGCCCTTCACCACCGCGATGGTGATGGCGGCAACGCGCAGCTCGGCCACCTCGCCGGCGTATTCGACCTCGATCTCGTCGATGCCGCCCGCGCAGAGCTGGCCCTGGAACAAGCCCAGCTTCTCGCCGAGCACCAGATAGGGCCCCACCTGCTCGAGCAACTCGGGCGAGATCGAGGGGACATTCACGGCATTGCGCACGGTGCCATCGAGCAGGAAGTCGCGAACCTGCTCCGCCACGGCGACCGACACGTTCAACTGAGCCTGCTCCGTCGAGGCACCGAGATGCGGCGTACAGATCACACGCTCGTGCATGACCAACGGATGATCCGCAGCCGGCGGCTCGTCCACGAAGACGTCGAGTGCGGCGGCCCCGACCTGGCCCGATTCGAGCGCTTCGAGCAGGGCCGCTTCGTCGACGATTCCGCCGCGCGCTGCGTTGACGATCAGGACGCCGCGCTTCGCCCGGGCGAAAGCGTCGCGCCCGAGCAGGCCGGTGGTTTCCCGGGTGCGGGGCACGTGCACGGTGATGATGTCGGCGCGCTCCACGAGTTCGTCGAAGGGCACCAGCTCGAAATCCAGCTTCGCTGCCACTTCGGCAGACGTGTAGGGATCCGACGCGATGACACGCATGCCGAGGCCACGGGCGCGGTCCGCGACGATGCGCCCGATGTTTCCGAGCCCCACCACACCGAGGGTGCGGTTGAACAGTTCGGTCCCCTGGAACTTCTTCTTCTCCCAGAGGCCGGCCTTCATCGACGCGGTCGCCTGGGGAATGTGCCGGGCCAGCGCCACGATCAGGGCGATCGCGTGCTCGGCCGTGGTGACGTTGTTGCCTTCTGGGGTGTTGACGACGACGACGCCCTTCTCGGTGGCCGCCGGAACGTCGACGTTGTCCACACCGATGCCGGCACGACCCACGACCTTGAGCTGCTTCGCCGCCGCGAGCACGTCGGCGGTCACCTTGGTACCGCTGCGGATCACCAGACCGTCGACGTCGACGATCGCCTCGAGTAACTCGGCCGGGGATAGACCCGGTGCGTTCACGACCTCGAGGCCGTTCGCTTGCTCCAGGATTTCGACGCCCTGCGGCGCGAGCGCATCGGTGACCAGGACCTTGGGCACGGCTGTCCTCTCCCTACCCTCCCCTGCCCTCCGCGCAGGCGCGTTGGCAAGGTCGGGGCCATTTCTTCCGGCATCTTCGTGTTCCAGCTGGCGAAGGTGGCCAGCTGTCGGGACCGCATCCGCCCGGGGATGCGTCCGTCGGAGGACGTTTCCGCCTGGGGTTGGCGGCGGGCGCGTCCATGCCCACGAAAAATGGAGGGTCGCTGAAGCGCCCAGGGGTGTCAAACCAGCGTCGTCCAGGTTGCTAGGGTCCGTTGCGATGCAACGCTGGCCCGACCCCTACCCGATCCAGCCCGTCGAAGGGTTCGATGTCCGACTGCGGCCGCCGGGCTCGCGAAGCCTGACGAACCGCGCCCTGCTGGCTGCCGCTTTGGCCCCCGGGGAGAGCCGGATCGCCGGGATCACGGCCAGCGATGACGCACTGGCCATGCGCCGCGGCCTCGCGACCCTGGGCGTTCGCATCCACGGCGAAGGGAATGATTGGACCGTCGCGGGCACGGGCGGCCGCTTCGGAGCCCCCAGCGAGGCCATCGACGTCAACGCTTCCGGTACCACCGCACGCTTCCTGACGGCGGCCGCGTGCCTGGCCCGAGGCCCGGTCGTGTTGGATGGCGCCCCGCGCATGCGGGAACGCCCGATCGACGATCTCGTGGACGCCTTGACGAGCCTGGGCGCATCGGCGCGCATCCTGGGCAAGAACGGCTGCCCGCCGGTCGAACTCGGCGGTGGCGGGATTCCCGGCGGCCACGCCACGATCGACGCCGGCCGTTCGAGCCAGTTCGTTTCGGGCCTGTTGCTGGCCGCGCCCTGCGCCGAGCAGGAGGTCGTCCTGAGCCTCCGCGATGGCGCCCTCGTCTCGCGGCCCTTCGTCGATCTCACGCTCGAGGTGATGCGTGCCTTCGGCGCCCGACCCGAGTGGCGCGATGCGGCGACGCTGGCGGTTCCCCCGAGCGGATACCAGCCCGCCGACTACGTCGTAGAACCCGATGCCCAGGCGGCAGTCTATGGCTTCGCCGCCGCGGCGATCACGGGCGGCCGCGTGTTGATCGAGAATCTCTCGGGCGATTCATCCCAGGGCGATCTGGGGATTCTCGATGGTCTCGAGCAGATGGGATGCCAGGTCTCGCGCCGAAGCGATGCGATCGAGGTGCGCGGCCCGAAGAAACTCCGGGGCATTCGGATCGACGGCAACGCCTGGCCGGACGCGGTACTGGCGTTGGCCGTCGTCGCGCTGTTCGCCGACAGCCCGACGGAGGTCACCGGCCTCGCGCATCTGCGTATCAAGGAAACCGATCGCCTCGCCGCACTGGAAACCGAGTTGCGAAAGCTCGGAGCCACGGCCCATGCCGATGGCGATCGATTGCGTATCGAGCCCGGCACGCTCCGCCCCGCCGAGATCGAGACCTACGACGACCACCGCATGGCCATGTCGTTCGCCCTCGCCGGACTCCGGACGCCCGGTGTCACGATTCGCGATCCCGGCTGCGTCTCCAAGACCTGGCCGGATTTCTTCGACGTTCTGGCTACCTGGTAGCCGCTCGCTAGCTGAAACCCGCCGGACGGCGGCCTAACGTTTCTTCAACTTCGAGGTCGCCAGCGCGAAACCCTCGGCACCGGCGAGCTGGGCCTGGTCGAGCACGAAGACGGCCTCGCCGTAGATGATCTCGCGATCTCCGCGCAGGATCACGGTCTTGTCTTCCGAGGCCGCCAGCGCGTTCTCCAGGTAGGCCCGAAGCGCGTCCTTGCGAACCGCTTCCCCGTTTACTTCGATGCTGCCGCTGGTATCGATCGTCACTGTGACGGCCTTCGGCGGCGTGTCGGACGCTTGCTCGGCCCCCGGGAGATCCACCTTCTTGCCGGTATTCGCGATGACCGACGACGTCACCATGAAGATGATCAACAGGACCAGGAAGACGTCCGTCAGCGGGGTGATGTTGATCTCGGCGACGATGCCGCCGGTGTCGTCATCTTCCGACGGGAGCGAGATTGCCATCCGGCACCTCCTGTTCGCCGGCTTCGAGGAAGAGGAGCGCCTGGACGAAACGTTCACTCGAGCGCGTACAGGTCGCCGAGATCGAGCCCACCCGGGTCTGCAGCCAGTTGAACAACATGAGCGCCACGATCGCCACCAACAATCCGATCGCGGTAGCGATCAACGCCTCGGAAATTCCGGCGGATACGACCTCGAAACCCGCGTCGCCACTTTCGGCGATGGCGCCGAACGCGATCATGATGCCGATGACGGTACCGAGCAGGCCGATGTAAGGCGCGAGCGACCCGATCGTTCCGATGAACCACAGGCCGCGACGCAAGTCGGAAAGCAATTCGGCCCGAGCCGTGTGGAGAACTTCGTTCAGGTCCTCGAGCGCGATCGACTTCCAGCGAAGCCCTTCGCCGAACACCTCCGCCATCGGCGTACTCGACGCTTCGCATAACGTGCGCGCGGCAGACAGATCGCGACGCACGAGACATTCGACGAGCTTGCGCGTGAGTTCGCGCGTACCCGCTTCGAGCCCGCGGTACTTCAGCGTGCGCTCGAAGGCGATGCCGAACACGATCACCGACAGGATGGCCAGCGGGATCGTGGTGAAGCGGCCGGTCCAGAGGAGCTCGAGGAGCTCCGCCCATTCCATGTTCAAGGATTCTTCCCCCTTGGTGCACCGTACGCAGCAGGCGCCCTCGCGGTTGCGAATTCGCTTGAATTGTCCGGGCGCGCATTGAGTACCGGAAAGCCGGGCGCGTTGACACCCCCGGCCGCCACTGGGTAGGATGCCTTCACGAGCAAAAAAGTGTGCGATCTCAGTGGGTTGCGTGTGACTCGCACGCCCCCGACAGGAACCTGCGCAGCGCTTGCCGTCGAAACGGCGGGGGCTCCGGGAACCACACGGGGTCGCGTGCCGTATCGCGGCTTGGAGGACACTGACCGTGGGGGGCCGGTGTCCCTATCCGGTGGCAAGCCTCCCACACGGGATCCCGATCGAGACAGTGGACGGAATGAGTGGATGACCCACGACACCAGCAAAGAAACGCGGCCCGTGGACGGTCCTTCGCATGGCTGAGGGCTGGAGCGTCCATCGTCGCAAGCGGCGCGTCTCGCCGATGCGTTCGGGCCGTGCCGTGGGATCGCTCGCCCTCGCCCCTGCCGGCGCGCCGATCGAGTTTCCCGGCAGTGAGATGCCGGAGCCCCAGAGCGCGCGCGAACGGCTGCTGGCCGGCGCCGTCTCTTTCGCACTCCACGCCGGTGCGATCGGATTGATGGCTCTGCTGGCGGCCCTTGCACCGGACGAACTCGTCGAGCAGATCATCGAGGTCACGCGCCTCCCGGACACGGTGAGCGAAGAGCGCTCGGCGCCGCGGCCCAAGGTGATCGCCGAAAGTGCGGGGCGTTATGACCCCGCTCCGCAAGCCGTTCCGACCTTGATTCCGAATCCGGCCGTGATCCAGCATCGCGCCGCGGTCGTGAAGGCCACGGCCCTGCGCCGCGAGGCCGTGAGTGCGGCGGCAGCGCCCAAACAGGTCGCCCGCGCCTCGGTCCAGGTGGCCCAGGTGCGCGCCTATCAATCCTTGGCCTCTGCCACCGCCAGTGCGGTCGAAGTCGATGCCGCAGCGCCCTTGATCGAAGGCCCCGTCGATGTCCAGGCCCCGGTCGGGATCTCCGGAGGCCCCCGTCAGGTCACCACCGGCAGCACCGCCGGGATCGCGGATGCCAGCGCCCTGGGCACCGGCTCCTCGGTTCGCGACGGAATCGCCTCCAACCGTGACGTATTCGGCGGCAAGACCGGCGCGCGCGCCCAGGTCGACTGGGAGGTCGGCGAAGGCGGCGGGCGCGGTAGCGGCGGGGACGGCACCGGGCCCGGCGGCATCTCGTTGAAGGAATGCAAGAACCGGCCGGAGGTGGACCAGTACCTCCAGCGAATCAAGGACCGGGTCTTCGTGCGCTGGAACGCAGATGGGTTCGAGGGAACCCAGGACGTCCGGATCCAGTTCACGCTGGATCCGTCCGGCTCCGCTCGACGCATTCAACTCGTGCAGGCCACCTCCCCTTCCGCTGGCGATTCGGCCGTGCGCGCCATGCGCGCCTCGTCTCCGTTCGACACGATGTCCGATCGCGTGCGCTGCATCGCGGGCGACGCCATCACGCTCACGTTCACGAGTGAAACCTTCTAATCCGCGGGGCTTCGCCCTCGCTGCCCTCGCCCTCGGCTTTGCCGCGTCGGCGAGCGCACAGGTGGCACCGGTCGTTCTCGACTTCGACGAGAACGAGAAGGTCTCGGCGAAGCGCGTCGACACCAACCGCGACGGCCGGCACGACGAGTTCATCTACTACGAGGACGGCGAACCGGTTCGCGCGGAGCAGGACGCCGATCACGATGGCCAGCTCGATACCTGGGTCGATCATGGTCCGGGCGGAGCGCCGCTCCACCAGGAACGGGACGTCAACGGCGATGGCGTCCGCGATCAATGGATCGATTTCGAGAACGGCCAGCCCGTGCTCCAGAAGGACGACACGAACTACGACGGCGAAGTCGACGCCGTGCTCACATACCGCGACGGCCAGGCCGAACTCCGCGAGGAGGATTCGGACTATGACGGAAAGACCGACCGCCGCATCCGCTATCGCGACGACGTTCCGGTCAGCGTCGAAGAGGATTCAGACGAGGATGGCCGCCCGGAGATCCGTGCCGAGTACGGCAGCGACGGCAAGAAGACCCTCGAGAAGCAGGACACCGACCGCGACGGGCGTTTCGATGTCGAGATCGCCTACCAGGCGGGCGTGCGTGCGCGCATGTCCGAAGACACGAACGGTTCGGGTTCCCCGAACGTAACGACGGACTATGTGGGCGGTGAGATCGCGACCCGCCGCGCAGACACGAGCGGCGACGGTCAACCCGACGTCGTCTCCAGCTACGAAGCCGGCGAAGAAGTCCGACAGGTCCGGGACTCCGACTACGACGGCAACGCCGATCTCGTCGTCCTGTTCCGGGACGGCGAGAAGCAACGCGAGGATTTCGATCGGGACGACGACGGCAAGGTCGACCTCGAGCGCCACTATGCCGATGGCCGGAAATCATTCGAGAAGGAGGACAGCAACCGCGATGGTGCCTTCGACGTCGAAACGCGTTTCCTCGGCGAAACGAAACTGGAAGCGAAGGCCGACGGCGACCACGACGGCGAGTTCGACGCCTTCGTAACCTTCGAGGCGGGCCTCCGAGCGCGCCAGGAAGAGGACCAGAACCACGACGGAACCATCGACGCCATCTTCCTCTACGACAGCGATGGCGAGAACGTCCGAGACGAACAACGCGATACCGATTTCGACGGGCGTTTCGAAACCCACGCGAACTACCGCCGTGGTCGGCTGCTGCGCAAGGAGATCGATCGCGCCGGCGTGGGCAAGCCGGACCGGATCGAAAGCTACCGTGAAGGCCGGCTCGAACTGGTCGAACTCGACGAAGATGCCGATGGCCGCCCCGAACTCTGGAATTTCTACGACACCGATGGCCGACTGGAGAAGCAGGAGAAGGACACCAACGGCTCCGGTGAGCCGGACACCTACGTCACGCTATTCCCGGGTAGTGAAACGATTCGACGCGTACTCACAGACAAGGATGGCGACGGCAACATCGACACCTGGCGCAACAACGACGAGACGGGAGCAACCGTCACCCTGGAAACCGACGAGAACGGGGACGGCGAAGCCGACCGCGTGGTCCGCTTCGAAGCCGGAATAGCGGCGGGTTTCCAGGCGGATACAGACTTCGACGGTACACCCGATGTGGAAGGAGACCTGGCCGAGGATGGCACGGTCCGCGCCGAGCGGCGCACCACAGGAGGATCGGGCTTCGACCTGGAGGTAGAGTACGCCGACGGTCAGAAGGTGCGCGAAGCGAAGGACAACGATGGCGACGGAAAACCCGACGTCGTATCGCACTTCGCCGCGGGCGAACTCGTCCGTCAGGAGCAGGACACCGACGGCGACGGGCGCACCGATACCATGCTCTTCTTCGAGGGCGGCAAGAAGGTTCGCCAGGAGCGTGACACCGATGGCAACGGACGACCGGACGAGACGCTTCACTATGCCTCCGACGGGTCCGTCGAACGCGAAGAAACCGATCGCAATGCTGACGGCACCGCAGATTTCAGGCGGCTCCGCCGCGCCGGGACCATCACGCGAGAAGAGGAGGATGGCGACCACGACGGTCACTTCGAGCTGATCACGACCTTCACCGGCGGCGTCCCGGACCTGACCGAACGCGACGACAACGCCGATGGCAAACTCGAGCTGCGAGTGACCTACGCGGGAGGCCTCAAACTCCGACAGGAAGAAGATCGAAGCGGCGACGGAAAGTTCGACGTGGTGACGCACTTCGGTGCCGACGAAGTTCCGGTTCGCCTCGAACAAGATACCGACAGCGACGGACGCTTCGAAACCACCACCCGACTCGAAGCCGGTGTACCGGCACAGGTCGATCGCGACCGCGATGGCGACGGACGGGCTGACGTGATCGTGACCTATCGCGACGGCGCTGAAGTAGAAACGCGACAAGACGATGATTTCGACGGTGAATTCGAAGCGCGCTTCGCCGCGATCGCGGGGGGCGGACAACAGCAGAGCGAGGATCGAAACGGGGACGGGAAACCCGACACCACCATCACCCTCGACGCTGACGGCCAGATCACACGACGCGAAGAGGATCGGGATTTCGACGGAAGATCGGACCTGATCGCGACCTTCGTCGGCGGGGTCGCCCGCTCGCTGCGCCAGGATTCCGGCGGACACGGTTGTTTCGATCGCGAGGAAGACTACGACGCCAAGGGCGAGGCCCTCGAGATCCGCCTCGACGAGAACGGCGACTGCAAGATCGATCTCTGGTCACGTTATGCGGGGGGGCGAACGGACTGGCAAGCCCAGGATCAACGCGCTGAGGGCCAGGCGACCGTCTTCACACGCTTCGACGGCCAGGATCGGCCGGTCTTGCAAGAACTTCGCAGTGAAGGCAAGAAACTCCCGGACACGAAGCTCTTCTTCCGAGAAGACGGGCAGGTCCGCAGCCAGTGCCTCGACAGCGACCTCAACGGCAGCCTCGACCTACGCTACCGGGTGAGCGGCGGCGTCGTGACCGACAGCCTCGTCGATAGCGACAATGATGGAGACGGTGAAACGCGTCAGGTGTTCGAGGCCGGCGTTCCCGTCCACGCCGAGATCGATACCGACAACGACGGCCGCGCCGACGTCATCCAGTACCTGCGCGACGGCGCGATCCTGCGTCAGTGCGAGGACGCGAACGCCGACGGAACCATCGATCAGTGTTTCGAGGGCGACGGATTGCAACAAGTCACTGCGGCGACAGGGGTCATCGATGTTTCGGCGCCGCTGGGCTCGCTCGGGTGCGGGGGTTTTCACCCCTTCTGGCGACGATAGTTCGTCAATCCGATTCCAGAATGCAGTTTCCACTGCACCGCCCGGCTTCGGGGCACTACGATGTCGTCGATCCACCTAGCTGAGGGATCGATGCGCGCTGCCCTCGCCACCACCGTCCTTGTACTCGTCGGTTTGATCTGGTTCTACGCAGATCGGCTGCCGCCGAACCTCGCCGAAACCCCGCCGGGCAACCACGACCCTGCCGATGTGGCTGCTCCGCCGCCAGACGAATTCGCCGTCTCCGGCGAGGCGGGCAGCCCCCCGCCGGTTCCCGAGATGCCGGAGCCTCGTTATTCCACCGCCGCCGAAATCGATGCCGACGCGGAACCGCGCCTTCACGTCGTCCGCGAAGGGGACACGCTCTGGTCGATCGCCGAGGAGCACTACCAGGACGGCCACAGGGCCCGTGCGATCTACGAAGCGAACCGCGACCAGATCGGAGATCCGGCCAATCTCCGAACCGGCCAGGAATTGATCATTCCGTAGTCCGAGGGCGGCCGGCCATGTCCGAACCCGTCGCCCGAAGCTGCGCAAGAGTTCGCCATGCTCGCGTTCCACCCCGTGCATCCCGTGGAAGCGCCCATGTCCGATCACAGACTATCTCTCGCTAGCGCTGCGGATCTCCCTCGCCCCCGCCGTTGGCCGGGCATCATCGGGCGCAGCCGGACCATGCAGGACACACTCGAGCTCGTCGGCCGCGCGTGCGCAACACAGGCGACGGTGCTGCTCACGGGCGAAACCGGGACAGGCAAGGAAGTCCTCGCCAACGCGATCCACAAGGGCAGCGCTCGCAGCGAAGGCCCCTTCGTTGCCATCAACTGCGCCGCGTTCCCGGACACGTTGCTCGAGAGCGAACTCTTCGGCCATGTGAAGGGTGCCTTCACCGGCGCCGAGCGTGCCAAGGAGGGCCTCTTCCAACTAGCATCGGGGGGCACCCTGTTCCTCGACGAGGTCGGCGAGACGTCTGGGCCGCTGCAGGCCAAGCTGCTGCGTGTCCTCCAGGAACGTGAGGTGCGCGCGCTCGGCGGCAGCCACACCCGGCGCATCGACGTCCGCGTGATCGCGGCGACCAACCGCGAGCTGCAACGCGAGATCGCAGCGGGCGCCTTCCGCGCCGACCTCTTCTACCGTCTGGCCGTCTTCCCGATCCGCATCCCGGCGTTGCGCGAACGCCGCAAGGACGTGCTGCCACTCGCCGAGCACTTCCTCCGCATCCATGGCGCTCGCGAAGAAAGACCCGCCTGCGAGATCTCGAGCGAAGCCCAGAGCCTGCTCGTCGCACACGCCTGGCCGGGAAACGTCCGCGAACTCGAGAACGCCATGCACCGCGCCCTCGCCCTGCTCGACCCCGGCGAACCCATCGGCCCGAAACACCTGGGGCTTGCCGCGCATACGACCAGCGTGCCGACCGACGAACTGACGACGCCGGGCGAGCCCCTGCGCGACACCCTCGCCCGCGTCGAAGCCTTCCTGCTCCACCGCGCCCTCGAACAGAACGGTGGGCAGCGCAGCCAAACGGCGGCCGCGCTGGGGATCACGCGGGAGGGCCTCTACAAGAAGATGAAGAGGCTCGGGATCGAGTAATGGTGAATGTGTGAAATGATGTGTAGAGTTTCGCACATGGCGACCAACCTGGATCTCGACCCGAATCTGCTCGAACGCGCGCTCGCGGTCAGCGGCGAGAGGACGAAGAAGGCCGCAGTGACCCGAGCGCTGGAAGAATTCATCGCGAGGCGGGAGCAGGCGCGCATCGAAGACTTGTTCGAGCAACTCGACTGGGACGCGGAGTACGACTACAAGGCGAATCGGTCGAGATCGTGAGCACCTTCGTCGACACCAGTGTGTGGTCGCTGGCGATGCGACGGGACACACCTCACCTCACCCCCGAGGTCGCTCGACTGCGGCAGTCGCTTCGGGGCGCCGAGCCCGTGTTCACCACCGGGTTGGTTCTGCAGGAACTGCTCCAGGGGTTTCGAGGGCCCCGGGCTCGCGATTCGATCGTCGACCGATTCGCTGCGCTTCCATTCCTGCGGCCGGAACGCGAGGACCACGTCGCCGCCGCGGATCTTCGCAATGATTGCCGTACGCGGGGCGTCCAGGTCGGAACGATCGACGCGCTCCTTGCGCAGCTCTGCATCCGCTTCGAGTTGACGATGTTGACGACCGATGCAGATTTCGGTCGCATCGCCGACCATCATGCTCTGAACCTGTGGCGGCGCTAGCAAGCTCGGAGACATGATGTCTTACGTCGAGTTCCTGCGCGTCGGCGTGTCGATGGTCCTCGCGCTGGCATTCTCGCGCTAGGTCGAGGGGCGTTGGCATCCTGAAGCGGCGGTCGGGGCTCGTGTGTCGCCCCGATGAGCCGGCTCCTCGATCTGAGCCGAGCGCCCGCAAACTAGCAATGCGTACACCCGGTGACGGCCGGGCGGGTGATGTTCGACGACTTCTGGCGCTAGTTGCCGGTCTGCTTCCGGTGAACCACCGAATGATCGCGCAGTCACGAAATTGGGGCTCAAGACCCACAGTTCGGGTTCCGAAGAGTCATGAATCCAAATGCGTGACCCGGCTCACTCCGGCACGACCAGGTACCCCCCATGACGATTCACAACCGATCCATTCGACGCCGCATCCTTTCGCTTCTCATCGCGGGCGTCTTGCTCTCGTTCGCGATGCCCGCGTTCTCGATCTCGCTGACGCCGATCGATCGGGGTTGGTTCCGCGCGGATGGTCTTCACACCGCGAACCAGAACAACACCTTCACGGGCACCTTCGGCGGCCAGGGGTACCGCTCGTTCTACGCCTTCGACGTCGACAACATCGGCGGCAACTGGAACCAGGCGACGATCAACATCGACCTCGACCTCTACTTCAATGGCGACGCGACCGAGAGCTTCGAGATCTTCGCGGTCTTCAGCCCGGCGGCCTCGGTCACGGCGGGGCACCTTGCGGGCAGCGCTGCTGGCCAAGCGATCTACAACGACCTGGGTACCGGTGTCTCCTACGGCACAGGCACGGTCACGGCGGCAAGTGTCGGTTCCACGCTTTCATTCGTGCTGAACGCAGCGGCTGTGGCGGACATCAACGCCGCCCGGGGCGGCCAGTGGATCTTCTCGATCGTCCACACCAGCGGGAACGGCGGCAATCAGGGCATCCGTTTCGGTACGAACGGCGCCTGGGACGCGGGCACGACGAGCGGTGCCAGCATCCCCGAGCCCACGCAGACCGCGCTGCTGGCGATCGCGTTACTTGCGCTGGGACGAGGACGCCGCCGGGCGTAGAGCGCACCTCACAGACCCTCCCGTCGCCAGGCGCGCGCCTTGGGCCCGCTGCTTGCGCGTCGGCTGCCGGTAGGCCTGCCTGCCGACCCGTCCCGATCCTCGGTGTTGGCGAAACCGGCATCCCGGCAAACAACCGCTAGCCTCCGCGCCGCCATGGCTGAAGCGATGAATCAAATCGGTGCGGTTCGCGAGGATCTTCGGAACCTCGCGATCATCGCCCATGTCGACCACGGGAAGACCACCCTGGTGGATGCCCTGTTTCGCTTCACCGGAGCGCTGCAGACGCACGGCGAGGCCGTCGACCGTGTGATGGACGGCGGTGACATCGAGCGCGAGCGTGGCATCACGATCGTGGCCAAGAACACCTCGATCAAGTTCGAGGGCACAAAGATCCAGCTGGTCGACACCCCCGGCCACGCGGATTTCGGCGGCGAGGTCGAGCGTGTGCTCGGCATGGTCGATGCCGTCCTGCTGCTGGTCGACGCCGTCGAAGGCGTGATGCCGCAGACACGCTTCGTGTTGGGCAAGGCCCTCGAGCACGGCTTGCGCCCGATCCTGGTGGTCAACAAGATCGACCGCGAAAACCAGCGCGGCGACGCCGTGGTCGACGAGGTGTTCGACCTGCTCGTCGAGCTCGGCGCCAATGACCACCAGCTGGAGTTCCCGGTCGTCTTCTGCTCGGCCAAGGCCCAGATCGCGGGCACCAAGATCGGCGAGGAGATGAAGGACCTGCGTCCGCTCCTCGAAGCGATCGTGACCCACGCGCCAGCTCCCTCTGTCGACGTCGACGGGCCCATGTGTTTCCAGGCCGTCACCCTGGGCTACGACGCATTCCTCGGTCGTCTCGTGATCGGCAGGGTCGAGCGTGGCCGCCTGCTGCGCGGTAGCCAGGTGGTGCGCGTCCCCCAGGAAGGCCGACCCGAAGGCTTTCGTGTGACGAAGCTATTCGGCACCCAGGGAATCGAACGCGTCGAGACCGAAGTCGGGATGGCCGGCGATATCGTGATCCTGGCCGGCGTCGACTCGATCGAGATCGGCGACACCGTCTGCGATCCCGCCCACCCCGAGCAGCTGCCGCGCATCGCCATCGATCCGCCCACGATCCGCGTGCGCATCTCGCCCAACAACTCGCCCTTCGCCGGCCAGGACGGCCAGTTCCTGACGAGCCGGCAGATCGGCGACCGGCTCGACCGCGAAGTGCTGTCGAACGTATCGATCCGCCTCGAGAACACCGGCTCGCGTGAGGTCTTCCAGGTTGCCGGTCGCGGCGAGCTCCAGATCGCCGTACTCGTCGAGACCATGCGGCGTGAAGGCTACGAGTTCGCGGTCTCCCGCCCCGAGATCATTCCGCGTGAGATCGATGGCAAGCGCTGCGAGCCGGTCGAGGATGTCGTTGTCGAGGTCCCCGAGACGGCGGCGGGGTCGGTGATGGAGAAGCTCGCTCAACGCAAGGGCCGCATGACCCACATGGAGACCCGCAGCGGCCGTACCATCCTCGAGTTCGTCGCGCCGAGCCGGGGCTTGTTCGGCTACCGCAGCGAGTTCCTGACTGATACCCGCGGCGAAGGCATCATGAACCGCACGGTGCGCGGCTACGAGCCGTACTCGGGCGATCTCGAAGACCGTCCGGTTGGAGCCCTCGTCTCCAGCGAGACGGGTAAGACGACGCCCTATGCGCTGTTCAACATCCAGGAGCGCGCGACCTTGTTCGTGCTGCCGGGAATCCCCGTCTACGAGGGCCAGGTCGTCGGCGAGAACCGCCGCCTCGGTGACATGAACGTGAACGTGTGTCGCCCGAAGAAGCTCACCAACGTGCGCGCGGCGGGGAAGGACGAGGCCAGCGTCGTCACGCCGCCCCGTCAGATGACCATCGAGAGTTCTCTCGAATGGATCGCCGAAGACGAGCTGCTCGAAGTCACGCCCAAGAGCCTGCGCCTTCGCAAGCGCACCCTGGCGATGAATCTTCGCAAGCGCCCCTAGGCCGCCGATCGCCCGCGGGTCGCCGCGGGGGATTCCCCGCGAGCTAGCAGGCTGCGGAAAAACCCGCTCCCGTCGCCCGGCACGCATCTTTCCGGCCCACTCTGCGTTGCGAAGCCTTGCTGGGGCTCGCCCCAGCGGCGGCTCCGCGCCTTGATTGGACCGAAAATATGCGCGCCGGGCTCGGTCCGGGGTTCTTCCGCAACCTGCTAGAGCCCTGCCCGGTTCCCGTCACGAACCGGCAGAAAACGCTCAAGCACCGGCAACGGTGTCCGACAAGTCCCTGAGCACCCGGGCTTTTCCCGGGATCCCAGGAGACCGCCGTTGACTGCTACCGCGCCCGTACCGCTCGAGCCCGTCGATGAACGCACCTTCGTCCGGATGATCCGCTACGCCCTCGCCACAGGCGGCGAGCGCATGCACTTCCGGCCCGGCTTCCGGCCCCTGCAGCAGGGCATCGGCCCGGACCGGGAGCTCCGCCATCGCCAACTGACCGGCGAGGACACACTCCAACTCGCCGGCTATTTCCTCGATCGCGCCAAGGTCCCCGCCCGCCTCTCCGAATCCGAGTGCGACGCAGCCCAGGCGCTCTACCTCTTCTACGAACTCGAGGGTGAGGCCCTGATCGAGGCACAGATGCAACCCACGCACGGCGGAATCTCGCTCCACATCGATCTCATCCGCCCCATGCCCCACCCCGCCGAAATCGAACTCGTCGAGTCCTAGCAGGAGCGGGGACGGACTCCTCAAGTTTCAAGTTTGCAAGTTTTTCAAACTTGCAAACTTGAAACTTGAGGAGT
>JAJDAP010000022.1 GCA_029261795.1 Deltaproteobacteria bacterium
CGCACCTGGGTCGGTGTCTTCAACACCACATGGTGATACCGGTCCTTCAGGACCGGTCCAGAGCGCGCGAACACGCGATTTACCGCCCGCGCGAGGCGCGCGCCCAGTGACTTCATCCCACGCCCCAGCGCGTCCGCATCCTTCGTCTCCACCAGCAGATGGACGTGATTCGCCTGGATCGAGCAGTGCGCGAGCCGGAAGTCCCCGCGATCACAGGCCCTCGCCCAGGAGCGTTCGAGCTCTCGTACGAGCTTGACGGTTCGAAGGGAAGGCACGCCATCGCGCACCTTCAGGGTGACGTGGCAGGGATACCGGGAAGCCAGCCCGGTTCGGCGGAGATGCGGGATGCCGGACCCCGCTTGCGGCCTTCGGCCGGCGCCAGCCCGCTTCCCGCCCCACCCGGAGTGCCGCAGTTCGAGCTGTGTTCCGGATACCTTACGCCGCATGGAATTGAATATAGCGCTCTTGGACTATCAAGCAAGAGAAATCGTCGTCACATCTCCGAAACACGGTTCGACTCGCCCCACGCCCGCTCACGCCCTCGACCCTGACCCGGACACCTAACATCCGCGCGAATCACCCCCCTCAAGAGCCCTCCGGGACCCAACTCGACCCGAGAGGGATCGTCGTGGCCGGGGCGCTCGGCGTGGTGGGCCGTGCGGTCGTGGAGCGGATCGACTCGCTTGGCGGCGATGACGCGGTGGTCGCGCTCTCGCGCCGGGCGCCGGACTTCGAGAGCCGCGCTCGCTCTCTGTCGGTTGACCTGCGGGACGCGGGGCGGACGCGTGCCGAACTCGAAGATCATCGCGACGCGACGCACCTCGTCTATGCGGCGCTCCACGAGAAGCCACAGCTGATCCGGGGCTGGTTCGATCCGGACCAGATCGAGAGCAACCGGCGCATGCTCGAAAGCACGCTCGACGCCTTGCCTGGCCTCGAGCACGTGACACTGCTCCAGGGCACCAAGGCCTACGGCGCCCACCTCGGCGTGCCGATTCGTGTTCCCGCGCGAGAGGTCGCGCCGCATCGGGACCACGCGAATTTCTACTGGGAGCAGGAGGATCTGCTTCGCACCCGGGCCGCTCGCGACGGCTTCCGCTTCACGATCTTCCGCCCCCAGATCGTCCTGGGCCTCGCTTCCGGGAGCGCCATGAACCCGATCGCGACGTTGGGGGCGTTCGCCGTGCTTCGGCGCGAGCTCGGCCTGCCCCTGGTACATCCCGGGCACCCCCATGCGCTCACCGAGTGCACGGACGCCCGTCTGCAAGCGCGCGCCATCGAGTGGGCGTGGCCACAGCGCGCTGTGGCGACGAATGGCCGAGCGCGAGGGACTCACGGAACCGGACCTGGAGGCCTGGATCGGACTCTCCTGGCAGTACGCCGACGTGCTGTGGGCGAACCCCGTTCTCCCCGAGAGACCTGCGCTGGTCTCCACGATCAAGCTCCGTCAAGCCGGCTTCGGCGATTGCATCGATACCGAACGCTCGATCCTGGATGGGATCGATGCCTGCCGCCGCGCGGGCTATCTCCCGCCTCGTTAGGCGCCGTAGTCCTTGCTGGGGAAGAACTCGCCGCGGCCTTCGGGCGTCAGGTCGAAGTAGTTCCACACCGGGCTCAGCAGATCCATCATCCGCCCGCCCTCCGGACCGAAGGCGCGCGACGAATAGAAGTGCCGCAGGGTTCCGTCCTCGGCGCGTTCGTAGACCGAGACGCCCGGGAACTGCTCACCAGCTTCGTTCTCGAACGCCAGCTCGAGCTTCAGTGACGAGGAAGCCGCCGAAACCACCCGCAGGTTCCGCCAGCCCCGCTCCCTTGCATACGCTTCGAACGCGCCGACGTCACCGGCGACGAGGACGGCGAAGTTCACGCGCTGGCGCAGGTGAGGGATTGCACCGTCATAGCCATCAGCCCAGAGTGTGCACATCGGGCACGGCGAGCTCTGGGCCTTGCCGAACATGAAGTGCATCAACACCAGCGGCTTGTGCGGATCTTCGAACAGCTCCGAGAGCCGCAGCTCGCCGGGTTGGCCGTCGACGAACTGTTCGAAGATGCAATCTTCGGCCGGGGTGTCCCTCGGCAGGGAGCGACGGAGTGCGGCCACCCGCTCGCGTTGATCGCGAAGCGCGACCTCGGCCTCGTAGAGTTCGCCGCGAACCTTCTGGTACTCGGGCGATGCGTTCGGATGCTGCGTCATTCGAATCTCCTCAGTCGATGTTCAACCATTCGATTCAATCCACCACGATCGGGGGAGCAGCGACGGCCCTCGCCTAGCCATGCATCGAGAGCCCACCCGAGACGCTCAGTACCTGTCCGGTGATGTAGCCCGCATCGTCCGAGAGCAGGAAGGCGACGATGCCTGGATAGTCCGCAGGTTGGCCCAGCCGACGCATCGGAATGGCGCGTTCGAGCGCCTTCGCGAGCCCTCCCCCAGGATCGAAGTTCCGGAAGAGCGGCGTGTCCGTGGGCCCCGGCGACACCACGTTGAGGGTGATGCCCTGGCGCGCGAGTTCGCGGGCGACCGATTTCGAGAAGGCCACGATCCCGCCCTTGCAGGCGGCGTAGACGGACTCGCCGGAAGACCCGACCCGGCCGGCGTCGGAAGCGATGCTCACCACTCGACCACGCCCCGCGGCGGCCATCCGGCCGAGTACCGCGTGGCTCACGTTCAAGGGCCCCATCAGGTTGATCTCGACGACCTTCCGCCAGAGTTCTGCATCGGTCTCGAGGAACGGTTTGGCGACGTCCCAGCCAGCGTTGTTCACCAGCCCCTGGATTCCGCCGGCACGCTCGGCGAACGCGGCGACTGCGGACTCCACCGCCGCCGCGTCGCTGATGTCGACCTCGAAGCTGAGCGCCACGGCGCCCACACCACGAATCTGCTCCGCCGTCGCTTCGGCACCGGCCAGATCGAGGTCCAGGATGCCGACGACCGCGCCCTCTTCCCCGAGGCGAACGGCGATCGCGCGGCCGATCCCGCTGGCCGCCCCGGTGACCAGGATCGAACTTCCGTCTAGTCCACGAAATCCCGGCAACGGTTCCTCCTGGCGAATCCAGGCGACACGGTACCTTAGGCGACCTCCACGGCGACGGTGGGGACCCCAGGCAGCGAGGCCGTCTGAGCCTTCTGGCGGGAGCCTTCGAGCGCCGCCGCCTCGTGCAGGGCAATTCCGCAAACACCTGCCACGGTTGGTGAATTCCACTCTCCCCCGGTGGGGCCGCTGCGCGCTTGGCGCTTCGGCGGCTATGCTTGGTGGCCATGTTGCGTCGTACCTCTCACGCCTCTGGCGCCCTCCTCGCCCTCGTCTTCGCAGCTCTGTTGTTCGCGGGCGAAGCCCAGGCCGCGCTCAGCTGTGCCGACCTCCCGGACATGACCACGCTCTTCTTCCAGAAGCACGTGCAGCACCGGAAGCTCACACCGGAAATTCGCGACCGCACGGTCGAGAACTACTTGCGCGCCCTCGATCCACAGCGCGTGCTGTTCCTCGAGGCAGAGGCCGAGAAACATCAGCGCGAGTTGCGGAACGTGTTTCATGAGACCCGCGCCGGGGACTGTCGCCGCTTGCGCAAGGCCCACGAAGCCGCCGTCGCCCGTAGCCGCGAAATCGAGGGCTTCGTCCGGGGCTTCGTCGGAGACGTTGGTTATGCGCTCGACGAGAGCGCAACGCTGGTGGTCGACCCCGAGGACCGCGGACACCCGGCCACCGCGGAGAAGCGCGACGCGCTGCTTCGTGCGCTCGTCCACTTCCAGATCTCGAACTACACGTCGGGGGATCTCGATCTCGAGGAAGCCCGCCGCAAGCTGATCCACCGCTACGAACTGCGAACCAAGCGCGCCGAGGAACTGGAGGCTGAGGATCTATACGCCCTCTACCTCGACAGCTTCGCGCGAGCGTTGGATCCCCACTCGAATTTCCTGTCCGCCGACTTCTTCGAGGATTTCAGGATCCAGATGCAGCTCTCGCTCGAGGGGATCGGTGTCGCCCTGAGCGAAGAGGACGGCTATTCGATCGTTCGGGAGATCATTCCCGGCGGCGCCACCGATCGAGCCAAGGCGCTGGTGCCGGCCGATCGCCTCATCGCGGTCGCAGAGGATGGTGCCGAGGCCGTCGACATCATCGACATGGCGCTTAGCGACGTGGTGCGGTTGGTGCGCGGCAAGAAGGGCACGAAAGTCCATCTGACGGTCTTGCGGGAGAACGAGCGGCTGCACGTCACGATCGTACGCGACCGGATCGACCTCGAGCAACAGGCCGCGAAGCTCGAGATCCGCGAAGTCGAAACCGCCGGAGGCAGCCTCAAGCTGGCTGTACTCGACCTTCCCTCCTTCTACGGTGACGGCGACCCGCGCCAACGCCAGGGTTCGCGGGATGTGCGAAAGCTGTTGTTCGAAGCCCGCAAGTCCGAGATCGATGGCCTGGTCCTCGACCTCTCTCGCAACGGCGGTGGACTGCTCGAGGATGCCGTGAAGATCACGGGATTCTTCCTGCGCGATGGCGGCATCGTCTCCGTGCGCGACACTGCGGCGGCCAGCCGCGTCCACAAGGACCCGGATCGGGGCATTCTCTACTCGGGGCCCATGGTCGTGCTGACCTCGCGGGTCAGCGCTTCGGCATCCGAGATCCTGGCGGGCGCCATGAAGGACTACGGTCGCGCCGTGATCGTCGGCGACGACCACACCTTCGGGAAGGGCACGGTCCAGAGCATGCTGCCGCTGGGCCGCCAGGACGTGGGCGCGCTCAAGGTCACGACCGGGCTCTTCTTCCGCCCCGGCGGCACCTCGACCCAGCTGGCCGGCGTGAAAGCGGACGTAGTGCTTCCCTCATTGCTTGCCAATGAGCGCATTGGGGAAGCCGTCCACGAGAACGCGCTGTCTCCGGAATCGATCGCACAATTCCGCACCCCGCAGGATCCCGGGCGACCGGGCTCCTGGAAGCCCGTCGCCCCGGCCGTGCTCGACGAACTCTCGAAGCGCTCGGCACTCCGGGTCGCCGAGGATGAGGCGTTCCAGGAGATCCTCACGGAGATCGCCACGCGGGAGGAGGACGACGGCGTGTTGCGCCTGGCCGAGATCATGGAAAAGGACGAGGCCGACACCGCATTGATCAGCGGCTCCCTCGGAGGCGATACGGCCAGCGCAGGTTCCGAGACGGCCGACGCAGAAGACGAAGAGCCGCCGTCACCGCACCTCGAAGAAGCGATTCGCGTGCTGACCGACCTGATCCAGATCACTTCGTGAAAACGCTGGGGACGCTGCTGGCGATCGCGGCCTTCGCCGCTGTCGTGGCCTACGCCATGGCCCAGCAGGGCCAGGTCCGCTGTGAGGTCTGCGTCAACTACAAGGGCCAGACCCGCTGCAAGACCGTGGCGGCGCTGACCGCCGAAGACGCGCTGGCCTCGGCCCGCAGTGGCGTCTGCGGCGAGATCTCGGGCTCGATGACCCGCGACCTCGAATGCATGAGAGTCGAGCCCATTTCCTCTTCCTGCGAGGAATAGCCGCAGCAGCCGCTGCGCGTGCCCGAGCGGCCTCGTTCGTTACCTTCGCGCGCTCGCTACCCCGCATTCCATCGGGAGACCCCCATGTCCCTGGACCCCACCGTCCGCGAACGCCTCGATCAACTGGTCGGCTCCGATGCCGTCGTGCTCTTCATGAAGGGCCAGCGCGGCGCACCCCAATGCGGTTTTTCGGCGACCGTGTGCCAGATCCTCGATGGCTTCGTCCCCGAGTACACCACCGTGGATGTGCTCGCAGACCCGTCCATTCGCGACGGCATCAAGCAATACTCGGAGTGGCCGACGATTCCGCAGCTCTATGTGGACGGCGAGTTCATCGGCGGTTGCGACATCATCCAGGAGATGGCCGGCGATGGATCGCTCGCGCCCGCGCTCGGGATCGACGTCGTGGCCGGCGACGCTCCCGCAATCACCATCACCGCGGCCGCTGCCGAGGCGCTCACGCAGATCGCGGCCCAGCAGCCGGCCGCTCGGGCACTGCACCTGCGCATCGACGCGCGCTTCCAGGCCGGGCTCTACTTCGGGCCGGAGGAAGAAACCAGCCACCTGGTCGAATCTGGCGGCATCAAGCTCTTCGTGGACCCGCTCTCGGCCACCCGCGCCGACGGCATGACCATCGACGCCGTGGATACCGGCGATGGCCCGGGCTTCCAGATCGACAACCCGAACGCACCGGCGCTGGCAGAAGTCGGCGAAATGACCGTGAGCGAACTTCAGCAGTTGATCGCCTCGGACACGCCCTACCAGCTCTTCGACGTACGAACCCCGGACGAACGCGCGATCGCCCATATCGACGGCGCGCGGCTCCTCGATGAGGAGGGAACCGCGCTACTCGAAGGGCTCGATCGCGGCACGATGCTCGTCTTCCATTGCCATCACGGGGGCCGCAGCGCATCGGCAGCCAAGCACTTCGCCGACCAGGGCTTCACGAACGTCTGGAATGTGACGGGCGGGATCGACGCCTGGGCTCGCGAAGTCGATTCCTCGGTTCCCCGCTACTAGCATCAAGGAGAGCGCCATGACCCTGCAGATCATGAGCGAGCCGCCGCCGGAGCCGGCCGAGATCGCCGACAAGATGCGCACGGCGATCGAACAAGAGATGCCCGGCGCCAGCGTCACGGTCACGGCGGTGAGTGCCGGACACTTCGAGGTCGATGTTCTCGCAGCGGAATTCGAGGGCCTCACGCGGGTGAAGCAGCAGCAGCGGGTCTATGCCGCCATCCAGGAACTGATGGCCGGCGACAACGCCCCGGTCCACGCCATCGACCGGATGGTCACGCGGACGGCATAGGCCCGGCGTGCAGGCCGAATACCGCAGCGAGCTGAATCGCGAGACCCCGCTCGCGCGGTCGGGCGAGTTCGCGCCGCTCGAACTGGGGCCGCTGCGGGTCGACCCTCCGCTGGTGCTCGCACCGATGGCGGGCGTGACGAACGCGCCCTTCCGTTCGCTATGCCGTGGCTACGGCGCCGGGCTCTACGTCAGTGAGATGATCACCGCACGGGCCCTGGTCGAGGGCAATCCGAAGACGCTGAAGCTCGCCGCCTTCGCCCCGGACGAAACACCGCGCAGCCTCCAGCTCTACGGCACCGATCCGAAGTACACCGGCGAAGCGGTGGCTCGCCTGGTGGGCGAGGACCGCGTCGACCACATCGACCTCAACTTTGGCTGCCCGGTACGGAAGGTGACGCGCAAGGGCGGCGGCGCCGCGATCCCGTTGAAGCGTGGGTTGTTGCGGAACATCGTGCGCGCCTCGGTCGCCAACGCCGGCGCCGTACCGATCACGATCAAATTCAGGATCGGGATCGACGACGAGCACACGACCTACCTCGATGCCGGGCGCATCGCTGAGGAGGAGGGTTGTGCGGCGGTCGCGCTGCACGCCCGCACCGCCGCCCAGCTCTACGACGGGGAAGCGGATTGGAGCACCATCGCGCGGCTCAAGGATGCCGTGCAGAGCATTCCGGTCCTTGGCAACGGAGACATCTGGGAAGCCCACGACGCGCTGCGCATGATGCGCAGCACCGGCTGCGACGGTGTCGTTGTCGGGCGCGGCTGCCTGGGCAGGCCTTGGTTGTTCGGCGACCTCGCCAGGGTCTTCAGCGGCCGCGAACCGGAAGAGCCTCCGACACTGGGTGGTGTCGCCTCCGTCATGCAGGACCACGCTGCGCGACTGTGCGCGCACTTCGGAGAGAGGTCCGCGATTCGCGCGTTCCGAAAACACGCGACCTGGTACACCAAGGGATTCCCCGGCAGTGCCGCGATGCGTTCGAAGTTGATCCAGGTCTCGACACTCGCCGAACTCGAAGAGGTGCTCGCTAGCCTCGATCCCGATCTTCCCTTCCCGCAGAGCGCGATGCGCGTTCCCCGCGGCAAGAAGAGCGGCCGCCAACGCGTAGCCCTCCCCGACGGCTACCTCGACGCCCTCGACGACGACACCCCCCCGGACCCAAGCGCCGAAGACCCAAGCTCAGGAGGTTAGGCGGGGACGGACTCCTCAAGTTTCAAGATAGCAAGTTTGAAAAACTTGCAATCTTGAAACTTGAGGAGTCCGTCCCCGCTCCTATTCCAGGTTCGTCAGGAAGTTTCGGGCGACTTCGGCCGGGGTCTTGCCGGCGTCATCGACTTCGAAGTTCATTTGCTGCATGCGCGCTTCGTCGATGGTATTGGCCAGGGACCCGAGCGCGGTCAGCACGTCGGGGGCCTCTCGTGCCAGCCGTGCACTCGTGAGGACGATCGCGTCATAGGGTGGGATGACCGCGCGGTCGTCCTCCAACAGCACCAGGTCCATCGAGGCGATGCGGCCGTCCGTCGAGTAGGCGCTGATCACGTCGACCTGGCCTGCCCCGACCGCCTCGTACATCAAGGCCGGGTCCATGGTCCGCTCGGCGCGGAAGTGGAGACCATACTCGGATTCGATCGCGTCCCATTCGGCGCGGTCGAAGAAGACGTAGTCGCCGCCGATCTCGAGGCGCGGCGCGACGCGAGCCAGGTCCGAGATCGTACGAACCCCGAGTTCCTCGGCCCGGGCCCTGCGCATGCCGAGGGCGTAGGTGTTCTGGAAGCCGAGATTGCCGACCACGTGCAGACCCTGTTCGCCCTCGAGCCATTCCGTGACGCCGGCGAGCACCGCCGCGCGACCGGGAAGATCCTCTCTTCCCATGAACTCGGCCCACACGGTGCCGGAGTAGTCGACGTAGATGTCGACGTCCCCGGTGACCAGGGCATCGAACAAGACGGTCGTCCCGAGCGATTGCAGGCCCTCGGCGCGCTGATCCGTCCGCGCCTCGACCCACTGGCCCAACACTTCTGCCAGGATGTATTGCTCCGTGAAGGATTTCGACCCGATCACGACGGAACGCGTGTCGTCCGACCGATCCTGCCACCAGGCTCCTGCCGCGACAGCCACCAGCCCGCCGAGGACGATGGTCGAGACGGCCACCAACGCCCGGCGACGATCGCGAAGGCCGACCTCGAGGCCGCGGATCACCTGATCCAGCACGATCGCGAGCCCGGCCGCCGCGAGGCAACCGACCAGGATCGCGGCGTTGTTCCGGGTCTGGAGCCCGGTAAAGATGAAGTTCCCGAGGCTCGTCGCCCCGACGGGGGTCGACAGCGTGGCGGTGCCCACCACCCAGACCGTGGCGGTTCGCAGCCCGGCGACGATGACCGGCATCGCTAGCGGCAGTTCGACCCGGCGCAGGCGCTGGCCGGGCGTCATGCCCACACCACGCGCGGCCTCATGCAGCGCCGGATCGACGCCGAGAATCCCGGCCACGGTGTTTCGCAGGATCGGGAGCATGCTGTAGAGCGAGAGGGCGATGATCGCCGGCAGGTAGCCGATGCTGCGCAGCTCGATCCCGAACTCCTCCGCGGTCCCAGCCAACGCCGCGAGCGTTGGCACCATGATCGCGAGCAGAGCCAGGCTCGGGATCGTCTGGATCACCGCCGCCACGCCTAACACCGGCCCTTCGAGGGCCCGCCGGCGGGTCACGAACACACCGAGCGGAACCGACAGGCCCGCACCGAGAAGCAGCGCCACCAGCGTGAGCTGGAGGTGCGCCGTCAGGTAGCCCGGCAACAGCGCGAGTTGCTCACTCACGGACCGGCCTCGAGAATCCGCTCGACGGCTTCACTTTGTCGGCGCGGGCTCGCGATCAGTCGCGCCACCCGGTCGTCGGCCGGCGACGTCAGCAGCTCCCGCGGCGTTCCGACCTGAACGATGGCGCCCTGATCCATCACGACGATCCGATCGGCGAGCAACAGGGCTTCGGCCATGTCGTGCGAGACGAACAACACCGTCAGATCCAGACGCGCCCGGATCTCCGAGAAGCGTTGCTGCAGGAGATCGCGGGTGAGCGGGTCGAGGGCCCCGAAGGGCTCGTCGAGCAGCAACACTTCGGGCTCCGCGGCGAGTGCCCGCGCCAGACCCACCCGCTGCTGCTGGCCTCCCGAAAGTTCGTGCGGCAGCCGCAGCCGATATTCCGCCGGGTCGAGTTCGACCAGCTCGAGCAATTGGTCGACGCGCTCTCTGATGCGCGCCGCATCCCAGCCCAGCAGGTCCGGTGTCACGCCCACGTTCCCGGCCACCGAGAGGTGTGGGAACAGGCCGACCTGCTGGAAGCCGTAGCCGATTCGCCGCCGCAGCAGGTGGGGTTCGAGCGTTTGCGTGTCTTCACCGCCAAGCAGCACCCGGCCGCTCGTCGGTTCCACGAGACGATTGACCATCTTCAGGGTGGTCGTCTTGCCGCAACCCGAACCGCCAACCAGGAAGACGCACTCGCCACGGGGAACTTCGAGCGAGAACCCATCGACGGCCACGGTCGTTCCGTAGCGCTTCGACAGGTCATGCAGCACAATCACGCGCCCGAGAGTAACAGGGCCTCCATGAACCCCGCCGGTGTCAGCTACGCACTCCTCGCATACGGGGCATGGGGGCTCGTCCCTGTCTACTGGAAATGGCTCACGCATATCGCGGCGCCGGAATTGCTGTCGCATCGGGTGCTTTGGACCGTCGTGGTCTGCTCGCTGTTGCTGACCGGCCTGCGGCGCTGGAACGAAGTGCGCGACTCGCTGTCAGGACGCCGGGAGCGACTCGTGCTGATCGCGGCCGCGCTCCTGCTCGGCTCGAACTGGCTGGTCTTCCTCTGGGCCGTGGCCAACGACCAGATCATCGCGACCAGCCTCGGCTACTACTTGAACCCGCTCTTCAGTGTCGTGCTTGCCGTCGCCTTGCTCGGCGAGAGGCTCAGGCGCGTCCAGGGAATCGCGGTCGCGATCGCGGCCATGGGCGTTCTTGTCCTTGTCATCGACCACGGCGGCCTGCCCTGGGTGAGCCTTGCCCTGGCGGCCACGTTCGGGCTCTACGGTTTCGCGCACAAGGTAACCTCCGTGCGCCCCATCCCGAGGCTCTGGATCGAGACCACGGTACTCGCTCCGCTCGGAGCGGGCTTCCTGCTGTTCTTCCTCGAGCCTCCCGGCGGCGCGCTGATGACCGAACCATCCGGGATTCGAGCCCTGATGATCGGTGCCGGACCCGTGACCGCGCTCCCGTTGCTCTGGTTCGCCAGCGCCGCGCGCCGGCTCCCGCTCTCGACGCTGGGACTCTTCCAGTACATCGCACCGACGATCTCGCTGCTGATCGCGGTCTTCGTCTACGACGAGGCGTTTACCCGCGCCCACGGCATCGCGTTCTCCTGCATCTGGCTGGCGCTCGGGATCTACACCTGGGATTCGGTGCGGGATGCTAGGCAGAGAGAAGGCGCTCCCGGAACAGCGTGAGTACCCGATCGAGCGCCACGCGCGTCGGGTGCCCGGCTTCGTCGACGAGATCGGTGGTGACGACGCTGTGCGCCAGCGCCGCGATTCCATGAGCATTGCCTGGCGAGGAGTCGATCTCGATGCCCTCGAAGCCGGCTCCGAACGTCTCTCGGAGCGCCTTGAAGCGCTCGGCGCGGCAGAGCGGATCGTTCGAGAAGCGCATGCCGAGGATGGTCGTGCCCGAAGCACTCCGTGCCTTGGCGTTGGCGAGCTCTTCCGGCGTCACATGAAGGGCGGCGCGTTTTTCCGCGCTCACGCCGAAGGGCAACGACGGCTGGGACAGCACCGGCGCCAACAGGCACGGTTCCATCATCAACGAGAGCGCAAAGTTTCCGGTCAGACACATTCCGATCGCGCCGATGCCGGGACCGCCGACTTCCTCATGAAGGGTCCGCGCCAGCTCACGCAACCAATCCGTGATCGGGCTCGACCGATGCGAGGCGAGCACGTGGAACTCACGGCTGATACAGGCTCGAATCATCTGGCCGGCGAGATAGCCATTCGAAAGAGGCTTCCCCGGCGTCCCGAACAACACCGGGACAGCCACGCTGAAGCCCTCGTCGGCAACGCGCCGGGCGAAATCGGCGACCTGGGGGGTGATGCCGGGAATTTCATGCATCACGAGAACACCGGGGCCGGTGCCACGGCGATAGACCGTGCGCTCGGTTCCGAGGGCGGAGAAGAGCGTCGTTTCGAAACCGTCGAGGGGGGTCGCGTCAGACATCGGCACAGCATACCGTGGGACGGCGGCTGCCCGGAATCGGACCCGCAGAGTGCCCCGCCTAGCTGGCGCGCAGCGGGGTCGGCTTGCCGAAGAGCCAGCCCTGGCCGAAGGCGATCCCGAGTTCGCCGAGCATCTCGAGTTCCTCGAGGCGGTCGAGCCCCTCGCCAATGATCTGCGAGCCCATGCTCTCGGCGACGTCCTGGAAGGCCCTCAACATCGTCTGCTTGCCGGGGTCTGTATCGAGGCCGGCCACGAACGCGCGATCGACCTTGATGAACTCGGGCTGGAGCTGGAGTACGGCCTGGAGGCTCGCGTAACCAGCGCCGGTGTCGTCGAGGGCGAAGCGGAAACCGAGGCTTCGATACTCGTCCCGAATCTCGCGGAACGCGTCGAAGTTGACGATCGACTCCTGCTCCGAGATCTCGAAGACGACGTTCCGGGGACTCAGCCCGCTGCGTTCGAGCGTTCGAATCACAGCGTCCGGTCGGAAGTTGGGATCGTGGATCGTGGTGGGCCGAACGTTCAGGAAGAGATTCGTGCCGCTCGAAAGTTCCTCGGCTCCAGCCAGCCCGCTCTGTCGGCACAGACAGTCGAGCTCGAAGACGAGACCCTGCTCCTCGGCGGCACCGAATAGCGCCATCGGCGAGTGAAACCGGGTTCCCTGGGGACCCCGTGCAAGTGCTTCGTAGCCGAAGACCGTGCGATCTTCGACGGACACGATGGGTTCGTAGACCGAGCTGACGCGCCCGCCGAGCAGGACACCCATGAAGTCTCGGCGTGTGGCCCGAAGAGCGATGCCTCGCGACAGTGCCGCGTCGGCCCGGGCCTCTTCGAGAGCGCCGCGCAGCTGGGTATCCGCGCCGAGAACCGGATTTCGCATCATGGCGCTGAGCCCCACACCGAGCACTGGATCTTCCCGGGTGTACGGGTAGACGATGCGATTGCCGCGACTCTCTATGGTGCGCTGGAGGGTGCGTACGAAGTCGATCAGGTCGTTGCGGTAGAAGCTTCGCTCGTCGAGTTCTCGATACACCAGCACCGCGACTTCGAGGCGACCGGTCTCACCCGCCACCACGATATCGCCATCACCCAACAACTCACCCGCCACCGAACGCACGATGGCCCCCAGGTTGGCGAGCACCCCATCGCGTGCCTCGTGCCCATGCGCCAACTCGACCCCAGCGAGAGGTGTCGCATCCACCAGCACGACGCCGAGAATCGGCTTGCTGGCGAAGCGCTCGATGACCGCGTCCAGGACCTCGCCGAGGCGAGGCAGGAGCACGGCTCCCCCGTCAGGCAGTTCGTCGTGCAGCGCCGCCGCGTCCTTCTCAGGCTCCAACATCTCGCCTCCTGCAGTGTCATCGGTGAGGCGCCCACCGATATTGAGGCCGGCAGGTCGCGGGGCCGGCGGCCTTCGCTAGGGTCCGTCTTCCATGGGGATCCGAGCCGTCATATTCGATCTCGGGGGCGTCGTGATCGACTCGCCCCTCCACGCCATCGCCCGCTATGAGCAGGAGCTGGGGATTCCGCACAACTTCGTCAACCGGGTGGTGGTGGATACGGGGCCGAGCGGCGCCTGGTCCCGACTCGAGCGCGGCGAGGTCTCGATGGCCGCTTTCCACGCGGATTTCGAGCATGAGTGCCGCGCCGCGGGACACGAGATCTCAGCGGCCACGATGATGGCCCGAATCGCCGAGTGCGGTCCCCGGCCGAAGATGATCGCGGCGATCCGCACGCTCAAGGAAGCCGGGTTCCGAACGGCCGCACTCACCAACAACTGGGCCAACGATGAGGGCGGCAGGGACAACTCCGAACTGCGCGGGTACTTCGACGCATTCGTCGAATCCGCGGTAACCGGCCTCCGCAAGCCCGACCCGCGCATCTACGAGCACGTGTTGGGCGCACTAGAGGTCGCCGCCGCCGAGGCGGTCTTTCTCGACGACATCGGCGGCAATCTGAAGACCGCTCGCCAGATGGGGATGATCACGATCAAGGTCGACGACCCCGACGTCGCCCTGCGCGAACTCAGCGAAGCCGTCGGTCTCTCGTTCTAGGCAGGACCGTGGAGAACCGAGGCATCATCCGCCGCGAAGCCAAGCGGCTGCTCACGCTGGCCTGGCCGGTCGCCGTGGCGCAGGCCGCCACGATGCTGATGGGATTCGTGGATCTCCTGATGGTCGGTCGCCTCGGTGGAGACGCCTTTGCTGCCATCGGCCTCGCCAACCCGTGGATCTTCGGAACCATGTTCTTCGCAATCGGGATGATCTCGGGGATCGATCCCCTGGTGACCCAGGCCCATGGCGCCGGCGACGGTGACCGTGCGGCGCGTGCCCTGCAGCGGGGGATCCTGCTGGCGTTGGCCCTCTCGATCCCGTTGCTCTGGTCTTGGACGCGAACGGGAGCCTTCCTCGCCTTGTCCGGCCAGGACCCGGCCCTCTCGGAAGCCGCCGAATCCTACGTCCTGGTCCAGCTTCCGAGCATCCCATTCTTCCTGCTGAGCGGTGCACTCCGCCAATACCTGCAAGGCCGTGAGCTCGTTCGCCCGGCGATGTGGGTCGTCGCCATCGCGAACGTCTTCAACGTCCTGTTCAACTGGGTGCTCATCTTCGGGAACCTGGGTTTCCCCGCACTCGGCCTCGAGGGCGCCGGGATCGCCACAGCGCTGACCCGTGTGTTGTCGTTCTTCGCGCTGCTCGCGTTCATCCGAGGCTTCCGCCTCCACGCCGATGCCTGGATTCCGTGGAGCCGGGAGATTCTCCGCTGGCCTGGATTCCGACAGTTGTTAGGCCTCGGCATCTTCATCGCCATCCAGAGTTCTCTCGAGATGTGGGCCTTCGGGGCTTCGAACTTGATCGCTGGGCGACTCGGCCCGGACGCCCTCGCGGGCCACGTGATCGTGATGCACATGGCTTCACTCTCATTCATGTTCGTGCTCGGCATCTCCCAGGCCACGACCGTGCGCGTCGGCAACCTGCTCGGCTCCGGGCGCCCGCGCGACGCCCAACGTGCCGGCAACGTTGGCATCGTCCTCGGCGGTTCGGTGATGGCGCTATTCGGAGCCGTCTTCCTGATCGGGCGCAATGTGATCCCGACGATCTATCTCGACGATCCCGCCGCCGTCGCTGTCGCGATCTCGATCGTGCCGATGGCGGCGGCATTCCAGATCTTCGACGGACTGCAGAACACGGCCTGCGGCGTGCTCCGCGGCATGGGACGTCCCCTACCTGCGGTCGTTGCCAACACCCTCGCGTACTGGGTGATCGCCCTGCCGCTCGGCTACTGGCTCGCGCTGCGCAGCGACGCAGGCCTGCAGGGCCTCTGGATCGCCCTGACCGTCGGCCTGGTCGTGGTCGGAATCGGGCTGGTCTTGTGGACTCAACGCCGTGGCCCAGCGACGGTGAGCGCGCTCGCAAGCCACGGTTGATCGCTTGTCTTGCGAGCCCGGGTCAGGCGGCCGGCGCAGCCAACGAGCCCAACGCCTTGCTGTCGGCCAGCAACGCGAGAACGCCAGTGCAGGTCCGAGCGCCGAGGTCGAGCTTCAGCTCGGCGGTGAGCAGCGAAGTGTCCGGCGGAGCGTGGCTGCCGTGCAAGGTGGTCACCAGGGCGTCCTATTCGAGTGCGTCGCAAGCATCAGCCTCCAGCCCGAAAACACCCAGTGCGGCCTCGGCAAGCGCGCGGGTGCCGCGCCGATAGCAGCCGAGCGCCTGTTCGCCGCGTAGTGGGCCAGACGACCAGGCAGGAATCAGCGCCAGCGCCTGATCGGGAGGAAACGATACGAACGCCGTCGCAGAGAGGCCTGTCACAGGCACCACCAGCGTCGCCATCATATCCGGATCCGGCAGCACGGCGCCTTCGGGATAGTCGCCCAGCATGACGCTCGTGATCCGGGTGACGCGGGCGATGCCGGTGCTCGAGAGTCGATCCATACAGCCGACGAGCGCCTCGCCGAGCGAGGTCGCAAGGTCGGGTGTCACATGGCGGCCGAGGTCGGGGAGGGCTTTGGATGTCAGTGTGTCGGCTCCGGGTTGAGCGATATCCATCGGTTGGCGCGCGCACAGAATGAGTGATTTTCCCCTCACTTGACGGGATCGTGTGGCACCCTTGCCTCTGTTTGCCGATCCCTTGCCGGTGCGTTGCGGCACGTGACGGAGATCACTTGCTCGCCGGCGCCCATCGACCGATACGAGGCAACACAGTCCAACCAATCGAGGAGACGGGCCATGCGTAGAAAACGCAGCGTGCTGATCGTCGACGTGGGCGCCGAGCCCCTCTCGGCGCTCGCTATGCGACTCGCCCAGCTCGGCTTCCATGCGTTGCGTGCGAAGACGGCCGAGCAGGCCTTCGAAACCTTGTCCGACGACCGCTACGACGTGGGCGTCGTCGTACTCCCCGACGATCTCCCGGTATTCGACCTCGATCGATCACTCGCCGCATTCCGCCGTGCTGGTGAACTCGAAGCACCCGGTCTCATCGTGACCGGCACGTGCCCGGACGCCGATCGACGCAACCGGCTACGGCGTGCTGGTGTGGAGTTGGCCCTCTGGAATCCCGTCGACGACCACACCCTGCGCTTTCAGCTGAACGCGGCCCTCACCGGCGAAGCGCGCATCTTGCGCACGCGCCACAGTCAGCGCGTTCCGACCAACTGGCCGGTTCGGCTGCGCGCGGGCGGGCGCCTCAAACCAGCCAAGATCTACAGCCTCTCCAGCCGGGGCGCCTTCCTGGCCACGTCATCGCCCTCGATGCCGAAGTCCGTGGTGTTTCTAACGATCCCCCTGCCCGACGAGGACGCGCTGGTCTCCGCGGAAGTGGTGATGACCAACGTTCCGGGCAACCTCGCGAAGAAGAACCTGCCGATCGGGATGGGCGTGCGGTTCCGCGCGGTCGAACCCGAGATCTGCCAGGCGCTGCAAGCCTACGCCGAGGAACGCGCCGGTCAGCTTCGACTGTGATTCGACGCTGAGGGTCCGGCGCATCGGGCGACCGATCGGGCTTCGATGTACCGTCTCTCCCCATGACGGACATCATTCAGTACGAGCGTGACGAAGCGGTCTCGATCATCCGCCTCGACGATGGCAAGGCGAACGCAGTCTCCCCGCAACTCTTGCAAGGGATCAACGAGGCACTCGATCTGGCCGAGAAAGAAGGCGGCGCCGTTGCCTTGCTCGGGCGGCCGGGAAGATTCTCCGCAGGCTTCGATCTCGCGACGCTGGCGAAGGGCCCCGATGCGGCTCGCGCGTTGGTCGGAGGCGGCGCCGAGTTGTTGGCACGAATGCTTCGCTCACCGTTGCCCATCGTCGCCGGCTGCACCGGCCACGCGATGGCGATGGGCGCGTTGATGCTGCTCGCCTCGGACTTGCGGATCGGCGCCGACGGGCCAGCCAAGATCGGCCTGAACGAGGTCGCCATCAAGATGGTGCTTCCCACGTTCGCCGTGAAGCTCGCCCAGGAACGCATCTCGCGGCGCCACCTGCTCCGCGCCACGACCACGGCCGAGATCTACTCGCCCTCGGGTGCGGTCGACGCCGGCTATCTCGATCGCCTCGTCGACCCGGACGCCGTCGAAGCCACCGCGCGAAGCGAAGCCACTCGTCTGGCCGCTCTCCCGCAGCGCGCATTCGCCGGGACCAAGCACCACCTACGTTCGGCCGTCGCAGACGACATGCTTGCCGGGCTCGCAGCGGACATGGATCAGCTGGCGCCCCGATCCTCGTGAGACCCATCGCAGTCGCGTTCGCACTCGCCCTGCTCCTGGCCGCACCGGCCGTCGCCGAAACCGCGTCCCAGGATGCCGATCCCTGGTTCGTCGATGGACGCGCCGCCGTTGCCAAACGAAGAGCCCACACACAGACGCCGGGCCCTGCGCGCAACGTCGTACTCTTCCTCGGCGACGGCATGGGGATCTCGACGGTGACGGCGGCCAGGATCTTCGACGGCCAGCAACGAGGAGCGCCCGGCGAAGAGGGCGCCCTGGCGTTCGAGTCGTTTCCCGTCGTCGGCCTGGTCAAGGTCTACAACACGAACCAACAGGTTCCCGATTCCGCCGGGACGATGACCGCGATCATGAGCGGTGTGAAAACCAAGGCGGGGATGCTCGGCGTCAACGCCAGCGTCATTCCGGGCGACCATCGAAGTGTTTCCGAGAGCCGTGTACCAACGCTTCTCGAGCATGCCGAGGACCGCGGTCTCGCTACAGGAATCGTCACGACCGCACGAATCACCCATGCCACGCCGGCGGCTTGTTATGCCCACGCGGCCAGCCGAGGCTGGGAACACGACGCCACCCTGAGCCCGGCCGCCCTGAAGGACGGCTTCCCGGACCTCGCCCGCCAGCTGGTCGAATTCCCTCACGGCGATGGCGTGGACGTCATGCTTGGTGGCGGACGGCGCGCTTTCCTGGGCGCCAACCAGGTCGATCCCGAAGACCCCGAGTTGACCGGCGTGCGCTGGGACGAGCGAGACCTCCTGAGCGAGTGGCAGAGTGCGGCCCCCGGCCGCGCCACCGCATGGAACGCTGCGCAGCTGAGCGCCCTCGCGAGTGGTGAGGCTCGCCAGGTTCTCGGCCTCTTCGAGAACGACCACATGGCATTCGAGCACGATCGTGCGGACGACCGCGGCGGCGAACCCAGCCTGGCACGCATGACCGAATTCGCCTTGCGCCAGTTGGGGCGACAAGCGGAAGGCTTCGTACTGGTCGTCGAGGGCGGACGCATCGACCACGCGCATCATGCCAACAACGCGCAGCGCGCGCTCAGCGAAACGCTGGCGTTCTCGCGCGCGGTCGAGGTCGCCATCGAGCTGACCGATCCCGCCAAGACCTTGATCGTGGTGACGGCCGATCATGGCCATCCGCTCACGATGGCCGGCTATGCGACGCGCGGAAACCCGATCCTGGGTCTCGTGCACGAGAACGATTTCTTTACCGGGGTTCGCAAGGCGGAGCCGGCTCTGGATGGCATCGGCGTATCCTACGCGACCCTCCAGTACGCCGTTGGGCCCGGCCATCACGCCCCGACGGACGCCCAACAGGAGGGGACCAAGCGCTTTCCGCACGAGCCCCTCGAAGTACACGCGCCGACGTCGCCTGGCCGCCCGAACCTGACGGACGAGGCTGCCGTTGATCCGAATCGGTTGCAGCAGTCTGCGGTACCGCGCTTTGCGGGCGTTCACTCCGGTGAGGATGTCGCGGTGTGGAGCACGGGGCCTGGCGCGCACTTCTTTTCCGGCTCGCTCGAGCAGAGCGCGCTCTTCCACGGGATGACCGCGGCCCTGGGTTGGGATGCAGCCCCAGCCGACCCGGCGCCCGAGGCGTTGACCACACCCGCCGAAGCGTCAGTGGCAAACGACACCCTGACGGAATGAGCGCGCGTCGCGCCAAGCGCCTGACTGCGGATGTGCGGCCCATCGAGGTCGACCTGCACCTGGAAGTGGACCCAGAGCGGGACGACACCTTCAGCGGCAGCGTCCGCATCGAGATCGAACTCGAGCGCGCCAAACGTCAAATCGAACTGCACGCCACGGAGATCGACATCAGCCGGGCGGGTATCGTGCAGGGCGGCGAAATCCTTCCAGGCACGATCACCGTGGTGCCCGAGCGCGAGACGGTGAAGGTTCGGTTGCCGGCGCTCCAGGGGCCCGGTCGCTGCACCCTGGTGTTCGCGTTCAACGGTCGCTTGCGCTCGGACCTCAAGGGTTTCTACCACGCCGCATCGGGTCGCCATCGTTATGCGTTGACCCAACTCGCGGCCACCCACGCCCGCCGCATGTTCCCGTGCTTCGACGAACCGGCGATGAAAGCAGCCTACAAGGTTTCCGTCACCACGCGGAAGGGTTTGACGGTCCTTTCCAACCAGCCTGCCGAGCGAGTCGAACCCGCCCGGCGCGGCTTCGTGACCCATCACTTTTCCAGGACCCCGCGGCTCTCGAGCTACCTGGTGGCCATCGCCGTGGGTCGCTTCGAGGGTTCGCGAACCGTCCGTGTCGGGAAGACGCCGATCCGCGTCTGGCATACGCCGGGGAAGGCGGCGCTGACGCCGTTCGCACTTCGAGCCGCCAAAGCAAGTCTGGCGCGGCTCGAGAAATGGTTCGGCCTGGCCCATCCGTACCAGAAGCTCGACCTGATCGCGGTACCCGATTTCGAGTTCGGAGCGATGGAGAATGCTGGCGCCGTCTTCTTCCGGGAGACCGCGCTGCTACTCGACGAAACCACCGCGAGCCCCGCGGAGCGACACCGGGTCGCCGAGGTCGTCGCCCATGAACTCTCCCACATGTGGTTCGGGAACCTGGTCACGATGGCTTGGTGGGACGACCTGTGGCTGAACGAATCGTTCGCCACCTGGATGGCCTTCCAGGTCATCGACGATTGGAAACCCGGTTGGGGGATCTGGCGCGAGTTCCAGGATGGAACCGCCACGGCGCTTCGCTTCGACGCGCTTGCGGACACACATCCCGTCTACTGCGAAGTCCACGACGTCGATGCGGCGACCGAGAACTTCGATGTCATCACCTACGAGAAGGGTGCCGCCATCGTCCGGATGCTGGCCACGACGTTGGGCCCGGATTTCCGCCGCGGCGTACGGCGCTACATCCGTGCGCACTGCGAAGGCAACACGGTGGCCGCCGATCTCTGGCAAGCGCTAGGCGAGGCATCGGGCCGAGACGTACTGCGCATGGCCGGTGCCTGGATCGAGCGCCCGGGCCACCCGATCGTCGAACTGACACGTTCGCGAGACGGTGGCCGCATCCAACTCGCACAGCGCCCCTTCCGCATGGGCCGTCGCCGGGGCGCAGTCGATCCGGAATCCCTGTGGCCCGTGCCATGGGCGGGCCGCGCCCTGTCAGCCAGTGGGCGAACACGACGAATCGAGGCGACGCTGGCTCGCAGTCGCACGCGGGTGGACGTTCCCGCCGGCACGAAGGGCCAACCCGTCTACGGAAACGCAAATCAGGGCGGGTTCTTCCGAACCCTCCACGCCCCCGAAGAACTCGCCGAGATTGCCAGTCGCGCCAGCGGGCTGACCGCGATCGAGCGGATGGGACTCATCGACGATGCCTGGGCACTGGCGCGCGCCGGCGAACTCCCGCTCGTCGCCTTTCTCGAGCTGATACCGGCGATCGGCGCGGAAACCGACCCAGCCGTGCTGCGAACGCTCGCCGGTGCGGTTCACGCGCTCTCAGATGATGTCAGACATCTGCTCGAAGCCGAAGCGATCGCGATCTGGCGCAAACGCCTTCAACAGATCTTCGGCCCGCTCCGGGGAGATCCCTTCGAGATGAGACGCGGCAGCGACGACAGCCGGGATGCCCGGGCGCAACGCCTCGGAATCCTGGGCGCGGATGCGGCCTGCCCGCTCGTCATCGAGGCCGCCAAGCAGGCCTGCCGGCGCTATCTGGCGCGGCCCGCTTCGCTGCATCCCGCTTTCGCCGATGTCGCGGTCTCGCTCGCCGCCGAGCACGGCCACGCTGCGCTGTTCGATCGCCTGGAAAGAACCTGGCGCACCGCCTCGACACCGCAGCTCGCTCGCCGAGCGCTGATGGCCCTGGCCGGGTTCCGCGATGCCGAGCTTCACGATCGGGCCCTGGCCCACACCCTCGGGCCCGAACTCGCGAGCGGCGATGTCGCCATCGTACTGGTCCGTGGACTCAGCAACCCACACAATCCCGAACGAACCTGGCGTTTCATCAAATGCCACTGGTCGGCCCTCGAGAAACGGATTGGCGGCATGCTCGTCACGCGGATCATCGACGCCACACCCGCTCTCGCAACCGCCGCCGCCCGTCGCGACGTAGCCGCATTCTTCCAGGCGCACCCGGTCCCGACCGGAGAACGAGCCATCCGCCAGGCCCTGGAACGCTTCGAGCTGATCGCGGCCTTCCGCCGCCGCGCCGCGCCCGAGCTCCGCGCCTGGCTCTCGACCTGAGCGCACCGGAAGCTCCGCACAGGCGGCCCTGAGTGCATTCCGGGCGGAGAGGTAGAGGCACTGCTTCGAACCGGTGGGGGTGGCCGCTTGCTGCCAGGTAGATCGGGGCATGGCCGAGGGTGCGCGCGCGCGTCGGGAGACCCGAACGATGTCTCGAGGAGGCGATGTCGGCCCTTTCGAACGGAGCTGGGTCCCGGAGGGCTGTTGAGGGGGTGCTCCGCGCGTGACCTCGTGATCGAGGCACGAGGAAGGCCCGAAACGCGCGCCGTCGTGTTCACGCACACCTGGCTGCTCAACGAAGGCTGGAAGAGAGCCGGTCCACTCCTGGACCCCGCTGCCGCTCCGGGCTGAACCGTCCCCGGGGCCCCGCCCGGCATTCTCGCGTGCAGGCAGCGCTCGTCCGCACGTCCTCGATCCAAGCAGACCACCCGTAAGAGCAACCCGCAAAGCCTCCTCCGAGGGTCGAGAGCCACCCCACCCCTCAAGACCGTCCGCCGCCACGCGAATGCTCGAACCCAACACCTGGGAACTCACCCCATTCCGATCACCGTCGTAGGGAGGTGCTCCGTGCAGAGGTTCCCTACGCGTAGGCGCGCTCGACCATCCAGTAGAAGCCCATCGCGCAGATCGCGGCAGTCCCGACTTCCATGACCACGCGATGTGGCCGACCGCTAGCGAGCCGCGAGAGGCCGAGTAGCAAAGGCCAGATCAAGGCGACGATCGCGAGCTGGCCGACCTCGACGCCGACATTGAAGCCCAGGAGTGCCGGCAGGAGCCTGCCTTGCGGCAGTGCGATTTCGGTCAGGACACCAGCAAAGCCGAAGCCGTGCACCAGACCGAAGCAGAATGCGATCGCGGCTCGAAGGCGGGCAGGACGTTCCACCCGATCCAGGAGGGCGAAATAGCAACCGCTGAAGAGGGCGAGGCCGAAGAGGGTGATTGCCGAGATCGCGCCCACCCCGGCCATGGCCAGCAGTCCGGACAGCGCTAGCCCGGCGACGACCACGCGCGGAACGATCAGGCGTCGGCCGGACAGATGCCAACCATTCTCCGCGGCCACGATCACGATCGAGCATCCGATCAGGGCCTCGACCGCAGCTGCCTCCGGCTGCAACCGCCCGAGCGCGGCCAGCGCGAGCGTGATGCTATGCGCGATCGTGAAGCCGGTCACGATCGTGACGACCTCGCCCAACCGAGCCGCGAGCAGCAGCAGCGCCAGCAGGAACACGATGTGGTCGTAGCCGGTCGCGATGTGCTCGATTCCGACGCGGACGTAGGACGCAATCGAGCTACCCCCCTCGCTGGTCCCGTCCGTAGCGCCGAGCTGCCAGACGCGCTCGGTGTTGGACAGGACACGCTCGGTGATCCCTCCGCCGGAGCGAATCCGAGCGAAATGCAGGTGACTCGGAGCGACCTCGAGCATCAGTTCACTTCGAATCGCCAGGGCGCCCGCCGACGGACAGGAGACCCGCCACTCGATCAAGGCCCGATCGTTCGGCGCAGCCAACGCGCGGACCGGGCCGACCACCGCGCAGACGACACCACCGGCCTCTAGCCTCAGAACGTCCGGCAGGTACGCTGCGAGCTCGGGCTGCAACGCCGGCGGCGACACGATGCCCCATGGAAGCCGAGTCAACTCGAGCTGCGTGATTCGGAAACGAATCCGAGCGTCGCGCCCCTCGATCTCCCAACTGGAGTAGGAAGTACTCCGCGTATGGGCTGTGGCGGGCTCTGCAATACCCACTGATAAGGCGAAGGCCGCGGCCAGCCACAGCGCCAGCATCCATGCCGATACGCAGCGCGGGAAGATCAAGGGAGCGCTTCGCGAACGACAACGTCGGCGTCCCGGCGCAGTCCATCGAGATAAGCGCGCAACGCATCGTCTCCTGAACGTCGCACCCATTCTGCTCGGACCTGTTCACGGATCTCTTCGAACGCGGGCACGCGTTCTCGCTCGCGCTCACGGAGCACGAACACGTGGTAGCCGGTTCCCGACCTCACCGGACCACTGATCTCGCCATCCGAAAGTGACATCACCGCTCGTAGCGCGGTGGGGCCTACATACTCGCGAAGCTTCGCCGGTGGCAGCATCGCGTTCGGAACCGTCGAGACCTCCCGATCGCCGTCTTCCGCGCGAACCGTTTCGAGGGCCACGCCCTCGCGCAGCCGATCCCGTGCCGATTCGGCGCGTTGCCGCACCTCTTCGTCCATGCCCGGGGAGGGCACGCGGAAGAAGACCTGACCGACACGCACGCGACCCGGCTGGGTAAAGAAGGCCGCCTCGCGCTCGTGGAAGGCGATGAGTTCCGCCTCGGTCGGCGGCGTGTCTTCCGCCTCCAGCACCACAGAACGGATCATCGCCGATGTGATATCCGCACGGACCCGGCGATCGCTCTCGGCGAGCCCCAGCTCGAGACCGCGCTGCACCAGCAGCTCTTCGTCGATCATCCGATCGAGGACGCGCCTGCGCAGCTCCGGGGTGATCGGCTCGCGGGTGTCGGCGTCCAGGCCGGCAACGAGCCGCTCATACCCGTTGCGGTCGATGAAGTCCCCGTTGACGGAGGCCACCACACCGTCCGGCAGTAACCCGATTTCACTCCCGCCACCGACCAGGCCGTACGCGCCGAGCAGGAGCCCGAGTGCGGCACCGATGCCGAGCAGCAGCAGGGCGCGCCGTTGCATTCGTCGTTCATCCGCCTGCGGCTGACTCATCGGATTCGGAACCCTAGCAGGCTGCGGAACAACCCACTCCCGTCGCCGGGGACCGCCCGGGATTCTTCCGCAACCTGCTGGGAGGCCGCTCGAGAGGCGGAACACGACGCAAATTCGCCGATCAATTGCGCTCTCCGATGCGCCGATCAGACAACCCGTGCCCACTCTCCTATCGAGCCACAGCGCACTGCTCCTCGCGATGGGGGTCAGTCTGACCCTCGCCGTCCTCCATTTCTGGAGCGCCGGGCGGGATCGAAATGCAGACCTCTGGGTCGCTAGCTGGGCAGGCCTGGCCGTGGTGTTCGAGATGGCGCGCTGGGTCGAGATCCACACCGAAGATCGCCAGACGGTGATCGAGGCCACGCGCGTCCAGGTGGTCGTCGCGCCGCTGCTGATCTGCACCCTGGTCGGCTTCGTGCGCCGGATGTCCGGGCGCGTCCTGAACGGTGCCGCCCTCTACTTCGCGATCGCCAACGTGGGCTTCGCCATCGCCGCGGCGACGACCCCGTGGTTCATGACCAACGAAACGGTCTGGCTCCACGATGCGTTCGGTCGACCCTATCAGACCGGCGTGACGACCGAGGCCATCGGTCTGATGGCGCTCGCCATTCCGGTCGCGCTGATCTGGATGGCACGCGACATCGTGCGCGCATCCAGCCTCGATCTGCGCGAGAAGGCCCTGCTCCTCGGTAGTCTGGTCAGCTACGCGCTGCTCGGTCTGACATCGATCGCAACGGCGATCGGGTCCGACGTCGTTCCCGGTCTCGGCGAATACGGTCCCCTGGTCATGGCGTTCAGCCTCTCGTACCTGCTCGTCATGCAACGCCGCCGACTCGAACTCGAACTCGAGGGACTGTTGGTCGAGCGCAGTCACGCACTGCTGGCCAGTGAACAGCGTTTCCGGAACCTGTTCGACCAGGCACCGATCGGGGTCTTCATCATGGGTCTCGATGGTTGGATCGAGAGCGTCAATCCGCGCCTGCTCGAGATCGTCGGTTCTCCATCCGGGCAAGCCGTTGATGGAAACAACGTACTCAGCTCCGAAACGATGGCTCGGGCCGGGATCGCCGATGCTGTGCGGCATTGCCTCGAGACCGGCGAGGTCGTGACCGGCGACCACGACTACACGTCGGGCTGGTCCAAGACTTCCCGATTGCGGCTGATTCTCACACCCGCCCGGCATGGCCGGGAGCAGGTGGGCGTGCTGGGTCTGGTGGAGGACATCACCGAGCGCACGGCCCTCGAGGGCCAGCTGCGCCACTCCCAGAAACTCGAATCGCTCGGCCAGCTCGCTGCCGGCCTGGCGCACGAGATCAACAATCCGATGGCCTACGTCCGCACCAACCTCGGCCTGCTGCGCTCCGATTGGGATGCGATGCAGAAGGAACTCGGAGGCGCCGACCCCGAGGTGAATGAGCGGTCGAGCGAGATGGAGGCCCTGATCGACGAGTCGATGGAAGGCGTCAACCGGACCATCGCCATCGTTCGAGACATGCGCGAGTTCGCCCACTCCGGAGAAGAGGACCGCGTGGAAACCGACGTCGATGTCGTGGTCGAGAGCTGCATTCGCGTGGCCGGGACGCATCACAGGCAAACGACACGGATCGAAGAGTGCTACGGCGAGCCGCCGTCGGTGCTGGCCTCGCGCGGCCAGCTTCAGCAGGTCGTCGTCAATCTGGTGATGAACGCACTCCAAGCGGTCGGCGACGCGGGACGGGTCAAGGTCCAGACCTCTTGCGAGGCGAACGAGACCGTGATCGCCGTCGACGACAACGGGCCGGGCGTCGCCCCGGAGAATCGCAACCGACTCTTCGATCCGTTCTTCACCACGAAGGGCGCGGGTGAAGGGACCGGCCTTGGACTCTATATCTCCTACCAGATCATCCAGGCCCACGGAGGCACACTCACCCTGGGCGAGAGCACCGAGGGTGGGGCACGCTTCGAGGTGCGACTTCCCGTGCTGGCCTAACCTCGCGTCAGGACGCGTCGGAAGGGAGCACCGTCACGGTAGCTCCCCGCATCGGCGCCTGATCGAGGTGCGGGAGGCACAAATACTCGTAGGTCCCCGGTTCCGCGAAGACGTGGGAGTAGCTCCCACCCTGCATCAAGAAGCTCGAGGAGAGGGGGGCGTGGGTCGGCGTCGCGCCATTGCCACTCGTGACCGTGTGCGCGACGGCATCCTCGTTCAACCACGCCACCCTCTGGCCGGCCTTCACGGTGACATGGCGCGGCTCGAAGCGCATGGCGCGAATGTGGACCTGCGCGTCGGCGTTCGCCAAGCCGGGTTCTTCGGGCGCAACGCTTCCGGAAACTACACCGGGAGCGGGTGCAGCCCTGGAGCCCTGTCGAGCTGACGCCTCCCACTCCTGTCGTACTGAGGAACGATCCCCGAACCAGGAGCAGGCGCGCAGGGGAACGCCTCCTCGGGTGACGGCGTCGGAGAGGTCGGCACAATTGTCGCTCCCAGTGCCATCCCAGGCGAAGTCGCCACCTCCGCCATAGCCTTCGACCACCGACGGATCCGGATCCAGGCCATTGCCCGAAAGATAGTTGCGCCCGATCCGATTGCGGTCGGGGAGGGGTTCCTGCTCGGGATCCCGGGCGGCTTCGGGTTCGCCGAGACGAACCAGGCCGATCCCGACCGAACGGTTGTCCTTGATCCAGTTGTTCTCGACCAGCGTCTCGTCTGCGCCCATCACCAGCACGCCGATTCCCGGCGGAAGCTGGCCGACGATCGACACCGGGTCACCGAAGTTGTCGAGGTTGTTGCGCACCACCCAGTTCCGATGCACCCGGTTCCGGCGCGCTTCCTTGTGGATCTTGCCGGGCAGCACGAACACGAGAATGCCAGCGGTATTGTCGAACGTCAGGTTGTCGCGAACCTCGGCGTCGTTCGTGTTCTCGATCTCGATCCCGGCGACGTTGTGGTGGACTTCGTTGTAGGCCACCAGCGCGCGGTCACTGTCTCCGACGTAGATGGCGGCATCCTTGATCCGCGTGATCGTGCAATGGGTCACCGTCACGTTCCGGGACTGGATCGGATAGACCCCGTAGAGGCCCGTATCGTCGATCTCGAGATCGTCGAAGCGGGCACCGTCCACGCCCTGGGTCGTGACGCCGTTGCCCTTGTAGTGACGAATCGCGAATCCCGTGATCTCGAAGGGGCTACCCGACGCGATGACGCCATCGTTCAACTCATTGCGTCCATCGAGAATCGGCCGTTGGTCGCCACGCACGATTCCACGCAACGTAATCCCAGGCACATCCACCGTGAGCGCTTCGTGATAGACACCCGGTTCGACCTCGATGATGGTGCCAGGCGTTGCACGCTCGAGGGCCGCCGCGATCGACTCGCCCGCATCGACTCTCACGACCTCTGCCAGGGCAGCGTTGGTCACGAGCACGAAAGGAAGCAGCAGCAGCACGGGCGCACGCCAATTCATCGACGGTTCTCCAGAACGGGAAGCCCGGACGGTACCTGTTCCGGAACCCGCGGTCTCGCGCGTTCATCGGTGAGACTGTGAAGGAAGGCCACGAGATCGTGGGCCTCGTCGTCACCGATTTCGAACGCCCGCACATGGCCATGAATTCGCTCTGCGGAAACGCCGTGTGCTCGGCCGCCGCCCTTCCGATAGAAATCGATGACCTCGTCCAGCGTTTCGAGGGAGCCGTCATGCATGTAGGGCGCCGTGCGGGCGACGTTCCGAAGCGTCGGAATGCCGAACTGACCGAGCTGTCCGGCGCTACCCGAGATCGCGCCGACACCGGGATCGTCCGAGGGAACGCCGATGCCCATCGAGAGCGGAGCGTCGAAGGTGGGCAAGTGATGGCACTCGAAGCAGCGCGTATTGAGCGAGCGAAACAGCGCCAACCCGCGGCGTTCAGCAGCGTCGAGGGCAGATCGATCTCCCGCCGCGAAACGATCGAAGCGCGAGTCGCGCGATACCAAGGTGCGCTCGAACGCGGCAATCGACCGCGCGACCGTGTCTACCGAAAGCGCCTCGTCCGGAAACGCCAGCGCGAAGAGCGCGCGGTAGCGGGGGATCGCGGCCAACCGCGCCACCAGGCGGCCCGGGTCCGCGCCGAGTTCTTCTTTGCCGAACAACGGGAGTAGAACCTGTTGCTCGAGTGAAGCGGCTCGGCGATCCCACATCAACTTCGCCTTGAAGCCCACGTTGTAGAGCGTCGGTGTATTGCGAGCGAGCGGCTGGCCACCCCGCCCGAGCGCTGTGCGACGGCCATCGCCGAGGCCGCGATCGGGCCGATGACAATGGGCGCAGGAGAGACTCCCATCCGCCGAGAGCACCGGGTCGAAGAACAGGAGTCGTCCGAGTTCCACGCGATCCGCAGTCGGCGACTCTCCGGCTTGTTGCGGAAATGGACGCGCGAGACCGGTGGCCGCGGCCACCAGACCGGCGGCGGCGCCGACTGCGCCGAGCAGACGCAACGTCTTCCGTCTGCTCGCGCGCGGATCCATGAGGCGGAAGCGTATCCGCCGGCTCCCGGCGCGCTACCTTGACGTGCCGCAGGAGGAACCATGGGCGAAGTACTCGAGCTGGCAGAACGTGCCTGGGCAGGAGACCTGACCGAGTCGCAGGTGCACCCGGGCCGTGCGCTCGTCGGATTCGAGGCGTTTTCCGATTCGCTCGGCTTCATGTCTGCGTTTTCGAACGTGGCCGTGCTCCGGACGGAAGAAGGACTGGTCTTCCTCGATACTTCGAGCCACTTCCACGCGAGCCGCTTGTTCGCGTCGGTGCGGGAGTGGTCCCCGCAGCGCGTCCACACGGCCGTCTACACCCACGGCCACGTCGACCACGTCTTCGGCCTCGGCCCATTCGAGGCGGAGGCGCGCGAAGCCGGCCAACCGCTCCCCCACGTCATTGCACACGAGAACTGCCCCGCGCGTTTCGATCGTTATGTGCTGACCAACGGTTACAACGCCGTGATCAATCAGCGGCAATTCGATTTCCCTAAGCCCGTCTTTCCCAGGGAGTACCGACAACCGGATCAGACCGTCGGGGCCAGCCACGCATTCGAGGTCGGCGGCGTCCGCGTCGAGCTCTATCACGACAAGGGCGAAACCGACGATGGGCTCTGGTGCTGGATTCCGGAGCAGCGCGCGATCTACACCGGTGACCTCTTCATCTGGGCCTCACCGAACTGTGGCAACCCGCAGAAGGCCCAGCGCTACCCCCGCGAGTGGGCCGTCGCCCTGCGCCGGATGGCGGACCTCGAAGCAGAACTGCTGCTGCCGGGCCACGGCCCCCCGATCGTGGGTGGCGAGCGCGTACGCCAGGCCCTCGAAGAGAGCGCGAGCCTGCTCGAGATCATCACCGAACAGACGTTGAAGCTGATGAACGAGGGGGCGCGTCTCGATGATGTGATTCATGCGGTGTCGTTCCCCGAGGCGCTGTTGGCGCGGCCCTACCTCCGTCCCAGCTACGACGATCCGCGCTTCATCGTGCGCAATCTCTGGCGGCTCTACGGCGGCTGGTATGACGGAAACCCGGCTCGTCTGAACCCGGCACCGGACGCCGACCTGGCCGGTGTGGTGGCGACGCTTTCGGGCGGCGTGGCTGCCCTGGTCACGGCGGCGGAGCGGGCGGCCAACGACGAGCGCCTCGACCTGGCTTGCCAACTGGCGGAATGGGCCGTTCAGGCCGATCCTGCCTCGCGCGATGCGCATGGGATCCGAGCCGCCGTCTACAAACAACGCGTCAGCATCGAAACCAGCCTGATGGCGCAAGGCATCTACGGCGCGGCTGCGCGCGAGAGCGACAGCGAGAATTGAGGAGCAAGCAAGGAACGATGCGATACCTGCACACGATGGTCCGCGTGACCGACATCGAGGCTTCCCTCGATTTCTATTGCAACAAGCTGGGCCTCGAGGAGCAGCGCCGCATCGACGTCGAGGCGGGACGCTTCACGTTGGTCTTCCTCGGCGCACCGGACAACCCGGATTCCCAGGTCGAGCTCACCCACAACTGGGACCCGGAACCCTACGATGGCGGCCGGAATTTTGGTCACCTCGCCTACGCGGTGAAGGACATCTACGCGGTTTGCCAGCGACTCCAGGATGGCGGTGTGATGATCAACCGGCCGCCGCGCGACGGGCATATGGCGTTCGTGCGCTCACCCGACGGCATCTCGGTGGAGTTGCTCCAGGACGGGCCTCCGCTGCCGGCCCAGGAACCCTGGGCTTCGATGGAAAATACCGGGGAGTGGTAGACCCAGTCGTCAGGGTTCGAGGACGGCTTCCCGATCGCGGGCGACGAAGCGGGCGCGAATCTCTCGCACGTCTTCCGGGGTGAGCGGGCGGTAGCTCGCGTCCTCGCGCAGCCAGAGTTCATCGTCGCATTCCCAGCGTTCGCGACGCAGGATGCGCTTCAGGATCTTGTTGGTCTCGGTGCTGGGGAGTGCGGCCGCCACGCGCACGTAGCGCGGCGCGCACTTGGTGCCGAGGTCGGGTTCGCCGGCCAGGAACGTCGCGAATGCTTCGGGCTCGAAGCGCTCACCGGGTTCCAGGATCAGGGCCGCCATGACCTGGTCGCCGACCTCCTCGTCCGGCACGCCGTAGACGGCAGCCAGCGACACCGCGGGGTGGCGGGTGAGAATGCGCTCGACCGGAGCTGCTGCGAAATTCTCGCCATCGACGCGCAGCCAGTCGAAGTCGCGCCCTGCGAAATAGATGAAGCCTTCGCTGTCGCGATAGCCGAGATCACCGGTCCAGTAGACGCCGTCGCGGATCCGAGCCGAGTTCGCCTCGTCGTTGTCGTAGTAGCCCTCGAACGTGAAGGCGGTCTGGCGGTTCGCGATCTCGCCGACGCACGACTCTCCATTTGTTAGGCGGCCGGTCTCGTCGAAGACCGCCGGCGGACATTCGACGCCGGTCTCGGGATCGAGAATCTGGGTGCCCGGGATCCCGACGCCCAGCGCGCCCTTCGGAGTCTCTGGCGTCCGACCGATCGAGACGGACCCTTCGGTGGAACCATAGGAATCGAGCACGGCACAGCCGAAGCGCTTCGAGAACCGCTCGAGATCGTGCTCGGCAGCTTCGTTCCCGAAGGCCACGCGCAGGGTGTTGTCCGCGTCGTCCGGCTGTTCCGGCGTCGCGAGGATGTAGGTCAGCGGTTTCCCGACGTAGTTCATGTACGTCACACCGAACTTCCGAACGTCTGACAAGAACCCGGACGCCGAGAACTTCCGACGCAGGGCCAGCGTGGCGCCAGCCTCGAGCGTTGGCGCCCAGCCAGCCATCAGTTGATTCGAATGGAACATCGGCATAGAGCAGTAGGCAACATCGTCTGGCGTGAGATTCCAGCGCTCCCGCAGATTCGTGGCGATCGCTGCAATGCGAGCCTGGCTGCAGATCGCGGCCTTCGGGTGTCCCGTGGTACCGGAGGTAAAGATCAGCAGGTAGGGCGCGCTGGCATCGAGGTCGACGTCCGGGTCGTTCTCTCCGGCGTAGGGGGCCAGCGTCTCCGACCACTCGGCGCTTCCTACCACGTGGAGTGACTCTCCTGCCGGGCCCAGGTCGAGGCCGGCAAGGTCCGCCTGATATTTCGCTTCGGTCACGAGCACTGCGCACGCGGTGTGCTTCACGTCCCGCTCGAGTTCGGCACCACGGCGAGTGGGATTGATGCCCACGATCGTGGCCCCCGCGAACGCGGCCGCGCCCAACAAGAACGAAAACTCGGGAACGTTGTCGAGCAAGACACCGACGTGGAACGGACCATCGGTGGGCTTGCGTGCCAGCAGCCAAGCGGCACGATCGAGCGAGGCCTCGACGTGTTGCCGCCAGCTGTAGCGCTCGTCGTCGAACAACACGGCGGTGCCGTCATCGTTGGCACGGGCCCGAAACAGCGCTCGAATGTCAGCGGCCATGAAGCTCTCCCGAAGCTCGGAGCCGCAGCATATCGAAGCTCAGACCTCGAGCCTCACTTCTTCGGTCCCATTCAGGAACAACCCGATCGGCCCCAGCGCCCGCGCCCGGCCGAAGGGTGTGTTGACGGCTCGGGCAACGAAGGCACGCGCCCAGCTGTGGAAGAAGCGCGTGCCGAGAATCACGCGGGGGGGGAGTGCAGCGAGCCGTTGGATCGCATCGATCTCGGGTCCTCGCTGGAACTCCACCCTGGCTGCAGCCTCGTCCAGCTCCGCGCCATCGCGGAGCACCGGAACCAGGCAGTTCGCGGCGACCACGGCGTCGCGCATCGCCACGTTCAAGCCCTGGCCGCCGACCGGAGACATCGTGTGGGCCGCGTCCCCGATCACCAGTGAGCCCGGTCGAGCCCAGCCCTGCACCCGATCGGTGACGGCATCGAGCAGGAAGGGTCGCGAGATTTCGGAGATGTGGCCTAGCAAGTGGGCACCCAGCTCCTCGTCCACGTGCTCTACCATGGCACGACACCAATCCTCGATACCGCGACTGCGAAGATCGCCGTAGGTTCCCTTCAGGATCACCCAGGCCATCTGGAGACGGCCGTCTTCGCCGGCGGGAAACGCGATCAGCAGATGGCCGCCACCGATGTAGAAGCGGAACTCGCCCTGCGGAAACCGCTCGGGCCATGGCAGCTTGGCCCAGACGATGTCCATGGGTGTGCCCAGTTGCCGAGACGGGAGCCCTTGCTTGCGCCGCACCACCGAGGCACGGCCGTCGGCACCTACGACGAGCCGAGCCCGGATCCGTTCTTCTCCGCTTTGACCCTGGACACGGACGCCCGTGATTCGATCCCCATCGCGCAACAGGTCACGCACCGCGGCACCGCGTAGAAACCGGAAGCTCCCGTGTGCTTCACTTGCCGTGACCAGGGTCTCGAGCAGATGGGGCTGCGAGACACTCAACGGCAGCTGCTCCAGCCCCTCATCGAGTGCCAACTCGAAGAACTGCTGGCCGGCCCGGTAGCCCCGGAACTGGCGCGGCTTGATATGCGGAATCTTGGCGATCTCGATGCCGGCCGCATCCAACATCGCGAGGCCGCCGGGCATCAGGATCTCGCCGCGGAACTCGCGATCGAAATCCGTCTGGCGTTCGATGAGCGTCGTCTCGACGCCGCGGCTGGCCAGCAAGTAGGCGAGCAAGGCACCGGCTGGGCCTCCGCCCACCACGAGGACATCACAGGCGTGCGAATCTGACATGGCCGCTCCGTCGTCGTTTCCCTGAGCCTAGCGTGCTGCCGCCGACAGTCTCGGTCGCACCTTCGCGTCGAACAATTCGACAGCCTGCCAGGCGAGATCCGGTGGAATGCCACCACAGAAGGGGTAGAGCAGGAGATTGCCGTGGCTGCCCAGTCCCTCGGCGTAGTCGACGCAGGCATCCGGCGTCAGGATCTTGTACAGCCCCTCGGCCTCCATCTCGGCAAGCGTGGTGGCATGCGACTGCATCGCGGAACCCTGTTGCCAGGAGGGCTGCCAGCCGGCGTAGGTCAAGGCATCGTGCAGGAGATAGGGACCCAGTTGGCTCCAGGCACGTTCGGGATCCTCGGCGACCCAGATCATCTCACCGGTCCCCGGCGGAAACAGCAACGGCTCGTGGCCGTTCGCCTCACATTCCGAGATGTAGAGCGCGTTCATCTCGTCGTCGTTGTTGGCCGGTTGATAGGGCAACCCAAAGTGCGCGGCGCGGCGTGCCGCGGTCTTGCTCTGGCCACCCATGAGAAGTGGCGGATGCGGATCGGTGTACGAGGCGGGCGTGACGCGTACCTGCCGTCCGCGCCATTCGAACGCCTCCCCCGAGAATGCGCGCAGCAGGACACCCACGTACTCCTCGAGGATCTTGAAGCGCTGGCCGTGCTCGACGGCGAACATCTCGAACTCGGTCAGGCGATAGCCGGTCCCTGCCGTCGTCACGACGCGGCCCTCGGAGATGTGATCGACGAGGATCAGATCCTCGGCGAGCTTGATCGGGTCGTACATCGGGAGCAACAGGGCCGAAAGGGAGATTCTCAAGCGCTTGCTGCGCGCGGCAACGGCGGCGGCCATCGGGACCGGCGACGGCAGGTATCCATCCTCGGCGCCGTGATGCTCACTCAGGCTGACGCCGTCGAAGCCGTGCGTGTCCGCCCAGGACGCCATCGCGAGCGTCGCCTGTACGATCTCGCTGGTAGAGACCGGCGCAGCTTCGGGGGCCCGGACATCGAAGCGAAGCGTCGTGCGGGTCATTCGTGCATCTCGCCGACACCGCCCGCCGTCAGCGTATGCGTCGGCGCGTTCGAGAGGGTGATCGCCGCGACCCCATCGCTGCGCACCAGATCGACCTGCTGATTGCTCATCACTTCTCCTTCCAAGTCCGGTGGTGTCCCAGGCTGCCAGAACCGCAGGGCCAGGCGCAGCGGTGGCCCGTGTCTACTACAGCAGATCCGTCGCCGGTTCTTCGATCACGGGGTTCTCGATCGCACCGAGGCCTTCGATCTCGACACGGACCCGATCGCCCGGAACCAGCCAGCGTGGCGGCTTCATGGCGCCCGCGACGCCACCGCAGGTACCGGTGGTGATGATGTCGCCGGGCTGTAGCGTGAATGCCGTGGAAAGATGCGCAATGAGGTCGAAGCAATCGAAGATCAGTTCCTTCGTGTTCGAATGCTGTCGCAGCTCGCCATTCACGATCGTCTTCAGCTCATGGCCTGAAGGCGTGCCCCCGATCTCGTCGGCAGTAACGAGCGCCGGGCCCAGCGGACAATGCGTGTCGAAGGATTTGCCCATCGTCATGGTCGGAGAGCGTCGTTGCCAATCGCGGACGGAAACGTCGTTGCAGATCGTGTACCCGGCGATGACCTCGTGCGCCCGGGCCCTTGGCACATGGCGACAGCGCCGGCCGATCACCAGCGCCAACTCGCCCTCGTAGTCGAGCGCCTCGGAAACCCGGGGCCGATGGATCGGATCGTGGGGCCCCGTGACCGAAGTGACTTGTTTGTTGAAGATCAACGGAATCGTCGGGGTCTCGCGCCCGGTTTCTGCCACGTGGTCGGCATAGTTGAGGCCGACCGCCAGGATCTTCGGCGGATCCGGAATCGGCGCGTCGAGGCGGACCTCGGCAAGTGAGAGGCGCGGCCCGACGGCGGAGGCGGCCGCCTCGAGCGCACCCGCCTCCAACAGTGATCGCATCGAGTCCCCCATCGGACCCGGCAGGCCGCCGGCGCCCAGATCGACGATCTCATCGCTTTCGAGTCGTCCGACACGGGCCCTGCCGCCTTCGCTGAAGGTGACCAATCGCATGGGGATCCTCCTCTACGCGCAACGCGCGGGGCCGACTATATTCCACAACGACGCTCGCCGTTGCCTCTGAGGAGACTGCATGCCGAAAGCCCCGAGTCCGGCCCGAGTACGCGGAAAGATCGCACCCGCGAAATTCGCACACTTCGTGATTCGCACCCGGAACTTCGAGCCCATGGTCCATTGGTACAAGACGGTCCTCGAGGCAGAGCCCGTCTTCGAGAACCCGTTCATCTGCTTCCTCACCTACGACGATGAGCATCATCGCGTCGCGATCGCGGCGAATCCCAACCTCGAAGATCGCCCGCTGAACGCGGTCGGCGTCGACCACGTCGCGTTCACCTACGCGGACCTGGACGACCTGTTGTCGACCTACGCTCGATTGAAGGATGCTGGGATCGCGCCGTCGACGACGATCCATCACGGCCCGACGCTCTCCCTCTATTATCTCGACCCGGATCTCAACCAGGTCGAACTCCAGATCGACGCCTTCGAAACGTTGCAGGATTCGATGGATTGGCTGGCCACCGAGCAGTTCCAACGCAACCCCATCGGCGTCCTCTTCGATGTCGACGATCTCGTGAAGCGCTGGCAAGAAGGTGAGCCGGTCAGCGAATTGCAAAAGCCGATCGAGGGCCCGTTCCCCGGGCCCGATGCCTTCCCCCCGCACTAGCAGCCCCGGACTGGAGTCTACTTTGTCCCTCGAACCGTTCCCGATGACCGAGGCCGCGCTCGAAGCCCAGTGGCCCACGATCGGCCAGGCCGGCGATTGTTGGAGCGGCGCCGAGCGCGTCGACATCGTCGCCGAGGCGCGCGCCGCCGAGAACTGCTCGTTATGCGCGCGGCGGAAGACCGCACTCTCACCCTATGCGGTCGAAGGAACGCACGACACCGCGACCGATCTCGCCGGCGCGGCGATCGACGCCATCCACAGGATCGTGACGGACCCTGGCCGCTTGTCCTCGCACTGGTTCGAACAATGCCAGGAGGAAGGCCTTGCCCCGGCCCAGATCATCGAGCTCGGCGGCATCGTCGCCACGGCGACGCTGGCCGACACGTTGGCCCGCGCCCTCGATCGGCCGCGACTTGCGCTGCCGCCGGTCGAAGCTGGGCAACCCGCTCGCAAGCTGCCGTCGGGCCTCGAGATTCGTGGCGCCTGGGCGCCGATGGTAGTTCCCGAGCGCGCCGAGGGAATCATGAAGACGATGTACGAAGGCGTCGCAGGCAGCGCCGGCTTCGTCTTCAACGTCGTGCGTGCGCTGTCCTCCGCACCCTCGGCCTGGTCGCTGTTCCTTCAGACCTTCCTGCCGAACTATGCGACCAGTGGGCCGATGCCGGAGGGCGGCTTGTCTCGGGTCCAGGTGGAGCTGCTCGCGTCCTCGACTTCGGCGTTCAACGATTGCTTCTATTGAACGACCGCACACGCCACGCTGCTCCGTGAGAGCAGCCAGCAAATGGATCTCGACCTCGACCTGCGCGTTGTCACCGGGATGGCCGAGCATGCCGATGGCGGCGTCGAGCACGGTGCCCTGCTGCGCAGGCTCGCCCACGCCATCCTCGGACACGGCGACCTCGGCGCGGCACGCGCGGAAGCCATCGCGACCCTCGGCGAGCGAAGGACCGTTCACGCCTGCCAGATCGTGGCCGCCTTCGATGGCATCAATCGCGTGGCGGACGTGGCGGGAATCCGCACCGACCCCGAAATGGGCGAACGCGCGGCCGAAACGGTGGCGACCCTGGATATCGCGTCGATGGCCTCGCACTAGGCACCCGTACGCAGCGCCGGGCAGGGCCGCGCGACGACGTCAGGCGCTCACGTCGAAGCGTGCCAGGTAGTCGGCGAAGCGCTCGAGCACGCGTCCCTCGCTGAGGCCGTACGCCTCGAGGCCGTAGTCGTGGCGGCCGTGCTTGTCTTTCGGATTGGCACCGACATGTGAGGCGAGGTCGGAGCCGATCGGGGCAACGTCCAACCCGAAGCGTTCGTAGACGCGCATCGCGATGGAGAGCGGAGCCGCCACGAACTCGTCGTGGGTCACATCGACGACGCGATCGGCCCCGAGCCTCTCCCGAACAGCGAGCCCGCGTTCGAGAGAACGCGCATAGAACTCCATCACGCGCGGACCGAGTTCGCTCGGATCGACGCCATCGACCTGACGCATCAGGGTCGCCGTCATCGAGCAGATCGATGCGACGCAGAGTCTGGGATCGCGATGGTTCCAGACGATGGCCGCATCGGGGAAGCTCTCGAGGAGCGAGTCGAGTCCCCACATGTGGGCGGGCGCCTTCAACAGCCAACGCTCGCCGGGGCGCTGCCAATCGAGCATCTGCATGTACTGCTTCTGGTGGGCATACACCGTAGTGAGTCGGTCGAGATTCGCCTGGTACCAACTCGCATAGGGCTCGAGAAAGATCTCGATGCCGTACTGGACGCCATGGAACGCAAAGAGATGCAGCAGCACGCACTCCTCGGGCGTGTCGGCGTGGGTCTGGTGGATCTTGTTCCACTCGGGGTTCGTCTCGCGCCCCTTCTCGTAATAGGCCCGGATGGCCTCGTGACGAGGGTCGGGCTGGGCTGGATCGTGGCCCTCGAGGGGCTCGGGAAACTGCGTCTCCCAGAGCAGCAGGGGCCTGGCCGCCGGGTCTGCGGCCAACAGGTTGAATAGCGCCGAGGTTCCGGACCGTGGGAGGCCCGTCAAGAACACCGGTCGACGGATTTCGCGTTGCTCGATATCCGGGTGGCTGGCCAGGACCGCCTGGGCACGTAGGCGGGTTGCCGCAGCACCCACCATCCGGTTGCGATTGCGCCGTCGGCGCTTCTCGTTGAAGGCGTTGCTCTCGTAGGTGGCCAACAGGGCGTCGAGGCCATCCTGGAACCAGAGTTCGCCAAGATCCTCGAACTCCGCCTGGGCGCGCGCCTCGTCGAGGACGGCCTTCGAAAGGCGTTCGCTCATCCCCGCAACTCCGCGAGCTTGACGACCCGCGCCTGGGGATCCGGGTGTTCCTTGGCCCGGATCCAGCGTGCGCACATCGTGCCCTCGCCATGGCCACAAGGATCGAGCCAGTTCTCGTGGCCCGGGTCCTCGTGCGCCACCACGATCTGCACCGTGCCATCCTCGCGATACACCGCCGTGTGTTTGTTCACGTGGATCTTGTGGTAGCGGTAGTCGAGGCTCTCGAGCCAGTGGTTCGCCAACTGGAAGTTCCAGAAATCGCACTCGGGCGGAGCCAGTTCGACGACGAGCGCTTCATCCGGCGCCAGTTTCCAGTGGCTGTGGTAGTAGGCGATGTTCGGATCGCCACCGGCCGCGAACGCCTTCTCGTGGGGGAAGCGCGGTAGCTCGTTGGTATGCGCTCTGAAGCTCGCGGACCAATCGTTGAACAGGTTGGCGCAACCGGAAACGAAGCCAGCGGCCCCTTGCAGCATCCGGTCGAAGCGCGCGGGATCGAGAGGCCGCGGTTGGTTCGGAGCGTCGATCCGCCGGATCCGGACTTCCGCGATGCGCTCCCTGGCGTGGTCGAGACGCGTCTGACGGATCTGGACCATGCGCGTCTCCGGCGCCATCGGCAGCCAGTTCGGAGCATCGTCGGGTCGCTCACTGCTGACGACGATTTCGAAACTGCCGTCGTCCTCGATCACCATGTCGCCGGCCTCGAGATACCCGGTGGTATCGAGGCTTCCGGTCGAACCGTAGTTGCCCGACTGTGTGCCGAAGCCGAGGTAGTGCACGGTTCCGCGGCTCCCGCTGATGCGGTAGCGGAAGCCGCCGTTCACGGGCGCGTTCAGGTAGACGTTGTCCGGGCTATCCATGCCCATCTTCACGGTCTCGCCGGTGGTGCGTTGGAATTCCGGCGCGGAGGAATCCGAGGCTTCGACGAAGGTCTCGAGTGCGGCGCGGGTCAATCGTGTCAGGTAGCGATAGCCCTCGGCGCGTTCGAACGGGTCTTGCGGCGTCGTCTCGGCAAGCACGACCGCGCCGGCCGCCTTCAGGCTGTCGCAGAAGTCTTCCCAGCTCCGTCCGTCCTGGATGCGCTGCAGTGCTTCATCTCGATTGGCCATGCGTCCACCATCCTCTCGCTGCTCGCGGAATGGTCCATTCTACCCGAGCGCCCCTGCCGTATCATTCGCGCACTCTTGGGAGATTGCATGCCGAAGCCGATCGCCGTCCAGCTCTACTCCCTGCGCGAAGCAGCGGTACGCGACCTCGAGGCGACGTTGATGCGACTCGGCCGCATCGGCTTCCAAGGCCTCGAACCCGCACACTTCCATGGGCTGACACCTGAAGCCTTTCGCACCCGGGTGGAAGCTCATGGTATGGAAATCTGCTCCTCCCACGGCATGCCGTTCGGCGACGAGGCGGCCGCGATCCTCGACCAGGCAATGCTCGTCGGGAGTCCGCTCGTCATCGTCCCCTTCGCCGCGCCGGATCGATTCCATAACGAAGCAGGTATTGGCGCTCTCGCCGACGAACTGAACGCGGCGCTGCCCCTCGCCCAGGAGCGCGGACTCGGACTCGGCTACCACAATCACTTCTGGGAGTGGACCGAACTCCCGGACGGGCGCCCCGCCTTCGAGTTGTTGCTCGAGCGCCTCGACCCGGCGGTCGTGATCGAACTCGACGTGTATTGGGCGCAGGTCGCCGGCCAGGATCCGGCCAGCCTGCTCGCGAAGCTGGGCGAGCGCGTCACTCGACTACACCTCAAGGACGGCCCCGCCGACCTCCCGGAGTCCGCCATGACGGCGGCCGGAGAGGGCCACGTCGACCTGGCGGCGGCAGCTTCCGCGTCGCCCGCAGCCTGGCACATCGTCGAACTCGACCGCTGTGACGGCGACATGTTCGACGCCATCGAGCGAAGTCACGCCTACCTCACCGGTGCGGGCATCTCGCTAGGCCGGCTAGCGAACGACTAGATCTCCAGCACCGTCCGCACGCCGCGGCTTGCCCGCACGTCGTCGAATCCCTCGTTGATCTCCGACAGCGGCCGGCGCTGGGTGATCATCGTATCGAGGTCGAGCCGGCCGTTCTGCCACAGAGCGATCAGGCGCGGGACGTCGCGCACCGAGTTGCAGCCTCCGAGAAGCGTCCCCTTCAAGGTCTTGGCGCCGACGGTAAAGAGGGCGGCCGGCGCGATGTGAATCGCCTGGTCGATCGGGGGCGCACCCACGCACACGATCGTCCCGCCGTTTCGCGTGGCGAAATAGCCCTGGGTGACGAGGTCTGCGACGCCGGCGGTCTCGAAGGCATAGTCGACACCGATCCCGCCAGTCAGATCCCGGGCCGCCGTGACGACGTCGTCGTGTGTCGGGTCGAGGGTATGCGTTGCGCCGAGGCCCATCGCCATCTCGCGGCGTCCAGCGACCGGGTCGGACACGATGATCTTGGCGGCGTTTGCCAGCGAAGCGCCTTGCACCGCGGAGAGCCCGATTCCGCCGAGGCCCATCACCAGGACGGTCGCGCCCTCCTCCACCCCGGCCGTATTGAGCACCGCTCCGACGCCGGTCTGCACCGCACAACCGATCACGCAGGCAATCTCGACGGGCGTGTCCTCGGGAACGCGGATCGCACCGTGGGCCTGGGTCACCGTGTACTCGGCGAAGCCGGCAACGTTGAGTCCGCGGTAGACGGCCTGATCCCCGCGGCTGAGACCCGTGGTTCCGTCGGGGAACGTGTTGGTCATGATGCCGCTGGTCTGCTCACAAAGGCTGAACTCGGCGCGTTGGCACCAATAGCAATGGCCGCATGGCGGTGCCGGCGTGAGCACGACCTTGTCGCCGACGGCGAGATTCGAGACGCCAGCCCCAAGCTCCTCGACGACGCCGGCGGCTTCATGCCCCAGCACGATCGGCATGGCACCGCCGAGCCCATCGGCCACGCTCACGTCCGAGTGGCAGATACCGCAGTTCTTGACGCGAACCAGGACTTCGCCGGATCGCGGTCCGCGAATCTCCAGATCATCCACGATCTCCAAGGGTTTTCCGACCTCGGTCAGAATGGCTGCGCGCATGTGCTCTCCCGGTTCGTCGAAGTGGGCGGACGATTGTAGCCGGACCGGACAGAGCGGGAAGAGCGCGCGAATTCATGGGGCGCGATAGGCTCGGCGATGGCAGAAAAGGAGCCGCAATGAAAGTTCTGGTCACCGGGGGTACCGGATTCACCGGTTCGCACACGGTCCAGGCGTTCGTCGATGCGGGCCACGAAGTCCGCTTACTGGTTCGCGATCGCGAGAAGGTTCGCCGCGTCTTCGACCCTCGTTCCATCGCGATCCCTGAAGCCGACGTGATCGTCGGCGACATCACCGACGAGAGCAGCGTCGAACAAGCCATGGCCGGCTGTGACGGGGTCTTCCATGGCGCCGCGCTCGTCGATCTGCGCCGCTCCATGGCCGGTACCGTGCTGCGCACGAACGCGCGAGGCGTCGAGCTGGTGGTCGGAGGCGCGGCGCGGCGCGGCTTGCCCTCCATCGTCTACGTCTCGAGCCTGGCGATCTTCTTCGTCCCGGGATGTGAACCGCTACACCCGGAGATGGCGATTGCGCCCGCCACGACCTCCTACGCCAGGAGCAAGGCGGAGGCCGAGCGAAAGATCCGGCGCATGCAATCGGCGGGCGCATCGATTCGCGCCTCCTACCCGACTGGCATCATCGGGCCCGATGATCCCGGCATGACCGACGCCAACCATGCCGTCTATTCGTTCTTCAAGGACACCGGCCTGACGACGTCGAGCGGTTTCCAGACGGTCGATGTGCGCGATCTCGCCACACTCCATCTTCGCCTGCTCGAATTGCCAGCTGGGCCCGAACGATATACGGCTGCCGGCGAGTTCCTCTCATGGTCGGACACCTACGCACTGCTCGAGCGGCTTACGGGAACCCGGGTCCGGCAGCCGAGGATTCCCGGGCCCGCGCTTCGCATGCTCGGCAGCATCGGAGATGTGGTCAAGCGGGTCTATGACTTCAACTATCCGCTCACCCGCGATTCGATGGAATTCGCCACCCAGTGGCCGGGTGCCTCCGGAAACGAGACGACGGAGCAGCTCGGTGTGCAGTTCCGCCCGGCAGAGGAGAGCTACCGGGACACGCTCCGCTGGATGTTCGAAGCCGGGCATTTGAATGCGGGCCACATCGGCCACCTAGCTGAGGGTTGAATCCCCCACCCGTTTGCGTGACCCAGTGCGGGCTCAAGCCGCCCTCCCTCGAAGTCGAAAAGCGACGGGATGGCAACGGCTTACGACAACGATCCGCGCACCGCAGTCGAGCGCCTCAAGCAGCCGCTCGTTCTGGTGATCGACGACGATCCCGGTGCGCGCCGCGCCATCGGCCGTGCCGTGGAACGCGAAGGGCTCGAAGTCTGCAGCGCCGAGGATGGTGAAGCGGGGCTATCCGCTTTCAACGTTCGCATTCCGCAGGCGATCTTGCTGGATGTACAGATGCCCGGGCTGTCCGGCTTCCAGGTTTGCGAGGAAATCCGAAGCCGACCCGGTGGCGCCGAAGTCCCGATCGTGATGATGACCGGCCACGACGACGAAGCTTCGATTCGCCGCGCCTACGACGTCGGCGCCACGGACTTCCTGACCAAGCCGATCCAACCGCTGATCCTTCAGCATCGGCTGCGTTACCTGCTGCGCGCGAGCGCCACCATGACGGCGCTTGCCCGCGGCGAGCGCCAGCTCGGCAATGCACTCGAACTCGCGCGCATGGGAAGCTGGCAGCTCGACATCGCGACCGGCGCCTTCTCGATCTCGCAGCAGTTGCTGGCACTACTCGGCCACGAAGGCAACAACAACTTCACCGTCGAACAGTTCGGCCAACTCATCGTCGAAGAAGATCGATCGATTCTTCACGAGGGCGTGCGAGATTGCATCACCCATCGTCGCACCGTCGGATTCGACCATCGAATACTCCGTCCTGGCGGCATCGAACGCGTCATGCAGTGCCAGATCCGGCTGACGCTGGACGAAGATGGTGAACCCGAAGCGCTCGAGGGAATCGCCCAGGACGTTACCGAGCGACGGCGAACCGAAGAACAGGTGCAGTACCTGGCGCTTCACGACGAGCTGACCGGCCTCGGCAATCGCAAGCTATTCGAACAACGCCTGTTCCTGGCCGTTCACGATGCGCGACGAGGCGGGACGCCGCTCTCCGTCCTCGTCGTCGACCTCGATCATTTCAAACGCATCAACGATAACCTCGGCCACTCGGCCGGCGATCGCTTGCTGCGTGGCGCTGCCAGCAGGCTGACGGACTGTCTGCGGGAGACCCCTACCGTCGGGGACTCCCTCGAGCATGCCACGACCGCGCGACTCGGCGGCGACGCATTCATCATCCTGCTGCCCGAGGTCGGCGATCCCGGTGCACTCGACTCGTTGGCGCGGCGCATCTCGGAATCGCTCGCGTCACCCTTCCACCTGAACGACCACGAGGTCTCGGTCGGCACGAGCATCGGAATCGCGGTCTTCCCTGGCGATGGCAGCGACGTAGAGACATTGCTTCGCAATGCCGATGCCGCGCTCTCCCACGCCAAGGCCGAGGGGCGCTCGAACCATCAGTTCTACAACGAAACGATGAACTCGGTGGGCCTGGCTCGGCTGATCATCGAATCGAAGTTGCGCCGGGCCCTTACGAACGACGAATTCGAGCTCTACTACCAACCCAAGCTCTCGCTCGAAACGGGCCGGATCGTGGGCTTCGAGGGCTTGCTGCGCTGGTTCGATTCGGATCTGGGCATGGTGATGCCCGCGGACTTCATTTCGATCGCCGAAGAAACCGGACTCATCGTCCCGATTGGCGAGTGGGTCATGCGGGAAGCGTGTCGTCAATCGACATGCTGGCGCCGAGCCGGAAGCGTCGATGTGCCGATCGCGGTGAACTTCTCACCGGAGCAGTTCCGACACGACGACATCGCCGCGACCGTACGTCGCGTACTGGCGGAGGAAGGTGCTTCCGCGTCGAGCCTCGGCGTCGAGATCACCGAGGGCGTGGTGCTTCACGATGCCGAGCGAGCGATCCGCCAGCTCGAAGAACTCCGAGCGCTCGGCATCGAGATCGCACTCGACGATTTCGGGACCGGCTACTCCTCACTTTCCTACTTGCGGACCCTGCCCGTCGACATCGTCAAGATCGATCAATCTTTCGTGAGGGAAGTGGGCAGCCGCGATCACAGCTCGGCACTGACCGCCTCGATCATCCAGATGGCCAAGGCGCTCGGATTGCGCGTCATCGCCGAGGGCGTAGAAGACACTGCCCAGCGGGACCTGTTGGCGAGCTGGGGCTGCGATCAGATGCAGGGCTACTTGTTCAGCCCCCCGGTCTCCGCCGAGGCCGCCGAGCAGCTCTGGCAAGAGAACACCTCCGACTGACCCGCGGGCTCAGCCAACACGGTGATCGGCGGCTCGCAGTTCGGCGGCCTGCAGAACGGTCTCGGAGAATTCTCCAGCTTCGAGCGCGACCCGTTTTCCGAAAGCGGCTCGCAGTGCGTCGAGAACCTCGGACGTCGTCACGCCGGGAACCTCGTCCTCGACGGCGCCGACCGTGGCCGGATCCCACTCGAAGCCCATGGCGTCGTAGACCGGGATGAGCGGATCGCGCACCCGATCGCTGCCGCCCACCACGATCACGCCGCCCACGTGGGCGGAGCCACGAACGATTCGCTGACCGACGCCCATCAGCTTGGTCCGGCCGCCGGCATTCACGCTGTGCGCGCCGGGACAGTATTCGCCCGGAACTTCGCCGACGCGAGCATCGACACCGAGAGAAGACAGCGCTTCGGCGATGATTCCGGCCGTCTCCTCGAAGCGTTCGCGGATCCGGGTGCGTGGCTCGGGATCAGCCGTGCACCAGGCAAAGGCGATCGTCTGGTCGTGGAACACGGCTGCCCTTCCGCCCGCCAGCCGAAGAATCGCACCGAAGCCGGCGGCCCGGGCCGCGGCGACGGCCTCCTCGAAGCCGGCGCGGGCGCGGTCGAGCACCGAGAACGCAACGACGTCGCCGGGAACGTGCAGGCGCAGGGCCTCGCGCTCGCGGCCCGCCGCCACCTCCTCGAGGAGCGCGCGCGACAGCCCCGTATCGAAGGCTGGGCGATCGGCGAAGGACGACTCGAACAGTGTGGCGGTGCGAGGCACGGCCCCAGGATACCGGCGCCGATCCCAGCGCGAACGGGGTAACGTTGGCGATTCGCGCTGGAGGAGTATGCGATGGGTCCGATGGAAGGCATCAAGGTCGTCGAGATGGGTGTCTGGGTTGCGGGGCCGGCCGCCGGCATGATCCTCTCGGATTGGGGTGCCGACGTCGTCAAGATCGAGCCGCCCGGGATCGGCGACCCCGCGCGTCTGTTCCAGAAGATGTTGGGCGGCGATCTGCCGTTCAATCCGCCCTTCGAGATGGACAACCGCAACAAGCGCTCGGTCGTCATCGATCTCACCACCGACGAGGGCAAGGCCATCGGGTTCGAACTGATCGATCAGGCGGACGTCTTCATCACCAACATCCGCCCGGCGGCGCTCGAGCGACTCGGCTACGGACCCGATGCCCTGCTCGCGCGAAACCCGCGGCTGGTCTACGGGCTACTCACGGGCTACGGGCTCGAAGGACCGGAGAAGGACACGGCCGCCTACGACATTGCCGGGTTCTGGGCGCGCTCGGGCATCGCACACATGCTGAGCCAACCCGGCAGTCACCCACCGTTCCAACGGGGCGGGATGGGAGACCACGGCACCGGGATGGTGCTGGCCGGTGCCGTCTCGGCCGCGCTCTTTGCGCGCGAGCGCACCGGCGAGGGGCAACTGGTCTCTTCGTCGCTGTTGCGCCAGGGCATCTACACCCTCTCTTTCGATGTGGCGACGGCGCTTCGCTTCGGCGTCGGCCTGGCGGTCGGTAACCGCAAGACGATGGGAAACCCGTGCATCAACAACTACCAGGACAAGGATGGCCGCTGGTTCTGGATCGTCGGGCTCGAGGGCGAACGCCATTGGCCCCCGCTCTGTGAGGCCGCCGGGCACCCCGAATGGCTCGAGGATCCCCGTTTCGCTGGTCCGGCCGAGCGTGCTGCAAACGCCGAGGCGTTGATCAGCCTGATCGACGAAGCCTTCGCAACCCGGAGCCTGGCCGAATGGCGCCCGATCTTCGATGGCACGGAGAACTTCTGGTGGGCGCCGGTACAAGACCTCGACGAGGTCATGGCCGATCCGCAGGTCCGCGCCGCTGGCAGCTTCATCGAAGTGCCCGACGGCCCGGCGACGACCACGCTGCCTGCCAGCCCGGCAGATTTCCATGGCACACCCTGGACACCCCGTTCGATGGCGCCCGGTCACGGAGAGCACACCGACGAGATCCTGCGAGAACTCGGCCGGGACGACGAAGCCTTGAGCGCGCTGCGCGAGAAGGGCGTGATCGGTTAGGCGTCTTCCGTCGAGCGCCAAGTGTCGAGCGACGGGCGTCAGGCCGCGAGCGCCCTTCGCGTGCGGCGGCGATGCCGCCATCCCGCGATCGGCAGCAGCACGAGGGCGAGTTCGAAGCCGATTCCGCAGGCGCCCTTGTCGATCGGGAAGAAGTGGACATCGGGCTCGAACGCGTTCGCGTACTTCGGGCGGAGGAAGCTCTGATAACGCAGGTCGTTCAGCAGGAAACGGCGGAAGTAGGAGACGCCGTACAGGTTCTGGATGCGTTCGACTTCGGCCAGCGGAAAAGCCGGCGGGACACAGGTGTCGAACCAGGGCTGGATCAGCGCATCCGCCCCGACGGCCGGCCACAAGTTCGGCGTCAGTTGGACGGAGATCAGGGCGTTCCCGATATCGCAGATGATGTTCGCGAAGTGCGTGTGGGTCGCACCGATGACGTCGGCGCGAAACACGTCGGTGGGAACCAGGGAGAAAGGCCGCGTCGTGTTGTCGTCGATGGGCGTTGTCGTGTCCAGGGTCCCGGACAGGAGCATCAGCGGCCGATCGAAGCCGCGGAAAGCGTCGTCATCGATCAGGCCGGATGCGGGCGCGACCGCCATCACGGCGACGATGCGGTCGTCTGCCGGGGCGCTGATGAAGCCGGTACGCATCGCCAGCGCCGTGTAGCCACCGAAGGAATGGCCGGCGACGCCGAAGCCATCGCGGCGGACGCGGGCCTCGAACGGATCTCCGAGTGCTTCGCTGCGCGCAAGTAACGTATCGATCACGAAACTCACGTCCTGGGGGCGGTCGACCGCCGACTCGATAAAGCCGACAGCGGTCCCGTTCTGGACATCGTCGGTGGTGTTGCCCGTGTGGTTCGGTGCCGCCACGATGAATCCGTGGCTCGCAAGGCCCTCGCATAACGTCGTCGACTGCGTGTTGATGCCACCCGACCCGTGGGAGAACACGATCAACGGATGCCGCCCCTGGGCCACCGGCAGGTCGTCGATGGCCAGCTGTGAGGTCACCGTGATCACACCGATGACCGGATACTCCGTCGGCGCTCCGACGTAATCCTCCGGATCGACCGGATACCAGACACGGAGATCGAGCGGCCGGTTCGAGCGGGCTGCGTCCGTCACGGCGAACTCGGTATGTCCGACGCCGAAAGGACCCGGCGCGTCCGGTGCAGGCGGGCCATCGGCCAGGGCGGCCGTGGCGATGCCGAAGGTCAGCGTCACCAACAAGAGAGAACGCGCGAACCGCATCGGGGCACTCCAGATTGTGGGGAGCTCACCCTACCACTTCGAGCATCGGAATACGTGACTCCGCCGCATCCAGGACGACCCCGATCGTTCTGGCCTCCTGATTTCCGGCCGCTACCAGTGCGCCGAGCAGGGCGCTCTCGCGCTCCGCGGCAATGCCGATCAGCAGGCCGCCGGACGTCTGCGGATCCAGCAGCAGTGCACTCTCGGGGCCGTCGGCACGATGCAGCGGCCCCCAGATGCGAAGCGCGGCGGCCTCATTCTGTGGATGGAAGCTGCTCCGCAAGCCGCGGGCGAGCGCTTCACGCGCTCCCGGGAGAGCGGGGACCGCTTCGACCGAGATCTGCGCGCGGACGCCGGATGCCCCTAGCATCTCGCCGAGATGAACGGCCAGGCCGAAGCCGGAGATGTCGGTGACCGCACTGGCCGCGTGCTCACGGGCCAGTTCCGCAGCACTGGCATTTCCCGACAACATGGCGCGATGAACCTCGCTGACCTGCGCACCACTCGCGCGTCCCTGCATGTCGGCCGCGAGCAACACCCCGGTCCCGAGCGGCTTCGTCAGTACGAGTCGGTCGCCGGGGCGAAGCCCAGCCTTGCTGAACGGAAGCTGCCCGGCGCCGAGACCGCCCAACACGGTGAGACCGACCATCAACTCAGGACCGACGGTGCTATGTCCGCCGACGAGCGAGATCTTCCGTGCGTCGAGTTCACTCCGCACGCCGGCCATCACCTGGAACAGCGTCTCTTCGGAGTGTCGCTCGTCGGAAACCGTGACCCAGGCGAGGGCATGACGGGGCGTCCCGCCGCTGGCATCCACGTCGCTCACCGCATTCTGTGTGGCGACCCGCCCGACGAGCCACGGATCGTCGGTGAAACCCCGGAAACCGTCGACGGTGGCCAGCACGATGTCGCCACTCGGGGTCGCGATGGCGGCGGCATCGTCGGGCTCTACCAGCCCGACGCGAACGCTCGGATCCGGTACTGCCGGTTCGAGCCGCGACAGGGCCTGGGCAAGGCCGCCGGCCCCGACCTTGGCTGCGCAGCCTCCGCAGGCCATCTCCTCCATTCCCATCGATTCCGGTGACGGGAACGCCAGGGCGTCACTGCCGTCTGGGGCCAGGACCTGGAAGCGTTCCATGAAGCGGCGATCGATCCGATCTTTCAATGCGAAAACGGCAGGACCGGCGAAGGCCATGCCCCACTTGCCGCCGAGTGCGCGCCCGCCGCCGAGGTTCAGCAGCGAGAGGAAATCGCGCTGGGGTCGGTAACGCCGGAGGGAGCGACCCGCGAGCCGCGCGCGCAGGTTTGCGTCGAGAACCGGCCCCTGGCGCACGGCGTATACGCCGGCACGGGGAATCCACGGGTGGGCGTCCGATGCGGCGCAATCACCCGCGGCAAAGACGTCATCGTCGTCGACACTTTGAAGTGTTTCGCGTACACGGAGGAAGCCGGCCGGGTCGCGGCCGAGTGGGATGGACGCGAGCAGGGGAAGGGGTGTCGCGCCCGTGGCCCAGATGACGCGATCGAACGCGAGCGACTCGCCGGCTTCGAGCACGAGCCCATCGCGTGTCACCGCCTGGACGGTCGTCTGGTTTCGCACGGGAATTCCACGTTCGGCGAGGATTCCCGACGCGCGCCGGCGAAGCGCGCGGGAGGCGCCGGGCAGGATCTCGGTTCCCGATCCGAGCAGCTGAATTTCGGGAGCGCTTCCGCTCGCGCGCAGCCGTGCCTCCAGGCAGAACGCCAGCTCGATACCGGCGGCGCCGGCACCCACGACGGCAATGCGTCTCGCGCCCGCACCCGCGTAGGCGTCGAGCGCTGCCACGAATCGGCCGATCGGTCGCGTCGCGAGGGCGTGCTCCCGGACGCCGGGCAACTCGGCGCCGATCACGGTCGAGCCGACGTCGAAACTGATGACGTCGTATCCGATCGGCGGACGGCCGGCGAGTTCCAGCCGGCGGGCCCCGGGGTCGAGGCCGATCGCGGCAGCCAGGATCACCCGCGCACCCGCCCGGCGGGCCAGCGGAATGCAGTCGATCTCCAGTTCGGCCGCCTGGTAGTCGCCGGCAACGAAGCCGGGAACCATCCCGGAATAGACCGCGTACGGGCGATCCAGGACCAGCGTCAGCCGAACCCCGGGGGCCGGCTTCATCATCCAGCGGCGCAGCACCTGGACGTGGGCATGGCCGCCCCCGACAAGGACGAGATCGGACTGGATCGGATCAGCGCGAATCAGGGCAATCCCCGGTCGGAGCGTGCCCGTTCTGTCGCGTCCTGGTCATCGCGGCCTCCCCTGCGCGCTGGGACCATACAACGGGATTGACATATTCTATATTTCCAATATATTGGAATTATGGAAAAGCAAGAGATCCTCGCCAGCCTCGGCGCGCTCGCCCAGGAGACCCGACTCGATGTCTTCCGTCTGCTCGTCGAAACGGGCCCCGCGGGCCTCTCGCCCGGCGCCATCGGCTCCGCTCTGGAGCTGCCGCCGGCCACCCTTTCCTTCCACCTGAAGGAGCTGAAGAGTGCCCAGATCGTGAGCTGCAAGCGCGAGGGGCGTTCCCTTCGCTACGCGGCGAATTTTCCACGCATGGAGGCGCTGGTGCGTTTCCTGACCGAAAACTGCTGCCGTGGTTCGAACTGCAACGAACCGCGCCCGAGCGCCTGAAGGAGAACCCATGAGACTGCAACTCGCCCTGAACGTGAGCGACCTCGAGGCCGCCGTCGCTTTCTACTCGAAGATGTTCGGAGCAACCGTCAACAAGCGGGAGCCCGGATATGCCAACTTCGCGATCGATGAGCCGCCGCTGAAGCTGGTCCTGTTCGAGGCCCCGGGCGCCGCCGATCGGATCAATCACCTCGGCGTCGAAGTCTTCGAGGATGAAGAAGTGACGGCCGCCACCGAGAGACTGAAGGCCGGGGACCTGGAATGCCTGGTCCAAGACGAGACCACCTGTTGTTATGCCAAGCAGGACAAGGTCTGGGCGGAGGAGCCCGACGGACTGCGTTGGGAGTGGTATCGGATTCTCGAGGACAGCCGGACCTTCGGTGAGGAGCCTGGCGAGATCGCAGCGACGCCAGCGCCCGCACCTCGGAGTTGTTGCTAGGCGGCGGTTCGCGGCGGTGAACTCGCCGCTCAACCACCGACCTGGTACATCTTATTGAAACTCAATGATTTCAATAGGTTACGGTCGTTTAGGGGCGTGAGTTTGCGTCAAGCCGAGCCGCAAAGCTCACCGTCTCCTATTCAGCCTGGCTCGCTATTCGGACAAATCCACGGAGTCCATGAAGGAGTGCGGTACGTCCGCGATCTTCTTGCCGCCGAGCGCGAAGTAATAGAGTGGATTCCCTTCGATGGAGAATCGGTGCCGGTATCTCTCCAGGTGATGGAGATCGAGATACTCAGAAAAAATCAACTCCCGAACGAGCTGTGAGAATCCTGAGTCATCGCTCCGATCGAGAAAGGTCTCCTTGACGTTGAAGGCGACGAACCCGTCCTTGCCAACCATGTTGAACGCTTCCAAGAATGCCAATGCCGGAATGTCGCCGAATCCGAGCGCCGCGACCGAAATCAAGCAGTCGAAGGACCAGAGCTTCAGCTCATCTCGATCGTCGTCGTTGAGCGAACAGAAATCCATCACATAGAAGGCGTCGTAGACTCCTGGCCGGTCCCGTTCGGTGGCCGCTTGCGCCTCGGGAATGATGTCTACTCCGACCAGCCTCGAGACGCCCTGCTTCTTCAGCTCTTCGCCGACGACCCCATTTCCCGCGCCGAGGTCGAGCACCCGCAGCTCGTTGATCCCCTGCTGACATTGCGCGACCGAGGAGCGCAGAACATCTACAACGGTTGTGGGCGACTGGCACTTCAACCGCTCGTAGACGACCTGCTCGTACAGGCCCGGAACGTCGAAGATGCGTTCGTAGTCATGCAGCCGAATCTTCTCCTTCGAATCCCCGTCCAGCAGATAGAAGTAGACCTCGTCTTGACACAGCTCGCGCACATCGGCGGGCGGAAACTGAATTCGATGTCTCTTTGGCACTCTCTTCCCTCGCTTTCATGACTGTCGGACCCGCCGCAGACCAGTTGGGGGGGCAGATCAGAGATTGCAATCGCGTCGTCGGCGGACAGCAGCCTCCTGCGCGGCCACCTAATGGGCGAAGCCATATGCCCGCGCGGCGGCCCTCCCCAAAAGGGTCGCTCGACGTCTTTACGTCGGAATACGGCGGGGACCGGAAGGTGGACAGTCGATGAGTAGTCCCGGACCCGGAGTCTAGCAGCCTGTCAGCCAAGCCTGTGATTGCAGGAAGAATCGGGGGCGTGATCAACAACGTACAGCTCACCCCCCGATCTGGAACATCTCCACCTTGCGGCGGGCCCTCGCCGGGGCCCGTTCGGCGCGCTCCTCGCTGTAGCGGTCGCGACGACGGAGCCAGGTTCCCGCGATACGTTCGAGCAGGGCTTCGTCGCTGGCGCCTTCGCGCAAAGGTTCGCGGAGGTCGCGTCCTTCCGAACCGAACAGACAGGTAAAGAGCTTTCCGTCGGCAGAAATCCGCGCGCGCGTGCAGCCGCCACAAAAGGGTTGGGAGACGGAAGCGATGATTCCGATCTCGCCGCCGCCATCGCTGTACCGATAGCGGCGGGCCACCTCCCCGGCATAGTTCGGGTCGACGGGCTCGATGGCGAAGGCTTCGCCGATCCGTTCGAGGATCTCGCTCGCAGGCACGACCTGGGACAGATCCCAGGAGTTCGTGGTGCCCACATCCATGTACTCGATGAAGCGCAGGATGTGACCGGTCCCGTGAAAGCGGCGAGCAAGCGGAACGATCTGATCCTCGTTGGTGGCGCGCTGAACCACGCAGTTGATCTTGATCGGCGTCAGCGAAGCGCGTTCGGCGGCCGCGATGCCGTCGAAGACCTGTTCGGGGTCGCCGCGCCCTCCGCTCATGCGCCCGAACACCTCCGGATCGAGCGCGTCGAGGCTGATCGTGACGCGATGCAGACCGGCCGCCTTCAAGGCATCGGCGTGGCGCGGCAACAACACGGCATTCGTCGTGAGGGCGACGTCGCGGATGCCGTCGAGGCCGACCAGTTCTTCGATCAGGCGGGGAAGCTGCGCACGCAGCAGCGGTTCACCGCCGGTCAGTCGGAGCTTCTCGACGCCCAGTGACGCGAAGAGCCGTGCCAGGCGCACGATCTCTTCGAAGCGCAGGATCTCGCCGCGCTTCTGGAACGGGAAAGCCTCATCGAAGATCTCTTCCGGCATGCAATACGGGCAGCGGAAGTTGCAGCGGTCGGTGACCGAGATGCGGAGGTCACGGAGTGCACGCCCGAATTCGTCGCGCGGGTTCGCACCCGGCCCAGCGACGGCTTCGGCCGTGGTTTCGGTCACTCGGTGAAGCCCCACTTCTCCTTGTTCTTCTGCACTTCCTCGGGCGAGGGCTTGTCCTTGTCCTCGACCTCGGGGACTTCGAAGTCGTCCTTGGCGTCGACGATCTTGGCGTTGAGCGCCGTGTCGTCGGCGAAGACACCGGGGACCCGCTCGTCCTCGAAGATGGCTTCCCACGGGCACTCCGGCTCGCAGACGCCACAATCGATGCACTCTTCGGGATCGATGTAGAGCTGATTCGGGAACGTCGCGGCGTCGCTCCCCTTGTATTCGTAAATGCAATCGACGGGACAAACCTCGACGCAGGCTTGGTCAACACAATCGCGGCAGAGGCTCGTGACTACCCAGGGCATCGCTCTCGATTCCTTCTCTGTGGCGCGCGGATCTTGGCGCGTTCATCCTCGCGGTCCCATCCACCGGGATCCGCGGCGGGCAGGAACATATCCCCTCCGGTTTGCCCGCGCCTCCGTTTGTGGCGGAAGCCTTTACGAATCTTGACTCATCAGTACAGTTTACGCCCCGCGGCTACCGCCGACGGAGTGCCTGCGCCCAGGAGATCAGTGCCAATGCCGCTCGAAGCCGCGATCCGCGATCGGATCCAACAACTGGTCGATGGCACACCCGTGCTGCTCTTCATGAAGGGAACCCGCAGCCAGCCCCAATGCGGATTCTCTGCCCAAGTCGTCGGCGCCCTCGAGAGCCATGGCGCCGAATACCAGACCCTCGACGTGCTGGCCGATCCCGAGCTGCGCGAGGGGATCAAGGCGTTCTCCGAATGGCCGACCGTGCCCCAGCTTTACATCCAGGGCGAGTTCATCGGTGGCTGCGACATCATCACCGAGATGGACGCCAGCGGCGAGCTGCGGCACGCGCTCGAGCGCGCCGGCAGCTAGGCTCGCGGACCATGTCGTTGCCGCCCTCGGAACTGCCGGCCAGCTTCGTCATCGATGTCGTCGACGCGGATTTCGTCGCCGCGGTCGTCGATCGTTCCCATCAGGTTCCCGTCGTCGTCGATTTCTGGGCGCCCTGGTGCGGCCCGTGCAAGAACCTGGGCCCGATCCTCGAGCGGCTCGCCGGCGAGTATGCAGGCCAGTTCATCCTCGCCAAGGTCAACATCGACGAATCCCCGGCCGTCGCCCAACAGCTCGAGATCCGTAGCATCCCGCTCGTGATGGCCTTCCGCGATGGCGCCGCCGTCAGCGAATTCGAGGGAGCACAGCCCGAAGGCGCAGTGCGCCAGTTCCTCGATACGCTGGTCCCCAGCGCCGCGGACACAGCGGCCCGGTCTGGCAGCGAGGCGCTCGCCCTCGGCGATGCGGTCGAAGCCGAGCGCCAGTTCTCGATCGCCCTGGCCGAGGACCCGCGCCATCCCCAGGCGCTGATCGGTACGGCGCGCCTCCAAGGCAGTCGCGGCGAAAGCGAGGTCGCGCTCGCCACGCTGGCGCGGATGGGCATGGCACCGCGCGCCCTCGAGCAGGAAGCCGAACACCTCGCCGCCGAGCTGCGGAGTGCGACACCGGCCGCCGACGCGCCGGATCTCGAGGAACTTCGCGCCGCGGCCACGGCCAGCCCGGACGATCTCCAGATCGCGCTCGATCTGGCCAAGGCGTTGACCGCCTCGCGGCGCTACGACGAGGCTCTCTCCGCCCTGGTCGAGCTCGTCTCGCGCGACAAATCCTTCGCCGACGAAGCCGCCCGCAAGACGATGCTCGACGTGTTCGAGATCCTGGGCCCGGCCCATGAACTCACCCAGGCGTATCGCTCGAAGCTGGCGCGAGCCCTGTTCGTCTGAGTCCCGGCCACCCCGGTAGAATGCCGGGGTGACCCACGGATTCATCGTCCACCCGACCTATCGCGTCCGCGATGGGGTGCCCGTGGTGCAGCTCTTCGGGCGCCTCGAGAGTGGCGACCCGTTCCTGGTCGAGGAGACGCGCTACCGACCGGCCTTCTTCGTTCCCGAACGCGAAGCGCGCCAGTTCGAAGACGAGGCCAATGCCACCGTCGAGCCGACGGATCTGCTCGACATGGAGGGGAACCCGGTCGTGCGCATCAGCGCGCCGGTGCCTGGTGATATACCCCGGCTTCGGGACCGACACCGCGAGCGCGGCGGCCATCCCCAGGAAGCCGATGTCCGCTTCCCCTACCGCTTTCTCACCGACAGGAGGATTCGCGCGACATGCCATATCCGGGGACGGGGGATCCAACGTCCGGACGGTCTGGTCGTCTTCCGGAATCCCGAACTCGAACCCGGCCCGGCGCGGGTCGCACTGCGCACGCTGTCGATCGATCTCGAGACGACCCTCGACGCGAAGCTGATCTTCTCGGCCGCGCTCGTATGCGGCGGCGTGGAAGAGGTCCACCTGGTCGCAGACCACCAGGTAACCGGCGCAATCGTACATCCTGAAGAACCTGCCTTGTTATTCGCCGTGATGGAGCGAATCCGCAGCCTCGATCCAGATATGATCATCGGCTGGAACGTGATCGATTTCGACCTGCGGGTTTGGATGGAACGTTGCGAAGCCAACGGGATCCCCTGCAACCTCGGCCGCACGCCGGACCGGCCCCGCCTTATCGAGCCCCAGGGCCGCGGCCGGAGCCGCTTCGAAATCGCTGGCCGCATGGTGCTCGACGGAATCCCGATCGTGCGCGAGGCGATCCGGCTGACCGACTATCGACTGGAAACCGTGGCTCGCGAGATCCTCGGCCGGGGCAAGAAGATCGACCACGAGGCACCCGACGCCGGCGAAGAGATCCAGCGGATGTGGCGAGAGGATCCGGAATCCCTCGTCGCCTACAACCTGGAGGACGCACGCCTGGTTCCCGAGATCCTGGCGCACGAGGGGTTGCTCGATCTCGTCGAGCAGCGCAGCCGACTGACGGGGATGCAACTCGATCGGGTGACGGGCTCGGTCGCGAGCTTCGACCTGGTGTACCTGCCCGAACTCCGCGCCCGCGGCTTCGTCGCACCGTCGGTGCCTCCGGGTCGTGAGAACGTCTTCGTAAAGGGCGGTGCCCTGCTCGACCCCCAGCCGGGGGTTCATCCACGGGTGGCCGTACTCGATTTCAAGAGCCTCTACCCGAGCCTGATCCGCACCTTCCAGCTCGATCCATTGGCTCACGCCCGCGCCGAAGAGGACCCGGACCCGATCGAAGCGCCGAACGGCGCACGCTTCGCTCGCGAGGGCGCGGTACTGCCTGGCATCATCCTGCGGCTGATGTCGAGCCGCGACGAGGCCAAGGCCAGGGGCGATGCGCACGCCAGCCAGGCCATCAAGATCCTGATGAACTCGATGTTCGGCGTTCTCGGCACACCCTCGTGCCGGTTCTTCGACCCCGACGTCGCCAACGCGATCACGAGCTTCGGGCAACAGACCCTGCACTGGACCCGTGAGGCCTTCGACGAGATCGGCGTGCCGGTCCTCTATGGCGATACGGATTCGCTATTCGTGCAGCTTCCCGAAGCCCCCGACCCCTACGCACTCCGCGCCATCGCCGAAGAACTCCGCGAGCAGGTTCAAGAGACGGTGACCTCGCGTATCCGCGCGACCTATCGCCTCGAGCCGCGCCTCGACCTCGAACTCGAGAAGATCTACGACCCGTTCTTTCTGCCGCGGGTCCGCGGTGGCCGCAGTGGAAGCAAGAAACGCTATGCGGGCTGGAAGGACGGCAGCCTCGAAATCGTGGGGCTCGAGGCCGTGCGCCGGGATTGGCCCACCATCGCTACGCGTCTGCAAGAGGGCATGCTCGAGCGCCTCTTCACCGGGCGCGACCCGGTCCCCTTTGCCATCGAACTGGTCGATGCGCTTCGCAGGGGCGCCCTCGACCGGGAACTCGTCTACGTGAAGCGCATCCGCAAGGGTTCCCTCGACGACTACAAATCCAACGCGCCCCATGTCCAGGCTGCGCGCAAGGCGGGCCCGCACGCGGGCCGGGTCATCCAGTACCTGATCACACGCAGCGGCCCGGAACCGGTCCTGGCCGGGCGCCCGCTCCCGACCGGGATCGAATACGAGCACTACGTCGAGAAGGTGTTGCGGCCGGTCGCCGATTCGATCCTGAGAGAGGTCGGCCGCAACTTCGGCGAAGTTCTCGGCGAGCCACAGCAACTGTCGATGTTCTGAGACGGCTAGCCGTCGGCAAGGCCGGAGTCGTCGGCAAGGCCGGAGTCGTCGGCAAGACCGGAGCCGTCGGCCAGGCCGGAGTCGTCAGCGCTCCGCCAGCGTCAGCTCCATCAGCGACGCCTCGCCGGGAACGCCGATCCGGAGCGGGAAACCGTAGAAGCCCGTGCCGCGATGGACGTAGAGCCGCGAACGGCCATGGCCGAACAGGCCGTGATCGGGCCAGCGGGAACGCGTCAGAACCGTCCAATCGAGGCCGAGCGAGACCAGTCCGATCTGCCCGCCATGGGTATGGCCGGACAGGGTCAGGTCGGCCTCGCCCTTGGCGATGTCCCGGAAGTGCAGCGGATCGTGAAGCAGCAGGATGCGGAGGTGATCGTCGATGCGCGGGTGGGCCTCGAAGAGTTCGGCGAGTCTCTCCTCTCGCTCCCCCCGATGATAGTCGGCGCCCAGAATCTGGATCGGACCCACCGGCGTCTCGGTCACAACGCCATCATCGACGAGGAGCCGGATCCGGTTCGCGGCCATCGCCGCCCGAACCTCCTCGGGTGCTTCGTGATCGTGATTCCCGAAGCAGGCGAAGCAGCGCCCCTCCATCTGCCTCAAGGGCGCAAGCGCCTCGGTCAGACAACCCGGCGTCCCATTCCCCTCCATGGTGAGGAAGTCGCCGGTCAACAGCACCAGATCGGGGTCGTGCGCGATGAACTCCTCGAGCCGGTTGCGTAAGCGGTGGATCGGTTGCCAGGGTCCGATGTGTGGATCCGTGATCTGCACGATGCGGAGCGGTCGACCCTCGATCGTGGGCGCCCTACGGCGGTGGCGCTGAACCGGCATGCGACGAATCTCGTCGGGCCCCTCGCCGCCCAGATCGAAGCGCACGATCTCCCGGCGCAACGTGAACGAACTCACGATCGAGGCGGCGATCACGACGACGGGCAACAGGTCGAGCCAGACCAACCTCTCGAGTGTCACTTCGGCGCCCGTCCACCAGAGGACGCCGCGGATCGGCAACATCACGACGAAGTAGGGCAACGAGATCGCGCCGAGCGCCTGGAGCGCCATACCCGGGAGGCTGACCGCATAGCGGTAGATGCGCGGGCGAAGCTTCGCGTTCACCAGACGCATCGCGTGCAGACCCGCTGCGCCGAAGCCGTAGACGAAGAGCCAACCCACGACGGGTCCCACCAGATCTTGCAAGCGGATGGCGAGCACGACCGCCATCGGAAACGAGATCAACACCATCACCGCGGTGAAGATCGCGTACTGACGACCGCGGGCCCGCCAGGCGTAGATCGGAAGCGCTACGGCAATCAGGGCGCCGAGCGACGGGATCAACCAGGGAGGCGGAGCAGGCACGGGGGCGGAGGATAGGAGAACCGTCGCTGCTGTCGCCCTGCGGCCTGGCTTCGAGTAGATAGAATCTGGCCCATGAGCAATCCGGATCCCCAGGCACTTCACGAATTCCTCACGGGCCTCCAGGACCGCATCTGCGCGGCGCTCGAGCGCGAAGACGGCCGCGCTCGCTTCAGGGAGCAGCTGTTTCCCGGTGATGATGGAACCTTCGCTCGGCCGCGGGTCCTCGAAGGCGGCGCCGTGATCGAAAAGGCGGCCGTGAACTTCACCCACAGCCGAGGGCCGAAGTTGCCGCCGGCCGCGACGGAACGGCGCCCCGAACTCGTTGGCGCCTCGTTCGAGGCCGTCTCGCTCTCGATGATCGTGCATCCGGAGAACCCCTACGCGCCCACCACACACATGAACATGCGCGGCTTCGTCGCGACACCCGAAGCGGGGGATCCGGGCTGGTGGGTCGGCGGCGGCTTCGATCTCACGCCCTACTACGGCTTCGAGGAAGACTGCATCCATTGGCATACCCAGGCGAAGGCCGCCTGTGCGCCCCTCGGCCGCGGAACCTACGCGCGCTTCAAGAAGGACTGCGACGACTACTTCTACCTGCCCCATCGCAACGAACCACGCGGCATCGGCGGCATCTTCTTCGACGATCTCAACGAACCCGACTGGGAACGATGCTTCGCGCTGCTCCAGAGCGCGGGCGATCGATTCGTGCCCGCCTACCTGCCGATCCTGCAGCGCCGCCGCGCAATGAAATGGGGCGAACGCGAACGAGATTTCCAGCTCTGGCGCCGCGGACGTTATGCCGAGTTCAATCTCGTCTGGGACCGGGGCACCAGGTACGGTCTCCAGTCGGGCCGTCGCATCGAGAGCGTGCTCGCTTCCATGCCGCCGGTGGCGCATTGGCGCTACGACTGGCAGGCGGAGCCCGGCAGCCGCGAAGACCGGCTTGTCAGCGATTTCCTCGAACCGCGGGATTGGGTCGAACCCGACTGAGCCATGGCAGAACTTCGTGATCTTCGGATCGGCCCGCGACGGCTGATCCCGGCGCGCCACCTGAGCGCGCGTGCCGTGCGTTCGAGTGGACCCGGCGGTCAGAACGTCAACAAGGTCTCGACACGGATCGAGTTGACGCTGGACCTCGAAGCGGCGGCGCCGGAGTTGGGCGCAACCGGGGCAGCGCGCATTCGCGCGCGTTGGCCGCGGCGCCTCGATGCCGAGCGCAACCTCGTGGTGCGCTGCGACCGCACGCGCAAGCGTGGGCGCAACCTCGAGCTCGCCCAGGACCGGATGGAGGAGCTGCTCCGCGATGCCCTGGCCCCGCCGCCGCCGGCCCGGCGTCCGACCAGGCCCAGCAGCGGCAGCCGACGCCGGCGTGTCGACGACAAGCGACGCCGCGGCGACACGAAGCGCCTCCGAGGCCGCCCGAACGACGACTGACTCAACGCCAGTCGAACGTGGCGTCGACCTCGACCTCATCGCCGAGGCTCTTGCAGACCGGACACGTGTACGCGGCACGCTCGAGAATCGGGCGAGCCTCCTCGGGAATCTCCGGGGCCATCTCGAAGCGAACGCCGAGGCGTCCGATCCGGCGCACCGGCGTCGCGACCATCTCCTTCTCCACCGAGACGGTCGAACCCTCCATGGGCCACTCGTGTCGCCGCGCCACGATGCCCATCACCGTCATCATGCAGGAACCGAGTGCGGTCGCGACGAGATCGGTCGGCGAGAACGCTTCGCCGCGGCCCTGGTTGTCGAGCGGTGCGTCGGTATCGAGCTTCGCCCCGGAAGGATGCTCGGCGCTCGTATGTAGCTCGCCGTCGTAGCGGAGTTCGATGCGGACCGTCATGAGGCCGCCTTGGTCGCTGCCGCCGTCAGGCGAACCACGCGGTCGTCCATCAGGATCCGGGTTCCCATCTTGTTCATCACGTATCCGAAGCCCATCCGGCGCTCGGGGTCGGCATAACCGAAGGAGCCACCGGCACCCGGGTGCCCGAATGCGCCGTCGCCTAGCGCCGAGCCGCCGTTCGGGTGATCGAGCGGAATCATGAAACCCAGACCGAAACGTGTTTCGACGCCGAGGACACTGTCCGGTCCGCGTGAGTTCGCATCCCAGTCGAACAATGCCTCGTTCGGCAGCAGTGGCTTGATTGCGGCCAGACCCGCGCGATGGGCCATCAGGTAGCGCACCGGCAGCTCGGCCTTGCCCGCCTGCTCGAACTCCGGCCAGTAGTGGGCCACCGGTGCATCGACGTCGAGTTTTCCGGCCGCAGCGAGCTGATGGGCGCAGAGCGCGGTCATCCCCTTCGTCGTCGAGAACACATTGACCAGTGTGTCTCGCTCCCAGGCGGAAGTACGTGCTGCATCGGCATGACCGCCCCAGAGATCGACGACGCGCTCACCGTCGATGTCGACAGCGCAGCCGGCGCCCAGTTCATGGCCGTCCCGGAAGTTCGCCTCGAACGCGTCCCGGACCGTGGCGAAGGCTTCGTGACAGGTACCGTGGATCTCGGCTTCACTCATCTGGCGTCCTCACTTCTCGGCGAATGGGTGGCGCCAGCGAAGCTACCAACTCGTCGGCCAACGCGGATGCCAGGGTTGCTCGCGCTGGAATGCAAAGGCGGCACGCAGGACCAGATCATCCCGGTGACGCGGGCCCACGATCTGCAGGCCGACGGGAAGACCCGCGTCGGACAGGCCCGCCCGCATCGTGGCAGCGGGATGCCAGGACCAGTTGAAGGGAATCGTGAAGGCGGCCACACCGGCGGGCGGCTGTCGTCTGCCCTCGGTCTCGTCCGGGAACGGGCCCTTCGCCGGGGGCGGGTCGTAGGGAACGGTCGGGGTCAGCAGAAAATCCACATCGCTGAAGATCGACTGGCACCAGCCGTTCAGTTCCATGCGCTTGCGGGCCATCTCACCCCAGGCTTCGGCACTCACCTGCTTCATCGCCTGGACTCCGCGGATGAAGGTCCGACCGAACTCGTCCTCCCGATCTGGCAGGTACCGATGCAGTTCCGACGCCATCTCGAAGCCGCCTAGCAAGCCCCATTCTCGCCCGAGGCCCGGCGGACCGCCGCTCACAGGGACGAGCGTGTGGCCCATCGCCTCGAAGGATCGGGCTGCGGCTTCGACCACCCGGGCAACGTCGGACTGAACCACCCCGTGTCCGAGATCGGGCGAATAACCGAAGCGCGTTCCCGCTGGGAGATCCTCGGCCAGGGCTTCCAGGTAGGAAAATCCCGGATGCGGCAGCGAGTTCGGATCTTCCGGCGCAGCGCCGCAGGTGAGGTCCAGTTGGAGTGCCGCATCCTCCACGGTCTTCGTCAGCGGCCCCGAGACCGATTTGTCGTCGAACTCCCACTGGCCGAAGGGGCCTCGCGCCACGCGACCCTGGGAACCCTTGAGACCGAAGGCGCCGACGAAGCTGGCTGGAATGCGGATCGAACCGCCGCCGTCGCTTGCAGTCACCAGGGGACACACACCGCCAGCGAGGACCGCGGCAGAGCCACCGCTCGAACCGCCCGGTGTCAGGTCCAGGTTCCAGGGCGAACGCGTCACGCCGTAGACGAGGTTCTTGGTGATCGCGGTGTAGCCGAACTCCGGGGCATTCGTCTTGCCCACCACGATGGCGCCGGCCGCCTTCAAGCGCCCCACCTGCACCGTATCGCGCTGCGAGATGCGTCCCTTGTGGATCAGGCTGCCCTCGGTGTTCGGCAGTCCGACCGTATCCTCGAGATCCTTGACGCCAAGGGGAATCCCCTCGATCGGCCGCGCCTCGCCACGCGCGATCCGCTCTTCGGCGCTTCGCGCATCGGCCAGAAGCTTCTCGCGATCGTGTAGTGCGACGAACGCGTTCAGGTCGGCGTGGGTGGCGTCGATCCGATCGAGCACCGCGTCCATCAACTCGACGGGCGATACCTTCTTCTGCTCGAGATTCGCGACGAGATCGGTCAGGGAGAGGCTGAGGAGTTCCATCCGGGAACTATACTTTGGCTGAGCGAAACCCGAACACCGCGTTCAGCGGGCGCGGGACAAGGGCCCGTGGTTGAGATTCGGGAGCACATCGCGCGCAAACAGATCGGCCTCGTCCGCGTGGGGATAACCCGAGAGGATGAAGGCCTCGATCCCGAGTTCGGCATAACGGTCGAGCTTCGCGAGGATCTGATCCGGGTCGCCGACCAGCGCAGCACCGCAGCCGCTGCGCGCGCGGCCGATCCCGGTCCACAGATTCGGCTCCACGTAGCCCTCGTCATCGGCCACTCCGCGAACCTCGGCCTGACGGCGCACACCGGCGGAACCGTGATCGAGGGAGCGCCGGCGAATCGCCTCACCGCTCTCGTCGTCGAGGCGGGAGACCAGCTGGCGCGCTGCCTGCTGGGCGGCGGCTTCGCTCTCGCGCACGATCACGTGGACGCGGTACCCGAAGCGGAGCGTTCGACCGTGCCGGGCCGCTCGCTGCTTCATGTCCGCCATCGTCTCCTGCACCATTTCGATCCGGTCCGGCCACATCAAGAAGACATCGGCCGCCCGTGCCGCTGCCTCCCTGGCGTCTTCGCTGAAGCCGCCGAAGTAGAAGAGCGGACAACGGCCCGAGACCGTGCGCAGCCGCGGCGGCTCGACCTCGAGCTGGTAGAACTCACCGCGGTGGACGACGGGTTCCCCATCCAGAAGCGCCCGCAGGATTTCCATCACCTCGATCGATCGGCGGTAGCGCGGGCCGGATTCGAGCGGGGCGCCAGCCAGATCGCTCGAAATGATGTTGATCGTGAGACGTCCCCCTAACATCTGATCGAGGGTCGCCAACTGCCGGGCGAGCATGGGCGGCCACACCTCGCCACATCGCACCGCCACCAGCAGCGCCAGGCGTTCGAGCTCCGGCGCGACCCCGCCGCCGAACGCGACCGAATCGATCCCGAGCGCGTAACCCGAAGGCAACAGACAGTTGTCGAACCCGCCGTGTTCTGCGCGCAGCACGATCTCGCGGCAGTGCTCCCAGGAACTCGCGAGCAACGGATCGGGAACCCCCAGGTACGCGTAATCGTCGTCACAGAGCGCGGCGAACCAGGAGATTTCCACCGGATCAGGGGGAATCGGCAACGTGGATCCTCGTGCGGGAAGAGGCAGTACGGTATCAAAGCCCCATGGAACGAACCGTTCGATACGGAATCATCGGCTCAGGAATGATGGGCACCGAGCACATGCGAAACATCGCCGCCGTGGAGGGCGCCGCGGTCGTGGCCTATGCGGACACCCATGAGCAGAGCCGGGGCTTCGGTCGCCTGACCGCGCCGGAGGCACGTGCCTACAGCGACCATCGCGCGCTCCTCGCCGACGAAGAGGTCGACGCCGTGGTCGTCTCGACCCCCAACCACACCCATCGCACCGTCATGGAAGATGTCTTCGCCAGCGGCAAGCACGTCCTCTGCGAGAAGCCGCTGTGCACCACCGTCGAAGACGCGCGCTGGGTCGTAGAGCGCGCGTCGAAGCACCCGGCCGTCGTCTGGTGCGCAATGGAGTACCGCTACATGGCCCCGGTCGCACGGCTTGCCAGTGAGGTCCACGAGGGAACCATCGGCGATCTCAAGATGCTCGCGATCCGCGAACACCGCTACCCGTTCCTGCCCAAGGTCGACGATTGGAACCGCTTCGCCCGCAATACCGGCGGCACCCTCGTCGAGAAGTGCTGCCACTATTTCGATCTGATGCGCTTCATCACCCGGAGTGAGGCGCTGCGCGTCTACGCCTCCGGCGCCCAGGACGTGAACCACCTCGACGAGCGATACGACGGAGAGACGCCCGACATCCTCGACAACGCCTACGTCATCGTCGATTTCGAGAGCGGGGCTCGGGCGCTGCTCGATCTCTGCATGTTCGCCGAGGCGTCGCGGAATCAGGAGGAGATTTCGGCGACCGGCGACCGGGGCAAGCTCGAATCCTTCATCCCGTCTTCGGACTTCGTGCGCGGATTGCGACGTGGCGGCGAACAGGGACGCCCACTCGTCGAGACCGAGAACATCCCCGTCGACCCGATCGCCCTGGCGGCCGGCTTCCATCACGGCGCCACCTACTTCGAACATCAGGCCTTCGTGCGTGCCGTTCGCGGTCAGGGCGCCGTTGCCGTCGGCGCCGAGGACGGCCTTCGTGCCGTCGAGATCGGTGCCGCCGCCGAACGCTCGATCGTCGAGGGCCGGCCGGTCCGGATGGAAGAGCTAAGGTGAAGCCACCCACCCCTGGGCCCGTAAGGTGAACCACCATGAGTGAAGAAGAGACCGACCTGCAGGCCGAGCTGGAGCGACTGCGCGCGGAGAATGAGTCGCTGAAGGCGAAGGACAAGAAGGCCCTACGGCTCCAGGTGAGCCAGAAAGGCGCGGTTTCCCTGTACGGGATCCGGCGCTTCCCGATCACCTTCTACGGCGACGAATGGGCCACCGTGCTCGGGATGGCCGACGAGATCCGGGCGTTCATCGCCGAGAACGAGAGCGCGCTCAAGCAGAAGTCGTAAGTGGTTCGCGGGCGCTCGGCGCCTGGCCTCGCAGCGGTCGCTTCACGAGCAAGGCTCGACCATGGCGTTCGGTAGCGTCCGTACAGAGCTTCCCTGACCCAGCGTCTGGGGTCCGCGAATCAACTTCCCGGGCAAGGCGCCGGTGGCTTCTCCGTTCTCGAAGGTCACCTCGCCGGTTTGGATCGTGGTTACGTAGCCGGTCGCCCGCTGCAGCAAGCGTTTTCCGCCCGCGGGCAGGTCGTAGACGATCTCCGGAGGCAACATCCCGACCCGGTCGAAATCGATCAGGTTGAGGTCCGCCTTCATGCCCGGCTCGATCGTGCCACGATCGTCGAGCCCGACCAGCCGCGCCGTGTCGTGGCTCTGGCTCTTGACCAGGGCCTCGAGCGGCAGCTTCTCGCCGCGTGTCCGCTCGCGTCCCCAATGAGAGAGCAGGTAGGTCGGGAAGCTCCCGTCGCAGATCAGGCCGCAGTGCGCGCCGGCATCGCCGAGGCCGGGCACCGTGTGTTCGTGGGAGAGCATCTCACGAATCGCCTCGAGGTCATGGTCGGCGTAGTTGAGGAACGGGCGATACAGCAGCGCGTGGCCGTCGTCTTCCAATAACAGATCGTAGGCGTGCTCCGCCGGCGTCTTGCCGAGGCGGGCCGCCTCGGCGGCCACGCTGTCCTCGGGCCGCGGTTCGTAGTTCGGCGGGTTGCCGAGCAGGAAGAGCTTGTCGAAGCTCGCCATCGCCGACAGGCCATCGGAACGCTCTTCGGAAACGATGGCACGCCGCAATTCCGGGTCGCGAAGCTTCTCGACCCGCTCCGCCAGCGGCAGCTGCGCGATCTTGGCGTAGTGCGGGCTCGTCGCGAATGGCGAGAGCCTCGCCTCCAGGCCAAACATGATGCCGATCGCGCGTGCTGCCACCTGCCCCTTCAAGGGCAGGCCCTGTTCGTTGGACACATCGAGCTGGCGAAGCTGCTCACGGAAGCCCTCGGGATGGACATCGTTCTGGGCGATCGAAACCGAGAGCGGCCGCCCGCCGGAAACGCGCACCAGCTCGCGCATCAACTCCCATTCCTGTTCCTGCATCAGATGATCGGTCACGATCTCGAAGACGCCCTGCCCCGCTTCGCCGAGGCCACGACCGATGCCCAACAACTCATCCGCCGTTGCCGTCAGGCTGGGGGTGAAGCGACCATCGCTGCTGCGATGGTTCTTGGTGCGCGAGGTCGTGAAACCGAGCGCACCGGCGGTGATGCCTTCGCGCACGAGCTGCGCCATGGAATCGATCTCTTCCGGCGTCGGGTCTTCCTCGTGGTCGGCGCCGCGTTCTCCCATGACGTAGAAGCGGAGGGCCGCATGGGGAATCTGTGCGCCGATGTCGACGGAATGCGGCTTCGACGCGATCGCATCGAGGTACTCGGGGAAGCTCTCCCACTTCCAATCGATCCCCTCCGCGAGCGCGGTGCCGGGAATGTCCTCGACACCCTCCATCAGCTTGATCAGATACTCGTGGGTCCCCGGACGCACCGGTGCAAAGCCGACGCCACAGTTGCCCATCACCACGGTCGTGACGCCATGCCAACACGAGGGCGTGAGCATCGCGTCCCAGGTGACCTGGCCGTCGTAATGGGTGTGGACGTCCACCCAGCCCGGTGTGACCAGCAGGCCGTCGGCCGAGATCTCGCGCTCGGCAGGCTCATCCAGCACGCCGACCGCGACGATCCGGCCGCCTCGGATCCCCACGTCGGCGTTGCGGCGCGGAGCGCCAGTGCCATCGACCACGGTTCCACCACGGATCGCCAGATCGAGCATCCTGCTCCTCCTGCCCGCGAGATGCTTGCGACCCGACGAGGGCCGATGCGGGCGCTCCGGAGTATGCTGCCCCATTCGGACGCACGGGGCCAAACCGGAAGTCCGAGCAACAATGGATCACGGACCCGAGCGGCGAAGGAGCCCACCGATGAACGAATACGAGAACTATGACGGGCTAGGCCTCGCCGAATTGGTCAAGAGCGGAGAGACGAGCGCCTCGGAGCTCCTCGACGACGCCCTGCTCCGCGTGGACGCCCAAGACGGCGAACTCGGCGCTCTCGTGCTCCGCTCGGAAGACGACGCGCGCGCCGAGATCGAGGCCGGGCTGCCCGACGGGCCCTTCACCGGTGTTCCCTGGCTGCTGAAGGATCTTCACCTGTCGATCCCGAACCGGCCACTGACGAATGGCTCCAACTTGTTCGCCGACTATCTGCCGGACGAAGAGAGTGAATTGGTGACGCGCTACCGGCGCGCTGGCCTGGTGACCTTCGGACGTACCCATTCGCCTGAGTTCGGCCTGACCTGCACCACCGAATCGCGCCTGCACGGGGTGACGCGCAATCCCTGGAACCCGGCTCACACCTCGGGCGGCTCCTCCGGTGGCGCATCGACCGCGGTCTCGGCCGGCTATCTACCGCTGGCCAACGCCAGCGATGGCGGCGGCTCGATCAGGATTCCGGCTTCCTGCTGCGGCCTGTTCGGCATGAAGCCCAGTCGTGGCCGAACGCCGATGGGCCCGCAGAGTGGCGAGGGGTGGGGTGGAATGAGCGCGGTGCACGCGGTCACCCGCAGCGTGCGGGACAGCGCTGCGCTGCTCGATGCGACCGCGGGCCCGGACCTCGGCGCCCCCTACGCGGCGCAACCGCCGGCCCGGCCCTGGCTCGAGGAAGTGGGCGCAGCGACCGGCCAGCTGCGGATCGCGCTGCAGACCGACACCTTCAATGGTCTTCCCACCGACCCGGACTGCGTGGCTGCGGCGCGTAGCGCGGCGGCCCTGTGCGAGAGCCTCGGCCACATCGTGGAGGAGAAATCGTTCACCCCCGATGACGCGATGCGTACCGCCACGATCACCCTGATGGCCGCCAACACCCGCGCGGTACTCGAAGACCGGGCTGCCGCCCTCGGGCGTCCGCTTTCGCCGGACGACGTAGAGCCCGGCACCTGGGGTATGACTGGCTTCACCGAGAACAGCACGGCGCGCGACTACGCGCGCGCGGTTCGCACGATCCACGCGGTCGGGCGCGCCTTCGCTCGACATCAGCAGGACTACGACGTCATCCTGACGCCGACCATGGGCGCGCCGCCGCCCGAGATCGGCGTGCTCTCGCTCTCGCACCCGAACCCGGCGGAAGCGACCGAGACGCTGCTCCAGGTGATTGGCTACACCCAGCTATCGAACGCGACGGGCTGCCCGGCCGCCTCGGTCCCGCTCTATTGGAACAAGGCGGGCCTGCCCATCGGCGTGCAGCTGATCGGTCGGATCGACGACGAAGCGACGTTGTTCCGGCTTTCCGCCCAGCTCGAAAAAGCCCGCCCCTGGTTCCACAAGCGGCCCACCGGGGCGTAGCTTCAACGCGGACCCGGTTCCCACGGAGCTCCTCGCAAGCACCGCGGGCGGAAAGGCGTCAACTCGTCGGGCTCGAGCCTTCGGGAGATCAGACGGCGGCTGGTAGGTCGACGAGCCGCCGGGCGGTTCTACTGCGTTTGCTCGGCCGAGCATGGCGGCACAGGCCAGGTCACTCACGTGGTCGCCGGAGGGTTTTGAGGGATAGGGGGCTCCCGACTCTCTGAGGAGGGCTCGCAGATTGCTCTCGTGGGCGGTCTTCTGGGATCGCGGGCGTGCGGACTAGCGGTGCCTGCGCGAGGGGATGCCGGTCGGGGCAAATGGGTCCGGTTCAGCCTGGAGCGGCAGCGGGGTCCAGGAGCGGACCGGCCCTCTTCCAGCCTTCGTTGAGGAGCCAGGTGTGCGTGAACGCGACCGCGCGAGTGCCCGGCCTTCCTCGTCCCGCCGGTACTGGGCTCGCCTAGCGTTTGGGAACCGTGCCGCCGCGCAGCCAGACCTCTAGATCATCGAGGGCCAGGCTCGAGCTGAACAGGAATCCCTGGAGTTCGTCGCAGCCGATCCGTGCCAGAGCCTCGGCCTGCGGATCGTTGTCGACCCCTTCACCGACGACCTCGATGTCGAGGGAGTGGGCGAGATCGATGACCGCACCGGCGACCCGTTCCGACTGCGGGTCGTTTCCCAGATCGCGGATGATCGAGCGGTCGAGCTTCAAGACGTCGAGGGGAAAACGAGAGACGTAGGACAGGGAGGAGTAGCCGGTCCCGAAGTCGTCGAGAGCGACCCGAACGCCGATGGCCCGCATGTCACGAATCGCGGTATCAGGATCGTTCTGGCCGTCGATCATCAGGCTCTCGGTGATCTCGATTTCGAGCAGGTCCGGCGGCAGTTCCGTCGCGCGCAACGTGTTGGTGAGGGTTTCCCAGATGTTCGAGTGCGCGAACTGCCAGCTCGAAACATTGACCGAAACCCGGAGCGGCAAGCCCCGCAGCCGCAATTCGGCCATCTCGCGCGCCGCGGTCTCGAGCACGAAGCCACCGATCGGACCGATCAGACCGGTCTCCTCGGCGATTGGAATGAAGTCTGCGGGCCCGACCCTGCCGAGTGCCGGGTGCTCCCAGCGAACCAGCGCCTCCACACCCACGGCCACGCGGCTCTCAGCGAGGACCCTGGGCTGATACTCGACGTGGAGTTCGCCCCGCGCGAGGGCGTGACGCAATTCGCCTTCCAGGGTGAAGCGACGCACGATGCTCCGGCGGAACGACCGGCGGAAGGTTTCGATCGTCGAGCGACCGCGCTTCTTCGCGTGGTGGGTCGCGAGGTCTGCGCTCTGTAGTACCTCGTCTGCGGTCGATCCGTCTTCGGGAGCCAGCGCGATGCCAATGCTCGCCGTGAACGAAACACTGCGACCATCGACTTCGGAGGGCGCGTTGATCGCGCGCTGGAGTCGCTCCGCCAGTTCGATGGCGGCCTCGCGCCCATCGATATCGAGAAGCACCACTGCGAACTCGTCTGCGCAGATGCGGGCGGCGTGGACGCCCGGCCCGAAGCCCTCGAGGATGGTCGCCAGATGCGCGAGCAGACGATCCCCGAACGCGTGACCCATCGAGTGTTTGATCGATCGAAAGCCGTCCACGTCCACATGCAGGACGGCCAGACTCCGGTCCTCCACGCGCGCGATCTCGCTGCGCAGCGCATCGAAGAAACCCAGACGGTTCGCTAGCCCGGTGAGCGGGTCGAGACGCCGCTCCCCATCGTTCCGACTGCCCTCCGCTACCTTTTGCGAGGTGACGTCTCGCAACGTTGCTCGCAGGCCCGCCGCCTCGCCGAACCCCCGTACTGGCTCGACGGCTTGTTCGAGCCAGCGCTCTGCGTCACCGATCTGGATCCTGTGCCGGACCGATAGCGGACGCCGCGACTCCACCGCGTCCTCGAAAGCGACCCTTACATCCTGGCGCTCTTCGGCGGGCAGGTACTCGAGGAAGCGATCCAGATCCGGCGGGCCGGCGCCAACACAGAGGCCTAACATTCTCTCCGCTTCGGGGCTCCAATGCATGAGCCCCGACTTGCTCTCCAACGTCCAGCTGCCGGTGCGGCCGAGACGCTGGGCATGCAACAGATCCTCGACCTGGCCTTGTGCCGAGAAGACCAGTTGGGCCGAATGCATCTGGAATCTGACGCGATCCAGCAGTCGCTCCGCCTCGACCGGTGCGACCAGCACGTCGGACGCCCCGGCGCCGTAGGCGGCGGTGACCACTTCGGGCGCGTCCGCACCGAGGATCAGGATGAGCGGTAGCGCTTCGCCAGCCGGGTGATCGCGTATTTCACGAAGCCAGTCGAGAGCGTGCCGGCCCGCCCTCGATCCGTCGACGACGATCAGCTCCGGACCTTCGGCAAGAAAGGGGGCCAAGGCGTCACCCGGATCCGCGATGCGCAGGCTCCAGTCGGGCGCTCGAAGCGCCTCACGGGCAACGTCCAGCAGCGCTCCGGCAGGAGCGAGCAGCAACGCGAGCGCGGGCGGGTTCAAGGAGGTCGAAGCCGACATGACCTAGGGTCAATCGGCGACTCGGCCGCTCAGGCTAAGGCTAAAGGGCTCGGAGATTTCTCCAGCAACTTCAGCTAGTTGGCGCGTCAGAAGTCTTCTTCTTCTGCGCGTTCCTGATCGTCGGCCAGCTCTGTCGGGACGATTTCGTGCCCGATCGCGTCTCGGAAGACGGCATCCGCCGGCGCCATTTCGCCAAGCCGATCGATGAGTTGGCGCAAACGACCGACGGCTCTGCGTTCGAAGTCGAGGACGATTCGTTCGAGCTGCGGGACCTCACCGCCCTCGGCCGCGAGCGGTGGGCCTACCTCGATCCGGCCGCTCGCCACGATGTCGCCGAACTCGCTGTTGAGTTCATCGAGTTCCGCGACGCCGGGCGCGTGCTGCAAGCGGATCACGAGCTTCCCGTGCACATAACGACTCGAATGATAGTTTCGGTAGAAGGCCGCGATGTGATCGATGGCGTCATCGATGTCGTCGGTCACGTGGTAGAGGGAGAGATCAGCCTCGCTGATCAATCCACGCCGATGCAGGTGCGATCGCACATAACCATCCCAGTCCTTCCAATAGCTGCCGCCGGGTTCGTCGACGAAGACCACAGGCAGGATTTCGCTCTTGCCCGTCTGCATCAACGTCAGTGTCTCGAAGCCCTCGTCATGGGTGCCAAAGCCGCCGGGAAACAGCGCGATCGCGTGGGAATACTTCACGAACGTGACCTTGCGCGTAAAGAAGTACCTGAAGTGCACGCACTTTGGGTCGCCCGAGATCACCGGGTTGGCATCCGCCTCGAAGGGCAGTCGGATGTTCACGCCGAAGGATTTCTCACGTCCGGCGCCACCCTGGGCGGCCTCCATGATCCCGCCTCCAGCGCCGGTGATGACCATCCAACCTCGCGCACTCATCTCTGCCGAAAACCGCTCGGCCTGTTTCCAATCGGGATGGTCGCGAGGCGTTCGCGCACTGCCGAAGACGGCCACCTTGCGTACGTGCTCGTACTCGCCGAAGACGCGCATCGCGTGACGCAGCTCCTTGATCGCGGAACCGACTAGCTTCAGGTCGCCAGTGGTGCGCTGATCCTGGAGGAAGCGGATCGCGGTAATCACCATCTGGCGCACCAATTCCGAGCGCTCAGGGCCGGGCGCGGCTTCGGCTGAAGCCTCGGCTTCAGCCTGTGCGACGAGTGCATCGATCGCTTGGTTCAGGTTCTCGCTACGCAGCCCGTAGCGGCGTCGGTTTCGAGCCACCGACCGAGGATGACGATAGACTCCCCGGCGTCAACAGTGTTCCGTCTCAGTGAGGAGGCCTCCTTTGGGCAATGCCATCGTCACGGGTTCAGCATCTGGAATCGGCGCCGCCGTTCGTGAGGCTCTCGACGCCGAGGGACACAAGGTCATTGGCATCGATCTTCGCGACGCGGAGGTGGTTGGCGACTTGTCGACCTCAGCTGGCCGAGCAACGGCCGTCGGGCAGGCCCTGCAGGCCGCGGACGGCGTAGTCGACAGGGCCGTTCTCTGCGCCGGCCTCGGCAGTCACATCGAGGATCTCCCGCTGATCGCGTCGGTCAACTATTTCGGTGCCGTCGAAGTTCTCGACGCGCTCCAGGGAGCATTGGAGCGGGGCAACGAGCCGGCCGCAGTCGTGGTCTGTTCGAATTCGGCGCGTTTCGGCCCCTTCGATGAGCATCCCTTCGTACTCGCCTGCCTCGACGGCGACGAAGCCAAGGCCCGGGCGCTGGTGGCCGACGAAAACGGCTTCATCGCCTACGCCGGTTCCAAGCACGCGCTCTCCCGTGCCGTGCGCCGTCGCGCCAAGCCCTTCGGAGAGGCCGGCGTCCGACTGAACGGCATCGCGCCAGGCCCGGTCGAGACGCCGCTGCTGCAGGGAACCCGCGATCACCCGCTCTATAGCAAGGGATTCGATGGCCTCGACATACCGGTGGGACGTCTCGCAACACCCGCCGAGATCGCCGACTTCATCACGATCATGCTAGGCCCGCGGGCGGCTTTCATGCTCGGCAGCATCGTCTACCTCGATGGTGGAAACGATGCCGCAATGCTTCCGGAGCGTTTCTAGCGCCCAGGCGTCGGTCAGCTCGCGCCCTCTCCGGTCAACACGACAGGAACCGTGCGAGCGAGGATTCTGAGATCGTTGGCCGGCGACCAGGTGTCGATGTACTCGAGATCCAATCGCACCCAGTCGTCGAAGCCGATCTCGTTGCGACCGCTGACCTGCCACAGACAGGTCAGACCCGGCCGCATCGAAAGACGTCGGCGCTCGAACGTTCGATAGGCGGCCACCTCATCGGGGATGGCCGGCCTGGGGCCGACCAGCGACATGTCGCCCTTCAGGACGCTCCAGAGCTGGGGCAGCTCATCGAGTGAGAACTTGCGCAGCAGCCGTCCAAGCGGCGTGATGCGCGGATCGTGGCGAATCTTGAAGACCGGGCCGTCCATCTCGTTGGATTCCTCCATCCCGGCGCGCATCTCATGGGCGCCCACGCGCATCGTCCGAAGCTTCGGCATGGTGAATAGCCGGCCATTGAGACTGCAGCGCACCTGATGAAAGAGCATCGGCCCAGGATCGGTCAGCCGGATCGCAAGGCACGCGGCCAGCAGGATCGGCGCCGAGAGCATCAGCCCCAGCGCTGCGCCGACCACGTCGACGCCACGTTTCAGTGCCAGCGCCCCAGCGTCGTGATGAACGGGTGCGAAGGTGAGCGCGGGCAACGCGCCGAAGCGCTTCACCACCGGAGCCGGCAGTAGTTCGCCGAAGATGTCCGACAGCAGCGTCGTCGGAACGCCGGCCGCCGTCGCGTGGTCCACGACCGTCACCATCTGCTCGAGCTTCGAGCGCGGGCATGCCACGATCACTTCATCGATGACCTGATCCGAGAGCAGTTCCGGCACGGCCGCGATCGGGAACATGTCGTAGGAGCCGGCGGACTTGCCGTGGTCCGGAGCGTCATCGTCGACGAAGCCGACGACGCGCAGTCCCCAACTCGGGTGCTGCTCGATCACGGTCTCGACATAGAGCGCGCGGGGACCCGAGCCGGCGATCAGCACGTTGCGCGTGTTCTTTCCGCCGCGCCGGAAGTTACGTAGCACGACGTGCGCGAGGACGCGGACGCCACCGAGAACCAACAGCTGCGTCAACCCACACAGGATCGGTACCTGTGCCGCCACGGGTGCCGAAGTCAGAAATGCGACCGCGCCGAGTGCAAGCGCCGTGCTCACGCCGGCAAGCGCGAACTGGCTCGCGAGCAGCGGGATCCGCTCGGTGCGCATCGACTTCGTCAGATTCAGGATGCGGAGCGACATCGGCCAGGTCAGCGAGGCGGCGAGCGCCAGCGGGACGATCGTGTGCCAGGCGAGTTCCCCGGCTTCCGGAGCCATCCCCGGCAGCGAGACGACCCACACGAAGACCCCCGCACTCCCCGCGATATCCGTGATCTGCAGCAGGACATCCAGCTCTCGTGACCGGGCTCTCAGCATTGACCGCCTCTTCGGTCGGACCGCCGGTCGAAATGAGCGCCCAAGCGCTGGTCCGGGCTAGCTTCGTCGTCGGTGCCGCAACATCCGACCCGTCAGGTACTGGCCATCCGGCCGCTGCGCCCGTTCCTGGCAGCCCGGATGCTACGCGCGGCGGCATCGACGCTGCTGGCGGCCGCCGTCGGCTGGCATGTCTACGACCTCACAGGCTCGCCATTGGCCCTCGGCATTCTCGGTGTCGTCCAGTTCCTCCCGGTGATCCCGATCGGCCTGCTGGGGGGCGCCCTGGCCGATTCGCGGGACCGTGTCGCGCTTGCCCGGCGAGCGATCTACGGGCTCGCCAGCGCGGCGGCTGGCCTTGCCCTGGCGGCCTTCTCGGGCGCCCCGGTGGCCTGGATCTTCTTGATCGTCCTGGTGTATTCGGTGGGGGAAGCGCTCGAGCGACCCGCCACCGGGGCGATCCTGCCGGCCCTGGTCCCGCCCGTGATCTTCGGCGCGGCCGTCAACGTGGTCGCCACCGGCCGCAATGCCGCCTGGGCCCTCGGACCCGTGGTTGGCGGTCTCTGCATCGCGGCCGGCGGGGTCGAGGCTGCGTACGCACTGGCGACCGTCCTGCTCGTCGCCAGCGCCGGCCTACTCGGCGTGGTGCCCCCGGCCCTGCCCGACCGTGAGGCCAGCGCGGCCGACGACGCGATCAGTCTCAGGGCCGTTCGTGAGGGCATCTCATTCGTGCGCTCGAGCCAACCCGTGCTCGGCTCGATGACACTCGACCTCTTCGCCGTCGTCTTTGCCAGCGTCGACGCGTTGCTGCCGGTGTTCGCTCGCGACGTGCTGGACGTCGGCCCCCTCGGCTTCGGTCTGCTCTCGGGAGGCCTCGCGATCGGAACCTTCTTGATGGCCGGCTGGATGCTCGTACGCCCCCCGAGCGAAACCCCAGGACGAAGTCTACTGCTGGCGGTGGCTGTTTTTGGTGGTGCCACCTTGTTATTCGCGAGTTCGGGTTCTCTCGCGCTCTCCTTGTTCGCTTTGATCGTGGCCGGCATGGCCGACCAGGTGAGCATGGTCGCGCGCGAGACGATCCTTCAGTTGTCGACGCCCGACGCGCTGCGGGGCCGGGTGAATGCCGTCAACTTCATCTTCATCGGTGCCTCGAACGAACTCGGCCGCGCCGAGTCCGGCGCGCTGGCAACCTGGGTCGGCGCGATCGCCTCGGTCTGGTGGGGCGGCGGTCTGTGCCTCACCGCCCTTGGCGGGGTGGCCGTCTGGATGCCGGAACTGGGGCGCTTCCGAGTCCATCGGCCCACCTATGCAAGGAGCTCGTCGTCGGATCCCGCGTCGGGTTGACGCGGACGATTCATGAACGCCCAGCAGTGTGCGCCACTAGCGACGCTTGCGACACTCCGGGTGGGGCGGGAAGCGGCCCGGGGCTGGGCGAAAGCCCCAAGTGGGGTCCGGCATTCCGCACCTCCGCCGAACCGGACTGGCTTCCCGGCATCCCTGCCACGTCACCCTGAAGGTGCGCGATGGTGTGCCTTCCCTGCGAACCGTGAAGCTCGTACGAGAGCTCGAACGGTCCTGGGCGAAGGCCTGTGATCGGGGGGACTTCCGGCTCGCGCACGACTCGATCCAGGCGAATCACGTCCACCTGTTGGTGGAGGCGAAGGATGCGGACGCGCTGGGGCGCGGGATGAATGCACTGGGCGCGCGTCTCGCGCGTGCAGTGAATCGCGTGTTCGCGCGCTCTGGACCGGTCCTGAAGGACCGGTATCACCGCGTGGTGCTGAAGACACCGACCCAGGTGCGGAACGCACTGCGATACGTGCTGATGAACGCCAGACGGCACATGAAGCGCCCGTCCAGCATCGTGCGAATCGATCCGGCCTCTTCCGGTCGATGGCTCGGGGGCTGGAAGCGCTCGGCGCGTGACCTCGTGATCGAAGCACGAGGAAGGCCAGGAACCCGGGCCGTCGCGTTCACGCACACCTGGCTCCTCAACGAGGGCTGGAGGAGGGCCGGTCCTCTGCTGGACCCCGCCGCCGCTCCGGGTTGAACGGACTCCCGAGAACCGCGCGGCGTCCCGCCGTGCAGGCACCGCTCGTCCGCACGTCCTCGACCCAAGAAGACCGCTCACGAGAGCAATCTGCGAGCCCTTTTCGCAGAATCGAAAGCCGACCCTCAAGACCTTCCGCCGCCACGCGAAGGCCCGAGGCCGAGAGCCGCGAATCCCCATCACGATCGAGGTCCTCGCTACGGGCTTCATGAATCGTCCGGGGTAACGTCGAGGTTCGGAGGCTCCCATGACCTGGTTCCACGGTTCGGCGTTCGCATCTCTCTCGCTCGTCGGCGTTCTCGTCGGCTGCAACCTCTCTTCCGCCCCGGATACGGTCTACGTAAACGCGACGGTGGTCACCATGAACCCGGCGCAACCCCGTGCAGAGGCTGTCGCCGTTCGGGAGGGACGGATCGAAGCGGTCGGAAGCGGCGAGACGCTTCGTGCTCTCGCGGGCGCCGAAACCCGACTGATCGATCTCGAGGGGAAGACCCTGGTTCCCGGGTTCATCGATGGACACAGCCACCTGCTCCTCGACGGGCAGACGGGCTTCACTTTCGTCGACGTGCGTCCACCGCCGATCGGACCGTTCCCGGACATCCCCTCGATCCAGTTGGCGTTGAAGCTTCGCCATGCCCAGACGCCGGCCGACCAGCCGATCATCGCCACCGGCTATGACGACACCCTGCTTCGAGAACGCCGGCATCTGAATCGATCGGATCTCGACGCCGTCTCGATGGTTCGCCCGATCATCGTCCTGCACGTGTCCCTGCACATCGCCGTCGCCAACTCGGCGGCCCTGGCGATGGCCGGCATCACGGCGGCGTCCCCGCAACCCGAAGGCGGCGTTGTCCGGATCGACGAGGTCAGCGGCGAACCCAACGGGATCCTCGAAGAAGGCCCGGCGATGGCGCCTGTGTTCGCGTTGTTCGGCGAAACACCGCGCCGCGTTTCCTATCGTGCCGCCGAGATCGCGCTCGATCGCTATGCGAGCCAGGGCGTAACCACCGCCCAGGACGGCGCTGCCGATCTCTCGACCCTCGAGATCCTCTTCGAGATGGACATGGACGAGCGGTTGCCGATTCGCGTCGTTGCGTTTCCCCGAGCCGATGCGGCGCTCGCCATGATCGCCCGCGAAGTCGCCATCAGCTTCTCGGCCAGCGACCGGTTGTCGCTCGGGCCGGTCAAGATCGTCGCGGACGGCTCGATCCAGGGCTACACGGGGTACCTCACCGAGCCCTATCACGTGCCCTTCCGGGGCGATTCCGGTTACCGCGGCTACCCGGCCATGCCCCGCGATGCATTGGCCGAGCTGGTCGAGCAGTTCTATGACGCAGACTTCCAGGTCGCCATCCATGGCAACGGCGACGCCGCCATCGACGACATCCTCTTTGCCTTCGAACGTGCCCAGGCCGCACACCCGCGCGAAGACGATCGCCCGATCCTGATCCACGCCCAGATGGCGCGCCCCGACCAACTCGACGCCATGCGCCGATTGAATGTGATCCCCTCTTTCTTCGTACTCCACACCTACTACTGGGGTGACCGTCATCGGTCCATCTTCATGGGCCCGGAACGCGCAGCCCGCATGAGCCCGACGCGATCGGCACTCGAGCGCGACCTCCACTTCACCATCCATACCGACGCCCCGGTGGTCCCGATGGAATCGATGCGCCTGCTGTGGTCGGCCGTCAACCGAACCAGCACCAGCGGCGCCACGATCGGCGAAGACGAACGCATCACACCCGAACAGGCGCTCCGCGCCATGACGCTCGACGGCGCCTATCAATACGGACGCGAACACGAACTCGGCTCGATCGAGCCCGAGAAGTTCGCCGACATGGTCGTTCTTTCAGCAGACCCGACCACCGTCGACCCGACCACCATCGACGAGATCGAGGTGCTGCGCACGATCGTCGAGGGCGAGACCGTCTGGATCCGCTGAACCCTTGGACCCAAGGAGCGTTCAGGGCCCCTCCACCACCGCCGGCCCCCCACAGGTGGCATACTGGCGCGCATAATGTCGCGCTCGGTCGTCGACCTTGCGGGAGACGCCAAGGAGCCAGGGCTTCGAATCGAAGCTTCGACGCGCGTAGCCACTGGGGCCTTCGTGGTAACCCAGATAGATGTGGAAGGTGTCTGTCTTCGAGACGCCGGCGGTCCGGTGGATGACGTCGGTGTACCAGCCGATGAAGTCGGCGACGTCCGAGAAACGGTCGCGCCTCGCGAGCGGGCGGTCGGCGCGCTCCTGGTAGTCGCTCCAGGTGCCGTCCTTCACCTGACCGTAGCCGTAGGCTGAAGAGCGCGGGCCGAGCGGCACGACACCGAATGCGCGCCTCCAACCGGGACGGGCCGACGAACGAAAGCGGGACTCCTGGTGGATCATCGCCAGGATCGTGCCCACTTCGACCTGCCATCGGCTGGCGGCTTCGTCGGCCGCGCTCTGCCAGGAAGGCCGTTCCTCGAAGATCGCGCAGATGTTGTCAAGATCGGCCGGCGGGAGTTGCGCGCAGGCTTCGAGCAACAGTCCCGCGGCGACGAGACTTACGAGCCCGCCGACGATCGTGCGCCCCATGCCGTTCGTGAGACCGGAACGGGCCGCGCTGGGACCGGCCCGGCGCGCCACCGATCAGGCGCCGGCGCCCTGGGCGCCCACGCCCTGCCTATCGTGGACGAGCACGCTCTTCTTCTCGTCGAAGTGCACGCGGATCTTCCCCGTCCCCGCGATGCCCTGTACCACGCCCAGACCCAGTGTCGGGTGCTCGATACGATCGCCGGCCGAGTAGTAATCGTTGATCGCGTAGCCGCGGATCGGGCGGTCGAGGTCCGCCTCGATGATCTCATCGACCGCGGCCGTCGCGCTGCGGCGCGAACGCGGTTTCGCCTTCGGCTTGATGCGGCCGGCGCCATGCTCCCAGGCCGGCAGCAAGCGGACGTCGCCATCGAACTCCGGGCTGCCGTTGTCGTAGTTCCAACCCGGATCGCTATTCACGCGCAGGGCCAGGTAGAGGACCGTGATGCCGGTCGCCTCTTCGATCTCCAGCGCCAGACGCTCGAGTTCCCGGATCCAGGCGGCGCCCTTCTGGGCTTCACGCTTGCGGCAGAGCTCCCAGTAGCGCTGACTACCGATCAGCATGAGGTAGGGCTTCGCGTCTGCAAACTCGCGGCCCGAGCGCTCGGCGAGCTCCTCGATGACGGCGCTGCGATTGGCCAGTGTGACTGCCGTGTGGGCAAGTCCTTCGAGCAGCGCCCGGAGCGGTGTGTCCCCGGTCCCGACGCGATTCGCGCCCGGCGCAACGAACTTCATCACACCGAGGCAAAGGCGATCTTCGGGGCCGATGCCCGCGATATCGACCTTGTCGATTCCGAAGTTCGGGTCCGATGCGCCCTGGGCCTTGTCCGCCGGCCCGGACTTCAGCACGAGACCGGCGTGAATCGGGTCGAAGGTGCCGATATCGTCAGGCAGCAGCATGCCGCGCTCGGAATTCTGTTGGCGATGCACCAGGGCGATCGCGGCGTGCTCCGGATCGCGGCTGGCTTTTCTTTCGGCGGCGAGCCGGCTGTTCGGCGAAACCAGGTGCTTCTTGCCGGCATCGGTACGCTTGGGCGCGTTCGCCGTTTCCTGGTCGAACTCACCCGACAGGATCTCGCCAGTCAGGGCTTGCGCAGCCTCGCGGAACCCTTTTGCCTGACGGACTTCGCGCTCCTGTGAGCGCTCGATCAACGGGTGGGTGGCCAATGGAATCTCCCCTTCAAGGGGTGCAATCATAAGCAATCCCCGCGGAGTGGCCCATGAAGCACGTAATTCTGATGCGACACGCGACGGCGGGGCCGGCCGATTCTGACCACGAACGGCCTCTCGCGCCCCAGGGGCGTCGCGAGGCGAGCAGAATGGGATCGGCGATCCTGGCGCTCGGTGCCGAGTACGAACCCGGCTACATCCTCTGCTCGAGCGCCTTGCGCGCCCGGGAGACATGGGATGCCGTCCGCGCTTCCCTTCCCGGCGCACCGGCCGCGATCCTAAGAGGCGCGCTCTATCTGGCGAGCCCCGGCCGCCTGCTGAGCGAACTCCAGGCGCTCCCGGGCGGAATCGACGCTGTGCTGCTGATTGCCCACGAACCGGGGCTCTCCCAGCTGACCCGCTCCCTGGCGAATCGAGCCAGTGACGAGTTCGCAGAGCGGGTGCGCGTGGGCATGGCACCGGGAACGCTCGCCGTGCTTCGCTTCGGCACGGCAGAATGGGAGCGCCTCGCGCCGGAGTCCGGCGAGCTCGTCGAATTCTTGAGCCCGCGGGGCCCGAGCGTTCGTTAGGTAGCGGTTTGCGCCGCCGCTCGCGGTGAGCGCGCGCGCAACTGCGCGACGACACGCGCGCCAAGCAACACTGCGACCATCCCGGCATAGAACGCCGGCTCTCGTAGGTCCGCCTTCACGAGCCAGATGAAATGGAGCGCTGCCAGGATCGCGGCGGGATAGACCGCGCGATGCAGCCTGACCCAGCGTCGGCCGAGACGTCTTTGCCAACCTCGTGTCGAGGTCAACGCGAGCGTCATCAACACCAACCAGGCTGAGAATCCGACCGTGATGTAGGGCCGCTCCACGATATCCTCGAGCACGAAGCCGAAATCGAAGCCGAGATCGAGTGCCAGATAGATGGAGATGTGAACGGTCGCCCAGCCGCAAGCGGCCAGGCCGAGGATGCGGCGTGCCGGCGCGAGCAGCACCAGACCGAGACGGCGGAGCGGCGTCACGGAAAGGCAGGCGACCAACATCCGTAGCGCCCAGATCCCGGTGAAGTGTGTCATCTCCTCCACCGGGTTCGCCCCCAGCCCGTCATCAAGGGCGCGCCAGCCCAACAAGAGAGCGGGAGCGAAGGCGGCCGCCCAGGCGATCGCGCGGACCTGCGTCGGACGCTTCACTAGAAGTTTCGCTTCAGATTCATCGAGGCATAGAGCGGGCCGACTTCTTCTTCGTAGCCGTTCAGGAACAGGGTCGGTCGCTTGGTCCACTCACCGATGCGACGTTCCCGCTTCTGACTCCAGCGCGGATGGTCGACCTTCGGGTTGACGTTGGCATAGAAGCCGTACTCCCGAGGATTCTCTCCCTGCCAACTGGTCCGCGGCTGGCGCTCGGTCAGCTCGATCTTGACGATCGACTTGATGCCCTTGAAGCCGTACTTCCACGGTACGACCAGGCGCAGCGGCGCGCCGTTCTGGTTGGGCAATTCACGGCCATAGAGCCCCACGGCCAGGATCGCGAGCGGGTGCATCGCCTCGTCGATGCGAAGGCCCTCCCGATACGGCCAGGGCAGCGCGCGCCGGCGCGTCAGCGGCATTTGCACCTTGTCGTAGAGCGTCTCGAACCGCACGTACCTGGCCTTCGAGGTCGGCTCGACACGCTTCAGGATCTCGCCGAGCGGAATTCCGATCCACGGGATCACCATCGACCACGCCTCGACGCAACGATGGCGATAGATCCGCTCCTCCAGTGCGTGGGGTTTGACCAGATCTTCGAGCGACATCACACCGGGCTTGGCGACCTCGCCCTCGATCGCCACCGACCAGGGCTTCGGCACCAGGGTGTGTGCGTTCTCGGCCGGATCGGATTTTCCGGTCCCGAACTCGTAGTAGTTGTTGTAGGTCGTCGCGGCTTCCCATGGCGTCAGCGGCTCCTCCGTGCGGTAGTGCCGCGGCGCCGGCTTGGCGGCGAGTTCCGCCGGGAGGCCGGTTGCCGCGGAAGAAGAAGCCGCCTCGCTTTCCTCACTGGGGAAACATCCCCCCACCGCGACCCCTACCGACGCGGCAGCGGTCCCTCGCAGGAACGCGCGGCGGTCCAGATAGAGCTTCTCATCGGTGATCTCGCGGGACGGGATCGGCTTGGCGATCGGTCCTCGCTTGGGGATCCACATTGGGTACGGCCTCCTTCCGAACAACGTTACGCATCGCCCTGTATCCTGGTAACACTCTTCGACACCGCCACCACCGAACGTAACGACCGGATAGAATGGCGGCCCACAGCGCAACTCACGCGCAGGAGACACCGAATCGACATGGGATTCCTGACCCCGCACTTCGACAAGATCTATGCCGCCATGCGCATCCTCACGGGTGTGATGTTCTCCATGCACGGCATGCAGAAGCTGCTCGGCCTCTTCGGTGGGCCGCCAGAAGGCGCGCCCGCGTTCATCGTCTGGGGCGCTGGCCTGATCGAACTGATCGCGGGCGCACTCATCGCGATCGGTTTCATGACGGGACCGGCCGCGTTCCTGGCAAGCGGCACGATGGCGGTCGCGTTCTTCATCGGCCACGTCGCGCGGCAGGGGAGCATCCTCCCCATCGCGAACGGCGGTGAACTGGCCGTGCTCTACTGCTGGGTCTTCCTGCTCTTCGCGACCCGAGGCTCCGGAATCTGGAGCGTCGACGCCGCTCGTGGTTCCAGCGAGGCCACCGCTTGAGCGACGGCTCTGGCGCTGCAGCTGCGGCCCTGGTGCTCCTACCGTTCCTATTGGCTTGCCCGTCGACGACCGAGGAAGGCAGCACTGTCGGTTCGGTTCCGATGCAGGCGGAGGGGCTCGGCACGGGCGGCCTCGATCGCGGCGAAGCGCTCGGGCCGTTCCTCGCCGACCATTGGTCGTTCCCCATCGCACCCCAGGGCCCGGCCCCCGAAGGGTGGTCGACGACCGAGGCAGACCTCGATCCGACCAGCTGCGGCGCTTGCCACCCGCAACAGTTCGCCGACTGGCAGGGAACCCTGCATGCCGACGCGTTCTCGCCAGGCTTCGCCGGCCAACTCATCGAGGGATCCCTCGCAGAGCCCCGATCCCTGCGTCATTGTCAGACCTGCCACACCCCCCTGGCCGAACAACAGCCCGTCCTGGCCAATGGCGCGCCGTCCCCGCACTTCGACCCGGCGCTTCGCCATCAGGGGATGGTGTGCGCCACCTGTCATGTCCGAGGTCATGAGAGGTTCGGCCCGTCGCGGCGGGCCGATCTCCCACCCCTGCCCGCATCCCTTCCCCACGGCGGATTCTCGGCGCGGGACGAGTTCGAGGAGTCGCGATTCTGCGCGCAATGCCATCAGTTCTTCGGCCAGCAGGGTCCCAGCGGACGGCCCGTGCAGAATACCTTCGTCGAGTGGCGGGAGAGCCCTCACGCCGGGGCGGGCGAAACCTGCCAGAGCTGCCACATGCCGGACCGCGCGCACCTCTGGAAGGGCATCCACGACCCCGAAACGGTGCGCGGTGCGACCCGGGTGAGCCTCGAACTGACCTCGACCGAGGGCGCCGAGATCTCGGCACTGCTCAGTTTGGCGAGCACCGGGGTGGGCCACATGCTCCCCAGCTATGTCACGCCCCGCATCTTCCTTCAGATCGTCCAGCTGGATGCGGCCGGCGAAGAGCTGCCCGAGACCGAAGAAACCTTCGTAGTGGGACGACAGGTCGACTTCTCGAGGAACGTGGACATCTTCGATACCCGAATCCCTCCGGGCGAGCGAGCCACGCTGAGCTACCGGCGAGCCAGGGCCCAGGGTGCGACGGAATTGCTAGGCCGCGTCAGCGTGCACCCGGACTATCACTATCGAGGCGTGTTTGCATCGCTTCTGCCTGGCTTGCGCGACCCCGAAGCGCGCCGCCTGATCGGCGAAGCCCTGCGTCGGGCGTCCGATTCGGTCTACGTCCTCGACGAGGTGAGACGGCCCTTCTGACAGCGCGTGCCGGGAACCCTCGTCGGGTTCCCGGCACGGCTCGAGGCCAGAGCGACCGGGGTGGGAGCGTTCAGCGCCCACACGGATTGCAAGGGTTGGCCGCACACGGATTACAAGGGTTCGCCGCGCAGGGATTGCCGCCGCCGCACGGGTTTCCGCAAGGATTGCAAGGATTGGCCTGGGCGCCGGCCCGCGGCTTGAAGGTCTTCTGCAAGTCGCCGACATAGGCCGTCAACGCCGCCAATTCGACCGAATCCCATTCGAGTGCATCGGCAGCCATCGGTGTCAGCATGCAGAACTGCACCATCTCGGCAGCATTCACCTTGGCGACGCCCGCTTGCTGATGCGGCATGGCCACCTTGTGCGGGTAGGCCTTCGCGAATGTCGCATTCAACTGACTTCCCCCGACGTGACAGGTCGCGCATGCGAGACCGTTGCCGGAGAGACTCTTGTCGTTCCATAGGGCCTCGCCCTTGGCGACCAGCTTGGGTGTGGACCTGGCGACGCGGACACCCTTGGGGGTGAGGAAGTCAGAAGCCTTGGCGCGACTTCCGCCACCGCACGGATTGCAGGGGTTTCCACCGCAGGGGTTGCTCGCACCACAGGGATTTCCACCGCAGGGGTTGCAGGGGTTCGCTGCACCGCAGGGGTTCTTCGCCGCACAGGGATTCCCACCGCACGGATTGCATGGATTGGCTGCAGCGCAGGGGTTCTTTGCGCAGGGGTTCTTTGCGCAGGGGTTCGCCGCGCATGGATTCTTCGCGCATGGATTGGCAGCACATGGATTCGCCGCGTCGGCAGGCGGTGTCAGCGTTCCCATGAAGATGCCCACCGCTAGCACGAGGAGCCCAGCACCCAGGACACCTGCCATTCGTTTCGTGACCGTCATTTCGTTATTCCTTGAACTCGAACGGCACCATCCGACCGCGATTTGCGGCGGCGGCGTCGAACACCTTCGTCTCCGGATGGAACGCCGACGAGGCGGACCACTCCCCTTGAATCAATTCGCGCCCATCGCGCTCAGCCAGGCCAGCCGCTCCCTCGACCGGGATCGCCGTGGTGCCAGCGTCGCCGCGTGCACCACCCGCAGAATCGTAATTGAGAAAAACGCCCACTGTCGCACCTGACCCGCCCTCAGCAGCAGTCAGAGATGCTCCACTGCTAAACGAGTGACGTTGGGCTCGAGGATTGGGTTACGGGCAACTGGCACCTTTTTTCAGGGCGCGGCGAGACCGATCGGATGGCTCAGGCCTCGAGCTCGCTGCGACCGCCGGTTCCCCAGAAGCTCGCTGTGAGCTTCATCCCGCGGACCGATGTGCGTGGGAAAATCTCCTCATAGGTCCTGAGATAGCCGGTGTGCGCGATCCGCCAGAGACCGTCATCGCCTTTCAGGTAGCGATCCTGGTAGAACGCGGCCCCCTGGATCGTGACGCCATGATCGACGTTCACCACGGTGTCTTCCAGCGCCCAGATGCCGGTCGCTTCGTTCGGCCCGACGAAGTCGATCTCGGGATGATGGACCCGATGGCTCGAAAGGAACCCCTCGGAGCCCATCGAACGGCTCAGGAATTCGACGATTGCGTCGCGGCCGTCCGCCGAATACTTGCCCCCGCTATAGGCGGCGGTCGCATCCTCGGTGAAGCAGCTGCCGACCTCCTCCCAGAGCTTCTGATCGATGCAGCGCATGTACTTGTACTTGAGGCGCTTGACCGCCTCGAGTTCTCGCCAGTCCACGTCCACGAATCTTCCTCCTGAACTAGCCAATCGCTTCGACCGAGGTCCGAAACCCGGTGCCCTCGACGACGGGCAACACTTCGTCGGCGAGGCGCCGGACCTGATCGGAGATTCCGCGTTTGCCGGTTGCGAGCGGGAGCAGTACAAACTTCGACGCACCGGCTTCCGCATAGCGACGAATACGCTCGATCAAGGCCGAGGCATCTCCGAGCGCGACCATCTGGGCCGGGTCGGCGATTCCTGCGGCACGAACTCGCGTTCCGGTGAAGCGTGCGAGGCCAGGCGGTTCGTCGGTACCCAGATGGAACGGGATCGTGGCGCCATAGTGATCATCGTCGATCGGTCGGCCGGCATGCTTCGCCGCTTCGCGAATCGCGCGGATCACGGGCCCGACCTGGTCTGCGGGCATCAAGCCACCGAGCCAGCCAGTTCCCAAGGCGGCGGTCCGGCGAATGGCGGCCTTGCTGGCGCCTCCGATCCAGAGCGGAAGCGGTTGTTGTACCGGGCGCGGTTCGATGTGCGCGCCCTCGTAGTGATAGAACTCACCCTCGAAATCGACGGAGGTTTCGCTCCAGAGCCGTGATAGCAGCGTCAACGCTTCGTTCGCACGGCGGCCGCGTCCGCCCGGATCCCGGCCGGTCGCCTTCCAGGTGGGATCGGCGTCGAAGCCGACGCCGAAGACCGGCAACAGCCGGCCGCCAGAGAGGAAATCGATCGTGGCACACTGCTTGGCGAGCACCAGCGGATCGCGGTAGCCGACGACGACGGCGTTCATGCCGAACTTGATGCGCTCGGTGGCGCCCGCCAGGGCAGCCATCGCCGCCATCGCTTCGAGCTGGGGTGCGGCGCCCACCAAGCGATCGGTCTGCCAGAAGGAGTCGATTCCCGCCTCCTCGCAGGCCACGGCCAGGCGGAAGTAGCCGCGGGGATCATCGAGGGGAAAGGCGGCGATTCCGATCCCGCAGCGAATGCTCATGGCGCAAAGCATAGCCGCAGCCCGCGAACTAGAATGGGCGCCGACTCCCCGAAATCAAAGGAAGAAGCATGGGCCAATATCCGCGAGAAGAGATCCTCGAAGCCTTCACGCAGTACAAACGCGCGCGAGACGAAGCCTCGCAGAGCGGCGACTGGAGCATCTGGGCGCGCCTGTTCACCGACGACGCCCACTACATCGAACACGCCTATGGGGAGATCCACGGCCGCGACGCCATCGAGAAGTGGATCGTCGACGTGATGGCGCCCTTCCCGACGATGACCTTTCCCCAGGATTGGTGGGTGCTCGACGAAGAACGCGACGCCCTGGTCTTCTGCTGCCAGAACACCTTCCCCGAACCGCTCCAAGAAGACGGCGCGCCCTTCGCCTTCCCGAACTGGACCCGCCTCGTCTACGGCGGCAACGGCAAATGGAAGTCGGAGGAAGACATCTACAACCCGAAGCGCGACGCCCCCGCAGTCTTCAAGGGCTGGGTCAAAGCCGGCGGAAACCTCGAAAGCCCCGAACGCGTCGACATGGTCCACCGCTAGAGCGGGGACGGTCTCCTCAATTTTAAAGATTGGAAGTTTGTAAAAC
>JAJDAP010000023.1 GCA_029261795.1 Deltaproteobacteria bacterium
TCTTCGATGCGATCGCCGGGATCGGCGAAAGCAGCAGGCGCAGCCAACAGCAGGCCGATGGCCACGATCGAGGGAACGGTCCAGCTACCCATTTTCCTGTCCTCCAGGTTGGTTCGTCGTCGGGTTCGGTTTCTCTGATGGATTCAACCCGGGCGCGGCCAAGTAGTTTCGCTGGCTCCAGACCCGTTACCCTGGAGCACGCGATGACTCGCCCTAACCCGCCGCGAAATCAGCTGAAATGCGAGCTTCGCAGTTGAGCGCGGCAAGCCGGAGCCTGGCGATCTGGCGCTATGCGTCGCCGCTCGGCCAGGCCTTCTTCTGGGCGCCGATCTTCTTCCTCTACTGGAACTCGATCCTTCCGGTGGAGCAGGTGCTGCAGATCCAGGCCATCTACTACCTGACGGTCGTGGTCCTCGAAGTGCCCTCCGGCTACTTCTCGGACCGCGTCGGGCGCATCATCACCCTGCGGCTCTCCTCCCTGTTCGGGGTGCTCGCCTATGCACTGTTCTTCGTGGCGGATTCGTTCGCCACGTTCGCCGCTGCGCAGGTCTCGCTCGCGGTCCACTTCTCGTTCCGCTCGGGAACCGATGCCGCCTGGCACTACGACCTGCTCGAGGAACTGGGCCTCGAGGCCGAGTTCGCAGAACGGGAAGCGCGGATCGCGCGGGCCGGCTTCTGGGTGCGCAGCGTCTGCGCGATCGTGGGCGGAGTGGTTGGCACGCTGACGCTTGGCGGGCCCTACGCGCTCGCCACAGTGGCGGCCGCCATCGTCACCATCTTGATGTTCGCCTCGCGAGAGCTCTCAGTGCACGAGTCCGAGCGAGCCGCCTCCTTCCTGCGACAGTTGCGGAGCTCAGTCTCCCGCTTGGCGAACCCGTGGCTCGCCTGGATCTTCGCCTACGTCGTGCTCCAGACGACCCTCGAACACGTTCCCTATGAGTTCGCCCAACCCTATGTCGCCGCTGTCCTCGGCAACGCCGGTGTCGATGTGAACCAGACGCCGTTGGCGACGGGGTTGATCGTGGCCGGCGTCGCCCTGGTCGGCGGCTGGGCAGCCGGCCTCGCCCCCGCGGTCCAACGCAGGCTCGGCGTGGCGGGAACCCTGCTAGCGCTGACCGGCCTGCAGACCTTCGTGATCGTGGCCCTGGCCGCGCTGGTTCATCCGGTTCTCATCGTCCTGCTCATGCTGCGGAGCGTTCATCCGGCGATCGGCCACGTCGTCGTCAACGCGGCACTGGCCCCTCGCGTCCCCCGTTCGGAACGAGCGACCTACCTTTCGCTGCATAGCCTCGCAGGGCGGGCGGGCTACGGCGCCGTGCTGCTTTCGCTAGGTGCATTGGTCGGAGGAGCCGAAGTGATGACGCCCGCGCAGCTTCGCTTGTTGCTAGGCGCCTGCGCGATCCTGGCTGCGGTCGGCCTCGTGGCGCTTCTCGGGGCGCGCCGCTGGGCAGAGGCCAGCGCGCGGGACGCCGGGAGGGCCCGCGAATGAAACCTCCCGAAGAGCGGCGATTCGAAGTCGATCCCGAGAGCGGTTCGGTGACGGCCCTCTGGCTTCGGCCTCGGGCTGCACGCGCCGTGCTGGTGCTGGCCCACGGCGCTGGCGCGGGAATGCGCCACGCATTCATGGAAGCTGCCGCCGCTCGGCTTGCGAGCCGCGGGATCGCGACGCTGCGTTACCAGTTCCCGTACATGGAAGCCTGCAAGCGCCGGATCGATGGGCGCGCGCGGCTACTCGCCACCGTGCGCAGCGCCGTGCACGAGGGCGTTCGCCTCTCCTCGGGTCTCCCCGTCTTCGCCGGTGGCAAGTCGATGGGCGGCCGCATGACCTCGATGGCAGCCGCCGAGGCGCCCCTGGTCGGCGCAAAGGGCATCGTATTCTTCGGCTTTCCGCTCCATCCAGCCGGAAAACCCGGCATCGAGCGCTCGCAGCATCTGTCCGACGTGAAGCTGCCGATGTGCTTCCTGCAGGGAACGCGCGACAAGCTCGCCGAACTGGCGCTGCTGTTGCCCGTCATCGAGACGCTCGGAGAACGGGCTTCACTTCATGTGAGCGAGGGCGCAGACCATGGCTTCTCGGTGCTGAAGCGCTCGGGGCGCACCGATGCGGAAGTGATATCGGAAATCTGCGATGCCGCGGCGTCCTTCATGACGGAAGGCGCCCTCGCCTAACGAGCAGCTTCGGGCTCGGCGGGAAGGGTCGCGCATACGGCTTCCGGCCGCTGCGCCGGATCGAAGGCGATCTTCAGCAACGCATCGGCAACGTAGCTGGCACGGCTGAAGTCTCCCTCGTCCTTGCGTCGCCTGAAGCGTGCGACCTCGGGGAAGGCGTCGGCGTCCGTACTGCGGATCAGCGCCTGCATGTCGGTATCGATCACGCCCGGTGCAATCGAGTAGGCCCGCAGACCATGCTCGCGTTCTTCGAGGTCCAGGCACTCGGTCATGCGATCCACGCCCGCCTTGGTCGCGCAGTAGACGGACCAGCCGTGGTAGGGCTTTCGTGCGGCACCGGAGGAGATGTTGATCAGGACGCCATCGCCAGCCCGGCTCCGCAAGTGGCGAACGAAGGCCCGAGAGCCGAGAAAGACGCCGCTGAGGTTGGTTTCCGCGTGCTGGCGCCACGCCGCGAGGCTGATGTCGCGAAGCGGCGCGATCGGCTCCAGCACCCCGGCGTTGTTGATCCACAGATCGATGCGCCCGAAGCGCTCGATCACGTCGGCTGCAAAGCGATCCAGCGCCGCCTCGTCGCTGACGTCCAGGCTGCGCGAGACGACCGCTGCGCTGTCGGCGAGGACCGGAGCGCTTCGCGCGCACAGACCGAGCCGGAGCCCCTTCCCGGCGAACGTCTCCGCAATGCCGGCGCCAAGCCCGCGGCTGGCGCCGGTGACGACCGCGACCTGCCCACTCATCGCAGGCCCAGCACGCGGGTGGGTTCGGATCCGCTATAAGGTCGACCGAACGGCCGGGCCGTCGATGCTTCTGGGTTCGCCTGCTGCATGCGGTCCAGCATTGCCCACCCCGTGCGAGTCGACGAGGCCTGATGTCGGATTCCTTCTTGCAACGACCCTTCACCGGCCGCGTCGCGTTGGTAACCGGCGCCTCCCGCCGTGGCGCAATCGGCTTCGCGATCGCGAAGCGCCTCGCCGAAGGCGGCGCGTCGGTGGTGCTTCATGCCTTCTCGAGTTACGACGAGGGACAGCGCTGGCACGAGCCCGGCGGCGCCGAGGCCTGCGCCACCGAACTGGCCGCGACCGGGGCCGCGGTTCGGCTGGTCGAGGCGGATCTCTCGCACAGCGGTACGCCGGCCGAGCTCGTCGAGCACGCCCATGCCGCGTTCGGCGGGCTCGACATCCTGGTGGCCAACCATACGCATTGGGCCGGCGGCGGCATTCTCGAGGTGGCGAGTGATTCACTCGATCGGCACTACGCGGTGATCGTGCGCGGTTCATTGTTGTTGGTCCAGGAAATGGCGAAGCGCCGACCCGCCGGCCCGGGCGGGCGCGTGGTCCTGTTCAGCTCGGGCCAGCATCTGGGCCCCATGCCGGACGAAATCGGTTATGTGGCCGCCAAGGGCGCGCTGGTGCAGGCGGTGCCGTCGTTGTCCCACGAGCTGATCGAGCAGGGCATTACCGTCAATGCCGTGAACCCGGGGCCCAACGACACCGGCTGGGTGACGGACGAGTTCCGTCCAGAGCTCGAAGCCCGGGCGCCGCTCGGCCGGATCGGTCGGCCCGAAGACACTGCTGACCTGGTCAGCTTCCTCTGTTCGGAACGGGGCGGTTGGATCACCGGCCAGGTGTTGAATTCCGAAGGCGGGTTCCGGCGTGGCTGAACTGCGCCGGGTCGCGGTCTTCTGCGGCTCGAACCACGGAGCGAATCCCGCATACCTCGAACTCGCCCAGCACCTGGGTCGTCGTCTCGCGGCCCGGGGGCTCGGCCTCGTCTACGGCGGGGGTTCGGTAGGTCTGATGGGCGCCGTCGCGGATGCCGTGCTGGCCGAAGGCGGCGAGGTGATCGGCGTGATTCCAGAAAGCATGTTGAAGCACGAGGTCGCCCACCACGGCTGCAGCGACTTGATCGTGGTGGCCGACATGTTCGTGCGCAAGGCGCGGATGATGGAGGCGGCCGACGCCTTCATCTCGTTGCCCGGCGGCATCGGAACGCTCGATGAATTGTTCGAGGTAATGACCTGGAACCAACTCGGCTACCTCGCCAAACCGAACGGCCTGCTGGATGTCGGAGGCTTCTGGGACCCCCTCGAAACGCTGCTCGACGCCCTGGTCGTCGGGGGTTTCGTACGGCCCGAGCACCGCGCGCCACTACTGAGAGAGGCCGATGCGGACGTACTGCTCGACCGCTTCGCAGCCTGGGACGCCACTGGACCCGAGGCGCTCGGCAAGTGGAAGGTGGAGCGATAGGTTGCGCAAGGTGCCCCAAGTCTTGTTATTCGATCTCGACGATACGTTGGTGGTCTACGGTTCCGGCGCTGGTGACCCCTGGCGGGAGCTGGCCGCAGGCTTCGTCGAGAGGCTCGGTATCGAGCCCTGGCCGCGCTCGACGCGCGACCCCAAGACGCTTGGATGGTGGGCGACAACCTGGGCGCCGATATCGCCGGCGCCCAGGCTATCGGTATTCGGGGCGTCTGGGTCGATGCGCATCGAACCGGACTCCGGACGCGGCAGCTGCAACGCCCGACCGCGTGATCGAGGCGGTCAGCGAACTTCTCTAGAGCTTGTCGTCTGTTGCGACGGGCTAGAGTCAGCGGCCGGAGGAAACCATGAAATTCGGCCTGGCATTTGCGAGCAGCATCGGCACCGACCCGGTATCCGCATTGGAAATCTGTAAACGGGCCGAGGCCGTGGGCTTCGATTCGGTGTGGGGCGGCGAGCACGTGATCCGCCCGGACGCGATCAAATCGTCCTATCCCTACACCGAGGACGGGGTGATGCCGGGCGACGCCGGGACACCGATTCCGGATCCGCTGATCTGGCTCGCCTACGTCGCAGCCGCGGCACCCACGGTCCGGCTCGGGACCTGCATCCTGATAGTGCCGCAACGCAACCCGTTGGTACTCGCCAAGGAACTGGCAACGCTCGATCACCTGAGCGGGGGCCGCGTCGAACTTGGTATTGGCGTCGGCTGGCTCGAGGAAGAGTTCGATGCGCTCGGCATCCCGTGGGCGCGCCGCGGTGCACGCAACGACGAATACGTAGAAGCGATGCGCGCGCTCTGGGCTGGCCCCCACGCCGAGTATCACGGCGAGTTCGTCGACTTCCCGCCGGCGACGTCCAACCCGCGGCCGGTGAATGGCGACATTCCGATCCTGGTCGGTGGCGATACGCCAGCCGCGATCCGACGAGCGGTTCGGCTGGCGGACGGCTACTTCCCGGGGACCACGGATCCGGCGCAGCTCGCCTCGCTCATCGAAGATCTCGGCAAGGAGGCGGCTGCCGCCGATCGCGATCCCGCCGAGATCGCGATCCACGCGATCTTCGGGCCGCAGATGGCGGACCCTGCCGCAGGCGTGGCGCAGATGGCCGCTGTAGGCGTCGACCGTGTGATGGTGCCCGCGTTCTTCTTCGCCGGCCCCGACGGGCTCGACCGCTTGTCCGAGTTCGGTGAACGGGTGGTGCGACCCCACCTCGATTGAGCTCGAAACCAGCGGCTGAACACCGGGACGGTTGAAAACCTCGCCTCGACCACGAGACTCCCTGCTCACGCCAGGAGATAAAACGTGGAGAAGATACGAGTCGCTGTCGTCGGTGTCGGGAACTGCGCGAGTTCGCTCGTTCAGGGCATCCACCACTACGCCGGACGCTCCCGCGCCGATGCGGTCGGGATCGCGCACTGGGAAATCGGCGGCCGTCGGCCTGCGGACCTCGAGGTCGTGGCCGCGTTCGACGTGGACGCTCGCAAGGTCGGGCGCGACCTCTCGGAAGCGATCTTCGCCGCGCCGAACTGCACCCAGCAGTTCGCGCCGGACGTTCCGAAACTCGGTGTTCCCGTCCGTATGGGTCGGCTCCTCGACGGAATCTCACCGCACATGGCCGACCATCCCGAACACCGGAGCTTCCGGCGCTCGGGCATCGGCGAGGCGGACGCGCGCGAAGTCGTGCGTGTGCTTCGAGAGTCCGGCAGCCAGATCGTCGTCAACTACCTGCCCGTCGGTTCCGAGCAGGCCACCCACTTCTATGCGGAGTGTGCCCTCGAGGCGGGCTGCGGTTTCGTCAACTGCATCCCGGTCTTCCTGGCGAGCGACCCGGCCTGGGCCGAGAGATTCGTCGCAGCCGGGCTCCCCATCGTGGGCGACGACATCAAGGCGCAACTCGGCGCCACGATCACCCACCGCACGCTGACCGACCTGTTCCGCCGCCGCGGCGTCGAGCTCGAACGCACCTATCAACTCAACACCGGTGGCAACACTGACTTCCTGAACATGCTGAACCGGGACCGCCTGGCCTCGAAGAAGGAATCGAAGACCGAGGCGGTCCAGTCCGTCGCCGCCGAGAGGCTCGCCGATGAAGACATCCACGTCGGGCCATCCGACTACGTCGCCTGGCAGAACGATCAGAAGGTCTGCTTCCTCCGCATGGAAGGGAAGCTATTCGGCGACGTTCCGATGAATCTCGAGTTGCGGCTGTCCGTCGAGGACTCACCGAACTCGGCCGGCGTCGCGATCGATGCGATTCGCTGTTGCCGCGTGGCCATGGAGCGGGGCCACGCCGGGCCGGTTGCGGCTGCGTCGGCCGCATTCATGAAGCATCCGCCGGAACAACTGCCGGACGACGAGGCATACAGGCGACTCGAGGCCGAAATCGCCGGCTGAGAGCCGAAATCGCCGGCTGAGAAGTCGGATCGCTGAGCCTCAGTGGACGGGCGCCGCGAGCTGGCCGAGTAGCCAGTGGGCGCGGGCAAACAGTTCGGCCGGCGTCGTCCCCTCGATGTGCGCGCAGACCCGCTGGTCGGGCATGACGCGGATCTCGCCGCGGGGACCGGTGACGAGCTGGACGAGTAGCGCCGGATCCACCCGGCTGGTGGGAGCCGAGCTGACGACGAGCTCGTTGCCGACCAGTTCCAGCGTCACGATTCCGAGATCGCGCGCCGCGATCTTCAGCCGAATCACATCGACGAGGTTCTCGGCTTCCGCCGGAAGCGGGCCGAAGCGATCGAGCAGTTCGTCGCGCAGTTCCTCGGCGGTCGCGGGATCGGGGGCCCCGGCCAGACGCTTGTAGAGCACCAGGCGTTGGCTCACATCCGAGACATAGCCTTCGGGAAGCCGCGCCGGAATCGGCAGCTTGATCTCGGGGTCGATGGCCAAGGGCCGTACGCCGCCACGCAATTCCTCGATCGCCTCTTCGAGTAGCTCCATGTAGGTGTCGAAACCGACGGCGCCGAGGTGGCCAGACTGTTCTCCGCCAACCAGGTTGCCGGCGCCGCGGATCTCGAGGTCCATGTTCGCGAGGCGGAAGCCGCTGCCGAGTTCGGTCAGATCCTGGAGCGCTTCGAGGCGGCGGGTGGCATCGGGTGTCAGCGCTGCTTCGCCCGGGATCAGCAGGTACGCATAGGCGCGGCGGCTCGAGCGACCGACCCGGCCGCGCAACTGATAGAGCTGGGCCAATCCCAGGGCGTCGGCGCGATCGATCAGGATCGTGTTCGCACGCGGGATGTCGAGCCCGCTCTCGATGATCGTCGTGCAGAGCAGGACGTCGTGGGCGCCGCTCATGAAACTGACCATGCGATCTTCGAGTTCGCGCTCCGGCATCTGCCCGTGGGCGACCAGGATCTTGACTTCGGGAACGGTTCGTTCGAGCCACTCCGCCATCGCGTAGATCGTCTTGACGCGGTTGTGCACGAAGAAGGCCTGGCCACCGCGACGGACCTCGCGCAGGATCGCCTCGCGGACCAGGGAATCGTCGAAACGGCAGACCTGGGTGCGTATTGCCAGGCGGTCGGGCGGCGGCGTCTCGATGACGGAGAGATCACGCAGACCCGAGAATGCCATCTGTAGCGTGCGCGGGATCGGGGTCGCCGTCAGCGTGAGGACATCCACCGTCTGCTTGAGCTGCTTGATGCGTTCCTTGTGGGCCACGCCGAAGCGGTGCTCCTCGTCGACCACCAGCAGGCCGAGGTCGCGGTAGGCGACGCTCTTCTGCAAGAGCTTGTGGGTTCCGATGACGATATCGACGCTGCCGTCCGCGAGGCCCGACAAGACGTCGCGGCTCTCCTTCGGGCTCCGGAAGCGCGAGAGGGATTCGACGCGTACCGGAAGGCTCTCGAAGCGCGAGACGAAGGTCGCGACGTGTTGTTGGCATAACACCGTGGTCGGGACCAGGATCGCGACCTGCTTTCCGGTCTGCACCACCTGGTGTGCGGCGCGCGCGGCCACCTCGGTCTTGCCGTAGCCGACGTCGCCACAGACCAGCCGATCCATCGGCTGCGGCCGAACCATGTCCTCGAGCACGTCCTCCACGGCCGATGCCTGGTCCGGCGTGGCTTCGTACGGGAACTGTGCCTCGAAGGCTTCGAGCGCCGGGCCGCGGCCGGGGAAAGCGGTCCCCGGCAGTAGCTCCCGGGTGGCGTGGACGTCGAGCAGTTCCTTCGCCATCACCCGCATGGACTTGCGGACCGAGCCCTTGGTCTTCTCCCAGGTGACGCCACCGAGCTTGTCGATCTTCGGCCCGGCGCCTTCGCTGCCGACATAACGTTGGATCAGATTCAGACGGTGAACCGGAACGAAGAGCCGATCACCGCCCTCGTATTCGAGTCGCAGGAACTCGTCGCGGAAGCGCCCGACCTCGAGCAGGATCAGACCGCGATAGATACCGATGCCGTGCTCGGCGTGGACCAGGAAATCGCCGGCGGCCAGCTGGCCGAGGGCCTCGATGGCCGCGCTCTCCCGCCACCCCTCGACCTTGCGCGGCTTCTCGCGCGGGCCGAAGAGTTCCTCGTCGGTCAGCACGACGAGGCCGTCGGATCGCAATGTGAAGCCTTCGCTCAGGTCCGCGAGACGAACCTCGACGGCCCCGGGCGAAGACCAATCGTTCGACGGCGCTGCCTCGCGAACGAGCTCCGCCGCAAGATCGCTTCCGGCGAGGAGCGCACGGGCACGTTCGGCGCTCGACAGCGCACTCGCGGCAATCACGACCCGGATGCCTTCCGCACTCCAACCGTGGATCGCAGAGAGCAGGGGCGCGAGCGGGGTTTCCGTTCCCCGCGCCTCGCGCAGTGATTTCAGCAACGCTTCGTGTCCGCCCGTTCGTACCACGTGGGTTTCGTGTCTGAGCGCCCCGACCTCGAGCCGCTCGAGAGAGATCGCGTCGCGTGCCTCGAGCTGCGCTTCGATCTCCTCGGGCAAGAGCAGCAGCGAAGCCGGTGCGCTTGCCACGCGCTCCTTCGCCGCGATGAGTGCTTCGTAGCCTTCGAGCGCTTCCTCGGCGAAGCGCAGCATTCGCTCGCGGCCGTTCGCCGGCTCGGCGAGCAGGATGGGCGCAGACTCGGGCAGGAAATCGAAGAAGCACTCCATCTCGGGCTGCAGCAGGGGAGCGACCGATTCGACGCCGGGTGGAAAGTTGCCGCGCAACAGCGTGTCGACAAGCGGGTCCACGAAGCGGCCGGCGACCCCGAGTTCCGCGCCGAGCGCGCGGATCGCATCGGCACGTTCGACGATCAGGGAGCGGTCCCCCAGGATCTCTCGCGGCGGTGGCGCGATCAGGGAATCGAGTTCCGCCTGGGAGCGCTGACTGGCGGGATCGAACTCCCGCAGCGACTCGATCTCATCGCCTAGCAACTCGATTCGGATCGGCCGAGGCCGGTGCGGCGGGAATACATCCACGATTCCACCGCGAACCGCCACTTCTCCAGGCTCCTCGACCACGGGCTGGCGGACGTATCCGGCGCTGACGAGGGAGGCGACGAGCCCGTCCCGGTCGATCTCGTCTCCGCAAGCGAGCCGGAACGATGCGGTGCGAACCGCCGTGCGCGCGGGTACCCGAAACGCGAGCGCGGTCCAGGGAGCCACGATCACGGGCGCATTATCACCGCCGGCGGCGAGGCGATGGAGCACATCCATGCGCTGGGCCACCACGAAGGGCTGGGGTGAGAAGCGATCGTAGGGCGGCGTATCGGGATGCGGCAGCGGCCGCACGCGTCCCCCGGCTTCGGGCGGGGGTTCGCCGAGGACCGAGCACAGGTCGCGTACCCACTGGTCGGTTTCCTTGGCGCCGGCCGTCACCACGAGCGCGGGCCGATCCGCGTGCGCGGAGATCAGCTGCCCGGCAGCGACGGCCTGGGTGGCGCCGCGAAGCCCGGTCAGGCGCACGGGTGCCTTGCGATCCACCAGGCGGGTCGCCAGTGCGCCTAACCGTTCGCTCGAAACTTCGGCCGTCATCGTTCCTGGCACGCACGAGTGCCCCACTCCCGCGCGGGCGGGGGTAGGGTCGTCACGAATTCCAGAACAGCTTAGCGGCAAGTCGCGCCAGACTCTTTCGCTTTTGCAGTTCGGGATCAGGTGTTGCGGAGCGCTCGGTCCGTCAATGCCAGGGTGGCCTCTGCCAGGCTCGGCCAGGCGTGCTCGTTCTCGAGCACCTTGCGCGCGCCAGCGCCAAGCCGGGTTCGCAGTGCCTCGTCCCGGCAGCAACGCGCGAGACCCTCGGCCAGCTCGGCGGCCGAGCTCTCGGCTCGCAGCAGCCAGCCGGACTCTTCGTGGCTGAGCGTGTCCGCAACGCTTTCCAGGGCGACGATGGGTCGCGCGGCTTCCATGTACTGGAGCAGCTTGATCGGGAAGCCGCCGGTGTGTCGGCGCGGGACCACGGCGGCGCGACTCCCATAGACCAATAGACGCGCCTCTTCCGGTTCGTGGACTTCCAGCAACTCGAGATTCGGAAGGGCGGGACCCTTCAGATCATGGGTCGCAGCGACCACGGGCATCACGCCGAGTGCTCGAGCGGCGGCATCGAGATCGGGGAGGTCTTGATAGGCGTCGAGATTGCCGGCGTAGATGACGAATCCGTCCGGTGCCAGGCCGTGTCGCCAACAGACGGCGGCGACGTCGTCCGGATCGGGCGGCGGCGCTGGGTGGAGGCCCGGCACGATGCGTTCGATCGGGCCCCGGGCGCTCCGCTCGAGGGCACGGTAGCCACAATCCGAGAGCGCCAGCACGGCATCCGCAGCGCGCGCGATCCGGGTGTCGAGGATTCGTCCGGCAAAGGCGGAGGGGCCACCGACGGCCCGCGGCAGATAGCTCCCGAGTTCCTGGCGCCAGAGCGTGTGCGCGACGTAGACAACGGGCACCCCGGCTCGGGCTCGCGCCGCTAGCGCAATGAGCGCGGCCTCGGCGTTGTGCGCGAGGACAGCATCGAAAGGCTCCGAGAGGTGGGCATCGAGGAAGCTGCGATACAGCGCGCGGTCGGCGCGCCACTTGCTGCGGTCGAAGCCTGCTCGCAGACGACGTGGTGACAGGTGATCGGGCACGCGCACGATCTCGATGTCCGAATGGTCACGGCCATCTCCGCTGCCATAACAAAAGAGGGTGACGTCGGCGCCAGCCGTACGGAGCGCCCGTGCCTGTTCAGCCGCGTACCACTGGGAACCCTGGGGCGCCGGAAATGGAAACGCGGCCAGCAACGCAAGCCGCAAATTGGGCCTCCCTCTCAGGGGCCGGACGGTACTCCTCACGTCCCGGTGTCGCGAGCGGCGATGGAACTCATTCCAGGTAGCCGAGTCGAACGAGCCGCTCGCGGATTTCGGCTTCCTCGGCATCGCTGTAAGGGGAGGGTGAGTCGGCAGCCATTGCATCACTGGAAGCGGCCGCCTGCGTCGGCGCCAGGCCGAGCGCTCCGAGCACGCGTGCGGTGGTTTCGATGATCGAGCCGGGGGGAGAAACCAGCGAGCCCGGGTTCGGCCACTCTATCCAGACGCCATCAGGCCGGTGGGTGCCGTTCATGCCGCGCCCGCGGCCCCCGGCCAGCTCGTGATCGTCGAGCTGGCGAAGCGCCCGCGGCTGTTCGTTCCAGGGCGTCGCAACCAGGGAAAGCGCGTAGCCGTCGTCATCGCCGAGTTCGACGACGATGTCGGGGGCGCGCTCGACGTGGGCGCCGCGGTAGACCTCCTCGCGTCGACGCGCGCGGGCCACGACGACAGCCCCGTTCGGGAGCTTCCAGTCCGTGAGCGCCTCGATCACACGGCTGCGAATCGCCTCGTACTCCGTGGGCGCGACTGCGCCTTCGGCTTCGCGTCCCTCGAGATTGATCCAAACGCCGGGCTGCGTGTTCACCTCCTCGGAGAATGCAAGCGTGCGCGACCAGTCGAGCCCGCCGAAGCGCGCTGCGCTCTCCAGGCGCGCGGCAGCGGGGCGGACCCGCCGGAAGATCGCCTCGCTGGCGCGATCCGGCAGCACTCGCAGCGCCAGATCGCGCGCCCCTCGCGCCAGCCCGTCGAAGCCGCGCCCAGCACTCCGTCGCACGAGCAAGTCGCATTCTTCGAGACGGCGGTTCAGGTGGACGACCCGGCGCGCGGCCCCGCCCGCGCCGTGGTCGGAGACGACGACACAGGCGGCTTCGCTGCTGAACGCCTGGCGGAACGCGCCGCAGGCGGCGTCGAGCCGTTGGTAGACGAGGGCCACCGCATCGCGACGTCGCTCCGACGCCGTCGGATCGTGTCGCGGTGAGGCCGGATCGTGATCGCGCCAGAAGTGATGGCAGACGGTGTCGCTCTCACTGAAGACGACACAGAAAAGCGTTGGGTCGTCACCCCGCGCACGCAACTGGGCGAGCGCTTCGAGCCCGAAGGCTTCCTTTCGCGCGATCCGGGCCAGCAACACATCGAGGGCACGTTCGTGCCAGGCGTCGCTCTGCGCACCCTCATCGAGATCGGGCACCATCCAGGGGCCGGTTCGCGCGGCGACCGCTTCGTACAGTGCCGGGTCGCTGGCACTCCGCCCCGAGGTACCGCGCGAAACCGGCGCATCGAAGCCGCAAACCGCCAGGCCTCGCAGCGGTTCCGGCGGAAACGTCGTGGGCATTCCCAAGGCCAACACGGCACCGCCAGCGTCGGATACCCGACGGAATAACGTCGTGCCGACGCGATCCGTCGCGTTGGTGAAACGCACCCGATACTGGCCCTCGATCTTCTGGGTGAAGTCGAACAGGCCGTGCTCACCCGGCGAACGCCCAGTGAGAAAGGCGCTCCAGGACGGGAACGTCATCGCCGGTACCGTACTGGGAAGCGGCGCCGCACTCCCCTCCTCGAGCAGACGGGCCAGGTTCGGCAGGCGACCAGCCGCCAGCAACGGCGTGATCACGTCGAAGGTGGCGCCATCGAGACCCAGGACCAGCGTCGGGCGAAGCTCCGTCAACGGCCGCGTGTCAGCCCAGCCGTTCGATCAGCGAGGCGGTGTATGCGGCGAGGTCCGCGTTGCCACCCAGATCGCGCGTGCGCAGTGCGGGCTCGGCCAGGGTGGCGTAGACCGCGCGCTCGATCCGGTCGGCGGCATCGGCCTCGCCGAGATGTCGCAGCATCATGACGGACGAGAGGATCACGGCCGTCGGGTTGGCGACGCCCTTTCCCGCGATGTCCGGTGCGCTGCCGTGGACGGCTTCGAAGATCGCGCAGTCCTCGCCGAGGTTCGCACCGGGTACGACACCGAGGCCGCCGACGAGTCCGGCGCAGAGGTCCGAGAGAATGTCGCCATAGAGGTTCTCGAGCAGCAGCATATCGAAGCGGGTCGGATCCTTGACCAGCTGCATGGCGCAGTTGTCGATGATGATCTCGCGATACTCGATCGATGGGTGGCGCTTCGCCACCTTGCGCGCGCACTCGAGGAAGAGGCCGTCGGACATCTTCATGATGTTGGCCTTGTGGACGGCACAGACCTCGCGGCGCCCTTCGTCCTCGGCCAGCTTGAAGGCTGCCTCGGCGATCCGGTTGGAAGCAAACTCGGTCACCACCTTCAGGCTTTCGACGATGCCCGGCGCCACGCGGTGCTCGATCCCCGAGTAGAGCCCCTCGGTGTTCTCGCGCACCAGGATCAGGTCGACCCCTTCGAAGCGTGTTTCGACGCCAGGCACGTTCTTCACCGGCCGGATCGAGGCGTAGAGCTCGAGACTCTGGCGCATCGTGACATTGGCGCTGCGGAAGCCGCCGCCCACCGGTGTCCCGATCGGGCCCTTGAGGGCCACGCCGTGGGTGCGAATCGAGTGGAGCACGTGATCCGGGACCGGCGTACCGTATTTCGCGACGATGTCGGCGCCGGCCTCCACCTCGTCCCAATCGATGGAAACGCCAGCGGCGTCGATCACCGAAACAGCGGCTCTTGTGACCTCGGGGCCAATCCCGTCGCCCGGAATCAGGGTCACCCGGTGGCTCGACACCATTCTGGTTTCCTCCTATGTTCCGCGGCCTTCCGAGCCCGCGGAGCGATCCGTTCGCCTCTCGCTTCCCGTATCTGCATTGCGTATCGGCAGGCACCCCCCGCTTCCGAACCGCAGGAGACTCATCGTGGCCATCGAACTGCTGTGCCGCAAGGTCGGCATGACCCGCATCTTCACTGAAACGGGCACCTGCATTCCCGTGACCGTTCTCGAGGCGGGCCCGAACGTCGTGCTCCAGAAGAAGACCGAGGACAAGGAAGGCTATACGGCCGTTCAGCTCGGCTTCCAGGATCGACGCCGCAGCACCCTCTCCAAGGGCGCGCTGGGCCATTTCGACAAGGCTGGTGTGGGGCCGAAGCGCTACGTGCATGAATGCCGGGTGAGCCCCGAGGAACTGGATGGCCACGAGGTCGGCGGCGAGATCAAGGCCGATATCTTCGAGGCTGGGCAGATGATCGACGCCATCGGCACCTCCCGCGGTCGCGGCACGATGGGCGTCGTGAAGCGCCACAACTTCAAGATCAAGAAGAAGACCCACGGTACCCACGAAGGCTACCGGAACCCTGGCGCGATCGGCGCCGGCTCCTATCCCGGCAAGGTCTTCAAGGGCCAGGGCATGTTCGGTCGCATGGGTGGCGACAAGCACACCAGCCGGAACCTCGAAGTGGTTCAGGTCGATCTCGAGCAGAACCTGGTGCTCGTGAAGGGCGCCATCGCCGGCCACCCGGGTGGCCTGGTGACGATCCGGCCGGCGGTTTCGCCCAAGTAAGACCGGGCTGGATCGGGCGCCCCGGGGCGACCGGACCTGCTGGGGATTCGGGCGGACACGATGGCGCGCTACGACCGCAAGGACCACTACCACCAGCGGGCAAAGCAGGAGGGTTACCTCTCCCGTGCGGCCTACAAGCTGGAGGAGATCCAGGCCCGCACCCGGCTGATGCGCCGCGGCCAACGGGTGGTCGATCTCGGTTGCTGGCCGGGAGGCTGGCTCCAGGTCGTCGCCGGCATCGTCGGGCGCGAGGGACGCGTCGTGGGCGTGGACATCGCACCGGTCGAGGCCGAGTTCGAATCTGGGAATGTGTTCGCAATTCAGGGAGATTTCACGGAAGTCCCGGTTTTGGATGAGGTTCTCGCTCGACTGAAGAAGCCCGCCGAGGTGGTCCTGTCAGATGCTGCACCCAAGCTGACCGGCATCCGAAACACCGACCGGGCCCTCGAAGAGGCCCTCCTCGAGGGCATCGAAGCGACCCTCCCCACGCTGTTGGCACCCGGTGGTGACCTGCTCGTGAAGCTCCTCGAATGCCCCGAAGCCCACGACTTCGAAGTCCGCATCCGCAAGACCTTCGACCAGGCCAAGGGCCTCAAGACCAAGGCCACCCGCAAGGGCTCGAGCGAGCGCTACCTCCTCGCCCGCCGCTACCAAGGCTGAGCCCAACTCGGGGGCGCGGGGGGGCGCGGACTCTGGCAGAGTGGCTGCGGAGGAAGTCGCCGATGCCGCCCGCCGAACTGCCGTTTTCGAACGCCCCGGGGGATGCTGCGGCACCGAAGCCCAGCCGGAGGCGTTTCGAGTTCACCGGACAACCGGGCGAGTACTTCCGGATCTGGATCGTGAACCTGTGCCTCACGGTGGTGACGCTCGGCGTCTACTCCGCCTGGGCCAAGGTCCGCACGCGCCGCTACTTCTACCAGAACACCCGCCTCGATGGCTCCGGCTTCGAGTACACGGCCGAGCCGCTGAAGATCCTGATCGGGCGGCTGATCGTGCTGGCCTTTGGCGTGCTCTACGCGCTGGCCGGACAGTTCTCACCCCAGGCAGCCGTCGCCATGATCGTCCTCCTGTTCCTGGCGTCGCCTTGGATGGCCGTGCGCTCGCTGGCCTTCAACCATCGCAATTCCCGCTGGCGTGGGATCCGCTTCAAGTTCCTGGGCAGCTACGGCGAGGCCGCCAAGGTCTTTCTGGCGATGCCCTTGCTGGTCGCGGTGACGTTCGGCCTGGCGGCGCCCTACCACCACGGACGCCAGCACCAGTTCCTGGTGGCGAATACCGCCTACGGTCAGAGCCGGGCGACCTTCGACTGGGAGGGTTCGGGATACTACATCGCCTACCTCATCGCGTTCGGCGTGGTCATCGTCGGGGGGATGATCGCAGTCGTGGCGGTGGCCGGCGTGGTCGGCCTCGCGGGCCTCGAAACGACGGCAGAGGATCCTGAGAGCGCGGCGGGAATCCTCGCTGTCGTGCCGATGATGGTCGGCTACTTCGCCGTCTACGGCTTCGCCGCCGCCGTGATCCACGCCATGACGACGAACCTCCGGTACACCTTCTCGGTGTTTCCGGGAGTGCGCTTCGATTCGACGCTTTCGCCTGGGGGAATCGTCTGGCTGTACCTGAAGTGCGGTGTCGTGGTGCTGCTGACCGCGGGCCTCGGCCTGCCCTGGGCCTCGATCCAGATTGCCCGGTACCGCGCAGAGCACCTGACCGTGCTTGCCGCTGACGGCTTCGACCATTTCCAGCAAGCCGAAGAGGATGCCCACGGCCTCGGCGCCATCGCCGACGAAGCAGCGGTGGGTTTCGACTTCGACTTCGGGCTCTGATCAGGCCGGTGCGCGTCTCCGGCCGCTACTTCGACGGAACCAGTTCGCGGGCAATCGTCGTGGAGGTCGTGGCGTACGCCGGCCACCTGCGGATCCAGGGCGAAGGCGTCGACCGCGAAATCGAACTGGCCGCGATCACGGCGAGCGAGCGGTTGGGCAGCACCGCTCGAATCCTACGGCTCTCGGGTGAGGCGACCCTGGAGCTGCCGGATTCGGACGAACTCGAAGCGGTGCTCCGGCCGGCCACGATTCACGGGGCTCCCCGCTTCGTCTTCGGCCTCGAACGGCATTGGCTTGCCGTCTGCGTGGCCGTCGCGATCACGCTCGCGGTGGGCTGGCTGGTCGTCGTCGACGGGGTTCCGGCCCTTGCCTCCTACGTGGCGCATCGGGTTCCAGCGGACATCGCCACTGAGCTCGGCAGGGGGACCCTGGAGGCCCTGGACGAGCAGGTCTTCGGCGCCACTGAACTCGATGCCGAGAGCCGGGGCAATTTCCGGGACCGGTTCGAGGTTCTGGCAGCGGAAGCGTCCCTCGAGATCGCTCCGCGTCTCGAATTCCGGGCGGGGCTCGGCGTGGGCGCCAACGCCTTCGCGTTACCGTCGGGAATCGTCGTGGTGACCGACGAGTTGGTGATGCTGGCAGAGCGGGAGGAGGAGGTCGTTGCCGTGATGGCCCACGAGATCGGTCACGTGAGGCATCGGCACGGTCTGCGCTCGGTGCTCCAGAGCGTCGGGATCGGCGTCCTGGTCGCCGGCGCGCTCGGAGACTTCGTCTCGGTCGGTTCGGTCGCGGGCGCCCTGCCGCTACTCCTCGTGCAGATGCAGTACAGCCAGGGCTTCGAGTCCGAGGCCGACGCCTACGGTGGCGATCTTCTCGAAGCCGTGGGCCTCGATCGCGAGCATCTGGCGACGGCGCTCGAACGGCTGGCCGCAGACAGCGGTGCCGATGCCGTGCCCGGCTACCTCTCGACCCATCCAGCGACCGACGAGCGCGTGCAAGCGATCCGCGGGGCGGCGGCTCGCAGCGTCGATCGTTAGGCGATCACCTCGGCCTCGAGATCGACGCCGGCTCGGACGCGGGTCAGGCGGGCGCGGACCAGGTCGCCAGCTTTCAGGTTCGGACCCTTCACGAAGGTGGCGCCATCGATCTCGGGCGCCTGGCTCGCGAGGCGGCCCAACGCCTGCTCGCCGCCCATCGGAGCGTCGACCAACACATCGACTTCCGAGCCGATCTGCTCGGCCAGGCGCTCCTTCATGATCTCCGACTGGATCGCAGTGAGGGCGCGGTAGCGATCTCGTGCCACGTCGCGCGGGACCTTGTGCTCGAGATCGAGCGCGGCGGTGTCCTCCTCGTCGGAGTAGCGGAAGACGCCGAGGCGGTCGAAACGCGCCCAGCGGACGAAAGCGCAGAGATCCTCGAAATCCGCGTCGGTCTCGCCAGGGAAGCCCACGATGAAGGTGGTGCGCAATGTTAGTCCGGGGATACCCGCGCGAAGCCGCTCGACGAGTCGCCGCTGGCGCTCGGCCGTGGTGCCACGCTTCATCAGCGAGAGCATACGGTCGCTACCGTGCTGGAGCGGGACATCGACGTAGGGCAGCACGCGCTCCGCGGCGCCGAGGGCCTCGATCAGGCCATCGGTCACGGCGGAAGGGTAGAGGTAGAGCAGCCGGATCCAATCGAGACCGCCAACCTCGTCGAGCGCGCGCACCATGTCTTCGAGCCGCGGTCGGCCGCCACCTTCGCTGAGAGCGGCCAGATCCTTCCCCCAGGAGGTCGAATCCTGGGCGACGAGGTTGACTTCGCGAACCCCGGCCTCGGCTAGCTGCTTCGCCTCGGTCAGCAGCGAATCCAAGGTCCGGCTCTGGAACTTGCCACGGATGCCCGGGATCGCACAGAACGCACAGACCCGGTCGCAGCCCTCGGCGATCTTCATGTAGGTCGAGTGGCCCGCGCCCGTCAGGATGCGCGGACTCGTATCGTCGTAGAGGTGGGTGTGGCCGGTCTCGACGTAGACGCCGCGGCCGCGGCCCTCCAGCGCATCATCGAGGATCGGTGCGATTTCTTGATAGGCGCCGGTGCCGACGAAGGCGTCGACCTCGGGCAACTCCTTCGCCAGTTCCGCGCCGTAGCGCTGGGGCAGGCAGCCGGCCACCACGAGGGCCCGGAGCTGACCCGACTCGCGCAGGTCTGCCACGTCCAGGATCGCCTGGATCGACTCCTCCCGGGCGCTGTCGATGAACGAGCAGGTGTTTACCACCGCCACGTCGGCGTCCTCGAGCGCTTCGGCGATGGCATAGCCGGCCATCGCGAGGGAGCCGAGCATCACCTCGGTATCGAGGAGATTCTTGGGGCAGCCGAGGCTGTGGAAGTAGACGGTGGCCTTGGGGGAGGGCATGGCGGCGGGAGGGTAGTGGATCGACGAATCAGTCCCAGGGGCCGAATATCGTTCAAAGCGAAGGAGGCCTACCAGGAAGATGAGCCGCATCTACGCACACACGCTCCCGGGACGATCAGAGAACGAATGGCAGGATCTTCGAGAGCATCTCGAGCAGGTCGCCCGCCGGTCCCATGATCATGGTGCGGCGTTCGACGCGTCAGGGTGGGCGAGCCTCGCAGGCCTGTGGCACGACCTCGGCAAATACTCCAGCGCTTCTCAGGAATACTGGAGGACTGCCTCCTCCCCCGACCCGCATATCGCGGACTCAGCGACGAGGACGGATCACTCCACTGCAGGTGCCCAGCGTGGTGCCGAGACCCTCGACAACCTCCGTCATCTCCTTGCCTATCCGATCGCAAGCCATCACGGCCGGCTGTTAAATGGCAGGAGCGCGAGGGCCTCGCCAAACAGATCGAGCCCTGGATTGATGCGCCCGCGCAACGCTCCCGAGTTGCGTGCGGTTGGGTGTGGTTTCCGGGGCAGCCTTCGGCCCCATGAGCGAACCGACGAGCCTCCGAGACGAGATCGACGCCTACCTGCGCGAGCTGCTGGGTACGCCCCGTTTGAGGAGCCCTGCGGA
>JAJDAP010000024.1 GCA_029261795.1 Deltaproteobacteria bacterium
GACTTCCGCCGCGGCGGCTGCATCCAAGACTGAGCGGGGACGGACTCCTCAAGTTTCAAGATTGCAAGTTTTTCAAACTTGCAATCTTGAAACTTGAGGAGTCCGTCCCCGCTCAGTCTTGGATGCAGCCGCCGCGGCGGAAGTCGGCGGCGTCGAGTTGGCCACGACGTTCGGCGATTCGTTCCAGCTCGGCGCAGCGCTCGCTGGCGCTCGAGTAGCGCTGATCTGCGGCGAGCTGTTCGAGGATGCCTTCCTTGCTGAGCGCGTCAGCCGACATGCGAAGCCCGCCGTCGGCTTCGGTGTCGAGCAGTAGGAAGCGGCCGGCGGTGGGGCGCGAGTCGTCCCAGCGCGCCCAGGCGGGGAGGTTGCCGTCTCGGCCCCGGCCCGGGTCACCGGTCCGCGCGAACTCGGTCCAGTAGGAGGTCATCTGCTCCGACAAACGCAACCGGCCGGGGGCGTTGCTCTCGTCGAAACCGATAGCCGTCAGTGGCCCGAGTTCGAAGCTGCCGAACACGAACGGGATCTCGAAGGCGTGGGCGGCACCTAGCAACCGAGAGAAGTCGAGCCACAGAAAATCGGGCTCCTCGTCCCAGTCGAATCGATAGGCAAACACCGCGTGGCCACCTGCTGCACTCATCGATCGCGCAGGCTCGTCGACCCCGGCGAGCTTCCAGAATTTCGTGCCGTAATCCGCCTGACGGTCGTAGGTCGACCAGTCGCGGACCCAGAGCGGCACCCCGAGCGCGCTTTGCACCAGCTCGGGATCGAACACCTGGAAGAGCTTCTGCTCGTCCCGGTTGGTTCCCACGATCGTGGGAACCCGGTTGTAGGTGCCGTTCGCGAGCACCGCGTACGGATCTTCGGCCGGAAGGACGAATCCGTCACGAAACACCTTCGGCATGTCGATCATGCCAAGACCGCGCTCGCCGACATAGCCAGCCAGGATTTCTTGGGGCGCGAGTGAGCGGAGGGCCGCAGCGAGAGGCTCTCCGTCGCCGATGGCGCCGGATTCACGCAGGCGCGCGACGACCTCGGTCGAAGTGTTGTGGCTCTGGGGTTCCTGGGCGCCGGGTTCTTCGCCTTCGCTGGCGGGCCGAACCCCAGGGCTCCCGCTTTGCACGATGGCGCGATGGAACAGGCCGTTCGCAAGGGGTGAAAGCAGCAGGGTGTAGACGTCGGTCCCCCCGGCGGATTCGCCGAAGACGGTCACGTTGCCGGGGTCGCCGCCGAATTCGGCAATGTGCGCTTTGACCCAGTGCAGTGCCTGGATCAGATCGAGCGTTCCGTAGTTGCCCGAAGCGTCGGCCGGGGAGGCGTCCTGGCGCAGGCTCTCGTGGCGGAACCAGCCGAAGGGTCCGAGCCGGTATTGGATCGGCACCACGATCACGTCCCGGCTCTGGGCCAGGTTGCCGCCGTCGTAGACCGAGGCGTCGCCGATGGAATTCCCGCCACCGTGGATCCAGACCATCACCGGTAGGCGCGCTTCGCCGGCGGGGACTTCGTTCGCTGCGAAGGCGGGTGCGAAGACGTTGAGGTAGAGGCAATCCTCTTTGCCGTAGGGTTCGCCAGCGCCGACACCGTCGGGTCCGCCGGCGAAGGTGGCGAATTGGGGACAGGGCGGGGCGTGATCGAGGGCTTCGAGCGTGCCCTGCCAGGGGGCAGGTGCTTCGGGCGCGCGCCAGCGGCGTTCGCCAACCGGCGGTCGTGCGAAGGGAATACCGCGCCAGACGTGAGCGCCCGAGGGCGTCAGGCTGCCGACCACCTCGCCGAGGTCCGTGGTTCGCAGGGTCGCGTCGTCGCGCGTGGCCGGTCCGCTGGCCTCGAGGTCGTCGCTTCCACAGGCCAGGGTCAGCAGCGAGCCGCACAGCAGGACTGTTCCGTAGAACAAGGATCTCGCGTGGGGTAGGCGCATCGTTCCAGGTCCTTCCGGTGGATGGAGCATCAGGGCTCCGACGCGCATCTTGCCACGTCGCAACCGGCTTCGCGGTGGGATTCAGCCCTGGAGGACCGCTCGACCCTTCTCGGTCAGCCGGTAGACACCGGCTTCGCGCTCCATGTAGCGCCCCATGATGAACTCGCGCCGTATCGTGCAGAAATCCGAGTGGATCGCCTCGATGAAGCGGGAAAGCTCTCGCTCCGGGTATTCCTTGCGGCGCGGTAGCCGGCGCAAGATCTCCTCGAAGACGATCTCCTTCTTCTTGCGTTGGCTCGGGATCGCCAGCAATCGCGGCCCGTCGAAAAAGGCCCGCAAGACCTTCCGGTCAGCTGCCGAGGCGCCGCCGGTTTCGCCGAGAAGTCGGACCTGCTTGCGGTTGGCAACCCGACGCAGCGTACCCTGGAGCGTGCCGAGATCGAGGCGAAAGAACGTGTAGGGCCGCTCCCGGGTCTCTCGCAGCAGGCCGGCCTGACGCAGGACCTTCATGTGATGAGAGACGGTGGCCGGCGCCAGCCCCAGCACGTGAGCCAGCTCCTGACCGCAACGGTCCTTGTCCACCATCAGTCCGACTAGCCTCAGCCGTGTCGGATCGGCCAGTGCCTTGAACAGGGTCGCCAGTTCCTCGGGCGTCTCGGAGGCGGTGGTTTCACTCATCTGGGATCCTCGATTCGATGATCCATGATTAGACATTGATCTAATCATGAACGCAAGGGGATCTTGCCGCTGTCCTCGCCGTTGCAAGCGTGGCATCCTCGCCCTCCAACGAACGCGGGCCACCCAGGCCGCCAGCGAGTGGAGCCCCAAACAAGATGGACGTCTACGAGGCCCTCTACACCACCCGAGCCATGCGCAGGGTGAAGCCCGATCCGATTCCCGAGGAAGTGCAGAAGAAGATTCTTGACGCCGCAATTCGCGCACCGAGCGGGGGCAACGCCCAGACCTGGAAGTTCGGCCTCGTGGATGATCCCGCAATCCGGGGGCAGCTCGGCCCGATCTACCGCGAGTGCATGGCCACGCTCTGGGCCACGATCTACAAGGAGCGGATCGAACTCGCGAACGCGACGCCGGACGATCCCGAATCCGTGACGATGCTGAAGGTCCAGAAGTCGGCCCAGTGGCTGGCCGACAACTTCGAGACCTACCCGCTGCTGTTCCTGGCATTCAGCCAGTTCGACCCGAGCGGGGGTTCGATCTTCCCGGGCGTCTGGAACGGCATGCTCGCGGCCCGTGCGGAAGGCGTCGGGTCGGCGATCACGAGCGTGCTGATGTTCCAGATGGACAAGGTGCTCGACATCCTGCAGGTCCCGAAGGAAGAAGGCTGGAACTTCGCCTGCTGCGTGACCATGGGCTACCCGACCGGTCGCTGGGATGTCGCGCCGCGACGGCCCGTCCACGAGGTCTCGTTCCGCAACACCTGGGACCAGCCGCTCGGCTTCGAGATCCCCGAGCCGCTCTGGGCGCCCGAAGGTTAGGCAGGAAGGCCCGCCCGCAGCAGTTCCCGGCCCATCCTGCCATCGAAGTCCGCGCCGGGGACTTGTCGGTTCATGTGGCCGAGGCTGTAGTTGGGCGCGATCCGCAGGATCTCGGCGATGGCGGCGGCTGCTTCTGCCGGGCGTGCCAGCGCGGAGTAACAACTCGCCATGATGAGATACGAGGGAAGAAAGTCGGGTGCCCGTTGGATCGACCACAACGCGTCGCTCAGCGCCTCGTCGTAGCGGCATTGAAAGTAGGCGACCGCGGCGCGTTCCATTCGCGCGGTCGCGTTGTGGGGATCCAGGCGGATCTCGGTCTCGGCGGCAAGAACCGCCTCCTCGAACCTGCCGAGCGATCGCAGCGCGCGGGAGATGTTCTCGTGAGCGAAGCCGATGCCAGGCCGGACCTCGAGTGCGCGTTTCGCTTCGCGGGCTGAGGCTTCGTAGTCGCCCTTGAACCAATGGGCGCGCGACAGATGGACCAATGCCTCGGGTTCATTCGGATCGAGTGCGAGAGCCTTTTCGATCAGCGCGATCCCCTTGTCGAGAGAGGCATCGTCAGGCGCCCAGACGGCATGCTCCATCGTGTAGGTGTCGCCGAGCCGGGCGTGCGCCAGGGCGAAGTCCGGGTCGCGCCGCGTCGCTGCTTGGAACAGTTCCCGGGCCCGGGTGACCCCCTCGCGATCGAAGCGGTGGAAATAGGCCATTGCGCGGAGGTAGAGATCGTAGGCTTCCAGGTCGCCGGTCGGTACGGGCTGTGCTCGGTCGCCAATGTGGATGCGGAGGGCGGCAACGATCTCGCGGGTGACTTCGTCCTGGACGGTGAAATAGTCGGCGAGTTCACGGTCGTAGCGCTGCGCCCAGGTGTGTTTCCCGCTGGCAGCGTCGACGAGCTGGGCCGTGATGCGCAACCGGTTACCGGATCGGCGCACGCTCCCCTCGAGCAGGTACTGGACACCGAGTTCGCGACCGACCTCCTTGGCTACGGTTCGCCGTCCCTTGTACACGAAGGCCGAGTTGCGCGAGGTGACGAGCAGGCCTGGCACGCCACAGAGATCGGTGATCAGGTCTTCGCTGATTCCGTCGGCGAAGTACTCCTGCTCCGGGTCGCCACCGACGTTGTCGAATGGCAGAACCGCGATCGAGGGCGTCTGGCTGGCGGGGTCAGCGACGCCGTTTACATTCTGGCGGCTGACCATTTGATAGGCGTGCACCGGATCTGGAATGTTCTTGAGAGACTGGTCTCCAATGCTCTCGAAGCCGATGCCGCGGTGGCTTCGGAGCTGGTCGCGGATGGTGGCGGAGCACAGGACGCCGCCGGCTTCTGCCAAAGCCTCGAGGCGGGCCGCGATGTTGACGCCGTCGCCGTAGATACGACCGTCCTCGACCAGAATCTCGGCGAGGTGGAGGCCGACGCGGAAGACCATGCGGCGTTCGTCCGGTAGCGCCGCATTGCGGGCGCTGAGAACGCGCTGCAGTTCCAGGGCGCATTCCGCAGCGCCCGTCACCGAGCCGAACTCGGCCAGCACATTGTCCCCGGGCGAATCCACGACTCGGCCCGCGTGGGACGAGACCAGCAGCCCGATCTGCTGTCGATAGGCGCCGATCGTCCGGACCGTGGCATCCGGGTCGGCGGCCATGAGCCGGCTGTACCCCACGGCGTCCGCGGACAAGACGGCTACGAGCCGGCGTTCGATCGGATCTGCAACCACGGGCAGATTCTAGGCTCGCTCGACTGCGATAGGCGAATCCGACTCAGGAAACCAGGCCAGACGGCCCCGGGGCCGCTCAGCGCGCGGCTCGCGCTCCGAGTGCGCCGACGGCCCGAGTTCGCCATTCTACGCGGCCATGACCGACTCCATCGATTTCGAACAGTTCTCGGGGACCGAGGGCTACATCGCCTCGTCGTCCCTGCTCGACGCCGTGAACGCGGCCATCGCGCTCCAGCGCCCGCTCTTGATCAAGGGGGAGCCGGGAACCGGCAAGACCCTGCTCGCCGAGCACGTGGCCGAGGCGCTCGGCCAGCCGCTCGAGAAGTGGCACATCAAGTCGACGAGCAAGGCGCAGGAAGGCCTGTATGTCTACGACACGGTCCAGCGCCTGAACGATGCACGTTTCGGCGACGGCGATGTTTCCGACATCCGCACCTACATCCGTTTCGGTGCCATGGGCCGATCCTTCGCGGCGAAGGAAGCCCAGGTCCTGCTGATCGACGAGATCGACAAGGCCGATATCGAGTTCCCGAACGACCTGCTCCGCGAACTCGACGAGATGCGTTTCACCGTGATGGAGACCGGTGACGAAGTCGTCGCCGAGGTGCGGCCCCTGGTGATCATTACTTCGAACAACGAGCGCGAGCTACCCGACGCGTTCCTGCGCCGCTGCGTATTCCACTTCATCGAGTTCCCGGACAAGGAGCTGATGACCCAGATCGTGGCTGTGCATCATCCGCACCTCGAGACCCGCTTGTTGGATCAGGTGTTGGTGAAGTTCTTCTGGCTGCGCGAGCAGACGGAACTTCGCAAGAAACCCTCGACCTCCGAGCTGATCGATTGGATCAGCGTTCTGCTGCGCTCGGGAATGGGCGCCGATGACATCGAGCAGCACATCCCCTTCCTCGGCGCGCTGCTGAAGAACGAGCAGGATACCGAAGCGCTCGACCAGTACGGCGAGCGCGGCGGCAGCTATCCCTCGGAGTGGGCCGACCTCGGCCCGCGCTACAACAACTAACGAATCGTGTTTCTCGATCTCTTCTACGAGCTTCGCGACGAGGGTGTCCCGGTCGGTCTCCAGGAATGGATGATGTTCGTCGAGGGGCTCGGCAAGGGCCTCCATGGCTCGAGCCTGAACCGCTTCTACAACCTGGCCCGCTCGACGCTGGTCAAGAGCGAGACCTACTTCGACCAGTTCGATCGGGCCTTCCTGAAGGTGTTCGAAGGCGTCGAGGGGTCGCTCGACATCGAGGCCGAGCTGGAAGACTGGCTGAACGATCCGAAGGCGTTCGAAGGGCTGACCGACGAACAGCGCGCCACGTGGGAGCGGCTCGCCTCGGACGAGCTGCTCCAGAAGTTCCTGGAGACCCTGGCCGAGCAGGACGAACGCCACGACGGCGGCGGCAAGTGGGTCGGAACCGGTGGGCACTCGCCCTTCGGCCATTCCGGCGAGCACCCGACCGGGATCCGCGTCGGCGGTCGCTCGCGCAATCGTTCGGCGATGAAGGTGGCCGAAGAGCGCCGCTTCAAGGACTACCGGACCGACGAGACCCTCGACGTGCGCCAGACGCGCGTGGCGTTGCGCCGGCTGCGTCAGCTCACCCGCACCGGCACCGCTACGGAACTCGACCTCGATGAGACGATCGACGAGACCTGCCGGCAGGCCGGCGAGATCGAACTGGTGTTCCGCCCGGAGAAGAAGAACGACGTCCGCCTCCTGCTTCTGATGGATGTCGGCGGCACGATGGATCCGTTCTACGGGCCGGTCAGCAACCTCCTGACCGCGCTCCACGCTGAACGGGGATTGCGCGACTTCCAGGCCTGGTACTTCCACAACTGCCCCTACGAGCAGTTGGGAAAGGACGCGCGGCTGCTGCGTCGCGACGCGATTCCGACCGGCGACCTGCTGCGAAAACTCAACGCGAATTGGAAGGTGCTGTTCGTCGGCGACGCCGCCATGCACCCGGCCGAACTCCTCGAGCCCTTCGGCAATGTCGACCCGCGCCGAATGGCCGAGACCCGTGGCATCGATTGGCTCCACAAGATCGACGACCATTTCAATCGCGTCGTCTGGTTGAACCCCGAGCTGCCCGCTCTCTGGGACGAATACGAGACCGTCAAGATCATTCGCAAGATCTTCCCGATGTTCCATCTCTCGACCGACGGGATCGAGGAGGCGGTGAAGGCCCTGATCGGTGGGAAGACGCTGCATTGAGCGAGGGCCGTGACCACAGGGCCTACTGGCGCGCCAACCTGCGAATCATGACCAGCTTGTTGGTCGTCTGGTTCCTGGGCTCCTATGGCCTCGGCATCCTCTGGGTCGAACCGCTCAATGCCTACACGATCGGCGGCTTCCCGCTCGGGTTCTGGTTCGCGCAACAGGGTTCGATCTACATCTTCGTGTTCCTGATTGCCGTGTACGTCTTCTGGATGGACCGGCTCGATCGCGCCTACGGGGTCGATTGATTTGGACGTCCAGGCCTGGACCTACCTGTTCGTCTTCCTGACTTTCGGCCTCTACATCGGGATCGCGATCTGGAGCCGCGTCAGTTCGACCGAGGGTTTCTACGTGGCGGGCCGCGGCGTGCCCGCGATCGCGAACGGAATGGCGACGGGTGCCGATTGGATGAGCGCGGCGTCGTTCATCTCGATGGCCGGCCTGATCTCGTTCATGGGATATACCGGCACCATCTACCTGATGGGATGGACCGGTGGGTATGTGCTGTTGGCCCTGCTACTGGCACCGTATCTCCGCAAATACGGGAAGTTCACGACTTCCGAGTTCCTTGGCGATCGCTACTACTCGAACGCGGCACGCGTCGTCGGCGCGCTCTGCACGATCTTCGTTTCATTCACCTACATCGCTGGCCAGATGCGCGGTGTTGGCATCGTCTTCTCGCGCTTCCTCGAGGTGGACGTCGAAACCGGCGTCGCGTTCGGCATGGTCCTCGTCCTCGTCTACGCGACGTTAGGCGGGATGCGGGGCATCACGTACACACAGGTGGCCCAGTACTGCGTGTTGATCGTCGCCTACCTGATCCCGGCCATCGCCATCTCCTGGAAGGTCACGGGCAACCCGGTTCCGCAACTCGGCTTCGGGGACACGATCGCCAGCGGTCAGAATGCGGGCATGTTCCTGCTCGAGACCCTCGATGCGCTCCATCGCGACCTGGGGTTCCCCGAGTACACGGCGTCCTTCATCGCGGGCAAGAAGAGCATGGTCGATGTCTTCGCCATCACCGCCGCGCTGATGGTCGGTACCGCAGGGTTGCCACACGTGCTGATCCGTTTCTACACCGTCCCGGACGCACGGGCTGCACGCTGGAGCGCACTCTGGGCGCTCATCTTCATCGCCATCCTCTACACCACGGCACCGGCCGTCTCCGCGTTCGCGCGGGTGAACCTGATCCAGACCCTGAATGGGGTGGCCTACGAAGAGGCTCCCGCCTGGTTCTCGAAATGGGAGACGACGGGCCTGATCGGCTTCGACGACAAGAACGGCGACGGCCACATCGCCTACAGCGGCGACGCGGCGAGCAACGAACTCAGCGTCGATCGCGATATCATGGTGCTCGCGAACCCCGAGATCGCCAACCTGCCGGCCTGGGTCGTGGCCCTGGTGGCAGCAGGCGGGCTCGCCGCAGCTCTCTCGACAGCGGCCGGTTTGCTGCTCGTGATCTCCTCGGCCTTTTCGCACGATCTCGGCAAGTCGTGGCTTGCGCCGGGAATGAGCGACAAGCGCGAACTCGCGGTGGCTCGCGGCGCGGCGGCGCTTGCCGTCGTGGGCGCCGGCCTGCTCGGCATCTTCCCGCTCGGCTTCGTCGCCCAGGTCGTGGCCTTCGCCTTCGGGCTGGCGGCCTCGAGTTTCTTTCCGGCGCTGGTCCTCGGCATCTTCTGGAAACGTGCGACCCGGGAGGGTGCGATCGCGGGAATGCTCGCTGGCATCGTCTTCACCGCCAGCTACATCGCCTGGTTCAAGTTCTTCGCGGAGCGCTCCAGCTCGGCGGATTGGCTCTTCGGCATCAGCCCGGAAGGCATCGGAAGCATCGGCATGCTCCTGAACTTCGCCGTCACCATCGCCGTCAGCCTCGCGACCAAACCCCCGCCCGAAGAAGTCCAAGCCCTCGTCGAAGAAATCCGTCTCCCCAGAACCCAGAGCTAGACCGGATCACCCCCTGGGCCCTGTCCCCGTCGCATAACAAGGGGGAGGGCAGGTCGTACTTCCCGGCGACGCGGGTGCCTTCTCGCCTTCAGCGACCGGCATCAGGCGCAGTCCGGGTCCTGCTGGATCTCGACCGTGTTGCCGGCCGGGTCGGTGACCCAGGCGATGCCACCCACCTCGGGGAGGTCGAGTTTCCTCATCTCCAGGCCGCGGGCCTCGATTTCGGCGACCGCATCCGCGAAATCCTCCACGTAGTACGAGACATGTGGCCCCACGGGGTTGCCCACGCTGCCGTCGAGCTGCGCGTCGATGATGTGGACCTGCCCGTTCGGGAACTGCAGCCAGCAACCGCCGATCGCACCGTCGATGGCGCCGGGCCGGGGTGTGGTGCCGATCCCCATGAAGTTCGTATAGAACTCTTCGACCTCGGGCCACTTGCCGTGAACGTTGATGGCGGCGTGGTTGATCCGGGTGACCTTCATGCTTTCTCCCTCGCTCGAGCGTGGCCCGAGGTTAGCTCGCGGCATCCAGCCTGGGTGGTACGATGGCTCCAGCAGCGGCCTTGGACGGCCGAGGAGAACCCGATGAAGCACGGCTCGATCCAGCGAACAATCCGTCTCGCGGCGGCGCGGGTTGCCATCCTGGCGCTGCTCTTCGCACCGCTCGGCGCCTTGGCCGACGAGCACGACCCTTCCACGTCCGGCCACCCGCTGAAGGTCGTGGGCACGATCCTCTACCCCGTCGGCTGGTTGTTGGACACCATCTTGGTGCGGCCTCTTCACTGGTTCGCCCACCTGGGGCCGGTTTCCACGCTGATCGGGCACGAGAGCGACAGCACCATGGAAGCGGACGACGACTGATCACGCGATCGCCGCGGGATCTGCGGAAGCGCTGGAGTTACGATGGTTTACCCGGGCTCCATGCGACGGTATGATCCTTGCAATGCTCCCTGGTCGCGCCCCCCGTTTTGCCGCTCCCGCGTCGCCTTCCCTGTGGTGCAGCGCGGCTGTGTGCCGGTTTCGGCTCGTCCTTGTCGTGATCCTGGGCCTGGCAGCCCCTGGCGCCGCTGACGAATCGGATTCGAACATCAGCGGCGCCACGCTCGTCCTTCAGGACATGACCTACGTCGTCAGCGATGGCGGTCGGAACGAACTCGTGGTGGAAGCGACCAGCGCCGAGGTGAAACCTTCCGAGGATCTGGCGCAGTTGCACGAGGTCCGGGCGCGGATGGGTTCGAAGGCGCCCGATGGTGTGCCCGGCGGCGGTATGGAAATGCTGTGTGACCGCGGCAGCTTCGATCTCGAGACGCGCGACTTCGTTGCGACTGGGAACGTTCGTGGCGTCACGTCGGATGGTCGTCGCTTCAAGACGGAGAAACTTCGCTACCGGGCCCGGGACGGCCTGGTCTGGAGCGAATCGGCGGTGGTGTTGCGCGACGGCGGCGCGTTGCTCGAGGGCACCGGTTTCGAATACCGCGTGCGCCAGGACCGCTTCAAGATGCGAAACGCACGGATCCTACAGGAGGGGTCATGAAGCGGTGGTTAGGCGTACCCTGGGCGTTGTTGCTCAGCATGGGAATCAGTGGGGCCGTGTGGGCGGGAAGCTCCGTCGGCGTGGCCCCGTTCGAACGTCAGGGGCCAGCAGGCATCCGTGTGGTCGATGTTGCACCGCGTCTGGCGCAGCGGCTGGGCACGTCGGGGCTGGAACGCGTGGTCGGTCCGTCCGAGCTGGGTGCGCGTCGAACCGCTAGACCGACCGCCGCGGAACTCGAGCGTTGGGGATCGGAAGCCCACGTCGAGAGCGTGCTGGTCGGGCGCGTCACCAGGTTCGGTACCAGCCTCTCCGTCGACGCTCGACTCTACGATGCATTGACAGCGCTCCAGATCGGCGAGCCGATCGTGGCAGAGGTGGCGGACCCTGACGATCTGCCGCGTGCGCTCGACGACGTGGCACGGGCCGTCGCCGTTCAGTTGCGAGGCGAGCCAGCGGTCGCGGCAGGTCCCCCGGGCGAGACCTCGGAAAAGAAGCCTGCCAGCCGCCCCGACGAACCGGTCGAGATCACTTCTGACGCTCTCTCGTTCGAGCCATCGCCGAGCGGGGGTCGCCAGATGGATTTCGAGGGCAACGTCACGATCATCAAGGGGGCCCTGGTCGTGACCTCGCGTGCGGCGCGAGCGATCTATCCCGCCGGAAAAGGAGCGCCGGAGGAAATCGTGGCGCGCGGCGATGTGGTGATCAAGCAGGAGGGTCGCACCGCGCGCTGCCGCCAGGCAGATTTCGATCAGGCGCGGAACGTGATGGTCTGCACCGGTACCCCTGCGACCCTCGAGCAGAGTTGTGACCGCGTCAGGGGCGACAAGATCACCTTCTCCCTCGACACCGAGGAACTGAACGTGGAAGGTGGCGTCGAGGTCAAGCGCGTACCCGATTGCGAGGCGCCAGCGTGACTGCGTCATTCCTGGCGGTCGAGGAACTCACCAAGCGCTACGGCGACCGCAACGTCGTCGACCGGCTCAGCCTCGACGTTCATCCCGGCGAAGTGGTGGGCCTGCTCGGTCCGAATGGCGCCGGCAAGACCACCACGTTCAGCATGATGGTCGGGGCGTTGCGCCCCACAGCGGGCCGCGTGAAGCTCGCGGGGCGCGATATCACCGAGCTGCCCATGTTCGAGCGGGCCAGGCTCGGCGTCGTGTACCTCCCCCAGGAGGCCTCCGTTTTCCGGAAGCTTTCCGTCTCCGACAACGTGCTGGCCATTCTCGAGACGGTAGAGCCGGACCCCGGTCTTCGCCGTGAACGGCTGGATGATCTCCTCTCCGAGCTCGGGCTGACCGATAAGGCCAGACAACGGGCGGATTCACTTTCCGGCGGCGAGCGTCGGCGTTTGGAGATCACCCGGGCACTGGTCCTGGAACCCAATTTTCTGCTGTTGGACGAGCCCTTCACCGGGATCGATCCGATCGCCGTGATCGACATCCAGAAACTCATTGGACAGCTCAAGATGCGCGGAATCGGAATCGTGATCACGGAACACAAGGTTCGAGAGGCATTGGCCATCTGCGACCGCGCCTACATCGTCAAGGACGGACGCATCATTCGTCAGGGTTCCCCCGCTGAGATCGCCGAAGACCGGCAGATCCGCGAGGTCTACCTGGGCGAGAATTTCCAGCTCAGTTGATCAACGTGGCAGTCGAGGGGTCTTTCTAAGGTGGCGATCGAGCTCAAACAACAGCTGAAGCTCTCACAGCAGCTGGTCATGACGCCACAACTCCAGCAAGCCATCAAGCTGCTGCAGCTCTCGCGTCTCGAACTCGTGACCAACATCCAACAGGAACTCGAGCAGAATCCGGTACTCGAGGAGGAGTTCGGCGACCTGGAAGAGCTGCCCCGCGAGGTCGGCTCCGAGGAGGAGATCGAGGGCGATGCGCTGAGTGAGCGCTCTTCCGATTCCGAGCAGCCCGAGCGCGAAGCCTCGGATGCAGACAAGATCGCCGACGTCGAATGGCAGGACTATCTCGATTCGAATCCCCAGACAGGGATGTCGGTGATTCGCGACGATGACCGACCTAGCATCGAGGCCACGGCGACGCGCCGGCCGACGCTCCAAGAGCATCTGCAGTGGCAGATGCAGCTCACCTCGTTCAGCGACGCGGAGAAACTCGCCGCGACCTGGATCTTCGGGAACCTCGATGATGACGGCTACCTCCAGGCCACCGTCGAGGAACTCGTGCGCCAATCGGGCAGCGAGGAGGCCGAGATCGAGTCTGCGCTCGAGAAGATCCAGGCCCTCGATCCGCCCGGCGTGGCCGCGCGAGATCTGCGCGAATGCCTGCTCCTCCAGATCGATGCGCTGCGGATCAAGGATCCGCTCGTCCGGAACCTGGTCGAGAATCAACTGGACCGGCTGCAGAATCGGGATTTCCGGGGCATCACCCGTGAGACCGGCGTCTCGATCGAAGAGGCGGCAGCGGCGGCCAACGTCATCGCGAACCTCGAGCCACGGCCGGCACGGGCCTTCGGCGGCGACGACCCGATCTACATCACCCCGGATATCTACGTCTACAAGATCGGGGACGAGTTCCACGTGGTGCTGAACGAGGACGGCCTGCCGAAGCTGAAGATCAACGGCTTGTACCGCGACGTGCTGGCGAAGCGCGGCGCGGGGGACAAGGACACGCGCGAGTACGTGCAGGACAAGATCCGTTCGGCCCAGTGGCTGATCAAATCCATCCACCAGCGACAGCGCACGATCTACAAGGTCATGACCAGCATCGTGAGGTACCAGCGCGAGTTCTTCGAGCAGGGTGTCGCCTACTTGAAGCCCCTCAACCTTCGCGATGTCGCCGACGACATCGAGATGCACGAATCCACGGTCAGCCGGGTGACTACGAACAAGTACGCGCACACGCCCCAGGGCATCTTCGAGCTCAAGTACTTCTTCAATTCCAGCATCAACCGGGTCGACGGTGATGCCATGGCCAGCGAGAGCGTGAAGGCGCAGATCCGCAAGATCATCTCGAGTGAAGACGGCCGCCGGCCGCTCTCGGATCAGCGCATCGCCGAGATGCTGAAGAGCAAGAACATCGATATCGCCCGCCGGACGGTCACCAAATATCGCGAGGCCATGCGCATCCTGGCCTCGCCGAAGCGCCGTCAGGTCGGATAGCGCTCCCGGCGGGCTCGGGTTGTCTTCTCGGTCTCAAGTACCTAGGGTGGGCGCCGATTCGGAATGCCACCGGATCCGCAGCGCGACCGCTGAGGCCCCCATGAAAATCACGGACATCCTGGTCCGAGACGCCCTGGTTCTCGATCTTGCCTCTGCCGAGAAATCGGCGGTGCTCGCCGAATTGGCGGGTGCTCTGGCGGCCGCAGAGCCCGGCCTGGACGCCGAGGCCCTGCTTCAAGTGCTCTCCGAGCGCGAGAAGCTCCAATCCACCGGAATCGGTGACGGCGTGGCGATTCCCCATGGAAAGCTCCCGGGCCTGCCGCGCCTGATTGCCTCGTTCGCGCGTAGCCGGGCCGGCGTCGATTTCGAGTCGATCGACGGCCAGGCGACGCATCTGTTCTTCCTGTTGGTCGTTCCCGAGCATGCCGGCGGCCAGCACCTCAAGGCGCTCGCCCGGATCTCGCGCTTCCTTCGCGACGCCGAGTTCCGGAAGCTGCTCGAAGAAGCCGAGACCCCCGAAGACGTGCTCCGCGCGATCGAGGACGAGGACGCCAAGTTCTAGCGGGTCGGGCTCACTCGACCGACTTGTGGGCACCGAGATCGGCCAGGTCGGCGCCGTGCTCGGCCAGATAGCGGGCCCGGTCGGCGCGGATCTTCGCCAGATGCGCTTCGATCGTTGAGCGCTCGAGTCGGGTGCCGAAGTCTTCCGGAGCGCGCTGGGTCGACCCTTTGTAGTCGAGCACCGTGTCCAGGATCAGGTCGCCGACGGCCGGTGAGTAGTGCGAAGTGTCCCACCACCACTGCATCGTGACGCCGGCGGCGCCCTCGGCCGGAACCGCTTCGGTCGTGATCTCGTTGTAGCCGCTGAAGTCGATGATGGGTGGAGCTCCCGCGGCTTCGGAGACCTCGACCAGGCGCCGTTTCCAGGCCTCGAGGTCGTCCCAAAGATCGAGTCCGTGAATCACCTCCGATAGGCGGGCGTGGATCGGCGACACGATCACGTGCGCCCGCGTGCCGTTGCGCTTCGCGTTCTCGAGGATCGCTCGCAATGCCTCGAGGCCCGGCTCGATGCGCGGATCGGTAATGACATCGTTGTAGACGGAGGTCTTCATCGCGGCCTCGGTCAGGCGGAAGAGCCGACGTTGGCCCCGCTCGGCGATATCCGTGTGGAGTTCGATCGCGCCCCAGGTGCCATCGGGGAGGGTGAACGAGCCGCGGTCCGGGCGGCGTTGGCGGGTCAAGGTGCGCCGGGTGGCGCGCAACGCGTCGGTGGAGAAGAGCGTGGGCAGCCAGTCCTCCGGATCGGGCAGGCAACCCGGGTGCTCGGAGAGCCAGGCCAGCCGATCCAGGTCGCGAGTCGATTCACTCTGGGCTCGCCCGCCGAACATGAAGAAATCGAGCCCGATGACCACGTCATTGACGGGCCCGACCGCGTAGGCGAGATCGAGATAGCGCCTGACGTCCTCGATCCGCGCACCGTTGACGGCGAGGTTGTAAGGCTCGCTCGCTCGCTCGAGAAGCCCTGCATGCCGCGGAAGTAGCGCGAGTGCGCGGGAGGAGCCCATGATGACCGCGTCGGGTCTGCGGCAGGCGACAGCGGTCGCCTTGTGGAGCTGCTGATAGCGCCACGCCGAGAACTTTCGCTCGTTGAAGCCGGGAATCCGCTGGTCGTGCCAGATGCCCCAGGGATCGACCGCGAATGCGAAGAGTGCGATGGCGCTGGCGACGCCCACGAAGAGCGCCAGCTGGAGCCTGAGGTATCGCCGGGGCATGTTCTCGTTGTCGGGTTGCACGGACACCCTCGATCAGAAATTGAAGTAGAGGAACTCGGTCACGCCGCCAATCTCGAGCGTGGCCCAGATCGCGGCCGAGGCCAGGAGCAGGGCCCAGCGAGCGCTCGGTTGCCAGCGGAGCCACGGTGGTGCCGCCGCCAGCGGCAAATCCGAATCGAGCGCCGGTGTCTGCTCGGCCAGGATCTGCTGGGAATTCGGAGCGAACCAGGCGAGCAGTAGCGGGACCGTCAAGGCGATGGCGGCGTCGCGGCTGTCCCCGAGGTCGGGAATCGCTGTCTCGGTGGCACCGGCCATCGCCCCGAGGATCGTCCAGGCGCTCTCGAAATCGGCCGCGCGGAAGAAGACCCAGGCGAGCGAGACGGCGGCGAAGGTCAAGCCGCGCGAGAAGGCGCGCCGAGCCCTCGGCGATCCGAGGCCGGTCCAATCCGGGAGCGCCGCACGCCAGGCATGATTGATGAGCAGGTAGACCCCGTGGAGCCCACCCCAGAACACGAAGTTCCAGGCCGCTCCGTGCCACAGGCCGCCGAGCAGCATGGTGATCACGAGGTTCGCATAACGTCGGGCGGCGCCGCGGCGGTTGCCGCCGAGGGAGATGTAGAGGTAGTCGCGCAGGAAGCGCGAGAGGGTGATATGCCAACGCCGCCAGAAGTCGATGATATTCGCGGATTGATAGGGCGAGGCGAAGTTGAACGGCAGCCGGACACCGAACAACAGGCCGAGTCCGATCGCCATGTCCGAGTAGCCCGAGAAATCGAAATAGATCTGGAGCGAGTAGGCCAGGGTGCCGAGCCAGGCATCGAGGACCGCTGGCGCGGTGCCGCCGGTCGCGCCGTCGAACATGGCCGACGCGATTGGGGCCACGCCGTCCGCCAGAACAGTCTTCTTGAACAACCCGATCACCAGGTAGGCGAGGCCGACCTCGACGCCGCGCCAGCGGATCCGCAGCGTTCCTCCCTCGGTGATCTGGTCCTTCACTTCGTGGTAGTGCACGATCGGGCCCGCGATCAGCTGCGGAAAGAAGCTCACGTAGAGCGCATAGCGAAGCAGGCTTGGCTCTGGGGTGTCGCCGCGCCAGACCTCGACCAGATAGCTGACCTGCTGGAAGGTGAAGAACGAGATCGCGAGCGGCAGCACGATCGAATCCAGCGGCAGCTGCAGCCCCATCAGTTGTTCGAGCGTGCGCGCCCCGAACCCGGCGTACTTGAACCAGCCCAACAACCCCAGGTTCGTGGCCACGCCAAGGCCCAGGAGCCAACGACTGCGCGGGTTGCCGCGCGCCAGGAACAGCGCCCAGCTGAAGTTGAACGCGATCGAGCCGAGCAACAAGGGCAGATAGGCCGGGCGCCACCAGGCGTAGAAGCACAGGGAGCCGAAGACCAGCCAGCGCGCCGTTGCAAGCGAACGATCCGGCCGCGACGTGAACAAGAAACCCACGAATACGATCGGCAGGAACGCGAAGAGGAATAGGTACGACGGAAAGAGCATTCGCTCCGATCCCGCTCCCGGCAAACGGGAACGCAACGAGAGAACAGCGGGGCCGCATCGGAACCCAGGGCCCGATGCCTTGGAACACGGGGAGCCTATAGATTTGGGCGAAATTCCACAGGCCGGTTTCGCCCACACGACGTTCGCGGCCACGGCTTCCTGACGGGCGGCTAGCATTGCGCCATGCGGGTCCATGGTGCGCTGGTCGAGGTGGAGGGCAGCGGGGTGCTGCTGCTCGGCGCCAGCGGTGTCGGCAAGAGCGAGACGGCGCTCGAACTCGTCGTGCGCGGCGGGCGCCTGGCTGCCGACGACGTGGTCGAACTGTTCGTTGACGAGAGCGGCGGCCTGCGGGGGCGGGCCCAGCCACTGATCCGCCACCACATCGAGATTCGCGGGATCGGGATCCTCTATCTGCCCGAACTCTACGGTGAGAGGTCCGTGTGCGACGAGACTGGCGTCGATCTCGTCTGTCGGCTCGAGACCTGGCAACAGGACGCCGAGTACGACCGCCTCGGCCTCGAACGACAACGAGAGGGCTTCCTCGGAGTCGAGATCCCGGCGCTGGTGCTACCCGTACGTCCCTCAGCGAACATGGCGTTGCTGGTCGAGGTCGCACTCCGCGACCAGCGCGCCCGGAAACTCGGCGAAAGCGCGGCCCAGCGTCTCGACCGTCGGATTCGGGAGGAAGGACCCAGTGACTGAAAACGGACCCCAGGTCGTCTTCATGGCGGGTCTGTCCGGTAGCGGGAAGACCACGGCGATGGCCGCGCTCGAGGATCTGGGCTTCTACTGCGTCGACAATCTGCCGGCCCAGCTCACCGGCCAGTTCGTCGAACTCTGCGCCACCTCCACACCGCCCATCGAGAAGATCGCGTTGGCGATCGACGCCCGGGAGCGCAGTTTCCTCCAGGGGGTTCCCGGTGTGGTGCGAAAACTCCGTGAGGACGGCATGGCCGTGCAGGTCTTCTACCTCGACTGCGCAACGGACAGTCTGGTCAATCGCTACAAGGAAACGCGCCGGGTCCACCCGCTGTCGCCCTCGGGTTCGGTGGAGGAGGGGGTCGAGATCGAGCGCGAACTGCTCTCCGACGTGGCCCAGCTCGCGGATCTGCGCCTCGATACCAGCGAACTCAACGTCCACCAGCTACGGGACGCGGTCACCCGGGCGGTGACTGGTGCCGGGCGTTCGACGATCGTGAACCTGGTTTCCTTCGGCTTCCGGCACGGCTTGCCTCGCGCCGCGGATCTGGTGTTCGATGTCCGCTTCCTGCCGAACCCGCACTTCGAAGCGAAGCTCCGACCGAAGACGGGTCTCGACCCGGAGGTGGCGGCATTCGCCCTCGAGAATGATCGAGCCCGCGAATTGCTGCAGCACCTGCAGGGCCTGATCGCATTCTTGTTGCCCCTGTACGACGGCGAAGGGAAGGCCTATCTGACAGTGGCCGTCGGCTGCACCGGGGGGCATCACCGCTCGGTTGCCGTGCTGGAGGCGCTAGCCTCAGTGCTACGGGACATCGGGCGCGAGGTGAGCGTCCTGCACCGGGATGCGGAGAAGACTTCATGAGTGTTGGCGTACTGATCGTGGCCCACTACCGGCTGGGCGAGGAAATGCTCCAGGCCTTGCGCCTGATCGTGCCCGACGCGCCGCCGTTCTACGCGGTGGGAATCGAACCGAAGCAGAGCGTCGACGAGATGCGCCAGGCGATCGGGGCCGCACTCGAGGACGCCGATACCGGCGACGGCGTGCTCGTCCTGACCGACATGTTCGGCGGGACGCCCTCGAACATGGCGCTCGCGTTTCTCGGTGAGCGCAAGCTGGAAGTCGTCACCGGGCTGAACCTGCCGATGCTGATCAAGCTGGCCACGCTCGACGAACAGCGGCCGCTCGACGAGTTGGCATCGTTCATGGAAGCGTACGGCCGCCGGAACATCTCGGTGGCGAGCGCGTTGCTACCCGGGCCGAGCGAATGACCCCCTCGTGAGCGCCCTCGAGCGTTCCTTCGTCGTCGCCCGGGAACTGGGGTTGCACGCGAGACCGGCGGGCGAATTCGTCAAGATCGCCGGCCAGTACGCATCCGACATCCAGGTCGGAAACGGCCGCGAGTGGGTCAATGGCCGGAGTGTGCTCTCGATTCTATCGCTGGCAGCATCCCGGGGGACGACGTTGACGGTTCGTGCCGAGGGTGAGGACGCCGAGGCGGCGCTGGGAGCGCTCGGCGAACTGATCGAACGCCCCCACGAAGCCTGAGGGGTCGCAAGGCGGAAGCCGCGGCGCCGTCGGCGCCGGCGAGCGCGACGCCAAGTGGCTGGATTGCCACCGAAAGCCCGGTCTCCTACCCTCCGCGCGCCGAACGCCGGGGGGTGTCGGGCGGCCCGACCGCCCTCGTTCGTGCCGCTCGGAGTCGAGCCGCACGGATGCTGGCAGTCCTCAGTCGGTAGGAGTGATTCCCGAAAATGGCAGCGCGTTCCTTCTTCACGTCCGAGTCCGTCTCGATGGGCCATCCGGACAAGATGTGCGATCAGATCAGCGACGCGATCCTGGATGAGATCCTGAGCCAGGATCCCCAAGCCCGCGTGGCCTGCGAGACGATGACGACCACCGGACTGGTGGCCCTCGCCGGAGAGATCACCACGACGGCCCAGGTGGATTTCACCGCCGTCGTGCGCCAGGTCGTACACGACATCGGCTACACGAACTCCGATATGGGCTTCGACGCCGCCACCTGCGCGGTGATGGTCGCGCTCGGAAAACAGAGCCCGGACATCTCCCAGGGCGTGAGTGAAGGCGAAGGGCTCCACAAGGAGCAGGGCGCAGGCGACCAGGGCATGATGTTCGGCTTCGCCTGCAACGAGACGCCGGAACTGATGCCGGCGCCGATCCAGCTCTCCCACCAGTTGATCGTGCGCCAGCGCGAGCACCTCGAGAGCGGCGAACTCGATTACCTGCGCCCCGATGCCAAGTCCCAGGTTTCCGTCGAGTACGAGGGCGACGAGCCCAAGCGGATCTCGACCATCGTGCTCTCCACCCAGCACTCGCCCGATGTCTCCCACGATCAGTTGCGCAAGGACATTATCGACAAGGTGATCCGGCCGACGATGCCAGCCAAGTGGCTCGACGACGACACGATCTTCCACGTGAACCCGACCGGCCGCTTCGTCGTCGGCGGGCCGATGGGCGACGCCGGCCTGACCGGCCGCAAGATCATCGTCGATACCTACGGCGGCATGGGCCGACACGGCGGTGGCGCCTTCAGTGGCAAGGATCCTTCGAAGGTCGACCGCAGTGCGGCCTACGGGGCGCGCTGGGTGGCCAAGAACCTGGTCGCCGCGGGCGTCGCAAGTCGCGTCGAAGTGCAGCTCGCCTATGCGATCGGCGTGGCCGAGCCGGTTTCCGTACGGGTCGAGACCTTCGGGACCTCGTCCCTCGACACCGCAGCGCTCGATCACCTGGTACGCAAGCATTTCGACCTGACGCCGACCGGCATCATCGAGGGCCTCCAACTGCGGCGTCCGATCTACCGGCACACGTCGTATCACGGGCACTTCGGTCGAGCGGAATTTCCGTGGGAGTCGACGGACAAGGCCGAGGCGATCGCCAGAGATGCCGGGTAGGAACCATGATCGTTCTCCAAGCTGATCCGTCGAGTGGTCTCATCTCGTTCTTCCCGCTGGTGATGATCGCTGTCGCCTTCTACTTCCTGATCCTGCGCCCGCAGCAGAAGGAGCAGAAGGACCGCGGGTCCATGCAAGCCGCGCTCGCCAAGGGAGACCGCGTGGTCACGGCCGGCGGCCTCCACGGCGTCGTCTCCGGAACCGAAGAACAGGTCGTGACCGTCGAGGTCGCCAACGTGAAGGGTGAACGGGTGCGCATCAAGATCGATCGGGGCAAGATCGAGCGTCGCCTCGATGCTGCAGACAAGGGCGACTCGTGAGCGTACGTAGTCGTGTCCTCTCGGTGCTCGTCCTCGTTGGCCTGTTGATCTGGGCTGGCGTCGGCAACTTCTTCGATCGCGACGCGCGCGAAGCGAACCCGCTGATTCCGGACAACGCGATCCGCCTCGGGCTCGACTTGCAGGGGGGCGCGCACATCGTGATCGGGATCGATCTCGATGGCGCCGTCCAGAACGAGCTCGCTCGGCTCGAGGGTGCGCTCGAGCAACGCCTGACCGACGACGGGATCACGGGCGTCCGCATGCTGGTGACCGGAAGCGTGCTCAAGATCCAACCCGCCGCCGAGAGCGACGCCGACCTGCTGCGGACAATGCTCGACGAAGACTTCACCATCCTCGACATCGACGAGATCGAGGCGACCGGCGGTTCGCCGACCCGGTTCAGGAGCACGCTGATTCCGGACGAGGAGGTCGCGGTTCGCGAGCGTGCGATCCAGCAGGTTCTCGAGGTGTTGCGCCGTCGGCTCGAAGATCCGCAGACCGGCATCGCCGAATCGGTCGTCACCAAGCAAGGCAGCGATCGCGTGCTGGTCCAGATCCCGGGCGTCGATCGGATTCCGATCGACCTGCTGGGCACGACGGGTCTGCTCGAGTTCAAGATTGCCGAAGACGTGGCGAACAGCGAGGAACTGCTGCTTCAGAAGTATCCGGATGGCCTGCCGGAAGGGAAGGTCATCGCGCTCCAGACGGACGGCGAGACCGATCGGGTGCTCTACGCCTTCCTGGTCAGCGAAGTGGCGCCGATTACCGGCGAGTACCTCGAGAGCGCGCAATCCCGCTTCGATCCGACGCGAAGCGAATGGTCCGTCGATTTCGGTTGGGATCAGACCGGCGCCGATATCTTCGGTGCCCTGACGGAAGCCAACATCCAGCGGCCATTGGCGATCCTGCTCGATGGCGAGGTCTACAGCGCCCCGAATATCAACAGCCGGATCTCGCGGCGCGGGCAGATCACCGGGGGTTTCAGCAGCCAGGAAGCCGCGGATCTGGCCATCATCCTGCGCGCGGGTTCGCTCCCCATCGACATCGAAGTGGAAGAAGAGCGCACCATCGGTCCGGCGCTGGGTCAGGATTCGATCGATGCCGGCATCGCCGCGTCAGCCACGGGCTTGTTGCTGATCGTGGTCTTCGTGGCTTTCTACTACAAGCTCTCGGGCATCTACGCGGGCATCGGGCTGTTCGCGAACCTGGTGATGTTGATGGGCTTGATGTCGATGTTCGAGGCCACGCTCACGGTGCCGGGTATCGCCGGTCTGGTTCTCACCGTCGGAATGGCGGTCGACGCGAACGTGATCATCTTCGAGCGCATCCGCGAAGAACTCCGTAGCGGCCGTGCGCCCCGCGCCGCCGTTGCGACGGGCTTCAAGAAGGCGCGTAACGCGATCCTCGACGCGAACATCACCACCTTGCTGACCGCGATCATCCTGTTCCAATACGGCACGGGCCCGATCAAGGGCTTCGCCGTCACGCTCTCGGTCGGAATCCTGACGAGTGTCTTCTCGGCGCTCATCATCACGCGGCTGCTCTACGAATGGAAGCCGGGCCAGTCCAACGTTACGGAGATCTCCATCTGATGCCGATCGAGATCATCAAATCCGGAACACGGATCGACTTCATCGGGAAGTGGCGCATCTGCGCGGCCATCTCCATCGGGATCCTGCTGGCCGGCGTCGCCGGGTTCGGCGTGAACGGCATCCTTCTCGGTCTCGATTTCGCCGGTGGCACCGAATCGCAAATGCGATTCCTCGAGAAGGACACGGACGAAGGCGCGATTCGCGAATCCTTGTCCGCCCTCGACCTCGAGAGCGTCAGTGTGGTTCGCTACGGCGAAGGCCAGCGCGAGTTCCTGGTGCGCTTCAAGGGTCAGCGTCGCATCGAGGGCGCGGCCAGCAGCGAGATGACCGCCGAGAACGATCGTGTGCTCGCCATGGTCGAGCTGCTCGAGGGGACCTTCGGCTCGCTGGAAGTCATGCGCACCGAGTACGTGGGGCCCAAGGTCGGTGAGGAACTCCGGGCCGCCGGTTTGAAGGCGATGGGCCTGGCCTTCGTGTTCATCCTGATATACATCGCATTCCGGTTCTCCACGCGCTTCGCACCTGGCGCCGTGGTCGCCCTGATTCACGACGTACTCATCACCTCGAGCATCTGGTTGGTGCTGGGTCTCGAATTCGACCTTCGCGTGCTGGCCGCGTTGCTGGCCATCGTGGGCTACAGCCTGAACGACACGATCATCATCTACGACCGCGTTCGAGAGAACATGGAGCGCCGCACCAAGTTCGATCTCGAATCGGTGCTGAACGAGAGCGTCAACCAGACACTCTCGCGCACGCTCTTGACCTCGATCACGACGCTGCTCGCCGTCCTGTCGCTGCTGGTGTTGGGTGGCGAAGTCATTCGCCCCTTCGCACTCGCAATGGCGATCGGGGTCGGCGTCGGAACCTACTCTTCGGTGTTCGTGGCCGGGCCGACCCTGCTCTGGCTCGAACGGCGCTTCGGAAACCCTTCCGACGCCGCTTCCGCCCGGGGCGCGTCCGCCTCGTAGCGGAGAGGCCGAGCGCTCTCCTCGGACATCGCGCGAATGTCAGGTGTTCGGGCCAGGGCCGAGAGCACCCCACTCCTCAAGACCTCTCGCCGCCACGCACACGCTCGAGGGCAGAAGAAGCTCTCGTGGCCCTCTCCGCCGTCCTGGCCTGAGCGAACGCCGTGGAACCGACCGGCGGCTCTCCGCTGAGCCGGACGCCTTCGAAGGCCTCTGAGCTGACCCCCCTCCGCTCGCGGTTGAGGTGGTCTGTGCGGAGTTTCCCTAGCCCTAGGCTGCTTCGCCCGCGGCCTTCGCTGCGGGCTGCGGGGCTGACGAGGCCTTGGCGTTGCCGCCCATTTCGACGGCCCCGTTCAGCACGGCGCCTTCCTGGACGATCAGTCGCGGCGCCTTGACGTCCCCGTCGATGATACCGGTGGCCTGGACCTCGACCTTCTCAGTGGCTGTCACGTTGCCGCTGACGTGGCCGACGACGACGACCGACTTCGCCTGGAGGTCGGCCTTGACCTTGCCTTCGGCTCCGATGGTGAGTTGGTTGTTGGGAAGGTCGATGCGGCCGTCGACCTGACCCTCGATCACCAGGTCTTCGTTGCCGGTGAGGTCGCCCTTGATCTGGATGGACTTGCCGATATTCGCCATGCGCTGGGTTTCTCCGTCGGGCCGTCGGGCCGCTCTGGGCTCCGGGCTCGCTTGTTCGCTGCGGGCAGCCTGGCTGCCACGCGGCATGTTGCGCGGTCGTGCGCCGAGCTCGGGCTCGTTGCCAGGTTCTTCGTCGCGCTGATTTTTGCCGAAGAGGCTCACTTACATCCTCCGGTCCCGTCCGGACGGAGAAGACTACCGCAGCGGGAGCGCATCCTCGACGACGATCCCGCGATCGCGAAGAATCGTTCCCTGAGCGCGCTCCAGGTCGGCCACCGAGTTGTGATAGACCTGCAGGGCGCCAATTTTCTGGCTTTCCGCCTCCACCCGGTCTTCTTCGCGCTGCAGGACCTGGAATGGTGTCGACTCGCCATGCTCGAGACGGATCTGCTCCGCCCTCAGCTGCTCATTGGCGGCATCTACACGTCGGTTGGCGGCGTGAATGCCCTCGATCCCGGAGCGCAGGTTCCGGATGGCATCCCGCACCTCCAGGATGATGCTCTGCTCGAGGCGAATGGCGCGGGTCTCGATCTGCCGTAGCTGAATCTCGCTCTTTCGGTGATTGGAGCGAGCCGTGGTGTTGCCGAGCGGGATCGAGAAGACGGCGCCGCCGGACCAGTTCCGGTTGTCTCCACCCTCGAAGAAGAAATCACTGGTGGAACCGAAGTTGCCCGCGACCGAGACCTGGCGCGCGCCCCCGGGTCCGAACAAGCCGGGCGCCGGGTTCGGCTCGCCTGCGAGCCCCTGGTAGCCGTAGGTGCCGACGAGGTCGAGGCTCGGAAGCCGCTGATTGCGCGCAAACTTGACGCTGACCTTCTGCTGTTCGACCTGGCGTTGGATGACCGAGAGTTCGGGTCGAAGCGCGAACGCTTTCTCGGCCACAACGCCCTCATCCACGGCGAACTCGGTGAAGGTCGCGGGGTCGTCCGTGGTGACGACGGTGAGCGTCGTGGTCGGGCGGAGCTGCTGGCCGAGGACCAGGTCGATCAAGGCGTCTTGGGCCGTTTCGTACACGTTCCGTGCCGTAATCAAACGGAACTCGCGGTCGGCCACGCCGGCCTCCGATTCGACGACTTCCACGCGAGAGACGACGCCGACTTCATATTGAGCCTTGGTCTGTTCGAGCAGGGCGCGCGCGGTCTCGAGGCTCTTCTTTCCGACCTCGTAGTCCTGCTCGCGAGCGGCCAGGTTCCAGTACGCAGTCGCGATTCCCTGGACCGTGTCCATCAGGCGCACCCGAAACTCGTCGAAGGCGACGCCCCGGCCGATGCCGCTGAGCTTGACCTGGGTCCACTCGTTGCCCCAGAGGAAGTCGCGCAGCAGGGGAAGCGTCACCGTCGCCGCGACTTCGGCCTTGTACTCAGGCGACAGGGTCTGGATCGAGGAGTCCGAAGTGTTGCGCTGGCCGAGGTAACTCAGCTCGTAGGTCCAACCGAGTTTCGGGAGAACTCCGCCGACGCCAACATCTCCCCCCGTGAATCGTGAGGTCTGTGAGTTGCCCGCCTGCAGCGCACTCGCTGTCGGTGTCGCTCGACTGGAGGTGTTGAACTGGCCATTGGCGACCGGCTCGTGCGCACCCCATGCGGCGCTGTAGTCGAGGTCGGCCGCGATCGGGTTGAAGCGTTCGATCGCGACATCCAGGTTGTGTTCGATCCCACGCTCGATCGCCTGGGAGAGGCTGAGTTCGAGGACCTCGCTCGAGGCCGACGCCGGATCATCCTGACCGAACGCGGGGAGTCCCAGCAGGACACAGGCGAAGGAGGCGATCGGTAGAGCGCGATACTGCATGCGAGAAGACTCCTGAACGTGGCGCGGATGCAAAGTAGCAATCGAATGGGGTACCGCGAGTTCGGCTATGTTCCGCCGCCATGACGGTTGCGGCGTTGGTGCTCGGCGCGGGTAGGGGAGAGCGCTTTCGCGCGAGCCGCGCCCGTGTGTCGGGCGAGTCACCGTCTATCGACGCGTTGCCCAAGGCCCTGATTCCACTGGCTGGTCGATCGTTGTTCGCGCGATCGCTGGCCGCGCTCTCGGCTGTTCCGGAGTTGGATCTCTTGCAGCCCGTTCTGTCCCAGGACGGGATCGAGGCGTGGGCGTCGCTCCGCGAGGAGTGGGGCGAGATCGAGCATCTGGCCGCGCCGGTGCTGGGTGGTGCCGAACGCCAGGACTCCGTGCGGTGCGGGCTGGCAGCGTTGCCGAGCGATATCGCCTGGGTCGCCATCCACGACGCCGCACGACCCCTGGTTCAGCCTGCCGAGATCTCGAGGGTCATCGCGGCGGCCAAGGAGCACGGTGCAGCACTGCTGGCAACGCCCGTGACGGACACCGTGCATCGCGTCGTCGGTGGGCAGATCGTCGAGACGCCCGACCGCGCCACGCTCTTTGCAGCGGCCACACCCCAGGTGTTTCGCAAGGATTGGCTCAGCGAGGCCTTGCTCGCTGCCGCGACGGAGGGCATCGTGGGCACCGATGACGCCGGTCTGGTCGCGCGTCTGGGATATCGCGTCGAAGTCGTGCTCGGAGAGGCGTCGAACCTGAAGATCACCACCGACGCCGATCGGCTCGCCGCCGAGCGCTGGCTCGAGAGCTTTGGAGAGGGTGCCTGAAGATGCGGGTGGGACAGGGCTTCGATGCACACCGGCTGGTCGCCGGGCGCCCGCTCTGGCTCGGTGGGGTGGAGATTCCGCACGAGCGCGGCCTCGAGGGACACAGCGATGGCGATGCGCTGCTGCACGCCATCACCGATGCCCTGCTGGGTGCGCTCGGTCGCGGCGACCTCGGTAGCCGCTTCCCGTCGTCGGATCCCTCGCTTGCCGGCATCGCGAGTTCGGAGTTGTTGGGCCGCGTCGTCAGCGACATGCGCGAGGCCCGCTACGCCGTTGCCAATCTCGATGCCACCGTGATCGCCGAGCAACCGCGCCTCGCCGCTCATCAAGCGGCCATGCGCCGGTCTGTTGCAGCGTTGTTGGGTGCTGCCGAGGCGGCGGTCAACATCAAGGTCACGAGTACGGACGAACTCGGCGCAATCGGACGCGGCGAAGGCATCGCGGCCCAGGCGGTGTTGCTGTTGGTTCCCGTGGAGGCCGACGACCAGTGAGCGAACGGCTCGAGTTCTTCAATACACGCACGCGCAGCAAGCAACCCTTCGTCCCGATCGAGGCGGGACACGCGCGGCTCTACACCTGCGGGCCCACCGTCTACTCGCCCCAGCACATCGGCAACATGCGGCCGAACGTCTTCGCCGACCTGTTGAACCGGGCGCTGCGCGCGGAAGGCTATCGGGTGACCCACGTCATGAACATCACCGACGTCGGTCACCTGACCGACGACGACCACGACGCTGGCGATGACAAGATGGAGAAGGCCGCGCGCGAGAGCGGTCGCAGCGCCACCGACGTTGCCGCCGAGCACACGGGACAATGGTTGCGCGATCGCGAGCGTCTGAACTGCACGCCACCCGATGTCCTGTGCAAGGCGACCGAACACATCCCCGAACAGATCGCCATGATCGAGAAGCTCGAGGCGGCGGGTTCCACCTACGTGATCGACGACGGTGTCTACTTCGATGTCTCGACCTTCGCACGTTATGCCGAGCTTGCCGGCCTCGACCTGAATCAACAGCAAAGCGGCGCGCGGGTGGCCGAAGTAGCGGGCAAGCGGGGCCCTGGCGATTTCGCGCTCTGGAAGTTCGCCGATCCCGACGTCAAGCGACAGCAGGAATGGGATTCGCCCTGGGGTCGCGGCTTTCCGGGTTGGCACATCGAGTGCTCGGCGATGAGTGTGAAGTATCTCGGCGAGCGCTTCGACATCCACACCGGGGGTGTCGAGCATCTGCCCGTCCATCACACCAACGAACTCGCCCAGGCCGAGACCGCACTCGGTTGCCATCCCTGGGTCGAGATCTGGATGCATCACGACTGGATCGTCTTCGATGGTGGCGACAAGATCTCGAAATCCAAGGGCCACGCGCTGGTCCTCCAGGATCTGATCGATGCCGGGCATTCGGCGCTGGCATTCCGCTACTTCCTGCTCCAGGCGCACTACCGGAAGCAACAGCACTGGAGCATGGACGCGCTCGCGGCGGCAGAGACGGGCTATCGACGGCTACTCGGGCAGACATTGCCGCTCGCGGCTGCCGAGGGTGAGGCCGATGAAGCGCGGATTTCCCCTTGGCGCCAGCGCTTCTGGGACGCGGTGCGTGACGACCTGAACTCGCCCCGGGCGCTGGCGGTTGCGACCGAAGCGGCACGCGCCAGCGACCTGGAAGCGGCGGACCGCCGGGAATTGCTGAGCGAGTTCGATAGCTGGTTGGGGCTCGACCTGTTGAGCGCCGACCCCTCGGAGCCAGCGGAGGCTTCGGATCCCCGCATCGATGCCCTGGTGGCGGAACGCGAAGCCGCGCGAAAGTCGAAGGATTTCGCGACTTCGGACCGGATCCGTGACGAACTCGCAGCCGAGGGAATCCAGATCGAGGACACGCCCGACGGCCCGCGTTGGAGCCGCGCCTAGCCGCGCCTTTCAGACGCCTGCATCCGCTAGCCTCTGCGACGTGGAACGCTTCGAACTCGTCAGTGATTTCGAGCCCGCCGGCGATCAGCCGGGCGCCATCGCAGAACTGGTCGAGGGACTCGAACGCGGCGACAAACACCAGACGCTGCTGGGTGTCACCGGGAGCGGCAAGTCGTTCACGATGGCCTGCGTGATCGAGGCGCTGAACCGCCCCGCGATCGTGATGGCGCCCAACAAGACGTTGGCGGCCCAGCTCTACAGCGAGTTCAAGGGACTCTTCCCGAACAATGCCGTCGAGTACTTCGTTTCCTACTACGACTACTATCAGCCCGAGGCGTACATCGCGGCGTCCGATACGTACATCGAGAAGGATTCGTCGGTCAACGACGAGATCGACAAGCTGCGGCACTCGGCCACCCATTCCTTGATGTCCCGGCGCGACACCCTGGTCGTTGCGAGTGTCTCGTGCATCTACGGCCTGGGTTCGCCGGAGAGCTACGGCAACCACCGCGCGCTCTTGCAGGTGGGCGACAGCATCGATCGCGACGATCTGCTGCGGCGACTCGTCAGCATGCTCTACAGCCGCAACGATCACGACTTCCAGCGCGGAACCTTCCGGGTTCGGGGCGATGTGGTCGAGATCATTCCCCAGTACGAGAGCGATAAGGCGATCCGCATCGAGTTCTTCGGTGACGAGATCGAATCGCTCGCCGAGATCGACCCGCTGCGGGGCAAGGTCCTGTCACGGCCGAAGCGCGCCATGATCTTTCCGGCAAGTCACTACGTCGCGGCCGACGACACCCTCGCCCGAGCGTGTGCCGGGATCCGCGAGGAGCTGGCAGCACGCGCGGAGGAGCTTCGCGGCGAGAACAAGCTGCTCGAAGCCCAGCGCATCGAACAGCGCACGCTCTACGATCTCGAGAACCTGCAGGAGATGGGTTTCTGCAACGGGGTCGAGAACTACTCGCGCTGGCTCGACGGACGCTCGCCCGGCGAGGCGCCCTACACGTTGTACGACTACTTCCCTGACGATGTGCTCGTCTTCCTGGACGAGAGCCACGTCTCGGCGCCCCAGATCGGGGGCATGTATCGCGGTGATCGCGCGCGCAAGGAAACCCTGGTCGAGTACGGCTTCCGCCTGCCGTCCGCCCTCGATAATCGGCCACTTCGCTTCGACGAGTGGGAAGTGCGCGCCGGCCAACGCATCTACGTGTCGGCAACGCCAGGCGACTACGAGCTCGATCAGTGCAAGGGCGCCGTCGTCGAGCAGATCATTCGCCCCACCGGGCTCGTCGATCCGACCATCGAGATCTACCCCGCCCAGGGACAGGTCGATCACCTCCTCGACGAGATTCGCAAACGCGTTGCAGTGGGTGAACGCGTGCTCGTGACGACCCTGACCAAGCGGATGGCCGAGGAACTCACCGACTACTATGGCGACCACGGGGTACGGGTGCGCTACCTGCACAGCGACATCAAGACGATCGAGCGGACGGAGATCATCCGCGAACTCCGCGAAGGCGGCTTCGACGTGCTGGTCGGGATCAACCTGTTGCGCGAGGGGCTCGACATTCCCGAAGTGTCGCTGGTGGCCATCCTCGATGCGGACAAGGAAGGCTTCCTGCGCTCGCAGCGCTCGCTGATCCAGACGAGTGGGCGCGCGGCCCGCAACGTGAACGGCACCGTCATCTTCTACGCCGACAAGGAAACGGATTCCATCAAGGCAGCGGTGGCCGAGTCCGGGCGTCGGCGAGAAGTGCAGATGGCCTACAACGAGGCCCACGGCATCACGCCGCAGACGGTGACGAAAGCGATCTCGAGCCTGCGCGATTCGATCTGGGAATCCGACTACGTGACCGTGCCGACCACGCCCGAGCGTGTCGAGCCCGAAATTCCGTTGCACGAGATCCCGGCCGTGATCGCGGCCCTGCGCCGCGAGATGGAAAGCGCCGCCAGCGAGCTCGAGTACGAAAGCGCCGCCGACCTGCGCGATCGGATTCGCATGCTCGAGCAAGAGCGCCTGAGAGCCGGATGACCGAGACCGGGGGCCCCGAGGCTGGCGCGCTCAGCGAGCGGCTCGATTCGCTTCCGACCGAGCCGGGCGTCTACCTGATGAAGAGTGCACGAGGGAAGGTGCTCTACGTCGGCAAGGCCCAGAACCTGCGCATGCGGGTCCGCTCGTACTTCAATGCCGGTGGTGACGGACGCCATCAGGTGCCGAGGCTGGTCAAGCGTGTGGCCGACATCGGCGTACTCGTGACATCCAACGTCAAGGATGCCTTGCTGCTCGAGAACGAGCTGATCAAGCAGTACAAGCCGCCCTTCAACGTTCGGCTGCGCGACGACAAGCAGTACCTGGCGCTCCGGCTCGACGCTCGCGAAGACTGGCCGCGCCTGACGATGGTGCGGAACTTCAAGCGCGACGGAGCGCAGTACTTCGGCCCCTATACGTCGAGTACCGGCATGCGGCACTCGCTCTCGCACTTGCGCCGGATCTTCCCGCTTCGAACCTGCAGCGCGGGGGTGTTCAAGGATTATGCCCGGCGTGGACGGCCCTGCATCGAGTACGAGATGAAACGCTGCCCGGGGCCGTGTTGTGGCCTCGTGACGAAGGACGACTATCAACAGCTGCTCCAGGGGACGGAACTCTTCCTGCGCGGCCGGTCCGAAGAACTGGTCGAAACGCTCGGTATTCGCATGAAGGCGGCGGCCGCAGCCGAACAGTTCGAAGAAGCCGCGCGGCTGCGCGATCGGATCGGTGCCGTCGAACAGACCGTCGAGCGCCAGCAGATCGTGACCGAGCGTCGGGTCAATCGCGATGTGTTCGGGCTGGCGCGCGACGGCGGCGAGGTCGAGATGCAGATCCTTCACGTGCGAGAGGGGCGTGTGATCGGTGCCTCCGACCACGCTTTCTCTGGCGTCGAGGTCGATGACGCCGAGGTGATGGCATCCTTCCTGGGCCAATACTACGTGGGCGGTGCCGAGCGTCAGATTCCCGGCGAGGTGCTGGTCTCGATCGCGCCCGAGGACGGCGGCGCGCTGGAGGGCCTGCTGGCGGATCGAGCGGAGCGCAAGGTCTCGGTCTGGCAACCGCAACGCGGCGCGCCCCGCGAACTCGTCGAACTCGCCGTCCGCAATGCCGAGATCGAGTTGGTGCGCCGGCTGCAAGCGCGTGAGAGTGTCGACACGGCATTGGCCGAGTTGCAGGAGCGGCTCCATCTGGCCGCGCTGCCACGCCGAATCGAGTGCTATGACGTCTCGCATCTCGCAGGAACCCTGGCCGTGGCCAGTCGCGTGGTCTTCCAGGACGGCCAACCCCAGAAGAACGACTATCGGCGCTATCGGATCAAGGATGCCGCGGCCGGCGACGATCTCGCGTGCATGCGAGAAATCCTGGGCCGAAGACTTGCGCGCCGCGAGAGCGAGCCGTTGCCCGATCTGCTCGTGGTCGATGGCGGCCGCGGGCAGTTGAGCGTTGCCAGTGCGTTGCTAGGCGATCTCGGCCTCGAGGCCGATCATGTGGGCATCGCGAAGGAGCGGGACGACGAATCTCCATCGATCCGTGTGAAACGCTCGGGCGGCCTCAAGGCCGAGCGCGTGTTCCTGCCCAACCGCGTGAACCCGGTGATGCTGCCGCCGAGCTCTCGCGGCATGCTGCTGCTGCAGCGGGTGCGCGACGAGGCCCATCGCTTTGCCATCGAATTCCAGCGCTCGCTGCGGAGCAAGGTCGGGCTCACCTCGATCCTCGAAGAGGTTCCCGGCATCGGCCCCCGCAAGCGCCAGGCGCTGCTGAAGGAACTGGGCTCGTTGCGTCGCGTGCGCGAGGCTGAGCCCGAGGAGCTCGCCCGGGTGACGGGTATTTCCACGCGGGATGCCGAAATGCTTCATGACTTCTTCCGAGCCCTCGCCGAGATCGATGCGCCGGACGAACCACCGCCGGAGCCGGCATCCGAGCCTGCAGGATCCAGTGCCGGCCATGGGGAAGGGGAAGCCGATTTCCCAAATTGAGGTCTGCGGCGAACCGATGCCGGTTGGTCGTGAATGCAGCAGACCCGGCCGTATTCGTCGGAAACCCTGATCTTGCGCAGGCTTGCGAGGCATTCTGCGAGCAGCGATGGGCTGGCATTCAACTTGCTCCAAGCGACCCCATGGCCGACCGGAAAAGCGTTCAGTTCGACCTCGAAGAGCGGGGCGTGGCGGCGGAATTCGCCGAGGCGCTGGCCGAGCGGCTCGATCGCGCCGCCGATCGGCTCCATCCCGAGGTCTACGACGCGGTCCTGACCGGGGTCACCCTGGCCTACGGCGAACATCGTCGCAGCCTCGAGGTACTCGAGCGTTCGAACCGCGATCTCGACGAGATCCAGACCCTGCTCTCAGCGTTCGGCGAAGAACTCCAGAAGCTCGACGAGGCTCTCGAAACGCTCGCGGCCTACACGTTGCGGATGCGCAGCCAGTCCGTGACCCGCGAGCGTTTGCTCCACTAGGCTACGCGCCCTCAGCCAGCGTTCGCCCGGCGCCCATGCTCCGCTAGGCTGGGTCTCTCTCCCCGGTCCCGCGGGAGCCCGCTGTGCGCTTGGCCCTCATCGGCGCAGTCGTGGCCTTCATCGTTGGCCTGGCACTCGCCGACTACACGGGTCGGGCCGGGGCCTGTGAATGCAGAGCGCTTGCCCTGGTTGCACTGGCGCTCGCATGCGCATCGCGCGACGCCCTTCGAGGCGTCTTCGCGCTCCTCGCGGTGGCCTCGCTGGGCGCCGCGGCCATGGCGGATGCGTTCGAACGCGCTGGCCAGCCACTCGCGTCGCGGCTCGAAACCGTGGTGGATGCTCGTGTCTCAGAACGCATTGCCGGGGCCGGCCGCGTCGTTATCCGTGCCGACCAGGTGATCGGCCCGGACGGCACGCCGGTACCCCCCGCGATTCGCTTGTGGGTCGAGCCTGAATCGCCGTTGGCCCGGATCCCTCGCGGTGATGCGTTCCGCGCGGCCGTCGAACTGCACAGCCCACGCCCGGCATCGAACCCGGGTGGCCGCGGCCGCGATCGCGCCCTGGCGCGTCGCGGGGTCGGTGCCGCCGGCACGTTGCGTCACCCGGCCTTCGCCGTCTCGACCGTGCCCAGACGGAATCGCATGGGTCTCCGGCAAGGGATCGAGGAGATCCGACAGCGAAGCCTGCTTCGCCTGCGTGAGAGAGGTCAGGGCGGCGCGTTGCTGGCCGCGCTCGCGCTCGGGGATCGAAGCGGCCTCGCGGCGGAAACGCGCGCGGCTGCCGCCCGAGGGGGCGTGGCGCACCTGCTCGCAGTTTCTGGCCTGCATCTCGCGCTGGTGGCCGGGGGTGCTGCGCTGCTATTCGGGCGTCTGTTCCGTTGGCGCGGCCTGTCTTCAAGGTTCGATACGCGCAGACTCGCCTTCGTCGGCGCCCTCGTCGTCGGCGCAGGCTATGCCCTCGCGAGCGGTGCGCCCGTGTCGATGCAGCGCGCGTTCGCGTTTCTGGCGGTGCTTGGAATCGCCGGGATGTTGCGAAGAACGGTCGGGGGCTATCAGCGTCTCGGGCTCGCGGCCGGGTTCGTGGTCTTCAGCGAACCGGCCGTGATCTTCGAGCCCGCCGCCCAGCTCTCATTCGTCGCGACTTCCGCACTGATTCTCGCGCCGCCGGTCGGCGCCGAGCTCGCGCCGGGGTTGCGTAGACGTGCACTGGAGTTGTTGGGGGCGTCAGCTGCGGCATCGCTCGCGACTGCGCCGTTGGTGGCGCTGCATTTCGGCACCACTTCCTCGTTCGGTTGGTTCGCCAACCTGATTGCGATCCCGCTGACGGCCGTTTTGCTGCTACCGCTCGCGCTCGCGAGTGCGTTGATCGAAGCGGCCGACTTCAGTGCACTGGGCTGGCTCGTCGAATTCGCCGTCTTCCTGGCGGAGGGATGCCTGGCCGCGTCCGAGGCCTGGGCCGCCGCGCTGCCGGCCGCGGGTTCCGTCGCACCCGGTCCACTTGGCTGGTGGCTTTCCGTGGGTGTCGCGCTCTTTGGCGTGACGCGCTCGCGGCTCTGGCTCCGCGCCCTGGCAGCCGCTGCCTGCGGGGCGGTCTTGACTGGCGCCCCCGTCGCGGATCTGGATCCGCCCATCCCTCGGGTCGTCTTCCTGGACGTGGGCTGGGGCGACGCGATCGTCGTGCAGGGACGCAGCGGCGCTCTGCTGGTCGATGCCGGGGGCGCCTTCGAGGGCTACGACGCGGGGCGCTCCATCGTGCTGCCGGCGCTGGCGCGGCTGGGTGTCGAGCGTCTCGACGCGCTGGTCGTCACCCATCGAGATCGCGACCACAGCGGTGGAATCGTGAGTGTCCTGGGCGGCATCCCGATCGACGAACTCTGGCTGCCCTACGGCGCCGGCTCGGACCCGGCCTTGTCCGAGCTCTTGGCCGCTGCAGGCAGCCGCACGATTCCGATCCGCGAACTCGGTGCTGCGAGTCCTCGCCTCGAGCGTGGCGACCTGCGCATCGAGCCGCTCTGGCCCCTCGCCGAGAGTCGCACCGGCGGCAACGCGGACTCGCTGGTGCTGCGCGTCGAGCTGGCCGGCGCCGCATTCCTGCTGACCGGAGATCTGGAGGCGCCGGGTGAACGGGCGTTGCTCGGGCGGGGCGCCAACCTCTCGGTCGATCTCTTGAAGCTGGGACATCACGGCAGTCGCACCTCGAGCCACGAAGCCTTTCTGCGCGCGGTCGCCCCGCGTTGGAGTGTCGTCTCCGCGCCCGAGGCCGGGCGTCTGGCATTCCCGCACCGCTCGGTGCTCGAACGGGTGCGTGCCCTCGACATCGGCCTGGCTTGGACCGGCCGGGATGGGGCCGTGCTGGTGGGTCTCGAGCCTTTCAGCGTGGCGGGGTGGCGAAGCGGGGGGCTCGCACGGAACCCGGCGCAATCCGATAGGCTCGGTTCGCACGCAGAGAGGAATCGTGATGGCCACCGCCCATGACATGCCCCCGGGGCTCGAACATCTCCATCTCGTCGACGCGGAGCGCTATGCGGCGGACGGCTACCCGCACGATGAGTGGAAGCGGCTGCGCAACGAGGCTCCGGTCTATTGGACCGAGCGCGAAGGCTACGAACCGTTCTGGGCGATCACGAAGCACGCCGACATCATCGAGATCGGCAAGAACCAGGGCGACTTCCTGATCGCGCCGAGGATGGCCGTGTTCTCCGCGGAAGAGGACGTGGCCGAGGACCGTTCGCACCACTTGCTCACCATGGATGCGCCCGAGCATCCGCGCTACCGACGGGTGGCCTCGAAGTTCTTCACGCCCCGAATGACCCAGGTCTGGGCACCCAAGGTCGACCGGATCACGCGGGAAATCCTCGACGGCGTGGCCGGTCAGCGCTCGCTCGACTTCGTGGCCGATGTCTCGGCGCCGATCACGATTGCCGTGATCGCCGAGATGCTAGGTCTCCCTGCCGACGACTGGCGGCTCCTGTTCCGTTGGACCAACGAGACGATCGCGTCGGCCGATCCTGAATACCAGGCGGGGCGAACGGCCCGGGAGACGTCCGAGGACGCCCAGAAGGAGATGTTCGCCTACTTCCAGGATCTGGCAGAAGAACGCCGCAAGCGGCCGAAGCAGGACATCATCTCCGTGGTTGCCGGGGCCGAGATCGATGGCAAGCCGATCCCGCCCTACGAGTTGCTCTCCTATTACTTCCTGCTCGTCGTCGCCGGCAACGAAACCACGCGGAACGCGATGACCGGCGGTCTGCTCGAGCTGATCGATCGCCCCGCGGAATGGGCGAAGCTGGCTGCCGATCCGGGGCTGGTCGACCCGGCAGTCGAAGAGATCGTGCGCTGGGTAACACCGGTGAATCAGTTCTCCCGCACCGCCACCCGCGACTATGAACTTCGCGGGCAGACGATCCGCGAAGGGGAGGCGGTGTGCCTCTTCTATGCCTCGGGAAACCGCGACGAGGAAGTCTTCGACGAGCCCTTCGAGTTTCGGGTGGATCGCGCGCCAAACGATCACATCGGCTTCGGTCGCGGCCTCCACGTCTGCCTGGGCGCCCATCTGGCCCGGCTGGAACTCCGGACGATGTACGCACAGTTGCGAGAGCGGGTTCGCTCGATGGAGCGCGACGGCGAGGCGGAACGTGCCCAGTCTTCGTTCGTTGGAGGCATCAAGCGTGCACCGATTCGCTGGGAGCTGGTCTAGGCCTAACGGTTCTTCCAGACCGGCGCGCGTTTCTCGACGAAAGCGCGCTGGGCCTCACGGGCATCCTCGGTCTTCCGCAGTTCGCGGCCGATCTGCTCCTGTCGCTGGTAGGCATCGGGCAGGTCCATCGCCAGGATCTCGCGGATACCGCGCCGGGTCTCGCGAACCGCGATCGGACCGTTCGATGCGATCGCGTCGGCCGTCTCGAAAGCCGTGGTCATCAGCGCTTCGCTCGGCACGATCCCGTTCACCAGGCCGATCTCGGCCGCGCGGGTCGAATCGATCGGGCGGGCCGTGAGCAGTAGTTCCTGGGCGTGCGCCCAGCCGATCTGGCGCGGAAGCATCACGGTGGCATTCCCGGTCGGATACAGGCCGAGCGCGACCTCTTCCAGCGCGAAGCTCGCGCTCGGGACCGCATAGCGAATCTCCGACGCGAGCATCATGTCGAAGCCGCCGGCTCGGGCGTGACCATTGATGGCGCAGATCAGGGGCTTGCGTAGATCGAAACCCGCGAGCAGTGCTGTCGAGACACTGCGCAGACCCTCGAAGCTACGCTCGTCGACGCGCTCGCCCCGCGCGAAGGCTTGTGCCACCGGGATCGTGGTGGTCATGTCCATGCCCGAGCAGAAGACGCGTTCCCCGGTGCCGGTCACGATCGCGCAGCGCGTCTCCTCGTCTTCGGCGATCTCGCGCCAGGCCGCGGCCAGATCGCACAGCATGCCCGGATCGAGGCTGTTGCCGCGTTCGGGCCGATCGAGACGGACGAGGGCGACGTGCGGGTGCTCAGTGGGACGGTCGAGATGAACGGGCATCGCCGCAGTGTAGCCGGCTGTTCCTGGCGGAATTCCTCCGCGCGGCGCTTGCCGCGGTACGCTTTCGCCTCACCCAGGAGGAACCGATGCCCCGATTGCGCCAAGTCCCGAAATCCGACGTTCACGATGCGGGTCGTCCCGTCTACGAAATGCTCTTCGGCGAGCGCGATCCCGTGGTAGAGCCGGGTACCGCAACCGGTACGCCGGGCGACTGGTGGACCGTGTTCGCCGTGGTCCCGGATGCCTTCGATCACGCTGTCTCAGGCTTCGGCTTCTATCGGAGCAAGGACCGGAAGCTCGATCCCAAACTTCGTGAACTCGGACAGACCCGGGCTGGCTTCGCTCGCGGTAGCCAGTTCGTGTTCTCCCAACACTGCAAGGCCTCGCGCGGGGTGGGGTTGACTGAAGAGCAGATCGGAGCGATCCCCCACTGGTCGGTGGCCGATTGCTTCACGCCGTTGGAGCGAGCGGTGCTCGGCTACACGGATTGTCTCGTGCTGGATGGGGGCCGCACGCCCGATGGCGTGTTCGATGCCCTGCGCGCCGGGTTGTCCGACGAGGAAATCCTCGAACTCACCTACGTGGTCGAGCTCTACGACATGCACGCGACCATGTGCCGCGCCTTGCGCCTCGAGTTCGACGATGTCGACGAACGCATCGTCGAAGTGCCGGCGCCTGAGGCCAGCGGCGGCGATTTCATGGCCGGCGTCGGTCGCGAGGATTGATCCGCGGCGAGGATCAATAGAGCCCTAACATACGCCCGGCCAGGGCGACGACCGCGATGCCGAGGACCGGGCGGATGACCTTCTCGCCCCCGCGCACCGCGATGCGCGGGCCGATGAAGCCGCCGGCAGCGAATCCGGCTCCGAGCGCCAGTGCCGGGAGCCAGGCGATCTGCTGGGACAAGACGAAGATCGGCAGCACCAGCAGCGTGAAGCAGAAATTGATCACCACCTTCATGCTGTTGGTGCGGACCAGGTCGACGCCGCTCCAGGAGATGCCGTAGATCAGCAGGATGCCGACACCGGCCTGGAACGCGCCGCCGTACAGGCCGATGCCGAAGAAGAGCAGGGTGCGGACCGCCGTCGAAAGCGGCTTGCGGGGCGCTTCGCTCGCGCCCGAGCGGCGGGCGCCGCGCAGCGTCGGGACCAGGAGTACGAGCATCATCACCCCGAAGAGCCGCTCGAAGAGGGCGTCGTCGGCGAGCGAGATGAAGTAGGCGCCGATCACGGCGCCGGCGGCGACCGGACCCACCAGCGGGGCGGCTGCGCGCACGCCCGGCACGCCTTCTCGCCAGAAACCCCAGGAGGCAACGCCATTCTGGATCAGTATGCCGACACGATTGGTCCCGTTCGCCAGCGTGCCCGGCAGCCCGACGAAGGTGAGCAGGGGAACCGTCAGCAACGATCCGCCCCCGGCGAGGGTGTTCACCACGCCGGCGGCCAGGCCACCGGCGATCAACAGCAGTGCGTCGAAGGGATCCACGGGGTCGGTACAGTAGGGGGCGCCGTCGGCGGCGTCGAACCAGCGCGGTGGCAAGCAAGGGGGTGGGATGTCGCGGGTCTTGTCGTATGGGAGTTGGCCTTCTGCGCTCGGGGCGGATCGCATCGCCAGCGCGAGTCGGGGGTTGGCGCAGACGCGAATTCGCGAAGGCGCCGTCTACTGGCTCGAAGCGCGGCCCGACGAAGGCGGACGCCAGGTCGTCGTGCGTCGCCGTGCGGGCCGGACGGAGGACGTGTCGCCGGCCGGGGTCGACGTTCGCACCGGTGTCCACGAGTACGGTGGCGGGGAGTTCGGCTTCGCGGGAGACGCTGTCGTCTACGCCGCGGGCCGCGGTGAGGGTGTCTTCTGCACCGGCACGGGTGCGCTTCGCGGCGCGATCGCGGGCGCACGTTATGCGGACTTCGTGGCTTCACCCGACGGACGTTTCATCCTGGCCGTGGAGGAAGATGCATCGGCGGGCACGGAACCGGCGAACCGGCTGGTGTCGTTCGATCGCGAGAACGGGAACCGGCAGGTGCTCTGTGGGGATCGCGATTTCGTTTCGTCGCCGTGCTTCTCGCCCGCCGGAGATCGCATCGCGTATCTGGTCTGGGACCATCCGAACATGCCGTGGGACGGCACCGAACTTCAGCTCCAGGCTTTCGGGCCCGAGGGCGCGGCCGGGAGTGCTCGCCGCGTCGCAGGCGGCGCCCAGGAATCGATCTTCCAGCCCGGTTTCTCGCCGGCGGGGGTTCTGACCTTCGTCTCCGATGCGTCGGGATGGTGGAACCTCTATCAGCTGCGTGGCGATACGGCCGTGGCGCTGGCTCCAGCCTCGGCCGAGTTCGGACGCCCGCAATGGGTCCTCGGAATGCGCAGCTGGGCCTTCGAGTCGGAGGGCACGATCCTGGCCTCGGTTTCCGCGGACGGCGAGGAGCAGTTGCAACGCGTCACGATCGAGACCGGCACTTGCCAGCGCTTGCACCTGCCGTTCACGAACATCGGCGGGCTCGACGTCGAGGGCGATCGGGCGGTCTTCATCGGGGCCAGCGGCGAGCGAGCGCCGGCCGTTGTCGTGCTCGACCTTGCGGACCTGCGTTTCGAGGAAGTGGCCCGTTCGTTCGAATGGCAGGGCGACGTCGCGCGGCCGGAAGTGATCCGGTTTCCATCGAAGGGGGGTCGGGAGGCCCACGCGTTCTTGTACCGGCCGTCGAATCCCGAAGTTGCCGGCCCCGCGAACGAGCGGCCGCCACTCATCGTGAAGGGCCACGGTGGGCCGACGGCCGCCACCAATTCGGCGCTGAAGCTGGCGATCCAGTTCTGGACGAGTCGCGGGTTCGCACTGCTCGATGTGAACTACAGCGGAAGCACCGGCTACGGACGCGCCTATCGGAGCCGCCTCGCTGGAGCCTGGGGATTGCTGGAGGTGGAAGATTGCATCGCGGCCGCCGAGTTCGTCTCGGAGCAAGGTGTGGCCGACGCCGCCCGACGAGTCATCACCGGCGGCAGCGCCGGCGGCTACACCACGCTGTGTGCACTCACCTTCCACGATGCCTTCGCCGCGGGCGCCAGCCACTACGGGATCGGTGATCTGGAGGCGTTGGCCACCGACACGCACAAGTTCGAATCGCGTTATCTGGACGGCCTGGTCGGGCCGTACCCCGAGGCGCGCGAACGCTACCACGAACGTTCGCCGATCCATTTCACGGAGCAGCTGGCGTGTCCCGTCATCTTCTTCCAGGGACTCGAGGACAAAGTGGTACCGCCAGGGCAGGCCGAGGCCATGGTGGCGGCGCTGGCGAGGCGCGGAATTCCGCACGCCTACGTTCCCTTCGAAGGCGAAGGCCACGGCTTCCGCCGCGCCGAGAACATCCAAGCGGCGCTCGAAGGCGAACTCTGGTTCTACGGTCAGATGCTAGGCTTCGAAACCGCAGCGCCGACACGCCCGATCGAGATCCGATGAGCGGCGCGTCTCGCGCGTGCTTCATTGCCTTCGCACTGCTGGTCCTGGCGATCAGCAGCTGCGCCACGACGCCGCGCGATCCGATCGGCCGCATGCACCCGTACCTGTGGGCTTCTCACGATCAGCTCCATTGGTTCAGCTGTCGCTGGGAGACCGATCAGCCGATCGGTTTCGCGATCCTGGGAACGGACGAACTGGAAACACGCCAGTTGCGACGCGTGCTCGATCTCTGGGAAGGGATGGGGTTGGGCGTTCGCTTCGTCGAGGTTCCTGCAGGCGCTGCACAGTTGACCCTCGCGGCCGTGGATGGCCCGCTCGATCGTGACGATGGCAGCCAGGGGGCAGGGCGCACCATCACCGATTGCAAACTGGACCCGGACGGGGACGTCGCCAGCGCCCGACTCGTGCGCGCCAGCGTCGAGGTCGCCCGCGCCGCAGGCCCGGACCCACTCGGGAAGATGCGCCCACTCGGGCGGGATGCCTGGCTCGGGAGTTGGGTCCACGAGGTTGGCCACGCGCTGGGCTACCAGGGACACCTGCGCCGCGGCGATGATCCGATGCGGCTCGAGCCCGACTTTCAACGCTTCGTCGGTCAGCGCCTCATGGCCGCGGAGCCGGTGGTCTCCGGCGCGCTCCAGACGCTCTACGCCAGACCGAGTGGCAGCCTGCTCGGCTCGGCCAGGCTGCCGCCGCAGCGCACGGCCGACCTGGATGAGATCCACGCGATCGCGCAGCAGGCCGGGGTCGAGGGCCCCCTGCTGCGCGCCGGCGATCGGGCCGCCAGGCTCTACTGGGAAGACTCCCGGGGAAAGCAGTACGGCTTCCTGGTGTTGGATTTCCCCGGCGTCCTGAGGGAGCCAGAGACGATCGTCTTCTTCCCCGAGCAGACCACGCTTCGCGAGCTTCGCTAGGCCGGGCTAGGCCTTGACCGCAGGGTCCAGTGTGCGGGCCTTCGCTGCGAGTGCGTCCGCGCGCGGCGTATCGCCCATTTCCTTGATCGCGAAGCTCATCCGCAACAGGGTCTGGGCCTGCTCGCCGCCCAGTTCGATCGCCTTCTCGAAGTGTTCCAACGAGCGCTGGTTCTCGGGCGGGTTCTTGCGATGCAGCGCCCAGGCGAAGGCGGCCTGATAGTCCGCCTCTTCCGGCCACACCTGCACGGCCGAATCCAGCAGTTCGACGGCGTCCCGGAAGTTGCCCGCGTGAAGCAGGGCCTCACCCTTGCGGAAGAACACTTCGGCCTGGGCCACGCGGTCCGCGTCGATTTCGGTGTGGCCTTCCAGGGTTGCGTCGTAGCTACCGCGATCCTCCACGTTCGACAGGATCTTGTGCGCCTTGGTAATCTGGGCGAAGACGTCGTTTGCCTCGTCCTTGATGTCCTCGATGCCGAGGTTCGAGAGCCGGTCCGGATGCAGCCGCTTCGCTGCCTTCAAGTAGGCGCGCTTGATCGATGCGGCATTTCCGCCCGGTTCGAGGCCTAGCAACTCGTAGTGCGTGATGTCGCCGAGGCGTGCGTGGAGATCCAGGACCTCGCTGCGCAACGCGGCCGCGCGATCGTCGAGCGCGTTCGCGTCGCCTTCTCGCTCGGCCGCAGCGCGCTCGCACTCGGCACTGCCGGTAGGCTGGCCGCTCACCACGATTTCGATCTCCGGGCTCCCATCCGCTTCGTCCGACGCCGCTTCCGGTTCCGCGACATCCCAGCACAGTGCGGCGGTCACGTCGAAGACCCAGAGTGCGGCCCAGACCGGTGCCTGCGGGTCCTTCTGGAGCAGCGCGAAGGGCGTCTGCGAACCGTCGAGTCCCTGGACCAGGGCGTCGATGGCCGGGGATTGGGGCAGCCTCTCTCGAATGGCCGCGAGCGTCTCGCCCGGCCTCGGGTACCCGGTCCCGCGTTCGCCCAACGCTTCGAGGACGCGCTCGAGAGGCCAGTGCGCGGCGATGCCGGCATGCAGGATGCCGAGCACGTCCACGGGAAGTTCGGGCGCGCTCTCGGATTGGGCCTCGAAGTTCATCTCGAACTCGCCCCCCTGCCAAGCGAAGCACGCCACCAGTGAGCGGTTGATCTGGGCGACCAGCCCGGCGATCAGATCCCTCGGTGCCGCCTTCTGCAAGGCGGCCACGCTGCGAAGCGCGTCCCAACCGCGTTCCTTCATGCACGCGGCAATCTCGGGCATGTCCGCTGCGGCGAGACGGCCTTCGCCGACGAGGACGGAGACGAGATCCTCACCGCGCAGATTCGAAGTGACACCGATCGGGACACCACGTTGCCATTGGAAGCACTTCGATTCGTCGCGGAGACGTAAGGTCAGCGCGCCGGTGAAGCCATCGCGATGGAGTCCCAGGAGGAGAGCCGGAAGCGGAGTCTTTTGAAGGGAGCCCACGAGGAGGGTTTCGGAAGGACCGGCTTGCGACTTGACGCCCGGTCAGGCATCGAAGCGAGCTAGCTGTGGCGCCGTATGGCCTCGGCGATCTGGAAGGCCGCGGCGATGGCGTCGGGCAGATCCTTGCGCATCAACAGGTGCGATCGTTCGACGTCGGCCACGGCGGCTTCCGAGAGGGGTGAAACGCCGGTCAGGATCGGCTCGGCTCCCCAGCTCGCGATCGCATCCAGGACCTGCTCCAGCGCCGCGGCGCCGAACCCTTCGTCGATGATCGCGCCGGCGAGATCGAGGACCACGACGCGAACATCCCGAGCGCCCGGGTCCCGCCCGATCAGATCGAGTGCGCGCAGGGCTTCTTCCGGTCCTGAAAACGGAACGACCATCACCGGGCCCCAGACATGGACCACAGCCGAACCGCGCTCGAAGCTCTCCGCCGGCGTTTCGCTCATGGGTTGTTTGGCGAGGTGGTGTTCGACGATGTCCCGCAGCGGACGAACCGGCAACGCCTCCAGGATCTCGAGGGCGCCGCGTTTACCCTCGGCAATCCATGCCGAAGATTCGCGGGCGACGAATCGGCAGACCGGGTCGCCCTTGGCGCGGCACTCGGATTCGATCACCACGATGTCGGCATCGAAGACGCCCGAGAGCCAACCGGCCGTGTAGCCGCTCGAGATATGACAGCAGGCCTCTTCCGACTTGCCGCTGACCTCAGATACGGCGTTGGCCTCGCGGCGGTCGGGCCAGGCACCCTCGATCGCAAGGCCGCTGGGATCCGCGCCGTGGGTCAGCTGCATCGCGATCCGCGCGGCGGCGGGCGCGCTCGAGGGGCAGTCGATCGAGGCGCTCAGGTTTTGCTCCATGACGACGAGCGCGTCGCGCAGGCCGTGGAGGAAGCCGAGCTGAAGCAACGCCGCGCGGGCGTCCGAGGCGTCGAGCCTTTCAGCGAGTTCGATATGCAGCGACCCCAGGAACACTGGATCGAGCAGGAACCGGGGTTCCTCGTGGAGCGTGCTCTGCAAGTCGAGGCCCAGGACTGCGAGTTCCTGCGACAGGAGACGAAGACCGCCTTTCACCTAGACCTCCAGGAACGCATGAATGTCGAACTTCTGATTCTTCTGGATGAAGTTCTCACCCTCGTCCTCGAGCAGATGAAGCATCACGTCCACGCATCTCGGGTCGAACTGGCTGCCGGAGAATTTGTGGAGTTCGCGCACCACCGTCTCCAGGGGCATGCCCTTGCGGTAGGGCCGGTCGCTGGTCATGGCTTCGACCGTGTCCGAGACGAGGATGATTCGTGACGGCAGCGGGATCTGATCTCCACGCAGGCGGTCGGGATAGCCATTGCGTGAGCCGTCGTACCACTCGTGATGGTGGCGCACGCAGGGCACGACATCCGAGAGGAACTCGACGGGCTGCAGAATGCGCGCGCCGATCTCCGGATGCTCCTTGATCTCGTCGTACTCGACCGGGGTCAGCCGGTCGGGTTTGGTGATGACGGCGTCGCGAACGCCGATCTTGCCGACGTCATGAAGCAGGCCGGAGATGTAGACGCGCTCGATCAGTTCCTTCGGCAACCCCAGCGAGCGCGCCATCTTCGAGGCGTAGACGCCAACGCGTTCCGAGTGGCCTCGCGTGTAGGCATCCTTCGCATCGACGGCCTCGGCCAGGGCGCGAATCGTCTGCACGTAGGCGATGCGCAGTTCCTGGTGCTTGTCGGCGAGCTGCTTGGTGCGCTCGCGGACCTTCCCTTCCAGGGTCCGGTTCATGTCCTGGAGCTTGAAGTTCTGCTCTCGGGTCACCTGGTTGAGGCGCCGGATCTCGCCCTTCAGGTCGTAGTGATCGAAAGCCTGACGCAACGTGGCCTTGAGTTCTTCGTCGTTCCAGGGCTTCGTGATCAAGCGGTAGATCTCGCCGCGGTTGATCGCGTCGACAGCGACATTCATCTCCGTGTAGCCGGTGAGCATCATGCGCACGATGTCGGGCTGGCGGTCTCGGATCGCCGAGAGCAGGTCGACGCCGCTCATCTCCGGCATCCGCTGGTCGGTCACCACGACCTGGATCGGGCGCGACTCGAGGAACTCGAGGGCCTCAGCGCCTCGCGACGCGGTGAGGACTTCGCACGACTCGTTGCGCATCAAGCGTTGGATGGCGCGAAGGATGTTGACCTCGTCGTCGACGAAGAGAACGGTGTGGTCGGACATGGGAGGAGCCTGCGGCGGGTGCCTGCTGAAGAGTTGAAGATCGAAAGGGGCGTGCGAGCGCCCTGCATTCCCATAGAGCAAGCGGCATGCCGACTCGGCCCGATCGAAGAAAGCTCAGCAACTCCGGGCTTCTTGGGCCGCTTCTGCAGGTCACACGGTGCCGGCCGATAGTCCCAGAACCGGGACAAGGGGTGGAAAGCCACCGGCAACCGCGGAGCAGGTTGCATTTGGGCTACGTCCCGGCTGCCGCACCGCGCGCCCGCACGAGCGCGGGGAAAACACCCGGAAAGCCAGCGTGTTTCTTGCCCACGGCGGATCAGCGCGCGCCGGGCCCCCCTGTGAAGCACCGAACACGATCCCGAATCAGGGAATTCTCACCCCTGGGACGAATTTTGCGCCACCCATGCCGGTCCCCGTCCATGCCCAAGGGCTGATCGTCCGCTCGTGGCGTACCCGGCTGATTCAGCGGCTCTCGGGCGGGGCGCTCACGGCTCCGAATACGATGAAGCGCTCGTTGCCGTCGGCCTGGATGTGGCGGCTCTGGCTCGAGCCATCGGCAAAGACCGCGCGGAGTTCGTAGCCGCCGCGGGGCAGACGCAGTTCGCCCATCGGGGTCTCGCCGAGCGCGCGGCCATCGATCTCGATCTGCGCCCACGGATACGCGTTGATGTTGATCGGGGCGGAGAGGGCGATCGCGTTGGGCGCTTCCAGGATGTGCTCCACCACGAGGGCCGGCTGCGGCGGCGCCTCGACCGGTTCCACGGGCGCAGCGGGCGGGCTCGTGGCCTGGCGCGCGGGTTCAGCAGCCAGTGCTTCGTTGCCAAGGGCGGTCGGTGCCGTTTCGACTTCGGTCGGGGGAGGTGCCGCGGCCACGCGCGGAAGGCTCGGCGCCTCGGCGACGGACGGGCCCGGCGTGCTGAGCTCGGGAACGACGGGGTCCAGCTGCCACCAGAGCCATCCCGAGAGAATGCCGATCGTGAAAGCGACCGGGGCGATGACACGGAACGGGGCTCGCGGTCGGGTCCTGGGCCTCGCGCTCGCAATCGCTGGAGCCGCTGCGGTTGCTCGCGCGGGCTTGGCAGGAGGCACGGGAACCGGCTTCTCGCGCACGGGCTTGGGGATCGGCGGCTGTGCTGTGACGCTCCAATCGGGAAGCGGTGCAGCCAGGGCGCCACCTTCTGCTGCGAAGAGCAGCAATTGGAGCCCGGGTTCTTCGGCCGCGGTCACCACGAGCGACGCCAGTGTTGGGGCGGAGAGTCGTTCCGCCTGTTCCACGACGAGCAGCGTGCGACGACGCATCCCCATCGCCTCGGCGATCCCGCGCCGTGCTCGTCGACGCGGATCGCCGGTTCCCGAACTTCCGAGGCTCCGGGCAACGCCAAGCCAGATACCCCCCGGCGTCAGGGTCGCATCAGTCAGCTCGACGAGGCGCGTGGTCGCGCCGGTTCGACGCGCGAGGTGCTGGGTCCGGGCCGCGTTCCAGGCGAAGCCCGTCGCGTAGACGATGCCGCCGGAACCGGCGCCTTCGAGGGCCTCGATCAGGGCGTTGAGGTCCTCGCCGTTCGCGGCGACGCTCATGGCGAGGCCGCGCGCGCGGCCGCCAGTGCGCTTCGCAGTTTCGGTGGGTGGCTCTCGGCGAGCACGAACTCCGGGTCGAGACGCAACACGCGGAGCAGACTCTCCTCGCTCGCGGCGTGATCTCCCAGGGCGAGCGCGGCGGTCGCGCGGGTGAGTTCGAGCCGGAGCTTCTGCGCGTCCGTGGCGGCCGGGTGGTTCCGCAACTGCTCCGAGATTCCGAGTGCGGAGCGGAAGTGCGCGTTGTGGAGAGCGCGCTCGACCGAGCGAACCTGGCGCTCCATCCATTCGTGCGCAGGTAGCGGTGCCTGCGCGCGCCCCGCCGCCTCCTGGCCGAGGCTCGGATTCGGCAACCCGGTGAGGAGTGCCAGCAGCAGCAGCCAACGCCGGGTTCGGCGCCAGGCGCCGCGGCTCGTTGCGGGAGCGCCGTCGATCACTCGAACTCCTGTTGCATTCGGCATGCAGGGCACCCGCGAGCGGGCTCGGGCGCCGTGATGGTGGCGAAGCGTTCTAGCCGGCGTCCCGTCCGTGAACGCCGGGCCGATGGCCGGTTCGGAGTGTAAGGGTAGAGCAGTGCCGTGCTGCTTGTCCCGCGCAGCCGGTCGGAACAGGTGGCCGGCTACCCGTCGGCCCGTCCCAGCCGCTCTCTGCGGTAGCTACCGCTCTGGACGGCCTCGCACCAGGCCCGATTCGCGAGATACCATTCGATGGTGCGGCCGAGGCCTGCCTCGAAGGCCACCGACGGCTCCCAGCCGAGTTCTGTCCGGAGCCTGGTGTCGTCGATGGCGTAGCGGCGATCGTGGCCCGGACGATCTTCCACGAACGAGCGGAGTTCCCGGTAGTCGCCGATGTTCTGTTCGCTGAGGGCACGGTTGTCGCGCGCCGGACGTCGCGATTCGATTTCGTCGCAGAGCCGATCTACCACCTCGAGGTTCGTCCGCTCCGAACGCCCGCCGATGTTCCAGGAGGTTCCCGGTTGGGCGGCCTCGAGAACACGCAAGATCGCGTCGCAGTGATCCTCGACGTAGAGCCAATCGCGGATGTTCCCGCCGTCGCCGTAGATCGGCAGCGGTTTGCCCTCGAGCGCGTTCAACAACATCAGCGGAATCAGCTTCTCGGGGAATTGATAGGGGCCGTAGTTGTTCGAACAGTGCGTCGTGAGCGTCGGCAAGGCGAACGTCTCGTAGTAGGCGAAGACCAGGTGGTCGGCGCCGGCCTTCGAGGCGGAGTAGGGCGAGCGCGGTGAGAACGGTGTCGTCTCTTCGAAGGCGCCGGCAACGCCTAGCGAACCGAAGACTTCGTCGGTGGAGACCTGGAGGTAGCGGAAGGCGTCGCGGGCGGCGTTGCTCTGGCTGGCCAGATAGCTGCGCGTGGCTTCGAGCAGCTGGAGGGTGCCGAGCACGTTCGTGTTGACGAATTCCACCGGGCCATCGATCGAGCGGTCGACGTGGCTTTCGGCGGCGAAGTTGAGCACGGCGCTGGGTGCGTGCGCTTCGAATACGCGATCCATGGCTTCCCGGTCGACGATGTCCGCTTGGATGAAGTGGAAGCGCGGATCTTCGGCGACGGGGCGCAGGCTGGTCAGATTGCCGGCGTAGGTGAGCTTGTCCACCACGACGACGCGTGCGTCGGTCTTGGCCAGCACGGCGCGCACGAAGTTCGCGCCGATGAAGCCGGCGCCCCCGGTCACGATCCAGCACGGCGTGCTCACAGGTAGGTGCCGGCCGGGCCCGTGCGCGGCAAGCGCCGGCGCGTGCGTCGGAACAGCTCCACTTCGGAAAGCAGGTCGTCGGTAGAGATGACCTCGATCGTATGGTCGCCGCACTGTTGGCGAGCCTTGCGGCGCAGGACGCCGTGCATCATCTGGATCCAATCTCCAGTGGTGGGCTCGCGGAAGCGGCTCACCGCATCCTTCCAGTCGACGTCGCCGAACAACGAACGACCGGCTCGCTTTTCGGCCTCGGCTGCGTGGATCCGTAGCGCCGCGACGACATCGTCGGGATAGATCGGGTTGACTTCGACCACGCGCTCGAAGCGTCCGGGTTTGACGAATGCAGGACGCAACGTGTCCGGGTGGCTCGTCGATCCCACCATCAGGATGTTCTCGGTGTCGACGCAACGGTCGGCAAGTTCGCCCAGGAAATCCATGATGGGCCCGATCGGTAGATCCGTGCGCTGGCCGCCGATCTCTTCGGCCTGGAAGAACTCGAGCTCGTGGAAGTAGACCGTGGTCGGCGGCATCTCGGCCAGGGCCTGGGACCAGGCTTCGAGAAGCTCCACGACCTGGCCGCCGTGATGCACGATCTCGAGCGCGAGCCGCGGAATCGCGAGGCCGAGAAAGGCCGCTCCGGCACGGGTCGCGAGGCCCTGGGCCAGGAGCGTCTTGCCGGAGCCATTCGGGCCGATCAACAACAGGCCCGAGGGCGGGTAGGTGCCCCAACCCTGGTAGACATCCGGCTCGGTCATGGCACAGGCGTAGGTAAGCACCTCCTCCTGTGCGGCATCGAGCCCCCCGATCTGCTCCGGCCCGACCTCGGGGTTCGGAATCAACGAAGCGGCCTTTTCGAGGGGCGGGAACTTCCGGGCCACACTGTTCCAGATGTTCTGCGCGCGCTCGTACTGGATCTCGGCATCATTCATGAGCCCCGATGGTAGCCCCAGAGCGCCAGAGCGGGGACGGACTCCTCAGGTTTCAAAGTTGCAAGTTTGAAACTTGCAACTTTGAAACCTGAGGAGTCCGTCCCCGCTCTGGCGGCGCTCGGTATAGGATGGGCGGGATGCTGTCCCACCTTCGCGTGCTGGATCTGACGGACGGGGGTGCCGGGCTCTGCGGCGAGATCTTGTCGGACCTCGGTGCCGACGTCTTGTTGCTCGAACCACCCGGTGGCGCCGCCAGCCGTGGCCGTGGCCCATTTGCGGGCGGCGAGCCGGACCCGGACGCGAGCCTTCCCTTCTGGAGTGTTCATCGGGGCAAGCGTTCGGCGGTGATCGATCTCGAGCGGGCCGAGGGGCGGGAGCGCCTGCTCGGGCTCGTGGCCGCGGCGGATGTCTTGATCGAGGCCGCCGCGCCGGCAGCCCGCGCCTCGTCAGGTCTGGGAGTCGGCGACCTCGCAGCCGTGCGCCCCGAGCTGGTCCACGTCTCGATCACGCCGTTCGGTTCTACCGGACCGAAAGCGGACTGGGCGGCGACCGACCTGACCGTTACGGCGTCCTCGATGGCGCTCTTCATCACCGGAGATTCCGATCGGCCGCCGCTCTCGGCGACGATCCCCCAGGCCTTCCTCAACGCCGGCGCCGAGGCTGCTGTGGCGACGCTGATCGCCCTGGCCGAACGGGAACGAAGCGGGCTGGGCCAGCACGTCGATGTCTCCGCCCAGACCGCGATGATGATGACGACCCAGTCGACCGTGCTGGCCCACGGCTGGGGCGATCGGCAGGTGGAACGCTTTGGCGGTGGACTGCGCCTGGGTCCGCTCCATCTCCGCTTCATCTACCCCTGTAGCGACGGCTACGTGAACCTGACGTTCCTGTTCGGCGACGCCATCGGGCCAGCCACCGCGCGTTTCTTCGAGTGGGTCCACGAAGAAGGGGGCTGCAGCGAAGAAGTCCGGGACATCGATTGGATTCGTTATGCGGCGCTCATCGCCACCGGTGAGATCAGCCTCGATCGCCACTTCGAGATCCAGGAGATGATCGCCGCCTTCATGGCGCGCCACACCAAGGCGGAGATGATGAAGGGTGCTTTCGAGCGCCGCGTGCTGCTGGTGCCGCTCTCGGATGCTGCCGACCTCGCCCACTCGGCCCAACTGGCGGATCGCGACTACTGGACCGAGGTAGAACATGCCGAGCGCGGCGCCAGCGTCCGCTATCCGGGCCCGTTCGTGAAGTTCTCGAAGACGCCGATTCGCTATGCGAGCGCACCGCCGGTGCTGGACGAGACGCGCGAGCCCGGCTGGCTCGCCGCCGCAGCGCCGTCGGCAGCCGCGCGGGGCGAGAAGGCCGAAGCGGGCCCGCCCCCGCTCGAGGGACTGAAGGTCCTCGATTTCAGCTGGGTGTACGCGGGCCCGGCCGTTACCCGCTACCTCGGCGACTACGGCGCCACCGTGGTGCGGCTGGAATCTTCCACGGCGTTCGATGCCCTGCGCAACGGCACGCCGTTCAAGGATGGCGAAGCGGGCTTCGAACGCTCCGGCAACTACGGCAACATCAACCTGAACAAGCTGAGCCTCGGTCTGAACCTGCGCATCCCGGAGGCGCGCGACGTCGCCCGCAAACTCGTCGGCTGGGCGGACGTGGTGGTCGAGAACTACACGCCGCGCATCATGAAACAGTGGGAACTCGACTACCCGCGGCTGCGCGAGATCAATCCGCGCTTGATCATGCTCTCGAGTTGTCTCTCCGGGAAGGACGGGCCCGACGCCTCGCTCGCCGGCTACGGGACGATGGGGGCCGCCCTCGCTGGTTTCGGCTTCCTGACGGGTTGGCCCGACCGCGCCCCCTCCGCACCCTTCGTGGCCTACACCGATTACGTTTCGCCCCGGTTCGCAACGGCAGCGCTACTGGCCGCGATCGATCATCGCCGCCGCACGGGCGTGGGCCAGCACATCGATTGCGCCCAGTCCGAGAGCTCGATGCACTTGCTAGGCGAAGCGCTCCTCGAATACCAGGTAGATGGAACCGTGCGGGCCGCCACCGGCAACGCATCCGCACACTGGGCGCCTTCCGGCGTCTACCCGGTGGCGGGCGAGGAACGCTGGATCGCGATCGCGGCACCCGACGAGCGCAGCTGGAGCGCGCTGGCCACCCTGGCCGGGCGAGGTTGGGCCGCCGACGCCCGCTTCGCGACGAACGACACGCGCCTCGCGAACCACACGGCGCTGGACGACGCCATCGCCGAATGGACCGCCCAGCACGATCCCGAACTCTTCGAGGCCGCGCTCCAGGACGCGGGCATCCCGGCCCACCGCGTCTCCGACAGCGCCGATTGCTTCGCCGACCCGCAACTGACCCACCGCGGCCACTTCGTCGAACTCGACCACCCGGTCGTCGGCCGCGTCCCCTGGGAACACTCCCGCTTCCAGCTCTCCCGCACCCGGGCCCCGCTGCCGCGCGTCGTCGCCACCCTGGGCCAGGACAACCAGTCCGTCCTCGCCGACATCCTGGGCCTCGACGACGAGGCCATCACCGAACTCGTGATCGCGGGAGCCATCGAGTAGCCCTCGAATTCCCCAGTGAATTCCGCCCTCGACCCCCCTCGCTGCCCGCCGACTCGTCCGTCATACTCCCCGCCGGCCCAGCGCCCCGCGCTGAACCGCGTCCCCATCGTCTAGCGGTCTAGGACTCCGCCCTTTCAAGGCGGCAACACGGGTTCGAGTCCCGTTGGGGATGCCATTTCGTGCCGCTAGAGGGGCTGTACCTATCGAACTCGATAGGCAGCACAGCCACTGTGCTCGCGCTGTGCTCGACTGTGCCGAAGGGATTCACTCGGAGCCCCCGATCTCGGCGAGTCTCTCGCGGATCAGGTTCGATATCTCGTCGGCCTTCTTGACGATCTCGATGTATGCCTGATCACGCCTTTCGAACCATTCGGCGTCGTGATCTTGTCGGCCGGGCGAGCGTTGCAGACAGCGGTGCGCTTCCAGGTCGCAGAGGGTGATCAGTTCCCCCAGTGCGTCGTAGATCAGGCGGGAGTAGAACGGCGCAGTGTCATCGACGACCTGGCGCAGCTGCTTCACCGCCTCCCAAAGAGCCTCCTGGCGGGGCTCAAGAAACTCGCTGTGCGACGGTAGGCTGGTGGCGCCGACTCGACCGTTTCGCCGGGCGTTGGAAGCGGCCTCCCAGACCTTCTGGAGGTTCTGGAATTCGATGTCGAACTGTGCGCGCTGCACCCATTGGAGGCGGCTCGAGTGGTTTGCGACGTCGGCTTTCACGGTCTCGACCTCGCGGGTGATTGGGCCGATGTCTTCCATCGTGGCGAGGTTCTCGCCCTTCTTGCCCGCGTATTTCCTGAAGGTGATTGCCCAGCCGCCCAGCGCGATAAGCACGACGATCTCGACCACCTCGATCCAGACGCTCATCGCCGCAGGTCCTCCACGCGCTCGCCTCCGAGTGCCAGATAGTGCTCAACCGAGCCTGCCGAAGCGTGCCCGAGAAATGCCTGGAGCATCGCCGGGGTAACGCTGGGGCTCATCGCCAGCTCCGTCGCCGCCGAGTGCTTCAGGTGGTACGGGGAGACGTAGGGAACGCCGGCCTTCTCGCAGGCCCACTTCCATCGGTCGATCAGCGCCCACTCGCTCCAGCGCTTGTCCGGGTTCTTCGCCCGATGATTCAGGAAGAGCGGCACACCCCGACGTTCGAGCCGCTCTGCTGGGGTCGCTTGAAGTACCCGCTTCTCGATCCAGTCGCATAGGATCGGGTTCGTCCCCACACGCCGGGTCTGGCGGTTCTTCGTGATTGGACTGGAGCCGGAGTTCGCTTCGGAGCCGTCCATCGCGCGCTCGACGAGGAGGCGCGGCTTCTTCCAGTGCTCCAGGTCCATCGCCCGCAGCTCCGTCGGCCGGATGGCGTGGTACAGAGCAAGGTACGGGCCTCGGTCTTCCCAGGGCAGAGCGGCGATGGCCCGGCCGACGTGCTCGGGTTCGAGGATCGGCGGCGCAGCCTTGATCTCCTTCATCACCGGGAATTCGGGAACCGTCGCCAGGCTTCCGCGCCGGACCATCCAGCGCATGGCTCTGCGAAGATCGTTGAGCGCGTGGTTGATCGTCTTCGGGGCGAGGGGCACCGTCTCGCCGTTCTTCTTGCGGGTGAACGTCTCCGGCAGCCAGAGGGCCCATTCATCGAGGGACCCGTAGGTCACGGCGTGGATGTGCCAGCCGTCCCAGAAGGAGAAGTAGCCGCCCTCTCGGCGGAGCTTCCCCTGGAGCTCGCGGTAGGTCCGGGGTCGGATCTGGCCTTGGGCGAGTCGACGCGCCTCGAAAGCCAGGAACTCCTCCAGCTTGTTCAGGAGTAGCGTTTCAGCAGTGGGGGCGTCCAGATAGGGGGCTACCGCTCGAGCAACGTCCAGATGCTCCTCGTACTGGGCTCGGATGCGCTCGAGGATGGTCTGGGCGACGGGGAGGCCCATCGGAACCCAGACGCCGGGCTCAATCTGGAACTTCCCGACGGTCCATCGCTGGCCGGAGCGGCGGATGTGGATCCGCGCTCGAGTGCCATTGGCCGTCTGGTAGGTCTGGATGGACCCGAGTTCCCTCGCCAACTCCGCCCGCTCCTGGCTGGTCGGCTCACAGATAGCCGATTCAGTAGCCGGCCTGCCAACGAACGCGGATTGGCTCATGCCGCGCCACTCACGCTGCGGCCTCCGGGGGGTCCCAGCGGATCAAGAGGCCCTCGAACGGCAGGCCGTGGGTCTTCTCGAACCAGGCGAACATCGCGATGTGGTCGGGGAAGCCGTCCTTCTCGGCGATGTCCTGCACCGTCTCGTCTTCGTCGCGCCCATCACCGAAGATCGCGATGTCGCGCATCCTCGTGAGCTTGATTCGATCGACGTGCTCGCATCTGACCTCTCCCAGCTTCCGGCACGCCTTCGTCCGCATCCCGGTGTAGAGGTAGAGGGTCTGGCCGGGCTTGGGGTCTCCTTCACGGACCATCTATTCCTCCAGGTGCTTCTGACGCCGGGGGCCGGCTCCGATGCGGTTTCGAGCGCTCACGTGATGTGGGCCGCCGTGGCATCACCGGTTGGGACACTGGCCTGGAAGCGCAATCGATTCGCGGAGCGGCAGAGCCTGATGGTGGCGCGCGCTCGAGTTCGAAACCGGAAAGTAACCGTCGCGCGCGCCAGCACGTACTTGGAGACACTCGCAGTAGCCCGATGAGACGTCCTGATCGGCGTTCCCGAGCCCCTCTCACTTCGGTGGGAGGGGCTCTTCGTCGTTCTGGGCTACGACTGCCCGGTGGTGTCCTACCCCTAGGGGCACGTCTCGTGGTTGGGATCGAGCCAGCAGATATGGAACGTGTTCCCGACTAGTAGACCGACCACGCGACCGTGGTTGTATCGGTCGATAGAGAACTGGTAGCCCTTGTAGTCGCGAAGCTGCGGATCGCGAATATGGTTGAACCCATTCGGGACCGCACTCGCCTCCCAGTTAATCCCATGAGCCTTCAGCGCGTCATTCCGGTTCGCCAGGAACTCTGTCCGCTTCATCTGCGAAACGGCTTTCAAGCGCTCGAACAACGCCTCGTAGTAGCCATCACCGACGATCTGGCTGACTGGTGGCGTCGGGTGCAGGTGCTTGAATGAGAATCGGATCTCGTCCGGTTCGGGCGGCGGACCATCGTCACGGATCCGCCCTCCCTTGTGGGGGACGGGACTAGCTTCGATCCCCTTCTTGCTGCGCTTGGAGGCGGCCATAGAAGTACCGCCTCATACTTTCCGGTCTGATGATCTCGCTCGACGAGACATCATCCGGGAGTCCATTGCGCGCTTCGAGCCAAGGCGACTCCGCATGGGTCATTCGCTCCAGATCCCAGGCAGAGTAGTCCCCGTAGACATCGAGCACCTCTTCGAGGTGTGCTGCGACCTGCGGGCCGAGGTGGACGCTTTCGATGTTGTCCGCGATCGGACTCCATCCGTTGTGCTTGAAGCGTCCGTACTGACCGGGCTGAACCGGGCCGTGGATCCATGCCTCGATCCGGTCATCGAACAGCTTCTCCTCGTAGATAGCGAGGAACCACGCCTGCGCGTAGTACAGGAACTTCTGGAGATGCAGGTTCGTGATCGTGTCGCCGTGTTCGTGGCGGTGGCGCACGAAGAACGACGCCACGTCCTGGGCGGTGGTGCGGGCCATATCGAGAGTTTCGTCACAACGGACACCGGAGTCAAGTACTCAAAATCGCTAGGGAAATCGGTCATTTCAGTACGGGGCCTCCACTAGTTCCTCAAGGCTCCACTTGTGATCTGCAACACCAGACGCCTGCGCGGGGGTCACAGACTGCCCGAATGGACTTGCTCGAACCGCTTCCGATCTGCCCTGGCTGCACCCAGCCGATCCGAACACCGGATCCTGCACTCGACAGCTACATCGATGGCCAGGAGCGCCCATGGCACTGGAGCTGCTCGAAGCAGGTTCTCTCTGCATGGCCAGGGCAGCCCGGAGGGGTGAAGCCGGGGCCAACGGAGAGCTGGCCTGCACCTCATACGCTGCGGGTGTTGGTGCCGTCCAACAGCGGATGAGAAAGGTTCCGGCCACGCGGACCGGTGTCGAGCCAGGAGCGCATCTCTATTGCTCGACTCGCACCTCGAACGTCTGGTGGCTGTCCAATCCCCCTACGTCACCGAGCGAGTAACTCCCTGCGTCGAACGTTTCGACGGCCTTCGTTCCAGCGGCCGCAATATCCTCCTCGTCCTTGACCGCTTGTTCCTCGGCAGCCTTTCTTACCCTATCGGTAGCGTCCTTCAGGGTGGCCTTTAGCGCATTCACACGCTCGGTTAGGCCCGTTCGAACGTCCTCCGAAAGACCCTGAAGCGCCCCAAGTATTCTTGCACTCTCTGGATAGGCTAGGTCGATCTTTCCATCCGCCGTGCAGGGCTTCTTCTTCCTTACTAGGTCCAGTGCCAGGTTCGAAAGCTGACCGCAGATCCACCCCTCTTCTTTAAGCTCCGGCCCCTCCATGTACGCCCACCAGAACGCGACAATCTGGTCAGGTGAAAGGGAAGGGACGCCGACCGCCTCAGCGAGGCGGCTACGGGCCGAATCGTTCTTTGCTGATCGGATTTTCTCCGCCAGGTCGTCCCGGGCAGAGGTCGAGACCGTTTCCAGCTTGCCCTGGGAGACCGCCTGGTTGACTAGGCCCCGGATGTTGGCGACCTCGCAGATCTTCTGGACGGACATCACGTCGCCAACTGCGTTCTCGAACGTGTAGCGCTCGCCGAGTTGCGCGGCCTGGTCTTTGACTTCCTTGGCCTGTTGGCTCAGCGCTCGTAGGACCAGATCGGAGACAGCCTTCGTGTCTGGGCTGAAGAGGACAGTGTCTTGGAATACCTCCCCGCCGGCGAGGACCCCTCCGAAAGCTGTGCCAACAAGCGCAAGCGCCTTCTGATTCGCTCCGGTCACACCTAACACTGCCGAGGTCACTCCAGATAGAATCCCAGCTTGGCCACGACCGAGCTCGTACTCTTGCTGGACCTTGCCGAGCTCATTCAGGAAGTCGTGGCAGGATGCCTCGACGAGCATGGCGCCGGCACCAAGGAATTTCCTGAACGCTGGGGCTCCCGCTCCAGTTGATTTCGCGGTCGTGTAGGAGTTGGCGAAGTGCTTTAGCAGCGTTGTGTCCTCGCCGGCGGCGACTGGTCCCTTGCGGTTGAGAGTTCGAGTAGGTCCACCAAGTGTTCCGCAGCCCGATGCGATGATCGACACGACCACGATTGCCAGAATGTCAGCGGTGACTCGACGCCGAGCGATCCCCGTCGAAGGCATCTGCTTCTCCTAACCCACCACCGCTCCTCTGAGATATAAGCACATCGGGGCCGCTCCCGCCGATTGATAGTGCGAAAGGCACCTAACACATACGGCCCATTTAGGGGGTAGTACAGAGTCAGATGCTAGAAAAAGACGGATGGGTCGCTACGACTCTTACGCTGGTGGTTACGGTCGATCCTGACCAACCTGTCGTTTCGTGTAGGATATTTCGAATGGATCACCGGCTCCCCTACGACTCCCAGGATCTCGCTCGTGCCCCAGACCGGCGCGAGCGCGCCATCCGCGAGGTGAACGGGGAGGGCGCCCAGGTCCTCGAGCGCCTCGCCTGCCATGCGGACGCCGGGCAGCCGCTCTCGGGTTCTCAGCTACGGGCCGTGGCCATGATGCTCAGGCGCGGAGCGTTCGAGGCATGAGCCAGATCCTGCAGGTGGTCATAGGTGGATTGCTCGTCGCCGCCGTATCGGGCTTCTTCTGGCTCGCCTATACGAACGATCGCGCTGCGGGTCGGATCGCCAGGGCTATATATGCAATCTTTGTGGGCGCCGCTGTCGTTGGCTTCATCGCCGTGCTCGCGTACGACTTCGGCTACGACGCTGCGGAGAAGGACGTTAGGGAACTCCTCGAACGCGGAGTTGTCATCGATGGTCTCCGTCTGATTCAACTCGAAAGCGGCTTGGGTCTCGGACTGTTGTGGGTGTTCGGATGTGCCGTCGTGGGATTGGTTCCTAGCCTCATCCTTAACGCGATGCGCTGGGCGAACCGTCACGACAAAGAGGTGGCCGAGTCAGACGGCCCGGTTCAGGACGAGAAGGCAGACTAGAGGAACAGCAGGTCGGCCGCGCGCACACTCCCACGTTCGGGGTACTCGATCATCATCGACGCCCGAACCCGGAGGGTGTTCATTCCAGCCACAGCCGCCTCCGTCCGGCGCGGCGCTCATTGCGATCGCCCCGATTTCGGTCCGGGAGGCCGGCGTTAGGACCACGCGACTAGCCTTTCGGGTTCACAGAGAGGTATGCGTTGATGAACTTGTCGACTTGATCCTTGATCCCCTGGCGAATAAACGGAGCATCGCCTATGCCGACGGCATTGGTCCCCCATGTGACGCCGCCCGGCACGCTGATACTTGGATCTCGATCTAGCTTTATCCCTTGCTGCAAATCCAGAGCAAGAGAGTATGGATGACCGGTTCGGTTCGACCTGTGGATTAGGGTCAGGGCTAGGTACAAGCTCGGCTGACCAGGGGTTCGTAACAGCTCCCCGTTCGTCAGTACCTTGATTCCGGCCATGCGAAGTTTTAGTTCAATGTCAGTCCGGAGTCGGCTCTCCGTTATGCCGATGCGTCTGACATCCTCGTGCAAATCCTCGATCAGCACGTAGACGCCGCCTAGGCCTATGAGGGTCTGTCGCTCGAATTCGTCATCAGCGAGAGATGGATTGGCGTGAAGCAACGGCAGGATCAGAAGGCACATGGCGATGTTTCTCATCTGGCCATGATAGGTCAATGAGGCCGGCGCTATGGGGTCTCACAACCGGGCGACCGCCGGCTTGCCCCAGTTTTCTTCGTCGGTGATCTCAAAGGAACAGCAGGTCGGCCGCGCGAACGAAGCCCGGGCCGGGGTACTCGACGAGCCCGAGGCTCGACAACTGCGACAGGGCCTTCGCGAACCCCGAGCTCTTGACGTTCTCGTAGCCGGCGGACTTCGCAACGTCCTCTCGCGACACCGACCCTCCGCCGACCGCGATCAGGGGCTCGAGGATTCGCCAGTGGACGCCTGGGAAGATTGACCGGATCCGCGCGTGGAGCTGGTCCTCGGTGATCGGTGCCTCGCTGCCACACGCGGCCGCCTGGCCTGAGTCCGTGAGCGCCACCGCACCGTTGCCTGGGTAGCGGACCAGCCCATCGCTCGAGAGCTGGGAGAGCGCCTTCGCGAAGCCGGAACTCTTCGCGTTCTTGTAGCCCGAGAAGATCGCGACCTGGGACCGGGGAGCCTCCGGGATTCCGACCTGGGCGAGCTCGGCCAGGGCATCGAGGATCCGCTGCCGGACGCCACCAACGACGCCCGCCGGCGGCGCCGCGGCGGGGACAGATAGTGGCCGCGTCCGAACGTCTGCACTCGGAGCCACGCGGGTCGCAGGGAGATCGAGGTCGACATCGATCGGTTCCCGGATTCCGGCGAGCGCCTGGTCGATGAGATCGAGCGTCCCCTTCGCGCGATCGCGTGCGGCCTCGAGTACGCCGACGGCTGACGCCTCGCGTTCCGAGATCTTGCCGACGAGCTCGCGCACGGCCGCGCCGTGGCCTTCTTGTCGCGCTCGCTCGAGCTGCTCGGGATCGCTCGCGGGCGCATCGGCGCGGACCTTCTGGAGCTCCTTCTCGAGCTGGCGAACCTTCACCTGCAGGGCCTTCGGGTCCTTCGATTCGGCTTCCGTCACGACCGAGGCCATCGCAGACCGGAGCTCCGCCAGATCGCTCGACTCGAGGATGCGAGGCTCGATCGCGTTCGCGCCGAGCTCGGGCGTGGCGGAGGCATCGAAGGTCCGCTTCTTCCCGATGCGGAAGCGGCCGAGGATGCCCAGCCACTGGGGCGACCAAACCATCGCCTCCCCGGTCTCAAGGCTCGGGAGCTGGCTCACCATCTCGCCGACGTCGGCGCCATGGTGCACGACCCACTCCTGGATCGCCTTGCGCTCGTGGGCCGCGGCCAGGCGGTAGAGGAAGAGGGCCTCGGCCTGGTTCAGGACCTCCTTGTTCACGGACTGCGGGCGCTGCGAGATCAGCGTGCAGCCGATCCCGAAGTTCCGGCCGAGGCGCACCAGGTCCTCGATCGCGCCGAGCATCCGCTCCTCGCCCGTCGCCCGCTGCGGCGCGAATACTTGGGCCTCCTCGAGCACCAGGTGCACGGCCGAGCGCTTCCCCTTCTTGCGGTGGAAGAGCTGCTCGCCGAACTCCGTCACGAAGCGCTTGCGCTCGTTCTTGCGGAATCGGGAGACGTCGAGGACCACGGAGATCCCGCGGTCGATCACCACGTCGGCCACCAGTGCGCCGGCGCCGGGCTCGAGCGGGATGTCGCCGTGCTCGCCACCGAACACCGGAATGTCGAACCCGGGCCCCATGCCGTTCGCCGCCAGTCGCAGGCCCCACCACGTGCCAACCGGGTCGAGGATCACGACCTGGCCGCCGTGCTCGAGGAGGCCCTCGACCATCTTGCCGGCGCCGTAGGTCTTGCCACTTCCGCGGATCCCGAGATGCGCCATCACGCGAGCGACAGCGTCGGTCGGGAGCTCGAGCCCTCGCCCCATCTTGATGTGCTGGCTACCGCTCACACCCGCCCCTGTACCGGCGCAGGGCCTGCGCTGTGCTCTCGCTGTGCCGAGTCCCGTTGGGTTTCGAGGCGCCTAACGACGGGAGAGGGCGCTTGAGGGCCGAATTCAAGGCGGCAACACGGGTTCGAGTCCCGTTGGGGATGCCATTGCGCATCGTTTACCGCTTTGCTTTCAGCAGGTTACGAAGGCGCATTTCGTCGGCCCCCAGCTCCGCCAGTCTGCGCGACGCGCTCCAAACCGCGTTCGGCACCTGACCAACCGCCGCGTTTCTCTCGCGGCGACTGCAGGTTGCCCCTCGTGCCAGCGCGAAGATCGAGGAAGGTCCGATGGCCTCGCTCGTCGTCGTCGCTTCCTTCGCCAGCGACGGCGCACCATCCGACGGGGGATTCGCGACCGCGGAGTAAATCAAGACCCCGACCAAGAAGCAGGGTTCAAATAGCCACGATTCCGGCTGTCTTCACTTTCCTCCGGGCCCAGAGTCGAGGGTCTGGGTAGAGCAATCGTCGCACCAAGGGGAGAACGGCTTGCAACAGGCGGCACGTTCGACATCCAGGCGGGCACGACACTCGAGCTCGGTGGGATCCAGGGGTCGCGACACACGCTCTGCGACATCACCACCACCGGCACCGGCAAGTTCGAGATCACCCAGGTCGCCCTCAACAGGCGGGTCATCATGACCGGTACGACGAGCCATGCTGGCGAGTTCTCGATCGCCGGCAACATCGAAATCGACGGTCTGTTCGACGCGGCGACCTTCAACCAGTCGGCTGGCAACCTCGATGGCGACAGTACGTTGACGATCGCGGGCGGCCGAGGGGGCTTGGCGGGGCGCCGCCGAAGCGTCAACACAGGCGAGCCATCCGTAGAACTGCCCAGGGTCGCCTCACTCGGGGACCCTCTACGGAGAAATCGTCCCTGCGCGGCTCGCGCTAGCCGCGGCTCGTCTTGTGCCCGTCGCCTTGGCGGATCCGCTCGGTGGCGCCCTCGATCGCGGACGCGAAGCGGTCCGGATCCGTGGAATCCAGCTCGATCCGGTGCGCTTCGGGCCAATCGGTGGGCGCTTCGAACGCCGCCCGACTCGCCTCCAGGCGTTCAGGGCCCGCTTCCGAGGCGTCGTC
>JAJDAP010000025.1 GCA_029261795.1 Deltaproteobacteria bacterium
AGCTTCTTTTTGTCTCGGGCCAGGTGCGCCATCCGGAGGATTATATACCCCCCCTCACTATCTGCCACCGAGCGTCGGCTTCGTCCGCAGGTTCGCTGGGAGGAGGCTCGGCCCCACGCTGTTGCCGCTGGTGCGCACTAGCGTGGCTCTAGGGCCGAAACGAAGTAGTTGCCGTCTTTGTAGGTGAGCTCGAAATCCACGGCCTGGCCGGTCTCGACACCGTCAAGGACTCCGGGATTGGTGACCTCGAAACCCATCGTCATCGCCTTCATGACGCCCGGAATCTCCTCGTGGTCCAAGACCACTTGCTGCTCCGCATGGCGTATTTCAGCGACGACGCCCTTGCCCTTGTGAGGCCCGGTGTCGGCTCCTCCGCACGCCGCGAAGAGGAGTAGTGCGAGGACGGTAATCAAGATTCGCATCGTTTCTGTCTCCTTATGGGTTCTGGCCCGCGTCCAATCGCTGGAGAGCGCGGCCCTTCCAGATGGCAAAGAGCGCCGGATAGACCAGGAGCTCGAGGCCAAAAGAACTAACGAGACCGCCAACCATGGGGGCGGCAACTCGCTTCATAACGTCGGAGCCCGTTCCCGTACTCCAGAGAAGGGGTAAGAGGCCCGCAGTCATGGCAAAGACGGTCATGAGCTTGGGCCGGATACGCCGGGCTGCGCCTTCAACGATGGCTTCTTCGAGGTCATGGAAGGTTCGGAGCGTGCCGGCCTGCGCCTTCGCTCGGTGAGCGAGTGTCAAATAGAGCAGCATGACGACGCCTGTTTGGGCGTCGAGTCCCGCAAGCGCGATGATGCCGACCCAGACGGCGATGCTCAGGTTGTAGTTGAGCAACCAGAGAAGCCAGACGGCTCCGATGAGGGAGAACGGGACCGCGAGCAGCACGATTGCGGTCTCAACCGTGGAGCCCGTGTTCAAATAGAGGAGAAACGCAACGAGGAGGAGCGTCAGAGGAGCGACAAGCCAAAGGCGGGCCTTTGCGCGCTCGAAATACTGGAACTGTCCAGCCCATTCCAGGCGAATTCCGGCCGGAATCGTCACCTCTTCCGCGACGACGCGCCTAGCTTCCTCGACGTAGTCGACAACAGGCCGGTTTGCGATGTCGACGAACACGAAGCCGACGAGCTGCCCCGCCTCGCTTCGAACAAAGGGTGGCCCCATCGCAAAGTCGATGTCCGCAAGCTGCGAGATGGGAACCTGTGCCCCGGAAGGGGTCGACACAAGTACGCGCTCGAGCGCGGACAGGTCTTCCCGAAAATCCCGGGCGTAGCGAACGTTGATTGGATAACGCTCTCGCCCTTCGATGGTCTCGGAGATGTTGAGACCACCGATAGCGGACTCCACGACCTCGTTCACGTCGCGGACTCGGAGGCCGTGGCGCGCGGCTTCCTCGCGGTCGACACGAAAGTCAAGATAGAAGCCGCCGGTAAGCCGCTCCGCGACGGCGCTTCGTGTTCCCGAGACTGGCAGAAGTGCCTTCTCAATCTGAATCGCTGTGGCTTCGATGGCGGAAAGATCATCGCCGAAGACCTTGATACCAAGCTCGCTTCGCACGCCGGTGGCCAACATCTCAGTGCGCGTCTGGATGGGCATCCACCAGAGGTTTGGCATCCCTGGGTAGCGGAGCTTCTCGTCCATCTCCTGGATGAGGCCTTCCCATGTTAGGCCTTTCCGCCATTCAGACCGAGGCTTGAGGGTGATGACGGTCTCGACCATCGAGAGCGGCGCAGGGTCAGTGGGTGTTCGGGCGCGCCCAATCTTTCCGAAGACGCGCTCGACCTCCGGAAACTCCTTCAGCTCACGGTCCATCTGCTGGAGCACCCGACTCGCCTCGGTGATGGACATGCCGGGCGGAGCAGTCGGCATGTAGAGAATGGTTCCCTCGTTTAGGGGCGGCATGAATTCGGTACCGAGCGACAGGAACGCAGGAATCGTCCCCACCATCAAGAGGAGCGAGCCCAATACCACAAGCAGTCGATGTCGAACGACCTGTCGAACGACCGGCTCATATCCGCGGACCAGGAGCCGGTTTATTGGGTTCGCGCTCTCGCCCCGAATGCGTCCGCGGATGAAGAGCACCGCCAGCGCCGGCGTGAGGGTGACTGAGAGGATGGCCGCAGCGCCCATTGCGTAGGTCTTGGTGAAGGCAAGCGGGCGAAAGAGCCTGCCCTCGGTGGCTTCGAGGGTAAAGATGGGAAGAAACGAGACGGTGATGACAAGGAGCGCGAAGAAGACGCTCGGTCCCACCTCCTGCATCGCGCTAACGATGACTTCGGTTCGGTTGCTGGCCTCTGCGTTCTCGCTCGACTCCTCCAGTCGTTTGTGGATGTTCTCGACGACGACGATCGCGGCGTCCACCATGGCGCCGATGGCAACTGCGATGCCACCGAGCGACATGATGTTGGCCGTGAGTCCCTGGTAGAACATCGGGACGAAGGCGAGAAGCACACCGACAGGAATCGTAAGAATCGGAATGAGTGCGCTTCGCGCATGGAGGAGAAAGAAGAAGATGACAAGGGAAACAATCACCATCTCCTCGATGAGGGTCAGCCGGAGCGTCTCGATTGAACTTCGGATGAGCTCGGACCGGTCGTAGGTGGGAACAACTTCGACTCCGTCTGGGAGGCCCGGTTGGAGCTCAGCGAGGCGGGCTTTGACGGCATCGATGACCTCGAGAGCATTTTCGCCGAAGCGCATGACGACAATTCCGCCAACGACTTCGCCGTCACCGTCGAGTTCCGCGAGGCCTCGTCGCATGTCGGGCCCAAGGCTTACCGACGCGACGTCCTCCAGGTAGACAGGCGTCCCCTTTCCGTCGGTGCGAAGCGCGATGCGCTTCAGGTCCTCAACGCTCTTGATGTAACCCTGGCCGCGGAGGACGTATTCGTGACCGGCGAATTCGAGTGTTCGGCCGCCGGTATCCTCGTTCGATTCACGGACCGCAGTGATGACGTCCCGCACCGAGACCCCGAGGGCAAGGAGGTTGTTGGGGTCGAGTTGGACCTGGTACTGGCGGACGAAGCCGCCGACGGAGGCGACCTCTGCGACTCCGGGAACGCTCTCGAGCGCGTAGCGGAGATTCCAGTCCTGAAGACTTCGAAGCTCTGAGAGGTCGAGATTTCCGCTTCGGTCGACAAGCGCGTACTCAAAGACCCATCCGACGCCTGTAGCGTCAGGCCCGAGAACGGGTGTCGTGTCTTCGGGAAGGCTCGCTTGGACTCCGCCGAGATACTCGAGGACGCGGCTTCTCGCCCAGTAAATGTCTGTGCCGTCCTCGAAGATGGCGTAGACGAACGAGAGGCCGAAGAAGCTCTGTCCCCGGACCGAGCGGACTCCGGGAGCGGCCAGGAGGGTGGACGAGAGGGGATAGGTGACCTGGTCTTCGACGAGCTCTGGGCTTCTCCCGGGCCACTCGGTAAAGACGATTACCTGGATGTCGGAGAGGTCGGGAATGGCGTCGAGCGACGCGTTTCGAAGCGCATAGACACCCCAAAGCGCCGCGGCCGCGACAAGGAACAGGACAAGCAGCGGGCCTCTAGCGCTAAGGGCGATGAGGCGGGCGAGAGGGTTCCGCTCGGGGCTCTGCTCGTCTGCCATTACCAATTCTCCATGGCAGACCGGAGCCGACTTTCTGAAGCCACAAGGAAGGTGCCAGAGGTGACAACTCGGTCACCTGCGGACAAGCCGGAGAGAACCTCGACCTGCTCAGAGCTTCGAATGCCGAGCTCGACCTCCTGCGGCCGGATTCGCCCCCCGCCAAGGTCACGGAACACGAACTGGCTTCTTCCGGCGAATAACACTGCTGAGGCAGGGACCGTGAGCCGCTTCCCGGCGTCGACGCGGAACTCAACATCCGCATACATGTCCGGGCGAAGGTCCTTTTCGGCGTTTGGGAGCTCCACTCGGACACGCCCGGTGCGTGAATCGCCCTCGAGGTACGGGTACACGTAGGAGACGGTGCCGTCGATGATGCGTCCCGGGAGGTAGGGGAGCGTCACCTTCGCCGATTGACCAACCGTGATGAGCGGCAGTTCCGCCTCGTAGAGCTCCGCTTCGAGCCACACGGTCTCAAGCGGTGCAATTCGGAAGAGCCTCGTGCCCGGTTCCATGGCACTGCCCTCGACCACGTTCTTCTCGATGACAAAGCCACTTGTGGGCGCGCGGAGCGGGAGGTACTCGCGCGCCTTGCCGCGGCGGGCGATCTCGTCGATGTCGGCCTCCGAGATGTCCCAGAGGCGAAGTCGACGTCGGGACGCTTGTACGAGGTAGTCGGCTCTTCTTGGATTACCGGTCGCGCGCGCGGCCTCTTGGCTCCGCAGGGCTTGGAGGTACTCCTCCTGGGCGGAGAGGAGTTCCGGACTGTAGAGCGTGAAAAGGACAGAGCCACGCTCGACAGCGATACCCATGGAGTCCGCGTAGAGTTCTCCGACCCATCCACGGACCTTGATGGAAACATCGCGGAGCATCGTCTCGTCGTACGCGATGCGCCCGAGCGCGCGAACGCTGCGCTCGAGCGCCCGCTCGTCGGCGACGCCGGAGCGGACCCCAATTCGCTGGAGGCGCGCGAGGTCGAACGTGAACTCGCCGGGATGAGCGATGGATTCACTGAGAGGTTGGGTAGTGCCGGGAGAGCTTTCGGGGTCTGTAGGCGAGCCCATCGCCTGGAGTCGGAGACCGGGCGTGCCGACGGTCAAGGAGCCGTTCGCCTCGAGCATCTTCCCGTCTTCGGTCTTGGCACGGACCTCGACAAGCCAGGTGCTTCCCATCTCGAGCTCGAATTCGGCTCGGTAGCGCCCCCCGCCTTCGGGAGTGACGGTGGCCATCCCGCCCATGGCCGGCATGGCGCCCATCGCATGCATGTGGACCTTCGCTTCGACATCAGCGCCGTCGATGGGGCGTCCGGCCTTGTCGAGAAGAGAGAGCCAGAGGGTGTTCTCGCCTACACGCCCGCTCTCTGGAGCGAGCGTGGCGGAAAGAATGACTTCGCCGGCACTCACCGTGCTCGGCTCCGATTCGGACCCGCCACACGAGGACAGGGCAAGTACCGCGAGGAGCACAAGGCCACGCGCGAAAGGCTCGAGAAGGTGTCGTTTCATCGCCGACCTCATTTCGTGAACCACTCAGTGGAACCGGTCGCTCGAAGGAGCTCGGCACTCCGGCGGCTGAATTCTGCACGCGCTTCTTCGCGGCCGAGCTCGGTTGTGCGTAGGTCTCTCTCGGCGTCGATGAGAACAAGGAAGCTGTCGCGTCCTGTTTCGAAGCCGGCACGTGCCGCCGCGATTCGGTCCTTGACGGCAGGTAGAAGCCGCTCCTCGAAGAGCCGAAGCACGTGTTTCGCCTCCGCGAGTCTCGTAAGGGCAGTTTCAACATCGAGTCGGATGGAGTCCTCGATTCCTTGGCGGTCGCTTTCGGCGCGCGCGAGGTTGGCGTTGGCCTCTTCGAGCGCGGCTCGGCGTCGGGAGAGCTGGAGCGGGATGTTGATGGAGATGCCGACGTAGGGCTGGAGGTCTGGGTCCTGCCAGAGGGTGTTGTAGGAACCGACTAGCGTGAAGTCCGGTAGGAACTCACGCCTCGCAAGCCCCGCCGACGCGCGCCGAGCCTCGATGCGCGCTTCCGCAGCTCGGAGTTCCGGCCGACCCTGAAGCGCGTCGATGGTGTCGACCGAGTACGCGGAGGGGTCGCCCCCCGGTGGGTCGAGGACATCAGGCGGAGCGGGGAGGGAGAGTTCGGGGTGTCGGTGGAGAAGAGTGTTCAGTTGTTGACGGGTAACGTGGAGCCGGGTCTGGAGGACGACCTCCTGGTGCAGCAGATGTGCGAGCTCGGTCTCGGCTTGAAGGGGATCCTGCTGAGAGACCTCGCCCGCCGCATAGCGTGCCGTAGCGACTACCTGGAGTTCCTCGAGAAGGGCTACGTGTTCGGCGTTGATTTCAAGAGAACGCGCGAGCAGGTAGTAGTCGTCGAGGAGAAGCGAGGCGATGGTGGCGAGCCGCAGCCGGACGGCTTCGAAGTCGTGGCGAGCGGCTTCGGCCTCGGCGAGCGCCGTCTGGCCGCGAAGCGCAAGCTTCCCCGGGAAGGGAATCCTCTGGCTAAAGTCAATCTTGTAGGCTGAGTCGACCGAGTTCGAGCCGAGCGACCTTGGGGCAAGCCCGTAGCCAATCACGGGGTCGTCGAGAGCGACGGCCTGCGGATATCGCGAAACGGCAGCACGCCAGGCATGTTGGGCCGAGCGAATCGTGGTGTTCCGCTCGAGTACCGCCCGAACCAGCGCTGCGCGTTGAAGCTCAGCGACGCCCGGAAACGGGCTTGTGGCATCCGCCTCAGGGAGGGGCGTTGCTCGAACGCTCTGGACGCCTCTTTCTAGCGTCCGGTAGCGGTCGTATTGGTAGGTGTTCGCGCAACCCGCGGACGCGGCCAGCGCCAGTAGCAGCACCCCATGAAGAGGCGCGTTTCGAATCTTGGCGGCGCGCACGCGCACCGGCACTAGATGAACCATTGGAACCCTCAGTCGAGTTGTTTCGGGCCCGGGAAGCGCCTGCATGGTGGGCGACCTCGGGCAAGAACGACGTGTCGACCAGGGTTCTAGGTTCGAAGAACCACCGAGAGGCGAAGTGGCGAGGTCGTCCAGGCGAGGTCCGGGGGGATGCGTCGCGCGAGACCGGGCGGGAGCGCGTCGCGGACTACGCTCGTAGCGACAGTGCGGACCGTTGCAATCTGCGTATCTGAACGGACTCCACTCTTCGAAGGTTCAGTTGCGACGTCGTCGCAGCAAATGAGAAGCGGACTTCCACTGCAGGGCTCGCTCCTGGCGACGGGAGGCGGACAATCGCCACAACAGGGTGCCGTCGCGGCTTGAAGAGCCGTTGCGAGAACCGGCAGCGCAAACGCAAACAGAAGAAGCGCCGCGGCGGCCTTGCCTGAACGGGTGCAAGTCATTCTGTCCCCATTCTCGGCATATTCGCAGGTTTACTCAAGCGCAGAATCACGGAACGCGGGTTTCCACAGTCTCCTCGGGACCATATTGCGCCTCTCGAGATACCTTGGACTCACGTGTAAGGTCATCCTAGAGCCCGAAGAGAGAGCGAAGACCAGGGGCGAAGTCAGGTGCGCGGCTGTGCGCACGCATCAGACATCGGTCGAGTAGCCCGGTACATCCTGATTCCTTTGGCGGCGCTGCATCTTCAGAACGCAATCGGAACCCGCCTCCTCCAGCACTTCTCGCTCCCCGCGGATGGCCCTGACACATAGTCAGGGGGAGTATACTATCGTGCTCTATGGCACACGTGGCACGAGACAAGAAGAAGCTTCTGAATCGGGCCCGCAGGATTCGCGGCCAGGTCGAGGCCATTGAGAGAACCCTCGAGCAGGCGAACGAATGCTCTGCCGTTCTTCAGCTCATTGCAGGCACGCGCGGAGCCCTCAACGGGTTGATGGCCGAGGTCGCCGAAGGACACATCCGCGAGCACGTCATTGACCCGAGTCGGAAGCCAAGTGGCGCGCAGCTTGAAGAGGCCGACGAGCTCGTTGACCTCGTGCGGGCATACCTGAAGTGAGTTCTGCGTCGCGAATCACCGGCTCCCTAGCTGGGGACGGCTATGCATAAGCAGAATCCCGAGCGGTGGCAGCACTCCCACGACTTCGTTCCTTCGAGCCACCGGCGGGGCGAACGTCAGACGCGGATTGTCATCGCCCTCACGGCCGCGATGATGGTGATTGAGATTGCGGCGGGAAGCCTCTTCAATTCGATGGCGCTTCTCGCTGATGGTTGGCACATGGCAAGCCATGCCTCTGCGCTTAGCATCGCGGCCTTCGCCTACCTGTACGCCCGACGCCGGGCAGGGGACGCACGCTTCTCGTTTGGCACGTGGAAGGTCAGTGTGCTTGGGGGGTTCTCGAGCGCTGTAGTGCTGGCGATTATCGCGGTCCTGATTGCCTGGGAGTCGGCCGGCCGTTTCCTTGAGCCGCAGACCATCAGCTTCGACGAGGCCACTCTTGTTGCGTGCGTCGGATTGGTCGTGAATCTCCTGTCGGTCTACTTGCTTCGAGACGAGCCGCACGAGCATTCCCACTCGCACGCCGGCCATGAGCACCACGACCATAACCGCCGAGCGGCATACCTTCACGTCCTGGCAGACACGCTCACCTCTGGCACCGCCATCTTTGCCCTACTGACAGGCAAGTACTTCGGATGGGTCTGGATGGACCCGATGATGGGAATCGTCGGCTCACTCGTCATAGCGAGGTGGTCGTATGGGCTCCTGCGCGACACCTCAGGCGTCCTCTTGGACGGTTCCGTTCCTACCGATACGGTGAGTTCAATTCGTGACGCGCTCGAGAGCTGCTCTTCAGGCGACATGGTTTCCGACCTCCACGTCTGGCCACTGGGTCCCGGGAAGCTCGCGGTTGTTGCCTCCATCGTGAGCGACAACCCTCGTCCGCCGCACGAGTACAAAGCCCTCCTGACAAGCCGTCCCGAACTCGTGCACGTGACGGTTGAGGTGAACCGGTGTCTAGACCACGGGCGAGAGGCAGCCTGACGAGAGAGAGTGCGAGCGGGCCTTCTTCCTTGAACCCAGTTTCAATGTCGCGTACACCATCGGCCATGGCTCGAGAACGACTCACCATCGGCGGACTTGCCCGCGAGGCCGACGTCCCCACCTCGACCGTTCGTTACTACGAGCGAGAGGGCCTCCTCGAACCGAGCGGTCGAAGCGCCTCCAACTACCGCCTCTATTCAGTGGGCGACCTGGAGAAGCTGCGGTTCATCCGGGCAGCGCAGGCAACCGGCTTCAGCCTCGAGGACGTAACGGCGCTCCTTCGTCCGGCGCCCTGCCGGCGCGTGCAAGGGCTCATCGAAGAGCGGCTGTCCCAGGTCGAGGCGCGAATGAAGGAGCTCCGCCACGTGAAGCGGGTCCTGGGCGCGGCTCTCGAGACTTGCCATGCGCACGAGGCCACGGGTCGTTGTCGTGTGGTGGCGGATCTCACCGCGGCAGCTCGAGCCAAACGCTCGAAGTAGAAGCGGTTTCCGCGCCCCTTGACCTTGCACCCAGGTTCAAGCCGTATGCTTCGGCCATGGACAATCGCAAGCTCCTGGGCTTCGGCCTGGTCGGGACGGTCGTGGCAGCGCTTTGCTGCTTCACGCCGGTCCTCGTCGTGCTCCTCGGTGCGCTCGGTCTATCGGCCGCGTTGGGATGGCTCGACTACGTGCTTCTTCCTGCGCTCGCCGTCTTTGCGGGAATCACGGTATACGCGTTGATTCGACGGGGCCGGGCCCCGCAGGTGGGAGACGTCCGTGAGCGATAGCTGTTGCGATGGGTCATTCGATCTCGGTGTAATTGGGGGCGGGTCAGCGGCTTTCGCCGCTGCGCTTCGCGCCACCGACCTCGGCGCGCGTGTGCTTCTCGTGAACGACGGTCTCATTGGCGGTACCTGCGTGAACGTCGGCTGCGTTCCCTCGAAGACGCTCATTCGCGCTTCCGAGAACCACTTCCAGCACGGGCACGCGCGCTTTCGCGGCCTTGCGGCGAATGGCGGAACAGTCGATTTCGGAGCGCTTGTTTCCGAGAAGGATGAGCTCGTCTCGGCACTTCGGCAGGAGAAGTACTCGGACGTATTGGCCACGCTCGAAGGCGTGGAGCACGTCGAGGGCCGCGCCCGGTTCCGGAGCCGAAACGAAATCGAGGTCCATGGCGAGACGTATCAGGTTGACAAGGTGGTTGTGGCGACCGGGTCCCGGCCGATGCGACCGGCGATCGAAGGTCTCCAGGACCGCGGCGTCTGGGACAGTACGCAAGCGTTCGAGGCGCAGGAACTCCCCCGGCGCCTGGTCGTTCTCGGCGGGCGCTACATCGCGCTCGAACTCGGACAACTCTTCTCGAGACTCGGAAGCGAAGTCACCATCCTGCAGCGCAGCTCCCACATCCTGCCCGATGAGGACGAGGACCTCTCCGAGGCCCTTCGGGGCTACCTCTCGAGCGAGGGCCTCAGAATCGAAACAAGCACTCAGCTGGTGCGGGTGGTGAATCGGGAGGGCCCATTCGTTGTCGATTTCGCGCAGGGAGCGCGCACCGAGCAGCTGGAGGCCGACGCAGTCATCGCTGCGCTTGGCCGACGGTCTAACACAGACGACTTGGGTCTGGAGTTGCTAGGCCTTTCGATCGAAGCCGACGGAGCGCTCAAGGTCAGCGAGGACCTTCAGACCAATGTTCCCGGCATCTACGCCGCCGGCGACGTCATCGGAGAGCCGGCGTTCGTCTACTCGGCGGCCTACGAGGGCGGGCTTGCTGCCGAGAACGCACTGTCCGACGCCTCCACGGCTCGAGACTACACGGCGATTCCGTGGGTCATCTTCAGCGATCCGCAGGTCGCCGGGGTGGGTCTGAACGAGAAGCAGGCCGAGGCGGCCGGACTCGAGGTGGATGTCTCGGTCTTGCCGCTTTCAAAGGTGCCCCGGGCGCTTGCTGCACGGGACACGCGGGGTTTCATCAAGCTCCTTCGGGCGCGGGACGAAGACAGACTGGTGGGGGCTCGCATCCTCGCACCGGAGGGTTCCGAGCAGGTGATGGAAGCGAGCCTTGCCATCAAGTTCGGGCTTTCAGTCGCGGAGGTATCGCGCCACTTCCATCCCTACTTGACGCAGAGCGAGGGGATGAAGCTTGCAGCGCTTGGCTTTGACCGGGATATCGAAACGCTTTCGTGTTGTGCGAGCTAGAGGAGACGCCTTGGCAGCGAAGACGATGAAGAAGGAGACGGCGGCGCTTCTAGGCTCCCTGGGGGCCTCGTTCCTGGTTGCCTCGTGCTGTCTCGCGCCGACCGTCTTCGTTCTGTTCGGTGTTTCGGTTGGGGCGCTCGGCTGGTTCACGCCGCTCGAGCCGTATCGACCCTGGTTCATCGCTGGCGGCGCGGCGGCGCTTTCGCTGGCCGGCTGGTGGGCCTGGCGAGATGACAAGAGCGAGGACTGTGACGAGGCGTGCGCGCCCGACGGTGCTTCCAAGCGGAAGACGAAGCGCTTCGTGATTGGTGCCTCTGTCATCTACGCAGTCGCGTTGGCTTATCCGGTCGTCTTGGAACGGCTGCTCTAGGAACAAAGGAGAGCGACATGAGACGATTCGCAGTGGGTACCCTGGCGACGTTGTTCCTTCTGGCCGCCGGTTCCGCCGCGTTCGCCGAGAGCGATGCCACGACAGTGTTTCGTGTATCGGGAATGACCTGCGGCATGTGCGCGAAGGCCGTCGAGCGAGCGCTCGGGGATGTGCCGGGCGTGCAATCGGTCGAGATCGACCGGGACTCGGGGCGAGTCGAAGTGGTCGCCGGCTCTACCCTAAGACGCTGAGGTGCTCGAGGCGGCAATCGAAGCGGCGGGAAGCTACCAGGCGGAGCTGGAGCCAGAGAAGGGGTAGCCCGGTGGGGGACGGCATGAGTACGAATCTCGAGACCGCGCTAGACGCTTGGGAGTCCTCGACCAGGGCGGCCTCCGAAGAGGAAGCCGACGCGCGGGCTCGGGCGTACACGTTCCTCATTTGCCAGATCGCGGCCGGCAAAGCGCTCTCGTCAGACGATTTCGCGCGTGAACTCGGGATGGCTCCCGAGGCTGCAAGCGGGGTTTTCGCCGGGCTCCAGGCCTCTGGGATGGAGTTCGATCCGGCGGGAAACCTGATTGGAGCCGCGCTCACTCCGCGGCCGACGCCGCATCGAATCTCCTTCGACGGCAAGGAACTCTTCGCCTGGTGTGCGCTCGACACACTCTTCATCCCGGGGCTTCTCGACCAGGTCGCAGACGTCAGGTCGCCGTGCCCGGCAACGGGGGAAGAAATCCGGCTTCGCGTAGGCCCGCATGGGGTGGAAGCTTGCGACCCGAGGCAGGCGGCCATCTCGGTCGTGCTTCCTGGCGTCGGGTGTGCTCCCGGGGAAACCGGACCCGAAAGCCCCACGTGAAACCAGATGCACTTCTTCCGCTCCCGGGAGGACGCGGAGAGTTGGACGGCCGGGCGCGTTGGCCTGGTCGTTCTGAGCGTCGAAGAGGGGGCGGAACTCGCCCAGCGCCACTGGGTCGACCGCTCTCGATAAGAGCGCGGCGCGAATTCCCGTCGGCCGCCGGTGCCCCACGTGGCGCCCGGCCGCTCGCGTTCTCCATCGGGTGCTTTTTTTCAAGGTTGCCCCTTGACTCTGGACCATACTCCAGGGTTTATCCTATGGGCATGGAGGCAAAGCTGGAATGAAGATCGGGGAAGTCGCAAGGGCGGCCGGGCTTGGCATCGACGCGGTTCGGTTCTACGAGCGCGAAGGGCTCATTCCCGCACCGGCGAGACGTGCATCGGGCTACCGCCAATACACGCCAGAGGTCGTGGTGAACCTTCGCTTCATCAAGCGAGCCAAGGATCTCGGGTTCTCGCTCAAGGAGATTGGCGAGCTTCTGCGACTCGAAGCGAGCGAGGGCGCAACACCCGCTGAGGTCCGGGAGCGGGCGGAAGCAAAGCTCGAAGACCTCGAAGAACGGATTCGGTCGCTTCAGAGGATGCGACGCGCGCTTCGGAAGCTCGTCGAGAGCTGCCCGGGAAAGGGGCCGCTGAGCGACTGCTCGATTCTACGAGCCCTCGCTCCACCGGAGACGCAACGGAGGAATGAACGATGACGAACAAACGACAGGTCGAGGTATTCAGCGCCGGATGCGCCCTGTGTGACGAGACCGTCTCGCTCGTCGAGCGAATCGCGTGCGACTCGTGCGAAGTGGTGGTCCTGGACATGCGGGAGGACGAGGTGGCAGCGCGGGCACAGGAGCTTGGCGTCCGGACCGTTCCCGCCGTTGCGGTGAACGGGAAACTAGCTGCGTGTTGTGAGGGCGCGGGGCCGAGCGAGAGCGAACTCCGAGCCGCGGGAATTGGTCGAGAAGCCGTGCAGGGAAGATGACATGAGAGCGAACCTGATTGCATCGATCGTGCTTGGCCTGCTTCTCCACGGGGCTTCGGCCAGCGGAGAGGTGCTTTCGGCAGAGCTCCAGGTCAACGGGCTCAGCTGCCCCTTCTGCGCGTTCGGAATCGAGAAGAAGCTGCTGGATGTCGACGGCGTTCGCGATGTCGAGGTGTTTCTGGACGAGGGCCGCATCGACCTCAGCTTCCAACCGGCTTCCAAGGCGACCGTCGCTGACCTCGAGGAGGCGGTCGCGAAGGCAGGCTTCGAGCTTGCGGCGCTGAGTCTCGAGGTCAGTGGAGAACTCCTCGAGGAGGGCGGCGGCCGGTTCGTCGCGCACCCCGCGCTGACGCTTCGGTTGCTCGAGATGCGGGATGGAAATGCGGGCCCCGCTTCCGCCGAGACGATTCGACGTCTTCGGGAGATCGAAGCGCGCGGCGGCGGCTCGGTGGTGGTTGCGGGCGCCGTCGAAGAACGCGGCGCGGCGGAACCTTCCCTCGTCATTCAGGCGCTGGAAGCATCGGAGGCCCGCTAGCAGTGAGACCTCCGGCGCTCGAGGCAACGCTCCGAGTCGGGCTGCTAGTCGCAGTCGGGGCCATCGTGGCCGGATGCACGCCCGCGCCAGCGCCAGGCCCTAAACATCTGACCGTCTGGGGTACCTCAGGGTCTGCGCCCGGTGAGCTTCGGCAACCGATCGGAATCGCCGTCACCCCCAGCGGGACCGTCTTCGTCGCGGATGCCGGGAACCATCGGGTGCAGGCTTTCGACGCGGATGGGCATTTCCTTCGGGCGTTTGGCGCCAGAGGCAAGGAGCCTGGAGAGTTTCTGCGACCAATGGACCTGAATCTGGATGCACAGGGTCGGCTCTACGTTGCAGAACATGGCGGCGACCGGGTCCAGGTGTTCACGCAAGATGGAGAACCGCTTCGCGTCGTGCGCGGCGAGGGAACGCCAGCGGGTGCTTTCGATGCGGCTGCGGGCGTTCTCGTCTCCCCCTCTGGAGAAATCTTCGTTGCCGATTTCTACAATGACCGGGTCGTCGTGTTTCGAGAGGATGGGGCCTTCGACCGCGTCGTCGGTACGCCTGGGCGGGTGCTTCCGGGGCGGCTTCACTATCCGACCGACCTTGATTGGGTCGACGGCCAGCTCGTGGTGGCGGACGCCTACAACAACCGCATCCAGCTCTTTACGCCCGAGGGCGAGGCGGTCGCTCGCTGGGGCGGTCTACTCGGTTCGGGCCTTCCGGGAGACGCTCCCGGTTCATTTCGAGTCGCCACAGGTGTCGCCGTCGATTCGCTAGGCCGCATCTACGTTGCGGATTTCGAGAACCATCGGATTCAGGTCTTCACGAGCGCTGGCGAGTTGCTCACCCTGTTCGGCTCCCAAGGCACGAAGCCGGGTGAATTCGAACGTCCGACAGACCTCGATATCGGACCGGATGGTCGCATCTACGTGGTGGACTTCGGAAACGACCGCGTGCAGGCGTTCGCGCCGCTTTCGAAGGAGATGCGATGAGGCGGTGGCTCGCGGCCGCCGCGCTTTCAGCGCTACTCGTGCCGGGGGTCGCGGCGGCTCAGGGAATCAACACCAACGTGGCGCTCGCCGTGGCAGAGGATGAGGGCATCTTCCGCTCACAGCTTCGCTACAGGCACTCGACCGACGACCCGCTCGGCCTCAGCCGTGAACTCGATGCGCTGGTCGCTCCGCAGACGCTCGTCTACGGCGTCACGCCACGGCTGACGGCCTTCGCCACGCTCCCGGTTCTTGCTCACCGCAGGCTCGAGGGCGCCAACGGACGCGTCAACCGAGATGAGGCCCTGGGCGACTTCCGGCTTCTTGGCCGGTACACGTTCTTCGCCGACGACTACGCGCCGCTTTCGACCAGGCGCGCAGCGCTGCTGGCCGGGATGAAGTTTCCAACCGGCGCGGACCGCTTCGGAACGCCCTCGTTCGACCCGATTCTCGGCGGCGTCGCGACCTGGGCGGCGAATCGTCACGAGCTCGACCTGGACGCGCTCTACACCATCTCCACGAAGCGGCACGACTTCGAGGCCGGTGATGCGTTCCGCTACGACCTGGCGTACCGCTACCGGCTCTGGCCGGAGCGGTTTGGGAGACGTCTCGTTCAGCTGAACGGTGTGGTGGAGCTGAATGGCCTCTGGCGCGGGCGAACGCGGACTGGGGGACGGACGGTCGATGCCTCGGGCGGCAACACGCTCTTCGTTTCTCCCGGCGTGCAGTTCATCACCAAGAACTACATCGTAGAGGCGTCCCTCCAGGTGCCGCTCTGGCAGGACCTCGACGGCCCCCAGCTCGAGGACGACTTCGTCGCGGTCCTGAGTGTCAGGTTGCCCTTCACCGTTGGACTTCGCTGAGCGGGCGCTCCGGGTAGGACTCGAACCTGCGACCCGCTGCTTGGAAGGAAGGATCCGAGGGCGTGCAGGGGGATCGATCCGAGGCCAGGCCGGCAACCCCGGCGCCGACCCGTTCTCGGGCCGGTTCCAGGGGAGGGCCGAGGGCGTGGTCTACGACCTGGAGCTGGCCCGGCACGACCAGGAGCGCTGGGCCGGCACGCTCTCCTACGGCGGCAACCGCATCCCGATCGTGGGTGTGCTCCAGGGCGGCAAGCTGGTCGGGCTCGTCAACGATCCCAGCGAGGGCGAGTTCGGCTTCTGGGGGACCCCTTCTCCGGACGGCCTGATGTTCGAGATCGAGGACGACGACCCGGTCCAGTTCCGGCGGCTGGGCGGACCGCCAGTCGGACGGGCCGTCGGTGAGGCGCCGTCTGCCGGCTGGCCGCCTCCGCCCGGCGGCGGACGCCCTCCCGGCCAGCAGTAATGAGCCTGCCGGTCAGCCGGGCAGGGCGAGGCGAGCGCCCGGGCCGCAGCGGGCACGCGAGTCATCTCCCTTCCGCCCCGGGGTGCGACGGCCGCGTCTAGTAGCCGGGCGCGCGAACTCCGTCGCGCTTTTCGGGGTCCTCCACCCGGACGTGGACCGCGGGAATGCCCTCCGTCTCCAGCGTGAGGCGGAGATCCCAGGTTCCCGTGGTCGCAGGGGAAAAGGTCCAGAACGACGCCTCCCAGACCCGCCGCCGCGAGACGCTCGAGCCGGTTCCTTCGATCCGGGTCTCGAAGCGGCGTGTCTCCTCGATCACGGGTTGCCCCGCCGGATCGCGCAGCGCGATGCCGATCACCACGGGCGCACGCGCGTCCTCCCCGGGCGCCGGCTTCGGGACCACCATCAGCTCATGGGGGACGCGCTCGTGCTCGACCTGGAAGCGACGCTCCAGTACGGCGCCTCCGTACACACCCGCCGAGCCTTCCAGGATCTCCTCGAAGAGGGTGGTCCTGCGGAGTTCGAAGTCCGCGAGGAAGGCGAACACGGAGAGGCAGGCTCCGCCCAACACGAACATGGCGACCAGCGCCCTCTGCTTGGCCTCGCTCTGGCCCGCCTTGCGCCCGAAGTGGATGACCGCCCACGCGCTGAGCAGCGCGATGCCGAGAACGATGGCCGCAAGAAGTAGACTGGTTGCCACTGTGCCGCCTTCGGCCGGAATCCACCGGGGGAGAGCCTCCCCCGAGCCCGGCTCCGCGACCCTGAGAATACTCGAAGGCGCCCGCGACCGGCCCTTGTCTTGACTCTGCCGATCGGAGTGTTGCGTCCCGATTCCGGCCCGGACCCGGTGGTTCACGACGGTGTGGCAGAATGTAGCCGTGTCTACGCAGCCGGCGGCAGGAGCCCTCGCGGGCGGGGCGCTGGGCCTCGCCATCCCATGACATACTTCACGTTAGGCCCGCGAGGTTAGGGGAAGCCATGAAGATTCTGATCACGTTCTGGATGCTACTGGCGATCGGCCTGGTTGCCTGCGGCCGGGCCGAGGAAGAGGGCCCGTACTTTGAAGGGGAGGACGCCTACCAGCAGGAGTACGTCGGACAGCAGGGCTACGGGCAGGGCCAGATCGACTCGGGCAACCTGCCCGCCCCCGGCCCCGCGAATGCCGGACAGCGCGTCACGGTGGTCGATCGCGGCCTGAACCTGGCGATGGCGGTGGTCACGGTCCCCGCCGGGTGGCGGCTCTTCCACGACATCGCCACGAACATGAACACGGCGGCCTACGATCGCTACCTGCTCGACATCCAGAGCCCCGATGGCATGCTGATTCGCGGACTCGGGAGCGCGCAGTACACCCACAGCGTTGGCTCCAACTTCGATTCACTGGTCGAGCAGATGGCCATGGCGGGCGTCCAGGGCATCGAGGGCCTGCGCTACGGCGAGTTCGTGCCGAACCAGAGGGTGATGGCGCAGTCGAGGTTCCAGCGAGCGAGGCAGAAGGCCCTGTCCATGGGCTCGCAGCTGCAGGCGGTGCACCTCTCCTTCACCGGAACCGTCCAGGGGCGGCCGGTCGAAGGTCGCCTGCAGGTCGACCACACCCTGTTCGCGGAGCGGGGCCAGCACGTCGGAGGCGTGGCGAGCGTGGTGCTGCTGATTAGCGCGCCCGACCAGATCGAGACGCTCGTCAGGTTGTCCGACGCGATCGATCAGGGCATCCAGTTGAACCCCGCCTATGACCAGGCCCGCTCCCGGCTGATCGACGCCGTGACGGCCCGCAACACCGTGGAGCACAAGAAGCGCATGGCCAAGAACCAGACCCAGTTCGAGAGCCACCAGGCGATGATGCAGGGCCGCTACCAGGCGGCCTACGCCCAGAACGACCGATGGCAGCAGACCTTCCGCAACAGCGGCGGATCCTCCGGGTCCGGCTCCGGCGCCAGCGGCCACGACAAGTTCATCGACATGATCGGCGAGACGACCAGCTTCAACGATCCCAACACCGGTACCCAGGTCCGCCAGGACGGGCAGTTCGATCGCTGGGCTACCGACGGCCAGGGCAACTTCGTCGGCTCGGACAACCCCTCCTTCGACCCGAACGCCATGGAGGGGAACTGGCAGGAGGCCCGCCCGCTCGACTAGCGGGCCGCGAATCGTGGCGCCCCGGGGCAGGACTCGAACCGCGCACCCTTCGTTTCAAGAATCTGCAGGAGAACTCCAAGATCGCGGTGTGCGTGTGCAAGCCGGATACGTTCAAGGCGTTCCAGTTCAAGAGCACGGCCGAGCTGACTTCCGATGGCGCCGTATTCGAGATGCTGGTCAAGACGATCGAGGAAGAGAAGATCCCGGTTCCCCCGCCGAAGCACGCCGTGACGATCAAGGTCGAAGAGGTTCGCGCGCTCGGAGAGAGCTGAGCCGAACGGGTTCCCACCCGCTGCATCCCCGGCGAGACGGCCTTCGAGAGCGAAGACGAGTAGACTCATGTCTTCGGCTCCCAACCGTCAGGGGAACCCGCATGCACACCGAACTCTGTGATCTGTTCGGGATCGACGTCCCGATCTTCGCCTTCACCCACTGCCGCGATGTCGTCGTGGAGGTGAGCAAGGCCGGTGGTCTCGGCGTGCTCGGGGCGGTGGGTTTCTCACCTTCGCAGCTGGAAATCGAGTTGCAGTGGATCGACGAGCGGATCGGCGATCTGCCCTACGGCGTCGACACCATCATCCCCAACCGGTACGAGGGTCAGGGCGAGATGGATGCGGAGAAGCTCGAAGCCGCCGTGCGCGCCGCGGTGCCGCAAGGGCACCGCGACTTCTCGGACAAGGTGCTGGCGGATGCCGGTGTGCCGGAATGGCCCGCGGACGAACAGACTCGCGAGCTGCTCGGCTGGACCCATGCCACCGCGTTGCCCCAGGTCGATGTCGCGCTCGCGCACGAGAAGGTGAAGCTGCTCGCCAACGCACTCGGCACGCCGCCGCCCGACGTCATCGAGGCCTGCCACGCCTCCGGGCGCCAGGTCGCTGCCCTGTGTGGCAGCGTTCACCAGGCGCTTCGCCACAAGGAGGCCGGCGTCGACATCGTCATCGCGCAGGGCTACGAGGGCGGGGGACACACGGGCGAGGTTGCCAGCATGGTGCTCTGGCCCGAGGTGGTGCGCGCCGTGGCACCGACCCCCGTGCTGGCCGCGGGCGGCATCGGGTCCGGAGAGCAGATCGCGGCCGCGTTGGCACTTGGCGCGGCGGGTACCTGGAGTGGATCGCTCTGGCTCACCGTCGAAGAGGCCGCGGGCTCGACGGCGCAGAAGGAGAGCTACCTCGCAGCCACGAGCCGCGACACCGTGCGCACGCGCTCCGTTTCGGGCAAGCCGGCCCGCATCCTGCGAAACGATTGGACCGAGGCATGGGAGCGGCCCGACGCCCCTGAACCGCTCCCCATGCCACTTCAGGGAATGGTGTCCATCGACATGATGCGGCGCACCATGCGCTACCCCGACCGCTCGCAGTCGGTCGCCTTCAATCCGGCGGGCCAGGTGATCGGCATGCTCAATCAGACGAGCTCGGTACGGTCGGTGATGTTCGATCTCATCGACGGCTACGCCCAGGCCGTCGAGCGC
>JAJDAP010000026.1 GCA_029261795.1 Deltaproteobacteria bacterium
GATTCGCACAGTGCTGGCCGTGCGCTTCATGTGCCGCCGAGCATTCATCAGCACGTAGCGCAGTGCATTGCGCACCTGGGTGGGCGTCTTCAACACCACATGGTGATACCGGTCCTTCAGGACCGGTCCAGAGCGCGCGAACACCCGATTCACCGCACGCGCCAGGCGCGCGCCCAGCGACTTCATTCCACGCCCAAGGGCATCCGCATCCTTCGCTTCCACCAACAGCTGGACGTGATTCGCCTGGATCGAATAGTGCGCCAGCCGGAAGTCCCCGCGATCACAGGCCTTTGACCAGGAGCGTTCGAGTTCACGTACGAGCTTCACGGTTCGAAGGGAGGGAACGCCATCGCGCACCTTCAGGGCGACGTGGCAGGGGAAACCGGGAAGCGAGTCCCGTTCGGCGGAGATGAGGAATACCGGACCCCGCCTGCGGCTTTCGGCCGGCACCAGGCCGCTTCCCGCCCCACCCGGAGTGGGGTAGTTCGAGCTGGGTGCCGGATGCCTTACGTCGCATAGTGGATCCGCCGCCCCACGCCCGCTCGCGCCCTCGACCCCGACCCGAATGCCTAACATCCGCGCAAACCACCCCCTCAACAGCCCTCCGGGACCCAAATCTCTAGAGCGACCTTTACCCCTCCTCGAGACATCGTTCGAGCCGCCGCAGGCCCACCGTGGGCGGATTCCTGGCAGAGGGGTGGTGTCGCGTTCGAGACCCGAGGGCTGTCGAGGGGGTGGTACAGCTCGCTACCTACCAGATCGGGGCATGGTCGAGGGTGCAGGCCCTGCGCGGAGGTTCCTAGACGAGCCGAATCGATTCGACCGGATCGATCCGGCCGGCGCGCCAGGCGGGGTAGATGCCGGCGAGCATGGTGGCCAGGAATGCCGCGGCCAGGATCAGCAGGAAGTTCTCTGGGTAGATCTCGGCTCGGAGCACCAGCCCGACCGTCACGCCCGAGATCTCGGCACTCTCGACGCCGGCGAGGCCGCGCATGTCGATGCCCACACGGTTCAGGTAGTAGTAGGGCCAGGCGGTCATCAGGATGCCGGCGAGGCCGCCCGTCAACGCGAGCCAGAAGCTCTCGCACATGACCAGGGCGAAGAGCCGGCGCGGTGTGAAGCCGATCGCCAGCAAGACACCGAACTCGCGCAGGCGTTCCATCACGCTCATGAATAGCGTATTGAAGATGCCGGCCGCCACGAGTACGAGGACGAGTAGCTCCATGACGAGGGTGCCGCCGACCTTCATGGCGATGAAGCCTGCGAGTTCCGGATTGACCTGCTGCCACGCCAATGCCTCGACCTCACCCTCGAGTTCACGACCGAGCCGCGCAGCCACGACATCCGCCCGGCGCTGATCTTCGAGGAAGACGGCGACCTGCAACGTCTCGTCCGTCCCGTAACCCAACGTGTCCTTCACGAGCGCCAACGGCAACAACACGAGCCCGGAATCCGGCGTAGGCGAGCCCGTTCTCAACAGACCCGTCACGCGCACGGCCTCCTGCACGATCTCGCCATTCTTGTCCGTCACGGTCAAGACCACCCGCCGGCCGATGCCGCCACCGAGGCGCTCGGCGAGGCCGACGCCGACGATGATTCCCGGCCGGCCCGACGAGCTCTCGAAGGAACCCTCGACGATGGATTCGAGCAGTGACAGCGTCGTCTCGTCTTCGATGCCCGGATCGAAGGCGATGAATCCGGCGCCGGTACTCTTCGAGGCTGTCGCCAACATCACGTTTCCCGTGATGCGTTGAACCACCTTGTAGACATCGGGATCCGCCAACGCCAGGCGTTGCAACCCGGCTGCGCCGGAAACGTTGCGACTGAGCGTGGGCGAATCGAGATACTCCGCGTGCTGGATCGCGACATGGCCGGTCCCCATCCGCGCTGCGAGATCGATCATGTCGCCATAGTTGGCGTCGCCGATCGCGGTCATGATCGTCGCCAGCAGGATTGCGAAGGCGATGGAGGAAGACGTAATCAGCGTGCGCCGACGTTGGCGCCAGAGGTTTCGCCATGCGGTCGCGGGAATGTTGGTTGCCATGAGAACCTCCGCCGACTACTGGTGGCGCATCGCCGCGACCGGATCGACACGCGCCGCTTTCACGGCCGGAAACGCGACGGCGGCCGAAACGATCGCGATGAGCGAGGCCACCGGCCCAAGATAGGTTTCGATGCCAGCGACCGGATACCAGACCGGTTGCATCGCGATCCCGACCACGGACACACCGGTCAAGCCGCCCACGTCGAGCCCGAAGCGAGCCCAGTAGAGCAGCGTGGGAACCGCGAACACCAACCCGATCGCCACCGCGATCGTGGCCTGGAGAGCGGCCTCCGTGGCCATCAAGGCAAAGATGCGACCCGGACCGACGCCGAGCGCCTTCAACACACCGATTTCGCGGATGCGCTCGAAGGTGGCCATCAACATCGCGTTCAGGATGAGAATCGCGACGGCCACGTAGACGATCATGTACATCAAGCCCATGGCCTGCCGGCTCGAATCGAGCATCGAGGACAGGGTCGGATTCAGTTCTCGCCAGGTGCGCACGTCGAGGTCCGGCATCAGGCGGCGAAGTTCCACCGCGGCGGTCTCGAGGTCACTTCCATCCGGCCTGCGAACCACGATCTGGTGGACACCCTCTTCCACGCCTACGAGCGCTCGAAGCGTCTCGGCGAGCATGAACACCCCGGCCATGTCAGTGGCGTCTCCAATCGACTTCAAGATGCCGTGGACTTCGACCAGTTCGTACGCCATGGCCCCGTCGATGCCCTGGGTCACCACCACGAGCTCGCCCCCGACCTTCGTGCCTAACATCCGCGACAGCCGTCGACCGATCACGACGCCTTCGGGGACCGCGGGATCGAGCCAGGCCCCGGCGTCGACGTGCTCGCTGATCCGGCTCACAGCGGCATCGGCCTCGATCTCGACGCCCCGAAACTGGACGCCGGCGGAGGATTCCTCTGCCGCCACCAACCCCCAGGCGAGCAATCTCGGGCTAGCACGAAAGCCCGTCTCTCGAAGTGCCCGAACCACCGCCGCGCTGTCGTCGATGCGCGTATAGAGATCGGGATCCTTGCGGTAGCCGAGGGGCGACACCTGCGCGTCGCCCACTTCGAGTTCGACGATGTTTGCTTCCATGTCGCGCAGATAGCCTGCCAGCAACCCGGAGTAGAGAATCAGCACGAAGAGGGCCAGCGTCATCGCGGCGATCGTCGTGCCGCTCCTTCTCGGATTGCGCCACACATTGCGCCACGCCGTGCGAAAGACATCCACGACCGGACGATAGACCACCCTTCCCCTGAGGGCGGATCCGCGGAATCATGCATCGATGCCGAAGCTTCAGGTGGGGACCCTTGCGGACGAGGTGATGCTCTACGGCGATCCCGAGCGGCGAAGGCGACTTCTCGCTCGCGCCGCGGACGCGGGCCTGGATCATCTGTTCGTGGCCGACCACGTCAGCTTTCATCAGGGCATCGGCATGGACGGTCTGGTCCAGGCCACGATCGCCACGAGTATCGAACCGCGACTTCCCGTCTACGTCGGGATCTACCTGCTCGCGCTGCGGCGGGTCGCCCCGGTCGCGCGCCAGATCGCGACCCTGTGCCGCGCTGCACCGGGCCGTCTGATCCTCGGCGTCGGCGTCGGGGGCGAGGACCGCCACGAGATGGAGGTCTGTGAGATCGACCCGGGCAGCCGCGGCCGCCGAACCAACGAGTGCCTCGAGGTGCTGCGGGCACTTCTCGTTGGCGAGCCCGTTCAGTATGCGGGCGAGTTCATTCAGCTCGAGGATGCCTGGATCCGACCGCCACCGGATCCGCCGGTGCCGCTGACGGTTGGCGGCCGCAGCGATGCCGCAGTGCGGCGCGCAGCCCTGCTAGGCGACGGCTGGCTGGCAACCTGGTGCTCGGCGCTTCGCTTCGCCGAGGTGGTCGCCAGGATCGACGAACTCGCCGGCGAAGCGGGCCGCGAGGGGGTCGCCTGGCGCCACGGCCTCCAGACCTGGTGCGGGGTCGACGCCGACCGGGACAAGGCACGCGCCTTCGTCGCCGACGGCATGGAGCAGCTCTACCGGATTCCCTTCGAGCGCTTCGAGAAGTACACACCCCATGGCAGCGCCGAAGAAGTGGCCGAGTTCCTGGCGCCGTATGTTCGCGCCGGTGCCTCGGACTTCAACATCACGGCCCAGGCCGCCAGCAGCGAAGCCGCCCTCGATGCCACGGCCGAGATCCGAGAACGCTTGATCACGCTGACCGCGCAGTCGTAGACTGGCAGCCCAGGGAGATTCCATGACATCGGCGACGCGCACCCTCCAGATCCACCCGGATCGCTGTACCGGTTGCAAGCAGTGCGAGCTGGCTTGCTCCTGGGTCCAGACCGGAACCTTCCAACCCTCGCGCTCGCTGATTCGCGTCCACGTTTTCGACGAAGAGGCGAGCTTCGCGCCCTATACCTGCTTCCAGTGTGATGAGGCCTGGTGCATGCAGGCGTGTCCGGTCAATGCCATCGACGTGGAGCCGGACACCCAGGCCAAGGTCGTGATCGACGACGTCTGCGTGGGCTGCGGCCTCTGTGTGATCGCCTGCCCGTTCGGCACGATGTTCTTCGACCGCGGCAGTCACACCGCGGAGAAGTGTGACCTGTGCGCGGACGATCCGGCTTGCGTCCACGCCTGTCCGACGGCCGCCATCGAGTACGTCGAAGCCGATCCCGTCGGGTGGATCAGTGCCTTCGGAGAGAAAGTGGATGCGGGCCGCCGAGACAGCCTGAAAGGAGAGCTCTGATGCTGAAGGGATGGACCGGGACGCTGCTGCGCGTCGACCTCACCAACGGCAACATCGAGCGCGAGGCGGTCCGTGAAGACTGGGCCCGCGACTTTGCCGGCGGGCGCGGCATCGCGGCGAGGTATCTCAGCGAAGAAGTCGATGCTCGCGTCGATCCCCTCGCCCCCGCCAACTCGATCATCTTCGCGACGGGACCGCTGACCGGAACCAACTCGTCAACCGGCGCCCGCTACATGGTCGTGACCAAGGGCCCGCTCACGAACTGCATGACCACCTCGAACTCGGGCGGCCTCTGGGGCCCGGAGCTCAAGTTCGCCGGCTACGACCTGCTGATCCTCGAGGGCCGCTCGCCCGCGCCGGTGTATCTCTGGATCCATGACGAAGCGGTTGAACTACGCTCGGCCGAACACCTCTGGGGCAAGGGCGTGTTCGAGACCGAGGACCGGGTGAAAGAAGAGACCGGCTTCCCGGACACCCGCGTCACCACGATCGGGCCCGCCGGCGAAAACCTGGTGAAGTATGCGGCGATCGTGAACGACAAGTTCCGCGCCGCCGGCCGCAGCGGTGTCGGCGCCGTGATGGGATCGAAGAATCTCAAGGCCATCGCCGTCCGGGGCACCGGTGCCGTCGAGGTCGCGGATCCGGCCGGCCTGATGCAGGCCCAGTGGGCGCAGAAGCACGCGCTCACCCAGGCCCCGCTCACCTCGGAGGGATTGCCCGGTTACGGAACCCTGGCGCTGATGAACGTGGTCAACGAGCACGGCGCCCTGCCCACCCGCAACTTCCAGCAAGCCCAGTTCGAGGGTGCCGAAGAGATCTCGGGCGAGCGGTTGGTCGAAACACGCCTGCAGACGAACAAGGCGTGCTTCGCCTGCACCATCGCCTGCGGCCGCGTCTCCAAGGTCTCCGAGGAAGGCCAGGGCCGCTACACCCTGAATACCAGCCCACGAAACTGGCGCGAAGCCACCGAAGGGCCCGAGTACGAGAACGCCTGGTCGCTGGGAGCGGATTGTGGGATCGACGATCTCGACCTGATCCTCAAGGCCAACACCCTGTGCAACGACCTCGGCCTGGATCCGATCACCCTAGGCGCCACGATCGCGGCAGCCATGGAGCTCTACGAAGACGGCGTGCTCACGGACAAGGAAGTCGGCATGCCGTTGCCGTTCGGCAGTGGCGAAGCGCTGATCGCGCTCACCGAGAAGACGGCCAGTCGCGAGGGCTTCGGCGACCTGCTCGCCGAGGGTTCGAAGCGCATGGGCGATGCGCTCGGACGGCCCGACGTCTTCATGGGTGTGAAGGGCCAGGAGTTTCCGGCCTACGACCCGCGTGCGATCCAGGGAATGGGTCTCGGTTATGCGACTTCGAACCGGGGTGCCTGCCATCTACGGGCCTATACGATCTCGGCCGAGATGCTCGGTGTCGGCGACGCCGAAGGCCCCGAGAGCCCGGTCGGAAAGGGCGAACTCGCCGCGGCCTTCCAGAATGTCTCCACCGCCGTCGACGCCACCGGGCTTTGCTTGTTCCTGACCTTCGGCGTCGGGCTCGACGAGATCGCGCCGCTGATGGCGGCAGCCACCGGCCATCCCTACACGCCCGCGGAACTCGAACTCGCGGGCGAACGAATCTGGAACCTCGAACGCGTCTGGAACATGCAAGCGGGCATCACGGCGGCGGACGACACGCTACCGAAGCGAATGCTCGAACAACCGATCCCCGCCGGCCCCACCAAGGGCCAGACCAGCCGCCTCGCCGAAATGTTGCCCGACTACTATGCGGCACGCGGCTGGAGCGAAGACGGGCATCCCAGCCAGGAGAAACTCCGTGCACTCGGACTCGGATAGTGCCGACGGCTCGCTTCCTCGGCATTCAGTTGCGCAAACTGGCGGGCGGAACCGAGCTCTCGCTCGAGGGCGATACCGTCGGCAAACTCCTCGAAGCGTTGATCGCGAAGGCTGGCCCGGAGATGGAGCACCTGCTGTTCAGCGAGGGCGGCCTCTCCCGCGATGCGCGCATCCTCAAGAACGGCCGCAACATCGGGCTGCTCGACGCGTTGGCGACCCCGCTCGAGCAACGCGACACGGTGACCGTCTACTTCTTCGGTTCGAGAAGCTATCCCGGAGGCTGAGCGCATGACCCGACACGTAATCCTGGGAGGCGGTCCGGCCGGCATCCACGCCGTCGAAACCATCCGACAGCTCGACACGGAGGCCGACGTCACGCTCGTCTGCGACGAAGCACCGTGCGCGCGCATGGTGCTGCCGTATCACCTCGCCGGGACCATCGCACCCGGCACGCTCTTCACGACCGACGACGCCTGGGCCCTCGAGCACCAGGTCGCGCTCGAAATCGGCTGCCGCGCCCACAGGATCGATGCCGCCGCCCACAGGATCGAACTCGATGACGGCCGCTCGCTCGACTACGACCGGCTGTTGGTCGCCACGGGTTCGAGCCCGGCACGCCCACCGATCGAGGGCCTCGACTCGCCACGGGTCGTCGACATGTGGACCGTGGCGGATGCCGGCACGTTCCTGGAACAGGATCCCAAGGACGTCGTCATCGTCGGGGCCGGCTTCATCGGCCTGGTGATTCTCGATGCGCTGATCAAACGGGGCTGCCGCGTGCGCTTCCTCGAGATCGCGTCCGTGATCCTGCCGCGCATGCTCGACGCCAACGCGGCCGGATTGATCTCGGCACATCTTGCCAACAAGGGCATCGAGATTCTCACCGGCGAGGCGCTCTCGCAGATCGAAGACACGGGCAGCGGCTGTCGCCTCACACTGGCGGGCGGCGACACGCTCGATTGCGATCTCGTGGTGATGGCGACGGGCATCCACGCCAATCGTGGTTTCCTGGAGGGCGCCGGAATCGCCACGGACGCGGGCATCCTCGTGGACGATCACCTGCGCACGACCGATCCCGCAATCTTCGCTGCCGGTGATGTTGCAGAGGGACCGGATCTCCTCACGGGCGGCCACGCCGTCCACGCGATCCAACCGACCGCGATCGATCACGGCCGCATCGCGGGCGCGAACATGGCCGGCCTCGACGCCGCCTACTCGGGCAGCCTCGCCATGAACGTGCTCCACACCCAGGCCCTCGAGTCCTGCAGTTTCGGACGCTGGTCGCCGGAAGGCATGGAGAGCACGGGGCTATCGAACCCGGGCGCCGGGATCCATCGCCAATACATCTGGGAGGACGACCGGCTGGTGGGCGGCTCGCTCGTGGGCCCCACTGCTGCGGTATCGGGCGCGAACGATGCTGGGATGCTGAAAGGCCTCGTTCAAACAGGGATTTCGCTGGGAACCTGGAAGGACTACTTGAAGGATCACCCGCTCGACCTGCGCCGCGTCTACGTCGCCAGTGGCGCGCCGAAAGCGCTGCTTTCGAGCAACCTCCTGACCGGACGGGCCTCCACCGGGGGCGGCTATCGCTTCCCCCCGCGGCCGCCAAAGCGACCGCGCTCGACGCACCATGCCGTCCTCGTGACGCGCTGAGCTTGGAGGTTCAGATCCGCCTGTTCGCCAGCCTGCGGGAATGTCTGCCACAGGAACTGCGCGGAGTCACGACGCTGGAACTCGCCGAGGGTGCCAGCGTGGTCGACGTCATCGAACACTTCGCGATCGAACGTCGGCTGGCGCAGATGGTGCTCGTCAACGGCGTCCAGATCTCGCGACGTTTCGAGGAGCGCCAGGCGCACAAGCTCGCGGCCGGCGACACCGTCAGCATCTTCCCGCCAGTCGCCGGTGGTTGACCTATTCTGCGGCTTTCCGAAGGAGATCCCGTGCCCGACTCTCAGGTCGCACTCGTCACTGGCGCCAGCCGCGGCATTGGCCGCGCCACCAGCCTCGCCCTGGCTGAGGCAGGCTTCGATGTCGTCGTCGCCGCTCGCACCGTCACCGGTAGCGAGGTCCACAACTACGGGTCGAGTCGCGATCGGCCGCTCGAACGCGCGATGCCGGGCAGCTTGGAAGAAACGGCCGAAGCGATTCGCGAACGAGGTCAACGCGCTGCCGTGGTGCGCCTCGACCTGCTCGACCGGGGCTCGGTAGAAGAAGCCGCGAAAGCTGCGAGCGAAGCCTTTGGCCAGATCGACCTGCTGGTGAACAACGCCGTCTACCAGGGGCCGGGCACGATGGACCCGGTCCTCGAGTTGGAACTGGATCACGTCGAGACCATCTACCGCGCGAACGTGGTGCACCAGCTGCTGCTCGTTCAACGCCTGATGCCGGCCATGGTCGAGCGCGGTAACGGTACGATCATCAACGTGGTTTCAGCGGCCGGCATGAGCGATCCGGGGTTGCCGCCGGATGCCGGGGGCTGGGGCTTCGCCTACGGCTCGTCGAAGGCCGCCCTGATCCGCATGAGCGGTTGCCTGCTCGCCGAACACCGCGGCTCCGGCGTGCGCTTCTTCAACATGGAGCCGGGCTTGATCCTGACCGAGAGCATGAAGGCCCAGGGCCTCGATGAGGCACTCATCAAGGAATACGGGGGCGCGCCCCCGATCGTCCCGGCCGCCGTGATCCGCTGGCTCGCGACGGCAGCGGAGGCCGAGGCCTGGAACGGCAAGGTCCTTCACGCCCAACCCCACGCCAAGGAGTTGGCGCTGGTTCCCGGCTGGCCGCCTGCCGGTTGAAACTCGCAACGGACGAGGACCGCAAGCGCACATGACGGATCCGAAGATCGCGCTGAACCAGGCCTGGTGGGACGAGCGTGCGCCGCTTCACGTCGCCGGTGACTTCTATGACATCGAAGCGTTCAAGCGGGCCGGTGCCAGCACCCTGCAAGCCTTCGAGATCGACGAACTCGGTGATGTTGCCGGCCTCGATCTGGTGCACTTGCAATGTCATTTTGGGCTCGACTCGCTCTCCTGGGCCAGACGAGGCGCACGCGTGACCGGCCTCGACTTCTCGCCGAACGCGATCACGGCAGCCGCCGAGCTGGCGAGCCAGATCGAGGTCGATGCTGCCTTCGTGGCTTCAGACGTCCACGATGCGGTCGAGGCCCTTGGCGAGCGCCAGTTCGACGTGGTCTACACCGGCCACGGGGCGCTCTGCTGGTTGCCCGACCTGGAGCGCTGGGCAGGCGTCGTCGCGCGCCTGCTGAGAGCCGGCGGGCGGCTCTATCTGGCCGAGTTCCACCCCCTCGTGGACGCCCTCGGCGAGGAGGAGCCGGTCTTCGAGATCGACTATTTTACGGGCCCAGCGGGGTTCAAGTGGAACGGTCCCGGAAGTTATGCGACGAGCGAGCCGACCGAGTTCGACGACAACTGGGAATGGATCCATCCCCTCGGCGAAGTCGTCAGCGCCCTCGCCGGGGCAGGCCTACGCATCGACAAGCTGACCGAGCGCGAAGAAACCTTCTTCCCCCGCTTCCCGTTCCTGGTCGAGAACCCCGGCAAGATCTACCGGATGCCCGCAGGCCGCCCCCGCATCCCCCTCAGCTACTCCCTGCTCGCCACGAAACCCAGAGCGGGGACGGACTCCTCAAGTTTCAAGATTGCAAGTTTTTCAAACTTGCAAACTTGAAACTTGAGGAGTCCGTCCCCGCTCTGGTGGCACGGCGCATGCGTTCCATTTCTTCCCAGCCGATGTAGTGGGTGGGGCCGTTGTCGTCGAAGAAGAGTACGGGGCCTTCGCAGATGAAGAGATACTCGGTGTCTTCGAGCGCCGTGTTCGTACAGGTAGTCGCCGGCAGAGACGTAGCCGTCGCGCACCTCGAGCTTTCCTTTCAGCACGTAGGTGTGGGCGGCAGACAAGTGCTTGTGGGCTTCGGCCACGTAGCCCTTGTTCCAGCGGAATAACGCCGCCCATTGGCCACTCTCGGAGCCGGTCCAGAGCACCTTGATCCAGGCATTCTCGCCGGTCGGCAACCAGCCGGCCTCAGCCGAGACCAGCGTGTCCATCAGCTCGGGGTTGAGGGGTGAGATGTCCTGGGCCAGCGCCATGTTCGGTTCCTCGGGTTCAGCCCGCCGCCTAGCGAGCCAGATGCTCGCTGATCACCTGCTCCCATTCGGAGGGGCGGAAGAACATCGGCCCCATTCCGCCCTTGTAGGCGACCTCGCCGCCCTTGGCGATCAGGTAGAGCCGCTCGGGCATTGCCGCGTAATCCTTGGCAACGGCATCATCCATCTCGTCGACCAGTGCGGGCATTTCCAGGGCCAGCTTGACCATGCACGCCTGGCCTACTTCGACCCGCTCGTCCATGGATTCGTGCTGGGCGAAGAGCACGGCGTCCTGCTCGTTCTCCTTCACCTGCCAGCCGTCGGTCGGGTGAATCTCGCGCAGGTAGATCACGTAGAAGTCGACCTGCTCGCGGAACTGCTGATAGATCCGATTGAGGGTCCCAGCCTGGGCCCGGAACGGCGGTCAGGTGTAGGACCCGAAGATCAAGGCGACAGGCCTTTCTGCGAAGCGATCGGAGAGCCGCAGGGTCTCGCCTTCGCTACCCCCGTAGCCGGGCATGAAGGGGAGCTCGAAATCCCGGGCAGGCTCGCCCTGCTGGACCGAATTCGCCTCGCGCGGCATCAGCTCGGCAACCACTTCTGCGGCTTTCGGATGCGCCATCGCCGCCGCGAGATCGTCCTTGTCGAGGCCTTCCATGGCGTCGCCTTCGAGCCGTTCGAAAATCTCGGCCTTGAGGGCATCGAGGTCCTGGTCAGGCATCCGGGCTCCTCCCTATGGGCGGCGAAACGGTACCTCAAGCACCGGTACAGCCCAGGCCGGCATTGACCGATACGCCTGCCTGTAACTTGCCGCCTGCCCGACGGCCGATTCTCGACATCAAAGGATCCGAGCTGTGGCCAAAGAGCCTCCGGTCCTGGTCTATGGAGACCGGGCGGACAGACAATTCTCGAGCAGATTGCTCGGCCTGGGCTTCCGTGCGCTTCGGGCGGGCGACGCCAATGAAGCCCGCGAGCAGCTCGAAGGCGCCGGGGACGTCGTCTATGCCGCCCTGATCGACGGCTCCTCGGACCCTGGCGAGATCCGCGCGCTTTCGAGACTCGCCAAAGACCTCCAGATCTTCGTGGTCGGGCCGCGACCCGACGATGTCCAGATCAGCGCGCTTCGCGGCCTGCGCCTCCAGATCGGACTGTTCGACCCGCTCGAGGACGGCGTGCTGCAGTTCTGCCTCGGCCAGGCCGCCCTGGCCCGTGGCGGATCCGAGGGCCGCCGCGATGGCCGCGTCCCGACCGACCTCACGGCCCTGGTGCGCGCCAAGACCGGCCCGCGCACCGCGGGCATCCACGAGATGTCGGTGAGCGGCGCCTACCTCACGACGCTCCGACCGCTGATGAAGGGCGCCGTGATCCCGATCGAGCTCCGGCTGCCGGAAGGAGAGATCCTGGTCGAATCCACCGTCGTCTGGAGCAACGTCATCGGCAACCTGCGCCGCGATCGCCACCCGACGGGCATGGCCGTGAAATTCGGCCCGCTAGGCGAAGCGGAGATGGCAGCGTTGGCCCGCTACCTCCGCCAGCAGCTCGAACGCTTCCGCCTCTGATCCGGTCCCTGACGGCGGCCTTGCTGGGTTAGCATCGCTTCATCCGGACGCGCCCGCGTTGCCGGAGGGAGACCGAATGATCGAGCTGTTGACTACCTTCGGGATCGGACTGTTCACGATCTTCTTGCTCTACGTGTTCGTCCGCACCCGCTACAAGAAGGCCGGCCCCGACGAAGCGTTGATCGTCTTCGGGCGCCGCAAGTTGTTGGGCGACAAGGTCGTCGACGAAGATGGCAACACCCAGGGCTTCCGAATCGTACGGGGCGGCGGCACCTTCATCTGGCCGGGTTGGGAAGCGCACGATCGTCTCTCGATGAAGATGATGACGCTCGAGATCAACATGCCGCACGTCTACACCGAGCAAGGCATTCCGATCAACGTGCGTGCCGTTGCCCAGGTAAAGATCGAGGCGAAGACCGCGTCGATTCGAAACGCCGCGGAGTCATTCCTCGGCATGCCCGTGGAAGATGTCCGCTCGACGATCCAGGAGACCGTGGCCGGCCACCTGCGTGGAATCATCGGCACGCTGACGATCGAAACGCTCTATCGCGACCAGAAATCGTTCCAGGAGAAGGTCCGTTCCGAGGCGCAAGAGGATCTGATCGCGATGGGCTTCGAGTTCAAGTCCTTCGTGTTCCAGGAGATCCAGGACGACCAGGGCTACCTCGACGCGCTGGGCCAGCCCAAGATCCAAGAGGCGCTGAAGCAGGCGCGCATCGCCACCGCGAATGCCGACCGCGACGCCAAGATCGAGGAAGAGAATGCCAGGCGCGCCAAGGAGCAACAACGCTTCAGCGTCGACACTGAGGTGGCCGACGCCGAGAAGGAGCTCTCTCTAAAGCAGGCCAGCATCAAGGAAGAAGTCGACGTTGCGCATGCCCAGGCCACCAAGGCCGGTGAGATGGAGACCAAGGTCCAGAACATCGCGATCGCAGCGAAGGAAGTCGATCGCCAGAAGCTCGAACTGAACGCGCAGGTGCGCGAGCAGGCGGACGCACGCAAGTACCAGGTGGAGCGCGACGCCGACGCCTCCCGCTACCGGATCGAGAACGAGGCGGCAGCCGAGCGCAAACGGCGCGAGGAGATCTCTGAAGCCGTCCGAGCCGAGGGTTTGGCGACCGCGGCGGCCGAGGCCGCCCAGCGCCGCGACATCGGTATCGCCGATGGTGATGCGATTCTGGCGCGTGGTCAGGCCGAAGCCGAGGCCCGGCGCCAGCTCGCGGAAGCCTTGAAGCTCTACAACGAAGCCGGCCTCTCGATCGAAGCACTCAAGGTGCTGCCCGACATCGCGGCCGCGATCAGCGAACCGCTCTCACGCGCCGGCAGCACCACGATCATCAGCAACGGGGGCGCGCCCGGTTCGGGAACCGGCACGGCCAAGCTGACCGAGGACGTGGTGCAGGTCCTCAGCCAGCTGAGCCCGATCCTGAATCAGCTCGCCGGTGTCGAGCTGAACGACTTCCTGCGCGGCATCGCGGCGCTTCCGGGCGCGGCCGCCCAGAACCTGAGCGCCGGGGACGCCCAGGATTCCGAAGGTTAGTTCGTGGCGACTACCGCGCTCAAGGATCTGCTGCGAGAACTCGAGAACGCCCGGGGTCTGCGCGGCCGGCTTGGCATCCTGGCGCGCTCCTTTGATCTGCTCCGGAAGCTCAGCCCCGCCGACCGCGAGCGCGTTGCACTGAGGGTCGGTAGCGACTGGGCCTGGGGTCAGATCGAGCGCTCGTTCATGAAGGACGGCAAGCTCTCGGAAGCCGAACAGGTCATCCAGCAAGCCTTCGAGACGATTGGCTCGGCGGACCCCTCCGAGCTTCGTCAGGCGGCGCGCAGGATCCGCGAACGAGACACCGACGGCCTCGAGCAAGCCGCCATCCAGACGCTGGAACGGATCCTCGAAGAGGACGGTGCGCTCACCGCGCCGCCGGGCGAGGCGGTTGCGACCCCGCTCGGCGTGAATGCCGCACTCGACACGGTGGCCAAGAGCGAGGACGTGGCCGTCACGGAAACGTCCGAGGCGACCCAACCCGCTGCAGCCAAGAACGCTTCAGAGGCGCCGGCCCCGGCCGAGCCGAAGCCCGCCGCCATCACGCCGAGGCGGCGCCTGCCGAGCCCGGGGCAACCGACCCCCCGAAAGCAACCGCCGCCTCCCCCTCGACGTCCAGCCCCAGCGCGATCCCGGGCAGCCCGTCGCGATGAGCCGACGGCCCCCGATCCGCCAGCGGCGCTGGCGTTCCCGAGCAGCGCCGAGCGGCTCCGCGCCTTGCGCAGCCTGCGGACGCCCGGGCACGCCGCGAGCCTCGGCTCTGCGACGCGCAGACAATGGATCGCGGGGCTCGGCAGCAGCTGGGCCGGCCGCCGCGCGCTCTCCTCGATGATCCAGGCGGGTGCCCTCGAGGATCTCGACGAAGCGCTGACGCTGATCGATCTGCTCGAACGCGATTCCGACAAGGTCTGGTGTTTGATCGATTGGGTCGAAAGCCAATCGCCGGCGGCTCCCGAACGAGCTCGGCTGCTCGAGGCGGCGCCGTCGCCGAGTTCGCGCCGTCGCCTCGAGCGGCGCCTCGTCTGAGCCAAGTCTTGCGAGGTGTTCTGCCAGACCTGAATCCGACGAGGAGAACCCGGTGATCGACTACTTCGGCTACATCACCACCATGAGCTGGCGCGTGGGCATCGCGCTGGAAGAGTTGGGCCTCGAATACGGCTTCACGTCGGTGAACATCGGCAGCGGCGAACAATTCACGTCGGAACACACGGCGCGAAATCCGATGCAGAAGGTTCCGGTCATCATCGACCACGACCCGGCAGATGGTGGCGAAGCCATTACGGTCTTCGAATCCGGCGCGATCCTCTGGTACCTGGCCGAGAAGACCGGAAGGTTGATGCCTGGCAACCCGCGCGCGCGGGCCGAGTTCCACGCCTGGTTCTTCTGGATCGTCACCGGCTATGGAAACGCCCTCAGCTGGCCCGGCGCGACCTTCCACACCGACCCCCGGTATCGCCTCTTCGACAAGACCGACTACGGGCAGGCGACCTACGAACGCTTCACCAACGCGAGCATCCAGGCCCACGCCAAACTCGACGAAAGGCTCGAGGGCCGCGAATTCATCTGCGGCGACTATTCGATCATCGACATCGCGGCCATGGGCTCGACGGTTCCCCTCCTCCTGCACGGCGTCGAGGATCTCTCCAGGTACCCGAATCTCGAGCGCTGGTATGGTGCCGTGCGCAGCCGCCCGGCAGTGGCGCGCGGCATCGCCCTCGGCGACGAAGCGCGATCCAAGCTGCCGGATTACTACGCGGCCGCGCTCTTTGGAGAGCCCTGGCCGGCCTGACCAGCCCACCTAGCCTCGAGACCGGACCTCGAGCCCTGACCGCGGGTCTTGACGGCGGGCCGCGAATCCCCGCGGATTGGCCTATCTTCGCGTCCGAGACGGGGAGACGCCGACAGGATTACAACCGCGTGGGTAGTACCTACGATCGCCTCCGACGGGCCGATGCCATCCGGCAGCGCAAGGCCGAACGGCGCCGCGCGCCCGGCCCCCGCCGCTATAAGGTCCTCACGATCGCGAACAACAAGGGCGGCGTCGGGAAGACCACCCTCGCGCTCAATCTGGCGGTCTACCTGCGCGCCCGGCGCGAGGACTGGCCGGTCCTGGTCGTCAACCTCGACGACCAGGACACCATGGATCGTGCGCTGACGCTCGGCGAGCGGCGCCATCGCATCGACATCCTCCGCGCTGCCCGGGATCGCCGACTCGATCGTTCCATCTGCCCCGGACAATTCGGCCTCCAGTACGTGCCTGCCACACAGGATCTCGAAGCCCTCGCCGCAGCCTGGCCAGGTGGCGACGGCCTCGATCTGTTGTTGCAGGCCAGTGGCTTCGAGGGCCTGGTCATCGTCGACACCAAGAGCGATCTCGGCCCGGTGACCCGGAGCGCATTGGCCGCGAGCGATCGTGTCCTGGTTCCGGTGAAGGACCTCGGTTCGCTCCGCGAAGCCGAGCGGTTGTTCGCCATGCTCACCGAATGGGGCCGACCCGTCGCGCATGCGCGCGTGCTGTTCTCGCTCATCGACCTGCGCGTCAAGGTCAAGGCCGATGGCAATTCGGTCGACGTCCTCGCGCTCCTGCTGAGAGAACTGCGGGAACGCAGGTGGCCCAACCTACCGACCTTCCTGTCACGAAGCGCCGCGGTAGAGGCACTGGCCAACCACCCCGACGGGCGCCCACGAACCGTCCTGCACGGTGCGCCGCGCTCGGTCGTGCATCGCCAGTTCCGCTCGCTGGCCGATGAGGTGATCGAAATGATCGACGCCATCGAAAGTGTCCCGACGGCGGCGCCGGAACCGATCGAAGTTCTTGCGAATGGGAAGCGCGAGCCCTCGCCGCCGCCAGCTACGGCGCCGGACGCGACAACGGAAGCCGCACCAGCGCGCTCCTTCGCACGTTGGAGGTTCGGGCGCGGCGGAGCGAAAGATCCTCTTTGACTTTGCACTGCCCCGTCGAGCGCGCGCCAGCACCGGACCCATCACTCCGCGGGGCGATTGAAGGTGTAGAGCTGCACGCCGTCCGCGATGATGCGCTCCGTCGCGACCATGCGCATTCGCTCGCCACAGTTGGGCGAGGCATCGTGCAACAGCCAGGGGTGCATGAAGAACACGTCGCCCGGCTCGCCCGTGGCTTCGAGCACGCGAAGAGGCACGCCCTCGTGCTCGCTGGTGTGCGCCATGAAGCGCTCGTACCGTTCATCGGCTGGTCCCTCGCGCCATAGATCGCGAAGCCAGGGAACATTCCGGGCCAAAGCCTTTCGCAGCTGTGCGGAGTGCCCCTCGTAGTCTCGCTCCTGGCGTTCGGACAACCGGAACATCAGCCGATGCGAGCCGCCGACGAACAACGTGCCCCCTCCCCTCGCTTCGAGCCGCTCGAGCAGCAAGAACAACTGCACACCGGGGAGCTCGTCGCCCACCCATCCCGGAGCCGGGAAGTCGGTATGCCACACCTTGTGGGGCAGCACCCAGCTGGCGGCATCCGGTGGCGACATGAGAAGCTGGCCGATCGTTTTCGGGCGCTGCCAATTCCCCGAGCCCAGCAGTGCGTCGATCCCGACGCAAACCCCAGGACCTAGCAATGGATCGAAGAGCCCCTCGTCCTCGCGCAGCTTCTTGACGAGCGCGGGCGGAACGCGCTGCCAGGTTGTGGGATCGCTCCGAGCGATGCCTCGCCGACGCTCGGCCTCTTCCCAGAGCCGGTCTCGAATCGCCTCGACCACAGCCCCATCGACGGCCTCACGCATACAGGTGAGACCATCGCGCTCGAATTCCTGGAGCTGTTCCGGGTTCATCGTTGCACCAACGCGCGCAAGACCGCGCCAGGGAGGTCAAGGACTGGAATCACCCAGCCGTTTTCGCATCGGACGGCCCCGATCCGTAGGTTTCCCACCCAGGGCTTCGTAGCCGCGCCCCAGATAGAATGGCTCGGCATTCAAGCTCGCGTCCAGGGCAACTGTGAGATGACCCGCAGATTCGATCTGCGATTCGGCGTGCCGCAGCAGTGCCGAACCCACGCCGATTCGAGCGTATTCGGGCCGCACGTAGAGGCCTTCGACGCGATCCTCATCGATCTCCACCCACCCACCAAGTTCATCACCGCGCGTGGCGACCCACACCTCGTTGAGATCGAGCGCACGTTCGATCCGCTCACGGCCCGAGCCCTCCGCCCACTCCCGTGCGCGCCCTACGCCATAGGCAGGGGCCGCGAGCGTTAGGATCGCTTCGCGCCGGATTGCCAGCAGGATGCTGGCCTCCGCGGGGGTCGCTCGACGCATCGCGAGCAGCGAATTCACGGGAGCTTTGGGATCCGTATGAACCTCCTCGCCCATGTCGCCTCATCAAACAACTCATGGCTCGCGGGGTCGACCATGATCAGTCATTCGGGCGAGAAGTGGTGGTCAGCCCCGATCGTGCGCAACCGACTGCCGCTCTTCGACGAAGAGCAGCAGGCCGAAGCCGATCACCATCAGGACGGTCAGCGAGGCGAAGCCTGCCCGTTGGCTGCTCATCAGGGAGGTCACGGTACCGACCAGCAGCGGGGCCAGGAATGCGGTGACGGTGCCGGAGAGCGCGAAGAGGCCGAAGAACTGGGTCGCCATCTCCGGAGGCGAGATCCGCGCCATCAGGGTCCGCGAGGAGGACAGCCCGGTCACGAAGAAGAGCGCGAAGACCTGGTTCGTGATCAGGTAGGCGAGTTCGGGGACGGTCTGGAAGTAGGGAAAGCTCCAGACGGGTTCGGCGCCGACGGAGACCCCGAAGAAGATCGTGTCGGGCTGGTACGAGACGAGCGCCACCAGCAGCACCGAGCTTGCCGCGATCGAGAACTGGAGGGTGCGGTGGGAACCGAAGCGGTCGTCGATGCGGCCGCCGAGCCAGGCGCCGATCATGGCCGAGAAGCTGGTTGCCAGGCCGAAGATCAGAAGTGAGGTGGAGCCCCAGCCGAAGGTTCCGCTGGCATAGACGCCGCCGAAGGTCATCACGCCCACCATGCCGTCGATCATGAACATCCGGGCGAGCAGGTAGCGGGCGATGTTGGCGTAGTGCTTCAGCTGCCGGAAGGTGGCGAGGACGTCCTGGATTCCCTGACGCGCCGCTTCCCGTACGGGAAGGCTCGTCCCCGCGCCATCGGGCGTGAATAGCAATAGCGGTACGGTGAAGACGAGCATCCAGGCCGCGGCAAGCGGCCCCACGATACGATCCTGCTCGTGGGTCGCCTGGTCGAGACCGAAGAGCGGCGCGTCGGGCAGGAAGGACCATGGCTCGTTGCCGGGGAGCGAGAAGGCGAAGAGCACGAACAACATCAATCCCAGCCCGCCGAAGTTCCCGATCGAGAAGGCCAGCCCGGAAACCGATCCCACACGCGAGAGCGGCGCCACACTGGGAAGCATGGCGTTGTGGAAGACCTCGGAGATCGTGAAGGCGATGTTGATGCCGATGATGAGCGCGAGCGTGGCCGGGATGCCCAGCCCTCCTCCCCCGGGCAGTACGCCCCAGAGCGCGATGGCACCTCCGACCATGGCGAGCACCGTGCCCGCGACCCAGGGCTTCCGCCGGCCGTTCTTGTCGGCGACCGCACCCAACACGGGGGCCAGCAACGCGAGCGCGAAACCCGCCGCCGCGTTCGTGTAGCCAAGCAGGCTCTGTCCCTCGATCGGATCCCCGACCACCGTGTTGCTGAAATAGGGGTAGAAGATGTAGATGACGACGAGGATGTAATACGGGTCGCGGGCGCCCTGCCCGAACGCCCAGCTCGCTTGCCCGAGCCGGCTGGCCGCCGGCGTCCCGGCGAGAGAGAGCTCACTCGGAGCGGCTTGGTGCATCAGATGGGGCGTCCACGGCGGGCGAGCTTACCTCGGATCGTGCTCGGAAAGCGGGCGTCCCGGAAAGCGGAGACCGCCCCAACGATTCCGCGTGCCCCGATCACTCGCCTGGCCACACTCTCCACACGCTATTCCGCGCTATGCATGCTAGAGGTGATCCCGGTTGGAACCCTTTGAAACGCTCTCGCTCTGCGCCGAGATCGCAATCGCGATCACCGGCTTCTCGGGTGTGGTCGTTGCACTGGGCGAGAGAGGCGGCAGCCGCTGGTCGGCAGGCGATCTCGTTCGGTTCCGGCTGCTCCTTTCTGCCACGCTTGTTCCACTCGGTCTGATCGCGCTGGCGTTCGTCCTGGATGCGTCCGACTTCGATCGCATCGCAACCTGGCGTGCCTGTAGCGCGGTTCATGTCGTCGCAGTTTCGTTGTCCGCCTTCCTCAACGTTCGCGCGGGCGCACGGGCCGATTCCGGAGATCCGAACCTGCAGATCCCTCGCTTCGCCAACGTCTGGCGAGGAGGTTCGATCGCACTGATCGGGGCCCTGCTCGTCGTGGCGCTGCAGCTTGCCAACGCGGTGAGCTTGCAATCGTTCTGGCCCTTCCTGGTCGCCATCTGGTGGGGCATCGGACTCAGCCTGTTCGCCTTCGTCGGCCTGCTCTTCCCATCGCCAGCGAAGTGAGCGGTCTCCCCTGTGCGGCCGGGGTGCGGCCCAGTTGGCTCGCCCATTGGCACACCGGATCCGGGTAGACTCCTCCTGAACGGGGAGGCGACATGAACTGGGAAGCGGTCGGGGCGATTGGCGAGGTGGCTGGCGCACTGCTCGTGGGCGCGACGCTCCTCTATCTCGCGATGCAGGTCGGGCAGAGCACCCGCAGCAACAGAGCGGTGCTGTCGTGGTCGCTGAACCAGGCGCTCGCGGATCTGAACGGCAGACTCTCGAGTGACGCTGGACTAGCAGACATCTGGTTGCGTGGCTGCGATTCGATGGATGCGCTAGATCCGATCGAGCGAGAGCGATTCACGAGGTATGCCATGGATCGCCTGAACCTCGCCGAGTATGTCCACAGCTCCTTCGCGCATGAAAAAGCGACCGACCTGCACATCGACTATGTGGCGTGGATGGTGCGCTCGGTCGCGGTTTCGCCGGGTCTCCAGCAGCTGATCGAATCCTTCGAAGGGAAATGGGTCGGATCACCGGAACTCTATGAGATGTACCGGAGAGCGAGTGAACGGGGCGGAGCGGGGCCGGAGACTCGATCGCCAACCGCAGGACGCGAGTTCCTCTAGCCCGCTGCGATCCAAGGCCGCGAAAACGCCCGCCCGATCGCCATCCCGGGGGCGTTCAGCGATCGAACCGGCGGACAACCGGGAAAGCGAGTGCCACGATGCCGAGCAGCCATCGACTCGGTTCGGGAACTGGAGTCAGTGTGATGTTGTCGATGAAGCCGAGCGTGGAGGTTGGATGGGTCGGGTCGAGCGGATCACAGAGCAGGCAGAGCCACACGATCCCCAGAGTGTGAACTCCGGTGCTGCCGAGCCCCAACGTCCACACACCCGGATTGGAGGCGGCCACTCTCTGACTCCCGAAAAAAATTCCCTCGAGCAAGAACCCGAAGCCCACGAATGCGTATTGGTCGGCAGGCCCACCGGCGAAGAATTGTTCGACGCTGATGGCACCAACGCCGGTGAGGTCTATCTCCAGGAAGAGGCCGGTTCTACCCCCCACCCCGCCGTCTCCAAAAATCGCCCACTGGCCCCCGAGAACCTGGGTGTTGACTCGCTGTGCGGAGCCCTGCGTAGTCCAACCCTGGAGCCCGTTCTCGAAATCGAAAACAACCGGTCCAGACGAGAAGTCGGGGACGAAAGGCGTTGCGAGCGCGGGCGTTGCGCACACTGCAACGAACAGAATCGCCACCAGAACGCGCATCGGGACCTCCACCTAGGAGAAGTGGCTCGGCCCGGCCGAAAGTGGCACGGCCAACCCGCTCGGTTGATGGGCGCTCCCACGGAACGCGGTGTCAGCCGCTCACGGCGAGCCCCGCGATACGCTCTTGCGTTGCCCCAACGAGAGTGACAAGGGCGGACTTCCCCGGGATGCGCGCGGTCTGGTTGGCGTAGCGCTGCGAGTGTTGCGGCCGAGTTGCATATTGCGTGGGTCGCGAGGTGACCTTGCGATCTACCCTCGGAGGCGGAAAACGTCGGAGTGGTCACCGTTTCATCGGGGCCAACGGAGTAGGCTCTCTGCCACTTCGTAGCCTGCAACGCCACATAACTACTCGTGGTGCGCTTTCTTCTCCTCTGCTTCCTTCTAGCTGCTACCTGCCCGGCCTTTGCGACCCCATTCTCCCCGGACTTTTCCGCAGGTCCCGTCGTCTTCGACTTCGAGGATGGACTTCAGGGCTGGACCGCTCAAGACTCCCCCCAACGGGTCAATACCCAGGCCCTTGGGGGCGAGTGGGCCATATTCGGAGATGGGCTGGCCTCTGGCCTTGCGCGCCTTTGGCTCGAGGTGGACCTGACCGATGTCAGCGCGGTCAGCTTCGAGCAACTCTTCCTTGGGCCAGCCGCGCCTGAGTACGGGTTTGCACTTCCTGGCATTCAGGAACCCTCCGGGCCGCAGACATTTTCTTTTCGCGGCGTCCCGTTCGTCTCACCGTTCTCGAACCCAGGCGTCGTCGTCGCGGACTTCAGCACCGTAGTCGGGGTAAACCGGCTCATGCTCGTCTGGATTTGCCCATCCTGCGATGGGGGCGTACCCGACCCGGCTGCGTCGCTAGGGCTCGTGGACAACATCACGCTGATCCCCGTGCCCGAGCCGAGCACACTATTCCTCGGAGTATCCGCGCTCGGGTGGTTGATTGGCAGGCCATCGAGTCGCCCGAGCTGCGTGTTCCAAAAGTCCATGCCGCCGACCTAGTTCCGACCCGATTGCTCCCGCGCGTCCGGTTGGCACCCCCGGCTAACAGCGGATGCGGCTCGCGCGCCGGAACCTCCAGCTGCAGAGAGCGGCGGAGACCAGAAGGAACGCGCTTGGCTCGGGAACCTGGGAAAATGCGATGTTGTCGATGAATCCAAGGCCAGCCGCTAGATCGGTTGGATTCGGGAGGCAGCTGAAGCATCGCCAATGGATCGTGAGACTTGTGACACCGACGATCTGACTTAGGTCCGCCACAAGGATGTCAGGGTTCGAGCCCGGGGCGCTCAACGGGATGGTGCCGGAGCCGGCGACTGTGATCCCGCCCGGCCCTTGCGGTTCTGGCCTGGACAGGAGTAGGAAGTCAGAGGGGTGACCCGCTGGACCGGCATAGAATTGCTGAATGCTGATAGACGCTACATGAGTGAGATCAACGGCCGACAGAGTGAGAGAGGTCTCAAACAATCTGACGACGGAGATGCCATCAATGGTCAACTCGATGAACGTGAGACCGTCACCGAAAATGGCCCACTCCCCTCCGAGGACTTGAGTGTTCACACGCTGCGCCGAGCCTGTAGCGACCCAGCCTTGCAGTCCACCCTCGAAGTCAAAGACGAGGGGGCCGGCAGAGAAGTCCGGCACGAATGGGGTCGCGAAGGCCGGATTCGATGCGGCGAGCACGATTAGAATCGTCAGGATCGTACGCATTGCTCGCAGTCTGCCGTGAGGCCCCCGGTTAAGGTGGTGCCGCAGGGCCGAAAGTGGCGCTGAATGCGCGTCGCCTGGCTTGCGCACTTCGACCCCAGCCTCCCCTTTGAATCCCTTGCGTGGACACGGGGAGCCGAGACGTTCACTCGTCGCGCGAAAACGCGTCGTTCCGAAGCCGGCGCAGCGGCGGCTGCTCGAGTCGGATCCCATCGAGCTATGTGTGCGGCTCTCCGGCGGGCTCTGAGCGCGTCACGATCTCCTGATAGTTCGCGATCGTGTCCGCGCCCGGGCGCAGAACCCATTAGCCTGGATGAGGTGGCGGACGCGCTCAACGTTCGGGAGATCTCCACCCGCGGCGATGAACTCCTCGAGCGCTTGGCGCGTCCCCCGGACACACCGACCGACGCGCGAGAGGTGTGCCCGGCCTCGAGATTGATTGGAGGCTGCCTCGTGGATTATGTTCCAGATCGCGTTCCGGAGCCGAGGCGTGATCTCGTCCACGGCGAGAAGGTCCGCGGCAGTCGGCTGCGCCCCGATGCGTTCCGAGAACCCTCGCACTTTACTACGCGGCCTACCTACTGTCGGCCGCACCGGCAGTCCTGCTCGCGCTCGCCTCCCATGCAATCCGGTTCGACCCAAGCGTGCGGGACCGCACTCCCGGGGCGCAGTACGAGCGAAGTCGTCAGCCCGTGTGCTGCCTGCTCGCGCTGCTCCCCGTCCTCTTGTACCTCCGCGTCGTCTACCTCTGGGGAGGATTCCGTCCCGCTCTCGACGCGACGCCCGACCCCGGCCGGATCGTCATATTCTTCGGGGGATTCGCGCTCACCACGCTGTGCTTTGCTTGGCTTGCCACGACCGGGCGTTCCAGCCACCAGTGGATCGGCTGGAGCATCGCGTGGGCCGTGCAACTGGTGCTGATCTCAGCGTTGCTCCCAGACCTCGCGCCGGTCGACCCCTGAGATCGACCCGTCGGATGCTGCTGCCTTGTGCTCGCAATGGTCGGGCCGGCGAGATTCGAACTCGCGACCTCCTGACCCCCAGTCCGCCAGAGCGAGCGCGGTGGAGCGAGTACCGTTAGGTGGAGGTTGCAATTCCGCACACTTACGAGCACGGGCCGCGAGGCTAGGCGGGTGCAGATTGGTGCCGCGCGTCGGGTTGGCACCCCCGGCTAGCAGCGGATGCGGCTCGCGCGCCTGAACCTACAGCTGCAGAGAGCAGCGGAGAGCAGAAGGAACGCGCTTGGTTCGGGCAATGGGAAGAACGTGATGTTGTCTACGAAGCCAAGTCCAGATGTCGGTCCGGATCTGTTGCCGATCCACAGAATTCCCACCCCCTGCGTTTCAATCGCGGGGAAGCTGCTGAGCGTCCAGGTGCCTGGGTTCGAAGTCGCAGCCATGTCTTCCGCGAGGATGACGATCCCCCGAATGCCCAGCCGCGCGAAGGTAAACGGCGGGCCGGAATCGCCTGCGGAGAACTGCTCGACAACGATGGAACCGACATTGGTAAGGTCCACGTCCAAGAAGAGGTTTGTGTGGCCGCGGGGGTTCGCGCTCCCGTCTCCGAAGATGGCCCATTGCCCTCCGAGGACTTGGGTATTCACCCGCTGCGCGGAGCCGGTGGCGACCCAGCCTTGCAGCCCGTCCTCGAAGTCAAAGACGACGGGGCCGGCAGAGAAGTCCAGCACCAATGGTGTCGCGACGGCCGGATTCGATAGGGCGAGCACGATTAGAATCGTGAGGATGGTACGCATTGCTCGCAGTCCGCCTTGAGGACCCCCGCTAACGTGGTGCCGCAGGGCCGAAAGTGGCACTGAATGCGCGTCCTCTGGCTTGCTCACTTCGACCCCAGCCTCCCCTTTGATTCCCTTGCGTGGACAGGGGGAGCCGAGACGTTCACTCGTCGCGCGAAAACGCGCCGTTCCGAAGCCGGCACAGCGGCGGCGGCTCGAGTCGGATCCCATCGAGCTATGTGTGCGGCTCTCCTGCGGGCTCTGAACGCGTCACGATCTCCCGATAGTTCGCGATCGTGTCCACGTCCGGGCGCAGAACCAGTTGGCCTGGATGAGGTGGCGGACGCACTCAACGTTCGGGAGATCTCCACCCGCAGCGATGAACTCCTCGAGCGCTTGGCGCGTCACCAGGACACACCGACCGACGCGCGAGAGGTGTGCCCGGCTTCGAGATTGATTGAAGGCTGCCTCGTGAATCATGTTCCAGATCGCTGCAGCTGACTGCCTGGGCCTCTAGCCAAACGTGGCGTGGTAAGCTCGCAACGAACCAGGCGGTCAGGTGGCGTGCGCCGGCAGCAGCTGAGCGCCATGTCCGTTTGACGGCGAGAGATTGAACCGATTCCGAGGTACCGACTTGGAACACTTCGCGCTCGAAGGCTTCACTGAGTACTCCGGGGAGTTGGTTGAGGTCCCATATCGCGACCAGTTCTCACCCGACGAAGTCGCGCTCATCGTCGCGGCCAGGTCCCCCGAGACATGGATGAGAAGTGGACCTTCCAGCTCGAACATGAGCGCCTGTGCATCTACCGCACGATTTTTCCGAGCCCATCGTTTGTCGTGGAGTTGGAGTTTTTCTCGAACGGCTCCGCATGCGTTCACACCGCCGGTTGCGCGGCTGAACTCAGTGAGGGTTTTGGCGAGTTCTGGGCTCGGATGTTCTCTTGGCTAGTCCAGAACCATCTGCTCGGTCGAGACGTCGGGCCGCCACCCGAGCTGCCGAGGACGGCCTCCTGACAAGGCTCTGCAGAAACGGGCCGGGCGTAGCCGTTGCTGGCCGTGGTAGGGTGCAGAGGAACCGGCGGTCAGGAATCAGGCAGCAGTGCGCCGCCTGCAGCTGAGCGCCATGTCGGTTAAACGGCGAGCGAGAGGTTGCGGGTGGATCTCACAGTCATCCTTGGCCTCGTGATGATCGCCGCGGCGGTTCGAGAGTTCTTCCGTGCCGACGGCAGGCAGGGCCTAGCCATACTGCTCTTCTTCGGCGGCGTGCTCGTGGCCGGGTACTAGGCGGCGATCTACTGTTGGAGCGGAAATGCGATCGATCATCCGATTCTCCGTGGACGGGAGCCTGACAGCAGGCTCCGGAATCTCCTCGCCAAGATCCTCAAGGACGCCGGCTACCTATTGAACCCCAAGGTGACGGCGACATACGAGCATTCGAATATCACCGCGGCGGATCTCGCACAGGTTATGCAGGACTTCTGGCATCAGACCAACAACCCACCCAACCAGGCAAGCGTCGATCACGTTCGGATCGAGCTGAAGAAGTGAGCCGACACGCTTGCCGCTATTCTGTCTCTTCCCCGTTTCGGGTGGACTCCGGAGGATCTACCAGCAGAGGGTAGCCACGCTGCTTCGTCGCCTGTTCGCTCTCCAATATGTCGATCAGGAAGTGAGAGGGCACGACGGCAGCCAGTCCGCTGTTTGCGAGGGTGACCGTGATGCTGTCCTTGTTCGGCTCGTCGGTATTGAGCTGCAGCTCCTTGGTCTCCTCGTACTCGTTGAATCTGCCCTTCATGACGCCAGAAAGGAGGATGTCAGTGCCCCCGAAAACCATCGCATTCCCTCTCGCACGGACTCGGCCGAACTCATAGAACACCGGTGACCCGCTGTTCCCGCCGTAGCTTGTCGTTTCAACGACATGCAGCGCCGTAGGAACACGCTTCGAGCCCCACGGAATTCGCTCGGTAGGAATCAATGAGACTCGTCCGAACCGGACAATCGGCTGGTTCTTCTGACTCCCTTGAAACCCTACGAAGAGGCCAGCGAAGAAGACGTTCGTCCCCTCGGATACGCCCTGATCCTTGAACTTCTTCCGCGTCGCAATCCGATGGCTGAAGACGCACTGTACGTCTAGTTCGTTGATAGGAAGGCGAATAGGAGCGACCGCAAGATCGACAGTCTCGTCTTCGTGTTCCCAGAAGGTCGGACTACCGTCTCCGCTGACCAACGGGAAGCTGAACTCATGCAAGCCGCCGGTTTTTTGGGTGAACCTAATCTTGGCGGTCTTGTACCAGACCTCCTTCTCCCCCTGGAGCACATGCCGAGCGGTCACGAGGTAGATCACCTGCTTTTCGCCAGACCGATCGTTCGCACAGACAAGGAACGCCGTGCCATTGGGCCGCCATGTTCCTCCCTTCTCAACAAGCACGAATGCGACTGACTTTCTGACCCACGGCGGCACCGGGTCTCCCGATGCAGAGCTGGACGCAAGAAGTGTCACGAAGAAGCAGCAGACTAGAACTGCGACAGGTGTCCGATTGATGGATCCGAATCCCAGTTCGACGAGCTCAAGGAGGCGACCGCGGTATCGGCTGGCGGCTCTTCGCGGACACACCTTCGCCTTCTCATGGAACACACCAGCCCGCTCAATCCCACTGCGGTTTATCGCTTGCATCGCGATCGCTGTTCCCACGGGTCCTGCCGCCGTTCCGCGAAGCCGCGTGGCCGAGGATTGGCACACCATTCGCACACTCTTCAGACGCCCGGATCGCGTAAGTACTGGTCGGGCCGGCGAGATTCGAACTCGCGACCTCCTGACCCCCAGTCAGGCGCGCTACCAAGCTGCGCCACGGCCCGATGAATGGAGAGGGTTAGCCCCCCGCCGATGCCTTGTCGAGCGGATCGTCAGCCCTCGTAGGGTGGACGACCGGACAGATTGATGTGCGCGGTGAGACCGCCGTCGATGGTCATGGCATGGCCCGTCACGGCGCTGGCGTCTTCGCTGCACAGGAACGCGACGACGGCTGCGATCTCGTCCGGGCGGATGATGCGCCCGATGGCGTGGAGATTTCCGAGTTCTTCCGGGGTGCGCGTCGATGCGGCGTTGAAGGCTTCGGCCAACGGCGTTGCGACGATGCCCGGGCAGATCGCGTTGGCCCGGATGCCCTTGCGGCCATACTCGATCGCAACGTTGCGCGTGAAGTTTACGACGCCGGCCTTGGCCGTCGCGTAGGGACTCGCCTGCATCTCACCGCCGAACGCTTCGATCGAAGCGGTGTTGACGATCGAGCCGCGGCCGCGTTCGAGCATGGCCGGGATCGCGGCGCGGCAGCCGTAGAAGACAGCCGTCAGCATGATCTGGATGCTGCGCTCCCAGCCCGCTGGATCGATCTCGTGCACCCAGCCGCCGCTCGACCAGAAGGCGTTGTTCATCATGATGTCGAGGCCGCCGCACTCGGACCCCGCGAACGCGACGCAGGCCTCGAGCTGGTCGAGTTCGCCGACGTCGCAGTGCTGGAAGAACGCCTCGGCACCCTCCCCGCGCAGCTGGCTCGCGACCTCGGCGCCGGCCTCGTCGTTGATGTCGGCGATGATGACGGCGGCGCCCTCGCTCGCGAGCCGCTGCACCGTTGCCGCACCGATCCCCGAGGCGGCCCCGGTCACGATCGCCACCTGTCCCTCGAATCGTCGCATCGTCTAGTGCGCCGAGGGCGGCGCCACCTGCCCCTTCTTCTCGTAGAGCGCCTTGCGCAGGTTCGGGCTGGTCACCCCTTCGGGAATCTTCTCCAGCTCCTGTGCCACGTCCTTCGGCATCACGGCAGCGCGCGCCGCGTGCGGCTTCAGGGCCTCGAGATCGAAATTGTAGAACCTGGCCGCGTTCCCGCCTAGCAACGCCCGCACCTCGTCCTCGCCCAGGCCCGCGTGCGCGAGCCGCATGGCCTCGCGCGAGTAGGGGAAACTACCTTCGTAGTGGGGGTAGTCGCTGCCCCACATCACCTTGTCGATGCCCACTTCGTAGCGACCCTCGATCTCTGCCTTGCCGGGGAAGCTCGTGCCGTAGTAGCAGTTGCGCTTGGCATAGAAGCTAGGCGGCTCGGGCAACGCCTCGACTTCGCCGTAATCCATCTCGCCCATCATGCCGGACTGGATGCCCTGGTGGATGCGATCCATCCCCTGCAGGAACTGGGGCACCCACTGGCAGCCCGCCTCGGTCAGCGTGTAGCGCAGCTTCGGGAAGCGCTCGAAGACGCCGCCCCAGATCAGCGACTTCATGCCGCGCTGCGAGAAGAAGCCCACCTCGGAGATCCAGAACGGATGCGCGGCCGCATAGGGCCCGTAGTCCGGCGCGCCCACACCCGAGTGCTGGTTGATGGGCAGGTCCAGATCCTGGATCACCGCCCAGAGTCGATCGTACTCGGGCGCATAGAGCGGAAGCAGGTGCTTCATGTCGTCGGGCGGCTGCGGAATCAGCACGCCGCCGCGCAGGCCCTGTTCGGCGATCCACTTGACCTGTTCGATCGCGTCGTCGATCGAATTCAGGTGGACGAGCCCGATCCCGGCGCGTCGCTCCGGAGCGATCGCGCAGAAGTCGACGAGCCAACGGTTGTGCGCCTGGCAGCCCGCGTTGTAGCGCTCGTACTGCTCCGGGGTCGGCGGTGCACAGATGTGGAAGGCCTTCGGGTAGAACGGCGGCACGGTGTTCGGGAACACCACCTCGGCGACGACGCCGTCCTTCTCGAGATCGGCGAAGCGCTCGTCGCTATCCCAGTTCTTGGTCTTCTTGCCGCCGATGTGTCCCTTCGACGGATTCTTGTAGCCCCCGCGCCATTCGTCGAAGGCCTCGCGATACTTCGGATCCAGGTACTCGCGATAGGTCGCCAGGCTTGCGCCCGCGTGGGTGTCGGCGGTGATGACGACATAGGGATCGTCGGAATAGCTGTGCTCGGGGTTCGCCACGGGTCGCTCCTTGGGTTGCCGGGAGCGACATCATATCGGGTTCGACTGGCATTCGTCAGCCGGATTCCCGATCAGCGGCGGCGACGACGGCGGCGACGGGCAGAAGCGCCTGACGCATCGGCCGCCAGCGCGGTCCCTGGCACTTCACCCGGCTCCACTTCCGGCGCGCATTCAGGCTTCTCGCGATCGAGACTGTCCAGTTCGACGCCCACTTCGTCCGTATCGAGCCAGAGACTGCGATCCGACATGAACGTGTCCGGCGCGGCTCCGCCCGAGTACAGCAGCCAGGTGGCGAGGCCGTGCAGCACCCGGGGGTTTCCTGCCGACTCCCGGTGCAGCCAGGCCATCCGTTCTTCGGGCAGGCGTTCCCGGATCTCGCCAGGATCGGGCAGGCGGTCGAGCCGGCCGGCGATGTAGCGCAGGCTCTCGGCTTCGCTCATCGGCTCGCGCAGACGTAGATCGAGCACGTCGTCGCCCAGGGCAGCGAGCACGCGGCCGGCGCGATCGTCGTCGATCGGAACGAAGACGAGGCGTAACGCACCGTCGAAGGCGTGGGCCCAGCTCACCAGATCCCGCGCCGTGTCGAGCGGCAAGGCACTGGCGTCGTCGAGCAACAGCAACAAGGGGCGGCCGGCCGCCGCGAGCGTTCGCAGCGCGGCCTCGGAGCTTCCCATCTGCTGTGGCGCGTCGAGCAGGCCGAACACCCACTCCACCAGATCTTGCGTCGAGAGCGCTGCGTAGGGCAGATGGAGACAGCGCGCCTCGGCCGCCAGGCGCTGTTCGAGCACGCGCAGCACCATCGTCTTGCCCAGGCCGCCGGGACCCGAAAGGGCCATGACGCGCCGCCCGGCTCGAAAGCCCGTTTCGAGGGCGTCGAGCATGCGATCGGTCGCCGGCCTCGGCAGATAGGCAGCCGGGTCGCAGGTAGGCGGAAACGGGTCCAAGATGCTGCAGGATCGGCCGAACGGGGCGAGAACCCAAGTTCGGCCTTCGCATGGCCTCGAAGCGCGCCCCGCCCCTTCAGAATAACTACCTGGCGGCCGATGATTGCAGAAGGCTCGCCCCATGCAGTACTTCGCACCCCGAAATCGATCCGGCTTCACCTTGATCGAACTGATGATCGTGGTCGCGATCATCGGAATCCTGGCCGCCATCGCGGTTCCGAATTTCATGCAGTTCCAACTCCGCTCCAAGGTCGCGGAAGTGCGGGTCAACATGAAGGCGATCGCGACGGCGCAGCACTCGTACTTCGCCAACTCCGGCATTTACGTCGCCGCCGCTGCCACGCCGGCCGGTGCCGCCGGCACCAACAAGCGCCCCTGGGTGGGCGGCGGCGTTGCCGCGTTCAATGTGATGGGCTGGTCACCGGAGGGCAACGTCTTCTTCACCTATCAAACCGATCTTGCCGGCGGCGGTGCCGGATTCACGACCGGTGCCGTTGCGGATCTGAACGGCAACGGAACCCTCAGCGAATTCGGTTACATCCACCCGGTGGCGGGCACGGCGATCACCGTTGGATCGGGGCTCGCCACGACCTGCAACCCGGCCGGCACCTTCCACCCGACGCTGGGTTTCGAGCTCGATGTACCGGGCCCCTGCACGGCCTTCGACGGCTTCTCCGAGTTCTAGCCCGGACTCAAGCTAGGCCAAGAAGGTTCACCGGGGGCAGGCACGATTGGTGCTACCTGGTGCCGTTTGAGCGTGCCCGGGTGCAGCTTCATGCAGTCTCCCGCCACGGCCAACCCCGCAACCTACCCGACTTTCCTTGGGTCTCCCGGCAAACTCTCCGATTCCGGCGTCCTCGTCCTTCGAGAGCCGGAGAATCTCGATCACCACCCCTGGCATGCTGGGGAGACTGTCGGCGGTCGCGATGCTCTCCGGCAACTCCAGGTCTAGAAGATCCGACATCTCGACCCCTCCTTGGATACACCTCTTCCGTCGTCCGCTGGCAGCGGGGCTTGATCTTCGATTCACACGAGCGTTCGATCCGCAGCGACCCGGGCGTTTTAGATTGAAGCCCCTTGTGGCGTCCGGGACAACCTAACAATTTCGTCCAGCTGGCCGCCCGGGTGGGCGGCTGCCTGGGCCCCACCTCCGGCGCCCGATTCGGGGTGGCGGAGCGTGGCGCGGTAGATCGCGTACCGTCGGGGAACGAGAGCAGGGCCGCTGCGACCGGTCACGACCGAGGGGGCCGAAGCGTTCCATCGGGATGGCGCCGTCCTGGTCAAGGGGGTCCTCGATTCCGAGTGCGTCGACCTGGCGCGAGCCGGCCTCGACGCCGCGATCGCCGAGCCCGACGCCATGTCCGGGGTGCTCGATCGCGAGCTGCGGGTGGACCAATTCCCGGCGGCTCGTTCGACCGCACCGCGACGGATCGTCGAGGAGTCCCCCGTCGCCGAGATCGTGGAAAGCGCGCGTGCGCTAGTCGAGCGGGAGTCGAATGATGAACGTCGTGCCTTCGCCGACTTCGGTCTCGAAGCTCAGCGTGCCGCCGTGCTTCTCGGTGATCGCCCGATAGGAGATCGCCAGTCCCTGCCCGGTTCCCCTTCCGACTTCCTTGGTCGTGAAGAACGGATCGAAGACCTTCTCCCGGATGGCCTCGGGGATGCCCGTGCCCGTGTCAGTGACCCGGATCTCGGCGAACCCGTCGCCGTGCAGGGTGGCGACGGTGATCGCCCCCTTCTCCGTCTCGCTCCCTCCGGCTGCGGCGATCGCGTGCGCGGCGTTGACGATCAGGACCAGGACGACTTGATTGAGTTCCTGGCGGAAGCAGGGGACGGCCGGCATGTCCTCGGCGAACTCGGTCACGATGTCGGCGGCGTACTTCCATTCGCTCGATGCAACCGTGACCGTGCTTTCGATCGCACTCTTCAGGTCGGTCCGCTCGCGCGTGTCACCACCGCCAGGATGTGAGAACTCCTTCATCGCAGCGACGATCTTCGCGACTCGTTCAACCCCTTCACGAGCCTGGGCGATCGCCCTTGGGATCTCCTCGACCAGGTAGTCGCGGTCGGCGTCGGCCACCCGCTCTTCCGTCTCCTTCACCAGCTCCGGCGTTGCGTTGCCTGCCCGGGCAGCGTCCAGGAGCGAGGCGTAGGCCTTCTCCAACGAGGCCAGGTCGTCGAACGCATCCTGCAGGAAACCGATGTTGTCGCCAACGAACTGGATCGGCGTGTTGATCTCGTGGGCGACTCCAGCGGCGAGCTGTCCGATCGATTCCAGCTTCTGCGCCTGGACCAGCTGTGCCTCGAGCAGCCTCCGCTGGCTGATGTCGAGGATGATCGCAAGAAAGACCGGCTCGGACCCGAAAGTGGACAGCTGCAGATGGACCTCGACCGGATACAACGAGCCGTCCTTGCGCCGATGGACCGTCGTGAACTTGATCGTGTCCTCCGCTCGCGTCCTCAGCGGCTCGACGCGTTCTGCAAAGTCATGCGCCGAAAGCTCCGGCTTCAAGTCCATCGGCGTCAGCCCGGAGAGCTCATCGAGCGAGTACTGCAGGTTCGCGAGCGCACCCGCGTTCGCATGGACGAAGCGGAGCGTGTCCGCATGGAAGACGTAGATCTCGTTCAACGAGCTATTGAGGATCTCTCCCATTTCCGCGATCCGCGCCTGCTGGCTGCTGTCCTGGAAGGTAACCACCGCGCCGACGACTGTTCCCTGCCCATCCCGCATCGGGGCACTGAGATACTCCACTGGGAAGCTGCTGCCGTCCCTCCTCCAGAAGACTTCATTCCGGACCTTGTGGACTGCGCCGTCCCGCAGGGTTGCGTAGATCGGACACTCGTCTGCTGGGTAGGGAGAGCCGTCCGGTCGGCCGTGATGGCAGATCGAGTGCATGGCGTGTCCGATCAGCTCGGCTTCGTCACGGCCCATCAACTGCAGCGCCGCAGGATTGACGAAGGTTGCCCGCCCATCGAGGTCGATTCCGTAGATCCCCTCCCCGGCCGATTCCAGGATCGCGTCGCTCCGCGCACGGCTCTCGCGCAGATCGCGCGACGTCCTCTCGAGCGAGAGGTTTCGCTCCGCGAGTGCGTCCACTGATCCGCCCTTGAGCCATTCGTAGAGAACGGCATTCGCACCCAGGACGAAGACGATCGCCAGCGCGCCGTGAAACTGCCGTTGATAGGCGGCCTCGAGGCTCGGCGCCTCGGCGAAGACGTAGCCGTTCACGTGCATCGCGTGGAGTCCCAGCAGGCCGGCGCACGCGACGACTGCCCATACTGCGCCCGAGCGTCTGCCGGCTAGCAGCGCGGCGGTCAGAGGAAGCGTGCCCGCTGCAAAGCTCGCGGGCAGGCCGATGCCACCGGTGCGCAGCGACGAGAGCGCCATGACTGCGAACAGGACCGCCATCATCACGTTCCCCGAGATCACCAGCGAGCCGGTGGCTCGGAGCAGCCAGGGACAGCCCAGGAACAGTGCAGCTCCGATGGCGCTCGCGATGGCGGGCGTGCCGATACCCGCCTCCGAGAAGATCGAAATCGACAAGCTGCCGAGAGCCAGCGCGGCAACGAGGCTCATCCCCACCACCAGACGGGCCCGCCGAAGGTGGTCCTCGCCGAACTCAGAACATTCCGCGGGAAGAGCAGAATCGAGCGATCGCAGGAGGCTCGGCCCGAGCCACCCGGCGGGGGCCACTTTCGAACCGGTGGTATCGGAGTTCTTCAAGTTGAGCTCTACCCGCGTCTGTCTGGCTGTGCGCTTCCGGGCCGACCGTAGTCGTTAAGCGTAGTAGCGCGGCCCTTTCTATCGGGCTGCCGGCTTCCGCGCTCAAGCTCGATCGTTCACAAACGAGGCGTCGGTAGAACTACGTACTGGTCTACGTCGAAGTGCTCCGCGGTATCCGCGAATCCAATGGTGTTAGTTCGGGCAAGGCCCGATGGGGGCGAGATTATTGAAAGATCACGCAAAGGATCGCCAACTGAGACCTCACTCTCGGCTTCCGCGATGCCGACGAGCCCAGAAGCAGCAAAGCGCAACGCGAAAAGTTCGCACTCGAAGGACAACCCAGTGAAGCACTTCCTGATGTTCCTGGACGGAAGCGAGGATCTGAGCCAGGCGCTAGTCGGCGAGTACGATCTCCGGCTCGTCGCGCTGTCGATAATGGTCGCCAGCATCGCGGGGTACGCGGCGCTGCTGATATCGGACCGTATCGCGAGCAGCGGCGTCCGGCGGACGCGCATCATCTGGCTGACCGCGGGTGCCCTCGCGATGGGCTGCGGAATCTGGACGATGCACTTCGTCGGCATGCTCGCCTTCCAGCTGCCCGTGACGGTCGGCTACAGCCCGCTCCTGACCCTCCTCTCCGTGGTTCCTGGAGTCGCCGGTGCGGCCGTCGCGCTCGGTTCCATGAGCCGCGAATCAGTGGGGTTCGCCCGGCTGAATCTCAGCGGGCTCGTGATGGGCTCGGGCATCGGCGCAATGCACTACACCGGCATGGCCGCGATGGTGATGTCAGCATCCATGAAGTACTCGCTGCCGCTGTTCGCGCTGTCGATCCTGGTGGCACACGTTCTCGCGACTTTCTCGCTGTACGTGAAGTTCGTGCTCGCGCGAAACAGGAACTGGAGTTCGGCTCACGGCAAGGGCATCGCCGGGTTGATCATGGGATGCGCAGTCGCCGGAATGCACTACACGGCCATGGTGGCCGCGGTCTACTTCCCGGGCGATGGCGGCGCGCGCCCTGACCTCGTCCTGGCCCCCCTGACCCTCGGTCTCGCGGCGGCATTTGGAACCACCGTCGTTCTCGCCACTGCGATCCTCGCCACGATCGTCGACCAGCGTATGCAGGGTATCAGCGAGGCGCTGCTCGCGAGCGAGACGCGCCACCGTCTGATCCTGGAGACCGCGGGTGAAGGAATCCTGAGCACGGATGAGAAGGGTCTCGTGGTCAGCTTCAATTCCGCCGCCGCGAAGATCTTCGGCTACTCGGTGGAGGACGTCGTCGGGTCCAACGTTTCGATGCTGATCCCCGAGGAGACGGCCCGGAACCACGACGAATTCATCGCACGCTACCTGGTAGACGGAACGAGCAACGTCGTGGGCGCCACTCGCGAGCTGGATGCGAGACGATCCGACGGCACGCCGTTTCCGATCTCGTTGACCGTGAGCGAGTGCGAGGTTCTCGGACAACGGGCCTTCAGCGGGATCTTTCGCGATCTGAGCGAGAAACGCGGCCTCGAGGCGCAGCTTCTCCAGGCACAGAAGCTCGAGTCGATCGGACAGCTTGCTGCCGGCGTCGCCCACGAGATCAACACGCCCGCGCAGTACGTGGGTGACAACATCGAATTCCTGAGCGAATCGCTGGGCGAGCTGATGGGCGTCTTCAAGAAGTTCGATGGGTTGCTGCAGGCGGCGGTGTCTTCCGGGGTTCTCGAGGAGGTGGTCGCTGAGGTCCGCGAGGCGCTCGAGGCCGCAGACTTCGAGTTCCTCGAGGAAGAGGTTCCCCGAGCGCTCGGTCAATCGAGCGAGGGAATCAAGCGCGTCACGAAGATCGTCACGGCGATGAAGGAATTCTCGCATCCGGGGGCGCACGAGAAGATGCCGGTCCAGATCAACAGGGCGATCGAGAGCACGCTGACCGTGGCCTCGAACGAATGGAAATACGTCGCAGAGGTCGAGACCGACCTCGAGCAGAGCCTGACGCCAGTGGCTTGCTTTGCCGCCGAGTTCAACCAGGTGATTCTCAACCTCGTGGTCAACGCTGCGCACGCGATCGACGGGCAGGATCGCGAGGCCAGCGAGAAGGGGAAGATCACCATTCGAACCCGACGCGACGGGGACTGGGTCCAGATCGAGATCAGTGACGATGGGCCGGGCATTCCCAAAGAAGTCTGCTCGCGCATCTTCGATCCATTCTTCACGACCAAGGAGGTCGGCAAGGGCACGGGACAAGGGCTGGCGATTGCGCGATCGGCGATCGTCGACAAGCACGGGGGAACCATCGAGGTGGAGAGCGAACCGGGTAGTGGCACGACGTTCAGGATCCGGCTGCCAATCGGGGCCGAATCGCCTTGCGAGGCCGAAGCATGAAGCGCGTACTCTTCGTGGACGATGAGCCCAAGATCCTCGACGGTCTGCGGCGTACCCTGCGCCCGCTCCGAAAGGAATGGGACATGGTATTCGTAGCCAGTGGGGCAGAGGCCATCGAAGAGACGGGCAAGGAACCATTCCAGCTGGTCGTGACGGACATGCGGATGCCCGGTATGGACGGCGCCGAGCTCCTCGCTTGGTTCCACGACAACCATCCGAGGACGATCCGCTTCGCGCTCTCGGGCCACGCGGAGGCGGAAGGCGTCATGCGCGCCGTGCCGATCGCGCACCAGTTCATGTCCAAGCCGTGCGACGCCAAGCAGCTCAGAGAGGTAGTGACCCGAGCCTTCGACCTGCAGGAGCTTCTCGGCGACTCGCGCACCCAATCCCTGGTCGGAACGATGAGTGGCCTGCCCTCGCGACCAACGACCTACACGGCCGTGCTGCAGGCGATCGCCGATCCGGAAGTCGAACTCGCGCAGATCGCCCAGATCATCGAGTCGGACGTGGCTATGTCAGCGAAGGTGTTGCAGCTGGTCAATTCGGCGTTCTTCGGAATGCAGCAGAACATGGCGGACATCGGCCGAGCCACCAACTTCCTGGGTCTCAACACCATCCGAGACCTCGTACTCTCGGTCGAAGTCTTCCGGCCGCCTTCGAATTGCGCCAAGGAAGTGGAGGCGTTCCTCGAGGCGCTGCAGATGCGTTCCATCTGGACGGGGGCCGTGGCGAAAAAGATGTTCGAGGACAAGCGTTCGTCCGAGCTGGCCTTCACGGCGGGTGTCCTTCACGACATCGGAATGCTGATGCTCGCGACCCGGCTTCCCGAGCAGTACTCGACCGTATTGAAGGAGGCAGGCGAGACGCTGCGCCCGCTGTCCGAGATCGAGATCGAGATCTTCGGGGTTAGCCACGAGGCGATCGGCGCCTACCTGCTCGGTGTCTGGGGGCTGCCGTACCCGATCCTCGAGACCGCCGCCTATCATGATCGGCCAGCCAGAATCGAGCAGACGGGCTTCTCCGAGCTGGCGGCCGTGCACGTCGCGAGTGCACTCGTCGAGACGAGCCTGGCGGAGTCCGGTGCGCCCTTCGCCTGGGGGAGAGCTGTCGACTCGGACTACCTGGAATCCCTCGGTGTGGCGGACCGCCTTCCCGAGTGGGAATCCATCGTCGCCCGTGACGCGGCGCAAGGTGGAGACCCGGAATGAGCGCCGGCAAGGTCAAGATCCTGTGCGTAGACGATGATCCGAATCTCCTCGACGGATTGCGACGGAACCTCCGCAGACACTTCGATGTGAGAACGGAGGAGAGCGGCGCCAACGGTCTGCGAGCGATCGAGGAGACCGAGGGCGGCTTCGCCGTCGTGGTCTCCGATCTCCGCATGCCCGAGATGAATGGAATCGAGTTCCTCAGCAACGTTCGCGGGATCGCGCCGGACACTGAGACTGGCAGGGAGGCCGGTCGTATCTCCGACGATGCCGACGCCGGGGACGAACTTGAAGCTGCCCTCCTTGAGGTTCCAGCCCAGGTTGGCGCCGGCATCGCCGAGGAACGAGAGACGGTTGATCTCCTCGACCGTGCCCTGCCCCACGTCGGGAAGCCAGATCGTGGCGTCACTCGTGGCCGGATCGACGTCGATGCTGAATCGGAACGGATTGCGAACGCCCGAGTACAGGATCTCGGAGAGAGCGCTGGCACTCCCGACGAACGGATTGTCGGCCGGGATGCCGTAGGCGCCGTTCGCCGAGTTCGTTCCGAGCGGGTCGATCCGCAGGACGTTGCCGAGAACCGTCGTCGGGTCCTGGCCGTTCCCGGTCGCGCCGTGGCCCGCTCCGACGTCGTCGGCCGCGCCTCCATCGCCAAATCCGATGAGCAGCGTTCCGTCCGGCGCAAAGGCGAGCTGTCCGCCATTGTGATTGTTCTGGGGCTGATCGACGCGCATGATCTCCCGACGGCTACCGGAGAATGTCGCGGCGCCGGGATCCGTCATCGTCCACTCGGTGATGACCGCCTGGTGATCGAATGTCTCGCCCGCATTCAGCGGTACCGTGAAGTCAGCGGTGCCACCGCCAGGCGAGCTGTGGTGGGTGTAGAAGCGTCCTGCACCCGGGGTCCCGGCATTTCCGAAATCGGGATGGAATGCCAATCCGATCAGGCCCCGTTCACTGAAAGGTGGAATCGCACCGATCTCGCTGGAAAGGTCGAGGAACGCCGTGGCGGACTGGGTGCCTCCCTCGACGACGGAGATCTCGCCCAGCTGATCGAAGACGAACAAGCGATCCGACCCGTCGTCGGCGTGGGTGGCCCCGATCGGCGCGACGAGACCGCTCGCAACCACGTCGAGCTCGACGACGACGCTGCTCTTGGGGATCGGCGCCGGAAAAGGATCGGCAATCGCCTGGCCCAGGGCGGGCGCGACCAGCAGCAGGATTCCGAGTGCGCTGACGCCCGGCAGGGTGATTCGGGGATTCCTGAGACGCATGGCTGCCTCCACTCACTCGCTGATCCGCGATGTCGTGGAAGTCTGTGGCTCCGGGTGAGAAAAAATGGCGCAGCAGCAGCCCCGGAAGGCACCTTGCTCCTGGCTCGGGCCGTCGTAGCCTCGCTAGCGGCGTAGCGCGCTCATGAATAGTCCGGGCTAGAGCAGGGCTAGAGCCGACCTCGCGCCTGTCAGGCCAGCGTCGCTCGGATCTCCTGCAGACTCTGACGAATGCGTCGCAGCTGGCTGCGCGGATCGGCGTCGAGCGCCATCTCGAGCTGGGGCGTATCGAGGGCCTTGCCGACGCCGAGTTCGGAGAGTTTTCGGCGTGCACCGGCGATGGTGAACTTCTCTTCCCAGAGCAGACGCTTGATCAGTTGGATGATCTCGATATCGCGCTGGCGGTAGAGGCGTTGCTTGGAGCGCGATTTGGTCGGCGCCATCCAGCGGAACTCGCTCTCCCAGTAGCGGAGCACGTAGGGCTTCACGCCGGTGAGCTTGCTGACTTCGCCGATCCGGTAGTAGCGTTTGCCAACGTCTTCGCGGGCGCGGGAACGCGCACTCTTCCGTCCACTGGTCCCATCTTCAGCCACGGCACCCTCCTGACGGTCTTGTTGTAGCACGCCGGGAACGCTCTAGTAGCTGGGCGGGCGCTCAGGTGTCTCGGACGGAAGCTCGTCGTTCAACTCATCCTTCAAGACGTTGCTCGGCTTGAAGGTGAGCACGCGACGCGCGGCCAGCCGGATCTCTTCGCCGGTCTGCGGGTTGCGACCCTTGCGAGCGTTCTTCTCCCGGACGACGAAATTGCCGAAGCCCGAGATCTTGACCTTCTCCCCATCCGCAAGGGTGTCCTTGATGATGTCGAAGATCCGCTCCACCAGCTCTGCGGACTCTTTCTTCGAGAATCCGACGCGCTCGTAGATCTGCTCGACGATGTCTGCCTTGGTCACGGCTCTCTCCCCCTGTTGGCGGCCTCGAGCGGCCGCCCTAACGGAGTTCTCCCCCGAACTGACGCGAAAGGAGTTCGACGACCCGATCGGTGGATTTTGCCACCTCCGGTTCCGTCAGGGTCCGATCGCTGCGCTGGAAGACCAGGCGAAATGCGACGCTCACCTTGCCCTCCGGAACACCCTTGCCCTCATATCGGTCGAACACGCGGACCGACTGCAGGGAGCCGCCGGCCTTTTTGCGGATCGCCTCGAGGATCTCGCCGGCCGGTACCGCAGCATCGAGCAGTACCGCCAGATCGCGCAGCACCCGCGGATGACGCGACACTTCCTGGTACTGGGGCGGGCCGCCTGCGGCCGCGTCCAGGGCATCGACATCGATGACGGCCAGCGCGACGCTGGGCTCGAGTTCGAAGCGCCGGGCGGTCTCGGGATGCAACTCGCCGACCGTGGCAACCACCTGGCCGCCGACCCGGAATTCACCGGAAGCACCGGGGTGGAAGAACGGCTCGACCTCGCCGCCCCGGAATTGGAAGCGATGCCCCAGATCGCTCAACAAGCGCTCCACGACGCCCTTTGCGCGGAAGAACACAGGGATCTCAGCACGGTCCCACAAGGCCGGGTCCCGGGGCAAGGAGATCAAGGCGACAGCCTGGAAGCGTTCGTCGGGCAGCGCGCCGACCTCGCCCGCGCCGAACACGCGGCAGCACTCGAAGATGCGGAGCGCGTCGGCCTGGCGCGCCAGGTTGCCGTGGGCCACCCGCAGGATCGAACCCACGAGCTGCGAACGAAGCCCGGGCAGTTCGGCGTGGATCGGGTTCTGGAGCCGCACCGCGGCGCGACGTGGATCTTCCTCGGACAGACGCAAGGCGTCCGGCTCGCTGGTCGGGATCCAGGGCGCCGTCATGATCTCGGTCAGGCCAGATGCGACCAGGCTGTCCTTGGTCGCCTGTACGGTCTTCCGTCGCGGAGGCTGGGTCGTTCCATCGACGGCGCCGCCCGGGAGTGTGGGCTCGATGGCATCGTAACCGTAGATCCTGGCGACCTCTTCGATCAGGTCCTCGGGAAGGTGGAGATCGCCGCGGTAGCGCGGCGGCTGCCCGGTCAACATCTCGCCGCTTCGCGTGGTCTCGACATCGACGCGTGCAAGGAGCGAGACGATCTCGTCCGTCGATAGCTTCGTGCCGAGCAGCCGATTCACCCGCAGCGGATCGAGCGCGATCGGGTCCGCTACCGGCACCGGCTCTCCCGACGCTTCCACTTCTCCGCGCGAGACGGTTCCACCGGCGAGTTCGGCCAGCAGGACGGCGGCCCGGGCCGCGGCACGGGATTGTCCGTCGGGGTCGACGCCTCGCTCGAAGCGATAGCTCGCATCGGAATGGAGACCGAGCCGCCGCGCGGTTCGGCGAATCCGCGACGGGTCGAACCGTGCGCTCTCGATCAGGATTTCGCTGGTGCCGTCGCTGACTTCGCTATCCACGCCGCCCATCACGCCGGCAATCGCGATCGCGCCGGAATCATCGGCGATCACCATGTCATCGGCGAGCAACTTCCGGAGCTGATCGTCGAGGGTGCGAATCTCCTCGCCGGCTTCCGCGCGTCGAACCCGCACTGGTCCCTTCAGCTTGGCCAGATCGAAGATGTGAAGCGGCTGACCGAACTCGAGCATCACCAGATTCGATATGTCGACGACGTTGCTGATGCTGCGGATCCCGCCCGCCTCGAGTCGCGCGACCAGCCAGTCGGGTGAGGGCCCGATCTGGATACCGCGAACCACCCTGGCGACATAACGGGAGCAGCCCTCACGATCCTCGATCGCGACCTGAGCGTCCTCGGATGCGGCGCGATCGCCCTCTTCCGGCAGATAGCCTGGCATGCGCAGCTCGCCGCCAAAGTTGGCCCGCACCTCACGCGCCATACCGAGCATCGAGACCCAGTCTCCACGGTTCGGTGTCACCTCGAGATCGAAAACCGTTTCGCCCGCATCGGCCACGCTTGAAACAGGTGTTCCCGGCGCCGCGTCCGTATCGAGCACCAGGATGCCGTCGTGCTCGTCGCCGAGGCCGAGTTCGCGGCTCGAGCAGATCATCCCGTTCGATTTCACGCCGCGGATCTTGGAACGCTTGATCTTGAGACCGTCTGGCATCACCGTCCCGTGCCGCGCGATGGCAACGCGTTGGCCCGCAGCCACGTTCGGAGCGCCGCACACGATCACGAGGGGCTCGTCTCCGCCGACATCGACGCTGCAAACAGAGAGCTTGTCGGCGTCCGGATGCTTCTCGCGCGTCTCGACGAGCCCCACGACGAAGCTCGACAGGTCCGCGCCCATCTCGATGACTTCTTCGATCTCGAGGCCGGCCGAGGTCAGCCGGGAACCGAGTTCATCCTGCGATTCTGGGAGATCGATCCATTCCGAGAGCCAGCCAAGCGGCATCCGCATCAGAATTGCTCCAACACGCGGACATCGCCGTCGAATAACAATTGGATGTTGGGGATCCCCGAGCGGATCATCGCAGCGCGATCGAGGGCCATGCCGAAGGCGAAGCCCTGGAAGCGGTCCGGGTCGATGCCGCAATTGAGCAGTACGCGCGGATGGATCATTCCGCAGCCGCCCCACTCGAGCCAACCTTCGCCCCAGGAAACGTCCATCTCGGCCGAGGGTTCGGTGAACGGGAAGAAATGAGCACGGAAACGCAGCTCGGCCTGTTCCCCGAAGAGATGGCGCGCGAACGCGTAGAGCGTGCCCTTGAGGTCGCCGAGCGAAACGTCCTCACCGACGCAGAAGCCCTCGATCTGATGGAACATCGGGTAGTGGGTCGGATCGAGGTCGTAGCGATAGACCCGGCCGGGCACGATGAAGCGGAACGGCGGCTCGCGCTCGCTCATGGCACGAATCTGGACCGGAGAAGTGTGGGTGCGCAGCACGTTGGTGCTGCCCTCGACGAAGAACGTGTCCTGCAGATCCCGGGCCGGATGGTCCTCGGGAAAATTCAGTGCGCCGAAGTTGTTCCAGTCGCTCTCGACTTCGGGGCCGTCTTCGACCGAATAGCCGAGCCCCTTGAAGAACTCGCACATGTCGCGCTCGACTAGCGTGATCGGATGCAGATGCCCACGGGTGGGCGCGGCGCCCGGCAGCGATACGTCGAGGTGGTGTTCGCTGAGGTTCTGGCTCTCGGCGGCCGATTCGAGCGCGCCCTTGCGCGCTTTCACCAGGGCTTCGATCTCGGCCTTGGCCTGGTTCGCGGCCTGGCCGACGGCCCCGCGTTCTTCCGGCGCGAGCGTTCCGATCGCACGCAGTACCGATGCGACCGATCCCTTCTTGCCGAGGAACCGGGAGCGCACTTCTGCCAGCTCCTGGGCGGAACCCGCATCCTGGATGACCGTTCGCGCCTCCGCCAGGAGCGCGTCGAGATCGGCAGCGGCCGACATCGGCGCGCCTAGCCCGCGTTCGCCTTCGCGACTTCGGCCAAGTCGGAAAACGCCTTGGGATCCGATACGGCCAGGTCGGCCAGATTCTTCCGATCGACCTCGACGCCCGCCGTGATCAACCCGTGGACCATCTTGCTGTAGGACATCCCGTTCTCACGGGCTGCGGCGTTGATGCGCGCAATCCAGAGCGCACGGAACTGGCGCTTGCGCTGCTTGCGGTCGCGATAGGCGTACTTCCAGCCCTTCTCGACCGCTTCGCGCGCCGTCTTCAACAGACGATGGCGGGTGCCCTGATAGCCCTTGGCATGACGCAGGATGCGCTTGTGCCTTCGGTGGCTGGTAACTCCGCGCTTGACTCGCGGCATCTTCTACTCCTTCGCTCGCCTTCGACGCGCGGCAGTTGCGGCCGCGAACCGGTGACGTGATTGAACGCTTGTCTAGATGTACGGGACCATCTGGCGCAGTCGCTTCTCGTCCGACTTGCAGACCACACCGTCCTCGCGCAGATGGCGCTTCCGCTTGCTCGACATCTTGGTGAGGATGTGGCGCTTGTTCTTCTTCTGGAACTTCAGCTTGCCCGTTCCCGTCTTGCGGAAACGCTTGGCAGCGCCGCGGTGGCTCTTCATCTTCGGCATTTCAGTCTCCTGCCGGCGCCTCGACGGGCGCCTCGGCTTCTTCTTTGGCGGCAGCCTCGACCGGGGCTGCTGCTTTCTTTGCCGGTGCCTTGGCAGGCGCCTCGGCTTCGGTTTCGGCTTCTTTCGGGGCCAATGCGGCCTCGCGCTTCTTGGCGGCTTCGACCGCGGGCCGGTTCGGCACCAGCACCATCGACAAGAAACGGCCGTTCATCTGCGGCGGGTTTTCGACGGATATGAGTTCGCCTAGCAAGTCTTCGACTTCCTGGAGCTTGTCGTATCCATTTCTTCGGTGCGCCATCTCCCGGCCACGGAACATCACGGTCACCTTGACCTTGTCCCCGTCCATCAGGAATTTGCGCGCGTTCTTGAGCTTGAACTGAAGGTCGTGTTCGTCCGTGTTCGGACGCATCTTCACTTCCTTCATCACGGCAGCGCGGCCCTTGCCTGCGGCCTTGCTCGCCGCTGCCTTCTTCTTCAGCTCGTACTTGTACTTGCCGTAGTCCATGATCCGGCAGACTGGCGGCCGCGAATTCGGCGCCACCTCGACGAGGTCGTAGCCTCGCTCTTCTGCCAGCACCCGGGCCGCTTCGGAAGTCATCTCGCCCAGCTGTTCGCCGTTCTCGTCGATCAACCGGACCTCTCGGGCACGAACGCGTTCGTTGATCCGCGTGGTGTCCTTGTCCTGGACTCTCGGGTCTCCTCGTCCTCTCATACTTCCCTTCGGGCTACTCGCCCGGTCAGGTCCTCGACGAAAGCGTCCACCGCCAGCGCCTCGGCCCTGTGCTCACCCGCGCGCCGAACGCGGGGTGAGACGGTTCCGGCCTCTTCTTCCTGATCGCCGACCACGCACATGATCGGAATCTTCTGGAGTTCGGCCTCTCGAATCTTGTAGTTCAGCTTCTCGGAACGGTCATCGACGAAAGCGCGCAGACCCGCCGCCAGCAGTGCACCGGCGACTTTGGCCGCGTAATCGTGATGACGGTCCGTGATGGGAAGGATCGCAACCTGAACGGGCGCGAGCCACAGTGGAAAGTCACCGGCGAAGTGCTCGATCAGGATGCCGATGAAGCGCTCGAACGAGCCGAAGGGCGCGCGGTGGATCATGACTGGCCGATGGAGTTGGCCATCTGCACCGGTGTATTCGAGCCCGAAGCGCTCGGGCAACACGTAGTCGAGTTGAGCCGTCCCCAGCTGCCAGGCGCGCCCGATCACATCGGTGACGTGGAAATCGACCTTGGGACCGTAGAAGGCGGCCTCGCCCACCTCGTGCACGTAGTCGAGCCCAAGGTTGTCGAGAACGCGCGCCAGCGTCGCTTCGGCTTGGTCCCAGAGCGCAGGATCGCCCGCGTACTTGTCGTCGTCAGGGTCTCGCGCGCTCAAGCTGATCCTCACGTCCTCGAACGCGAAGGTCGAGAGCACGAACTGGACGAACTCGAGCACCGAGGTGAACTCCGCCTCCACGTGCTCGGGCGTGCAGAAGATGTGCGCGTCGTCCACGGTGAGCGCGCGAACGCGCGTGAGGCCGTTCAACTCGCCGGACTTCTCGTACCGATAGCAGGTCCCAAACTCCGCCAGACGCAACGGCAGATCGCGGTAGCTGCGCTTCTCGTGCGCGTAGATCTGGATATGATGCGGGCAGTTCATGGGCTTGAGCAGGTACTGCTCTTCCCCGTCGCCGACGCTCACCGGTGGGTACTGCGAGTCGGCGTAGTACGGGTAGTGACCACTCGTTTCGTAGAGCTCGACGCGTCCGATGTGCGGCGTGATCACGGGTTGGTAGCCCCGCTTTGCCAGTTGCTCCTCGAGGAACGTGCCGAGCTCGCGGCGCAACACCGCGCCCTTGGGCAACCACATCGCGAGCCCCGATCCCACCGTTTCCGCGGAGAGGAAGAAGAGCCCGAGCTGCTTGCCGATCACGCGATGGTCGCGCGTCTTCGCCTCTTCGATGCGTTCGAGGTGCGCTTTCAGCTCATCCTTGCTGGCGAAGGCCGTGCCGTAGATGCGTTGGAGCATCTCGTTGGACTCGTCGCCCCGAAGGTAGGCGCCGGCGGCTTCGAGCAACTTCATGGCACCGATCTGCTTGACGTTGCGAACGTGCGGGCCGCGGCAGAGATCGACGAACTGGCCGTGACGGAAGAGCGTGATCTCGACGCCGTCGGGGATATCGGCCAGGCGTTCGACCTTCAGCTGCTCACCGAGCTCGGCGAAGATCTGTCGGGCTTCCTCACGGCTGACGACTTCACGGCTGAAGTCGGACTTCTCCTTGAGGATCTTCTTCATCTCCGCTTCGATCGCTTCGAGATCATCGGGGCTGAATGGATTGGCAGTCCGGAAGTCGTACTGGAACTTCTCGGAGTGGTCGCTGCGGCCGGCGTCGACCTGGGCGTCGGGGAACAAGCGCTTGACCGCGTCGGCCATCACGTGCTCGGCGGAGTGGCGAATCACATCGCCGCCTTCCGGATCTCGTGTCGTCACGATCTCGAGCGCACAGGATTCCGCGAGCGGTTGGCGCAGGTCGACCAACGAACCGGCGATACGTCCGGCCAACGCGGCGCGCGCGAGGCCAGCGCCAATCTGCTCGGCCACTTCGAGCACCGTGATGCCCGTCGTCACCTCTAGCGTTCGACCGTCGGGAAGTCCGACTTCGATCGTGCTCATGAGAGGTTGAGAGAGCTTGAGTCCATGGGTTCGGTGGCGCTCGCTGGATTCCGGAGAGAGACGTCCCGTTGCACGGGACCTGGGACTTGAAGAGAAACTGGTAGACACGGGCGGACTCGAACCGCCGACCTCCGCCATGTCAAGGCGGCGCTCTAACCAACTGAGCTACGTGTCCGCCCAGCAGCCAGACCGCGAATGCGTTCCTGACAGCCCTAACGGCCCGGAATCTATATCGATTTGGCTAAAAATGTCAATCGAGAGGGTCCTGCGCCGGGCTCTCGGGCTCGAGCAGGTGGAGCCGCACGCGGGGTGCATCCCCTCGCACCAGCAGCTCGACTTCCATCCCCTCCGGGGGATCCGCCACCACCCGAGCCAGGATGGACGCTGGTGCACCGCGTCCGCCGTCCACCGAGATCTGCATGCCGGCATCGGAGATCTCGCTCGGAACCACCCGCTCGGCGCCAGCCATCAGCAGCGCGCGCCGAAAGCGGACCCAGCTCGACCATTGGAGCGGCGCTTCGATCCAGTAGCTCCGAGTACCACCATCGGCCACGTCCTGCTGCCAGAGGCCCACTGCGGCGAGTGCGTTGGTGAGTCGGGGCGTATCCACGTGGACCTGGATTCGAGCCGCGTATTCGCGGGCCGGCGGCGGCGCCTGATCCAGCAGGATCAGCGTGTCCCGCTCGCCGATGCGCTCCATGACCCGGTAGCGGAGCACGAAATCGCGGGGCGTTCCACCGATCCGGGCCAGCGGTTCCAGCTCCGAAGGGTCCGTCAGATAGCGGCCGGCGACCTCCGCGACGGCCATTTCGAGCGCGCGGGCGACGACCCGCTCACGGGCCGGCGCACCCGGCAGCGCATCGGCGCCGGCGGCGACCGCGGCTTCGACTTCGACCGCCGTCGAGCTCGGCACACTGGCGGCCCAGGCCGCCGCACTGGCCATGCCGGAGAGGAGCCACAGCGCCAGACCGAGTCTGGCGGCGGCCCGGCTGGATTCGCACGAGAGCGACATCAGAGAATCACGTCGGCCACCGGCCGCCCGAAGAGCGCATTGATTTCCCGTACCAGGGGTTCGCCCGGTTCGACGCCGCGCGCATCGGGTAGCGCCATCAGCGTCTCGCTCTCGCCCGGGATGACGAGGTGGAGGATCACGGCGCAATCCCCCGCGTGCTCCGCCAGGACCGTCTTCAGCGCGAGCAACCGGTCGCGACTCGCCTCTTCCGATGTCACCCGCACGTGAACCTCGGCTGCGAGGCGTTCCTTGGCCTCGGCGAGCTCGAAGAGATCCCGCACCAGGATCTTGGGCGGATCCTCCGATTCGAGTGTGCCACTCACGACCACGGGGATCGTGGGCTGGTCGGCCTCGGTGCCCGATGCGAGCGCCTTCTTCAACAGCTCCCGGTGGTTCGCGTAGGGCTCGGCGAAGATCACGAGCTCGAAGCTCCCTTCCAGATCTTCGAGGGTGCCGAACCCCATGCTCTGTCCGCGGCGGGTTCGGGTCTCGCGAACCTGGGTGATCAGACCGGCCGCGCGGACTTCTCGCCCGACCTTCTGCGTCGCCGTCGCCGCGGTGACGTCGGTCACCCGCGCCATGGTGGCCAGATGCGCTTCCAACGGGTGGCCGGTGACGTAGAAGCCGAGCACGTCCTTTTCATACCCGAGCCGCTCCGAATCGGTCCACGGCGGCGCATCCGGCAGCTCGAGATCGTCGACGCCGCCCCCGGTCATGTCGCCGAACAGGCTCTCCTGCCCGATTTCCTTGTCGCGTTGTGAGGCGGCCCCGGACTCGAGCGCGACATCGAGCGCACCCCACAAAGTCGCCCGGTTCGGATGGAAGGAGTCGAACGCGCCACACTTGACCATGGCCTCGACGACTCGGCGATTCGCCTTGCGGGCGTTCACGCGGCGCGCGAAGTCATAGAGGCTCTTGAACTCGCCCTCTTCGGCCCGGGTCTCGAGTATCGCGTCGATGGCGCCCTCGCCCACGTTCTTGACGCCGGACAATCCGAAGCGGATTCCTTCGGCCACTGGCGTAAATTCGCGCTGCGACTCGTTCACGTCCGGCGGGAGCACGTCGATCTTGCGCTCTTTCGAGTGGGCGATGTAACGCGAGAGCTTGTCGTGGTTGCTCGCTTCGATCGAAAGCACCGCGGCCAGGAACTCTCGCGGATGGTTCGCCTTCAGATAAGCCGTTTGATAGGTGATGAACGCGTAGGCCGTCGAGTGTGCCTTCGGGAAGCCGTAGCCCGCGAACTCGACGATCTGGTCGAAAAGCGTCCCCGCCTTCTTGCCGTCGATTGCGTTCGCCTCGCAACCGCCCACGAACTTGTCGCGGTGCTTGGCCATCTCTTCGGCCTTCTTCTTGCCCATCGCGCGCCGCAGCAGATCCGCCTCGCCGAGCGTGTAGCCCGCAAGCCGGTTGGCGATCTGGAGCACCTGATCCTGATAGACGATCACGCCCAGCGTCTCTTCGAGCAATTCCGCGAGTTCGGGGACCAGGTACTCGACCTTGGTGATCCCGTGCTTTCGCGAGACGTAGTCGTCGACCATGCCGGCGCCGAGCGGCCCCGGCCGGTAGAGCGCGATCAGCGGGATCACTTCCTTGAAGGTCCGCGGCTTCAGCTTCATCACGAGGTCGGTCATGCCGGAGGATTCCATCTGGAAGACGCCTTCGGTATCTCCGCGGCATAACAACTCGTAGCTGCGTTCGTCGTCGAGGGGGATCTCTTCTGCGCTGAAACCTTCGAAACCCGCCGCGCGGATGTGCTTCTCCGCGTCCGCAATGATCGTCAGCGTGCGCAGGCCGAGGAAGTCGAACTTGATCAGCCCGATCTTCTCGACGCAGCGCATGTCGAACTGGGTCATCACGTCACCGGACTTGGCATCGCGATAGAGCGGGACCATCTCGATCAGCGGTCGGGTGCCGATCACGACCCCGGCGGCATGGGTGGAGGCATGGCGTGTCAGACCCTCGAGCTTTCTCGCCGTGCTCATCAGCTTCGCGACCTGGCCGTCGTTCTCCGCACGCGCACGCAGGTCCGGGCTCTGATCGAGCGCGTCCGCGAGCGTGATGCCCAGGGTCTCGGGGATCAGCTTGGCGATCCGGTCGACGTCGCCGAAGGGCATGCCCATCACGCGCCCGACATCGCGAATCGCCGCGCGGGCCTGCAGGGTTCCAAACGTGATGATCTGGGAGACGCGTCGGCCGTCGTCGCCACGACCGGGCTCGTCGTACTTGTTGGAGACATACCGGATCACTTCGTCGCGGCCGCGCATACAGAAATCGACATCGATGTCCGGCATCGAAATGCGCTCGGGGTTCAGGAAGCGCTCGAAGATGATGTCGTACTCGATCGGGTCCACGCCGGTGATTCCGAGCCCGTAGGCCGCGAGGCTGCCGGCCGAACTACCGCGGCCAGGCCCGACCGGGATGCCGTTCTTCTTCGCATAACTGATGAAGTCGGCCACGATCAGGAAGTAGCCGGCGAACCCCATCTGATTGATGACACCGAGTTCGTGCTCCATGCGTGGCACGTAATCGGAGAGCTTGCCCTCGAACGGCTGATCCGCCTCCATGCCGAGGCGTTCCCGCAAACCGCGCCAGGCATCCTCCTCGACGACCTGCTCGCGCGTCTTCCCCGCCGGAACCTGGAACTCCGGCATGTGATAGGTGTCCATGTCGAACTCGATCTCGCAGCGCTCCGCGATCTCCATCGAGTTGTGCACGGCCTCGGGATGATCGTGGAAGACCTCGAGCATCTCCTCGCCGCTCTTCACGAAGAAGCCCTGGCCATCGAAGCGAAGGCGCTTCGGTTCATCGATATTCGAGGCCGTGCCGATGCAGAGCAACGCGTCGTGGTGCTCGTGATCATCCTGCTCGAGGTAGTGGGCGTCGTTGGTCGCCAGAAGCGGCAGCCGGAGGTCCGACGACATCTTGATCAACTCGGCGTTCACGTGATCCTGATCCGGAATGCCGTGACGCTGCAGCTCGAGGTAATACCGGTCCTTGAAGATCTCGGACATCTCCTCGACCAGTTGCCAGGCGGCGTTCACTTCGCCGCCCATGATGCGCCGACACACCATCGAAGAGAGGCAACCCGACGTCGTGATGAGCCCCTCGCTGTGCTTGGCGAGCAGTTCGAGATCGATGCGCGGCTTGTAGTAGAAGCCCTCGAGGTAGGCCCGCGAAACCAGCGTCATCAGGTTCCGGTAGCCGGTCTCGTTCATCGCGAGCAGCAGCTGATGGCTGATGGCGTCGTGGCCGGAGCTGTCGCGCTCGCGGCGCTCCTTGTCGAAGCGGGAACCGCCGGCGATGTAGGTCTCACAACCGATGATCGGTTTGATCCCGTTGGCGCGGGCCTTCTCGTAGAATTCGACGGCACCGAACAGGTTGCCGTGGTCGGTCATCGCGATCGATTCCTGGCCGAGCGCCTTTACCCGCTCGAACAGCGGATTGTGCTTGATGGCACCGTCCAGGAGCGAGTACTGGGTATGGAGATGCAGATGCGTGAAGGGAACGTTGGCCACGCCGCGCCTACTCCCACTCGATCGTGGCAGGCGGCTTGGACGAAACGTCGTAGACGACGCGATTGATCCCGGCGACTTCGTTGGTGATTCGGCTGGAAATGTGGGCCAGCACCTCGTGCGGAATCCGCGACCAGTCCGCGGTCATGGCATCGACCGAGGAGACGCAGCGCAACGCGATGCAATCGTCGTAGGTCCGCGCGTCGCCCATGACGCCCACGCTCTGGATCGGCAGGAAGACGGCGAAGGCCTGCCAGATCTCGTCGTAGAGTCCGGCATTGCGGATCTCTTCGATCAGGATCGCGTCGGCTTCGCGAAGCAGGTCGCAGCGCTCTCGCGTCACCTCCCCGATGATGCGAATCCCGAGGCCGGGCCCCGGGAACGGGTGGCGCCCCACGATGGTCTCGGGAACCCCGGCCAGGCGGCCCGCCTCGCGCACCTCGTCCTTGAAGAGTTCGCGGAGCGGCTCGACCAGATCGAGCTTCATGTGTTCGGGAAGACCGCCCACGTTGTGGTGCGTCTTGATGGTCGCCGAGGGCCCACGCACCGAGACGCTCTCGATCACGTCGGGATAGAGCGTGCCCTGCACCAGATAATCTGCGCCGCCGATCCGCTCCGCTTCTTCGTCGAAGATCTCGATGAAGAGATGGCCGATGATGCGTCGCTTCTCCTCGGGGTCGGTCACGCCCTCCAGCGCCTGCAGGAACCGCTTGCTCGCTTCGACGGTGACGAGGGGAATGCCCAGGCTACCGGCGAACGCGGCTTCGACTTCGGCTCTTTCGTTCTTCCGCAACAAACCGTGATCGACGAAGATGCAAGTCAGTCGATCGCCGATCGCGCGATGGACCAGCGCTGCGGCGACCGAGGAATCCACCCCCCCAGAGAGGCCACAGACGACAGCGCCGCTGTCTCCGACCTGGCCGCGCACCGCCTCGACGGCCTCCTCGACGAACGCTTCGACCGTCCAGCTGCCGGAGCAGCCGCAGATCCCCTTCGCGAAGTTTTCCAGTAGCTGGCTACCGCCTTCGGTGTGGACGACCTCGGGATGGAACTGGATGCCCATCATCGGAAGTTCGCGATGGGCGGCGGCCGCGAACGGCGAGCCATCACTGGTCGCGATGGCGTCGAAGCCCTCGGGCAGCCGCAGCACGCGATCCCCGTGACTCATCCAGACCTGACGTTCGCCGGCTTCGAGGCCCGCGAAGAGCGGGTGCGTTCGTTCGACCTTCAACTGGGCACGGCCGTACTCGTGGTCGTTCGCCTTCTCGACCAGGCCCCCCAGCTGCAGCGCCATCAGTTGGAGCCCATAACAAATGCCCAGTGTCGGTAGACCGAGTTCATGAATCGCAGGATCCATGGTCGGCGAATCCGCATCGAGCACGCTCGCTGGGCCACCGGAGAGAATCAAGCCGGCAGGCCGCCAGGCGAGAACCTCTTCGACACTCAATGTCGGGGGATGGATCTCGCAGTAGACCTGATGCTCGCGAATGCGCCGAGCGATCAGTTGGGTGTACTGCGATCCAAAGTCCAGGATCAGGATCCGGTCGCGATGCGCGTCGGTCAACGTGGTTGCTCGGCTTCGTACCATCATGTGCGAAGCCATTGGGGGGTCGAGGAGGCGGCCCGGTGGAGGGACAGGAGCAGGGGTGGAGGCGAGCGGCTTCGACGTTATTCGAGCCGGTAGTTGGGCGCCTCCTGGGTGATGATGACATCGTGCACGTGACTCTCCTGGAGGCCGGCGCCGGAGATTCGCACGAAGTTGGCACTGGCTCGGAGTTCCGCCAGGGTGGGCGCGCCGCAGTAGCCCATTCCGGATCGCAGACCGCCGAGCAACTGGTGCACGGAACTCGAGAGGCTGCCCCGATACGGAACGCGCCCTTCGATCCCTTCGGGCACGAGTTTCTCACGCTCGCTGACGTGGCCCTGGAAGTAACGATCGCTCGACCCGTCCGCCATCGCGCCGAGGGAACCCATTCCACGGTAGACCTTGTAGGAGCGGCCCTGGAGCAGGATCACCTCGCCCGGGGTCTCATCGGTTCCCGCAAACAGCGAGCCGATCATCACCACGTGGGCACCGGCGGCCAACGCCTTCACTACGTCGCCAGAGAACTTCACGCCGCCATCGGCGATGGTCGGCACGCCGAAGCCGGCCGCGGTCTCGGCCGCGTCCATGATCGCGGTCAGCTGCGGGACACCGACGCCGGCCACCACACGGGTGGTGCAGATCGAGCCCGGCCCGACGCCGACCTTGACGCCGGAAACGCCCGCCTTGATCAGGGCTTCCGCACCCTCGCCGGTGGCGACGTTGCCACCGATGATCGGCAGGTCCCGGAACTCGCGACGCAACGCCGCCACGGTCTCGAGCACACCAGAGGAATGGCCGTGCGCCGTGTCGACCACGACGACGTCGACCCCGGCATCCACCAACGCTTGCACGCGCTCTTCGGTGTCCGGTCCCGCACCGACGGCAGCGCCGCAGCGCAAGCGACCCTGGTCGTCCTTCGTCGCGTTCGGGAAGCGCTCGCTCTTCTCGATGTCCTTGATCGTGATGAGTCCGCGAAGGTCGCCGCTGGCATCCACGACCAACAGCTTCTCGATGCGATGCTCGTGGAGCAATTCCTTGGCGCGCTCCATCGTGGTACCCGGCGGCACCGTCACGAGATTCTCGTGGGTCATCATCGTGTCGATGGCCTGGGAGGGATCCTTGACGAAGCGCAGATCGCGATTCGTGAGGATGCCCACCGCCTTGCCGTCTCGCGTGATCGGCACTCCGGAGATCCGGTAGCGCGCCATGACGTCGAGGGCATCCTGGATGCGTTGCTCCGGCGCCATCGTGATCGGGTCGACGATCATGCCCGACTCGGACCGCTTGACCTTGTCGACCTCGGCCGCCTGCCCATCGATCGGCAGGTTCCGATGGACGATGCCGATGCCCCCGTTCTGGGCCATGCAGATCGCGGCCTCATGTTCGGTGACCGTGTCCATGGCCGCCGAGATCAGCGGCATCTGCAAGGCGATCTCGGGCGTCAGCTGCGTCGAGACATCCACGTCCCGCGGCAGGACTTCGGATGCAGCGGGGACGAGGAGGACGTCGTCGAACGTCAGCGCCTCGCGAACTCGGCTTTCGTTCATCGTTACGAGGCTCCAACTCATGGTCGCTTTCACGACGTTGAGGGCGGCTGATAGCGCCAAGCTGGCGCTGTGCCTGTCCCGAGTTGGCAGCAGAGTCTAGTTGTCCGGGGTCCGTCCATCAACCGCGGCGCGGTCGTGACGCCAGCGGCGAGGCCGATTCATCCGACCTCGTCGAGCCCGTCTCGCAGCAGGGTCGCCAGATCGGCGACGACGGCCTCGAGGACCCGCACAGCGGCACGCGGCGCATCATCGGCAAAGCGATGAAACGCTGTTCGAGTCAGCAGGTGCACGGTGCAGTCGTCCTTGGCCACCGCGGTCATCGCGCGCGTGCCGAGGGCCACCAGCGCGGCGCTGCCGAGAGCGGCCGGCGCCAACAGCTCGCCCTCATGGCCAGCCTCGGTTCGCGTCGAGAGGGAGCCCTGGGAGAGCAGCAGCAGGCCTTCGGCATCCCCGCCCTCTTGCAGGATTCGGCGACCCTTGGCGTACGCCTTCTCTTCGAACAGGGGTACCAGCAGCTCGAGTTCTTCCGCAGAGAGATCGCGGAACTGCGGGAATTGCTTCAGCTCGGTGGGATTCAAGGTAGGACCCGGCCCAGCATCGTCTTCAGCAGCGAGACGGGGTCTCGACCACTTTCGATCTGGAGTAGAAACAGTGACGAAGAATCGAGCAGCGAGAACTTCTCGTGCACTTCCTCGGCTTGGACGCGTTCGCCCTTGCGCAGCAACAGGACATGGAAGATCCGGGCCTCGGGCAGATGGGCCAGGCGCTGCAGGAGGGGCCGAAGGGCCGCCTCGGCCTCTGCCGCGGGCTGCGAGAGCAACAGCAGCGTGCCCAGGGCGCCGTGGGCCATGACCGGCCAGGCCGGCGCGAAGGCCGGGTCCGTGGGCAGGTGAATCCAATCGATGCCGAGGCCCTCACCGGCTTCGAGGTGTCCCAACTCGACGATGTCGTTCGATTTCACCGGGCCATCGCTTCCGATCTCCATGCCGGGCAAGCCGGAGAGCAGCTGCATGAAGTCACGCGTCGCCGACGGATCCGGCGAAGCCAGCAGCAACTTGGCGGCTGGCGGCTCGACGCCTCGCGGACGCCCCTCCTCGACCCAGTCGCGGAGCTGCCTGAGCTGTCCTGCATCGAACAAGGCGCCCCGGTCGATCTCCGCCCGTTCCGCCTCGCGCCGGAGTGTGATCAGACCGCGCTCGTCGAGGGCCTGAAGCGTCCGCAGGACTTGATAGTCCGGGTAGCCACAGTGATCGACGATCTCTCCCACTCGCTCATAGATCTCGAGCAGGAGCAGCACCTCCTGGGTAACCGGATGGACCGCGTTCGGCAGCTCGGCCTTGGGCACGGCGAGGGCCACGCCGGCGCCGAGCGGCGGCAGACTGCCCCGCATGCTTTCCCATTCGTCGAGCTGACGGACGCCCTCGAGAATCAGTGCGCGCGTCGGCGTCAGGATGCGCGCCGCAGCCGTCACCCGCGTCGGCGCAAAGGCGAAGCTGCCGTTGCGCCAGGAAAGCAGGCGATAGAGCGCCTTCTCTCCCTGAACCCGCGGGCCAGCCTGAGCCTGGATGACGTTGCCATCACGCAGCAGGACCTGGCCGCGCTCGCGGCGCCGCCCGGGTTCGCCGCGAACCAGTTCGAGTTCGCCGGTGCGGCGATTCATATGGAAGACCTGGAGCAGATCCGTCAACGGAATCTGCGACAGTTGGCCCTCGACTTCGTGGTCGGTCGAGGTCTCGCGACCGACGGCATCGATCCGCGCCCGGTGCGCCAGCAGCGCTTCGACGCGCCGGGCGACCTCTTGCTCGTGGATATTCGGTGCCAGCACGTCGTCGAACAGGCCCGCGGTCAGCCCACCCATGGTGTCTCGACCGAAGAGGATGAAACGCACGTGCTGGGTGCGCGGATTTGCGCGCAGGATCTCGGCCAGGCGGTAGGCGTCGATCAGGGCCAGATCGGCCGTTGCCACGATCAGCTCCGGCACTTCAGCGAGGGCCATTTCCAGGCCCACGGATCCGGATTCGACCCGGGTCGGTTGCAGGCCCCGCTGGGACAGGGCCTCGGCAAGCCGCCGGCCCCGAGCCTCGTTGCTATCGGCGATCAGAATCGAGTTACTCACCGATCGGAATCCCCAGGTCGCGGCTCAGCTGGAAGGCCAGTTGCTCGACCACGATCGGGTCGGACGTGTGATAGAGGGCGACGTTCGAATCGCTCCCGGCCTCCCGCAAGAGCGCATAGGGCGGCCCCTCGCCGTAGTAGATCACGAACGGACAGTCCGTTCCGGTCCGCATCGGGGATACCCAGGTCACGGGCACGGCGGGCTGAAGATCGCCACGTCGCTCGGCGATCAACACGATCTCGGTCTGGATGCCGGTATCGCGCAGTTCCGCGAGGCCGTCGCGTAGAGGTGCCATCAAGCTGGCGCCAGGCGCCACGTAGAGCAGGCCTCGTTCATGGGGTCGTCGGCGGACCTCCGAAATCAGGAAGCGCGTCATCTGCTCGGCAGTCTCCGGCCGACCCATCGCGCCATCGCCTAGCAAGGTATCGACCAGATCTCGGAACGGCGCCTTCTCGAGTTCGAAGGCGCGCACCCAGCTGGCACGGTCCTCGTCGATCCGGTCATCGAGACAGGCGCCGAGCGAGGAGAGGTCGCTGCCATCGAAGGGGAAACTCGCCGTCGCTGCCAGGATCGTGGGCCGATCCGCGGGATCGATGGCCTCGAGGGCAGCGCTTCGCTCCAAGGCCGAGCGGAGCCGACGCTTGGCCACGATCGAGCCGATCGCTTCGGATTCGGGCAGCAGCGCACAGAAGCTCGCGTCCCCCTCGACCGCGAGCAGATCGGTACTCCGCAGAGCTCCGGTCAACTCGCCGGCCAGCCCTTCGAGCAGGCGCGCAACCTCCGACGGTGCGACCCGCTCGCGAAGCTCGCTCGGGTGATCGAGTTCCATCCGAACCAACGAGAAGGTGCGACCGAAGCGCTGGGCCTTCTGGATCTCGTTCTCGACGACGTCTTCGAAGTAGGCCCGCGAGTAGGCCTGGGTCGTGGCATCGCGAAACGAACGACGCTCGAGCGTGCGGAAGGCCAGCGCGTTCCCAACCGCGCGGGCGCCGAACGGGGCGAGACGATCGGCGAGCTCGAGATCCTCGGAACCGAACGGGCCGCCGTTGATCTTGTCCGTCAGCCGCAGCACACCGAGCAGCGGCCCTTCGGCTCGGAACGGCACATACATGCTCGTCGGCCCCTCGGACCCCTTGCCCACGATCAGGGCGCCCTGGCCCTCGTCGCCGAGAACGCGGATTTCATCCGGTAGGTCCTCGAGGCCGATTTCGGCTTCCTCGTCTTCGACCCGAACCAGGCCACCCACGCCGGCCAGGCGCAGGCGGTTGCGTTCGCCGGGGCGCGTCAGCCAGACGACACCACCGTGGGCGTTGGTCTCGAGACAGAACGTCTCGACCAGGCGATCGGCCAGCGCCTCGAGATCGAGGGTCGAGAACATGCCGAGGGCACGCTCGTACTGACTGAAGACCGAGAGATACTCGAGATTCTCGGCCACCAGCTGCCGATGCTCGTCACGGATCTGCTTCTGTTTGAGGATGCCGCCGAGGGATCGGAGCAGCGCGGCCTTGTCGAGCGGCTTCAGCAGGTAGTCGGTCGCGCCCAGCTTCATCGCGTCGACGGCCGTCTTCACGTCACCGATGCTGGTGACGACGACGATCTCCTGGTTGGGCCAGCCTTCCTTGATGCGCTGGACCAGCTCGCTGCCGTCCATGCCGGGCATCACCAGGTCCGTGAGCACCACGTCGAAGACGGTGGTTTCGAGCAGCGCGAGCGCCTCTTCGCCACCACCGGCCGTTTCGACCTCGAAGCCGGACTCGCGCAGCAGGTCTTCCAGGAATACCCGGAAGTACAGCTGGTCATCGACCGCGAGAATCCGGGCCTGGCTCACGCTTCCCCCCTGGGCTCCACCGAGCGGTGCAGCCCCTAAAGCCTACGCCATGGATGACGCCGGCTCCCTACCATCGACCAAACGGAGCGGATCCTTCAGTTCCGGACGGTCTTTCGGACGCTCTCCGATCAGACTGTGGGGGGTAGCCTCCACCAGCTCGACGCTGACGAAGCTGCCGGTCGGCGGGGCCTCTTCCGGCTCCGGAACCGAGAAGTTCACGACGCGGTGATAGGGATCCCGACCCCTCTGCTGGCGCTCACCGCGGGCGCTCTGGCCCTCCACCAGGACCTCGGTGCGCTCTCCCACCCTGGCACGGTTGGCGGCCAGGGTGAGGTCGTGCTGGAGGGCCTGAAGCTCCGCCAGGCGCTCCTGGGCCTCGACCGGGTCGAGAGCGCCGTCCATCGCTGCCGCCGCGGTCTCGGGCCTCGGCGAGTACTTGAACGAGTAGGCGTCGACGAAGGCCACCTCGCCGACCACGGCCAGGGTTTCCTCGAACTCGGCCCGGGTCTCACCGGGAAAGCCGACGATCACGTCCGTCGTCAACGCGATGTCCGGGCGCGCCGCGCGCAGGCGCTCCACGATGCCGAGATACTCGGCCACCGTGTAACGCCGGTGCATCCGCTCGAGCGTGCGGTCGGAGCCGGCCTGGAGCGGCAGGTGGACATGTGGGCACACCTCCGGGATCTCGGCGTGGGCGCGGACCAGGGCTTCATCGAAGAAGAGCGGATGGGGGCTGGTGTAGCGGAGTCGCCGGATCTCGGGGATCTCGGCGAGGCGCGTCAGCAACTCGCCGAACGCCAGCGTGCCGGCCTCGGCCGTCTTGCCGCGCCGCAGGTCGTGGCGCCCATAGGCATTCACGGTCTGGCCGAGCAGCTTCAGCTCGACCACGCCCCGCCCCACCAGATCCTGGGCCTCCGCAAGGATGCCCGCAGCCGGCCGACTGATCTCACGACCCCGGGTACGGGGCACGATGCAGAAGGTGCAGAACATGTCGCAACCCTCCATCACCGTCAGGAAGGACTGGCCCGGGCGGGAACCCTCGAAGGCGGCATGTCGCTCGGGGAGATCGAAGCGCTCTAGGGAGCGACTCTCCTCGGTTCGAGACTGGCGCTGCCCGCTGCGGGCGGCCTCGACCATGGCGGGCACCAGCCTCAGATTGTGGGTGCCGAAGACGAAGTCCAGATGCCGGAAGCGCCGCAGTACGCTGTCGCCTTCCTGCTGGGCGACGCATCCGCCAACGCCGAGCACGCGGCCTGGCCCCGCCGCCTTCCATTCCCGGAGTGCGCCGAGATCGCTGTAGAGCCGGTTCTCGGCCTTCTCCCGAATCGAACAGGTGTTGATGAGCAGGACCTCGGCATCCTGCTCATGCTCGGCCGGCCGGAAGCCCGCGTGGTGGAGCAGGTTGGCCACCTTCTCCGAATCGTGGACGTTCATCTGGCAGCCGTAGGTTCGTAAGGCGTAGCGCGGGCCCATCGCCGGCAGGCTAACGGAAGAGGACGAGAACGGCGATTCACGGGCGCTGGGGATTTCTTTCTCAAGCGTTCGCATCGTCTGCATGAGTTCCTGCACGTCAACCGGCCAGTTTTGCTGGATTAACCCACTTCCGAACGCTGGGTGAAAAGGGGTTTGACAAGCACACCCCTGAGGGCACATACTGCGGTCACGCACCGAATCCATGGGTTTATGGAGGTGCGGTGGATATGGCACTTCTACCCGAATTGCCAAACCTCTCACCCCCCATCATCTATCCGCCGCCCTCCGCCCTGAATAGAAGCCCCGTCCGGTCCTCCCGGGCGGGGCTTCTCTCTTTCCAGCCCCAGATCGGACTGGCCACAGCGTCGATCCCGGATCGTTCCGAACGCGCGACGTCCGGATCGGGGTCGTTGGTGGGGCGCGAGGACGACGCAGGCTCGGCCGCGTCCTAGCCTCGAAGGCGACTAGAGAATCAGCCGGTCGATCACCTTGGAGAGTTGCTTCAGGTTGCGGCACTCCTCGGCGGCGTCGACGTAGGGCAGGTACTTGTCCATCACCGAATCGCCGAAGCCCCAGGCACTCGGGCTCTCGGGGTTCAGCCAGACGACGTTCTTGGCCTTCTTGTGGATGTCGCGCAGGCACCAGGCGCGCGGGTCGTTGTAGTTGTTGCGCGCGTCGCCCAGGATCAGGACCGTGGTCTTGTTGTCGATGGCCGAGAGCCAGTTCTGCCAGAACATGTGGAAGGCGTGGCCGAAGTTCGAGCGGGTGTAGACGTTGATGACGTCGCCGCCGTCGAGGGCCTTCTCGATGGCATCGCTGATGTCCATCTCCTTGAAGATGGGCGTCACTTCGCCCAGCTCGGAGACGAAGACGTAGCAGCGGATCTTCGTGAAGCATTCCTGCAGCGAGTAGGTGAACTGCATCATGAAACGTGACACGTTCGCCACCGAGGACGACACGTCGCACAGGATCACGAGCTTCGGCCGGTCCTTCCTGCGCTCCCGGAAGATCAACTCGAAGGGCACGCCACCGTGGCCGGCGTTGCGGCGCAGCATCGTCCGGAGATCGAGCTTGCCGCGCTTGAGCCGGCGCTTCCGGATCGAAAGCACGTTCTTGATGCGCTGGGCCAGGCGGTTGACCACCTCGCGCATCTTCTTGATCTCGTCCTCGGTCAGGTTGTAGAAGCTCTTCTCGAGCAGGCTCTCGCGGCGGAACTTCTCCATGTAGTCGAAGTTGCGCTGCTGGAGCTCGCGTTCGGTGAAGTTCCGCACGCTCTGGCGCAGCGCTTCCATCAGCTTGTCGACGAGCTCCATGAGTTGATCGACCTGGGCGTCGGAGAGGCCCGCGTCGCGTAGTTCCTGGGCGAGGTCGCGCATCTGGTCGCCGGCGCCATCGGCGTCGAGCTGTTCCATGGTGCGGCGCGTGAAGAAGCCGAGCTGCAGCATGTTCTCGATGCGCTCGGTGCCGGCGGCCTCGGCGGCCTCCCGGATCATCTTCTCGAGAGCGTTCAGGTCCTGGGTCAGCAGCGCCTTGGCGAGCTCCGACAGATCCATCTCGCCCTGCATGCCCTCCATGCCCTCGGCGATGGCCTTCAGCATCTCCTCGAGATCGAAGTCGCCGCCCATCCCCTCGTTGGCCTCGTCGAAGCTCTCGCGCAGGTTGTCGTGGAACGCCGACCAGTAGAGGTCGAACAACGAGTCGAAGGTGGGGATGTCCTCGCCGCGCTTCACCATGGTGCAGCGCAAGGCATCCTTGAACACCTCGCGATCGCCGAGCGAGAGTTCGTCGATCGAGGAAAAGGCGTCGATCGATTCGGCGACCGAAACACGGATCCCGCTCTTCCGGAGCAGGTTGGTGAAATCGATGATCTTTTGTTCCATCGGTTCTTTCTGACTTCGCTCGGCCCGAACCGTCGCTTGCGACGGAGTTCCGCGCTTCCGCTAGTGCAGCACACCCTTCTTCGGCGGGGCACCCGAGCCGCTCGCGGGCTTCCCAGCCGCTGCGGCCTCGGGTTCGCTCGCGGCGGCGCCCTCTTCCTCGGCCTTGCGCACGATCAAGCGGCCGAGCTCGCTCTGGGCCTTGTTGATATCGCCCTCGTATTTGAGGATGACGTTCAACGTGTCGGACACGATCGATTCGTCGAGCGTGTTCGCGTTCAGCGCGATCAGGGCGCGGGCCCAATCGAGGGTCTCCGCGATCGACGGCGTCTTCTTGAGGTCGAGCTTGCGAAGCCGCTGCATCACGCCGACCAACTCGTCGGCCAGGCGCTGCTCGATGCCCGGCACCTTCGTCGAGAGGATGCGGCACTCGAGCTCTTCGCCGGGGAAATCGATGAAGAGGTGCAGACAGCGGCGCTTCAGGGCATCGCTCATCTCTCGCGCGTCGTTGGAGGTCAGGAAGACGAGCGGCTTGTGGCGCGCTTCGAGGGTGCCGAGTTCGGGCACGGTAACCTGGAAGTCCGAGAGCACCTCGAGCAGGAACGCTTCGAATTCCGGATCGCTCTTGTCGACTTCGTCGATCAATAGCAGGGAGGGATCCTCGGCCTGGATCGCGTGGAGCAGCGGCCGTGCCACGATGAAGCGATCCGAGAAGAAAACACTGTCCTCGCGGCCAACGCGATCGGCGGCGTCCTGGACCGTGGTCGTCCCCGCCATCGATTCGGCGAACTTCTCCTTCAAGATCTGCGTGTAGAGCAGCTGCTTGGAGTACTCCCACTCGTAGAGGGCCTTGGCTTCGTCGAGGCCCTCGTAGCACTGCAGACGAATCAGCGGCCGCCCGGTCGCCGCGGCCACGACCTTGGCCAGCTCGGTCTTGCCGACGCCCGCGGGCCCTTCGACGAGAACCGGCTTCTCGAGTTTCTCGGCCAGGTACACGACCGTGGCGATGTCCTTGCCACAGATGTAGTCCTGCTCGCCTAACTGCTGGATGACGTCATCGACGCTCTCGAACATCTCCGCTCCTAACTAACTCATCAAATGAAGGACGTGACCGAGTTTCTCTTTCTTCGTCCGGAGATACTCGAAGTTCTTCTCGTTGGGTTCAATCTCGAGCGGCACACGCTCGACGATGGTCAGGCCGTAGCCCTCGACACCGGCGCGCTTGCCGGGGTTGTTCGTGATCATGCGCATCTTGCGTACGCCGAGATCGTGGAGGATCTGGGCGCCGACGCCGTAGTCGCGCTGGTCGGCGGCGAAACCGAGTCGCTCGTTCGCCTGCACGGTGTCGAGGCCTTCGGAATCCTGCAGGCCGTAGGCCTCGATCTTCGCCTTCAAGCCGATGCCGCGGCCCTCCTGGCGCATGTAGAGGATGATGCCTCGGCCCTCTTCCTCGATCATCTTCATCGCGGCATCGAGCTGCTCGCCACAATCGCAGCGCAGCGAGCCGAAGGCATCGCCGGTCAGGCATTCGCTATGGACCCGCACGAGCACCTCGTGCTCCTCGCTGATCTCGCCCTTCACCAGTGCCATGTGGTCGACGTGGTCGATCTGGTTCTCGTAGACGATCGCGCGGAAGTCGCCGCCGAACTGGGTGGGAAGCGTCGCCTCGCTTGCGGCGCGGACGAGCTTCTCCTTCTTGAGCCGGTACTCGATCAGGTCCGCAATGGTCACGATCTTCAGCGCGTGCGTGCGCGCGAACTCGACCAGGTCCGGCATGCGGGCCATGGTGCCATCGTCGTTCATCACTTCGCAGATCACGCCCGCCGGCTTCAAGCCGGCCAGCCGCGCCAGATCGACGGAACCCTCGGTCTGTCCGGCGCGACGCAACACGCCGCCCTTGCGGGCGCGCAGCGGAAACACATGACCCGGCCTCGCGATGTCGTGGGGCCGCGCGTCCTCGGCGATGGCGGTCTTGATCGTGTGCGAGCGGTCGGCCGCCGAGATGCCCGTGGTAACCCCTTCGCGCGCCTCGATCGAGATCGTGAAGGCAGTACCGAAGCCAGCCGAGTTCTCGGAATCCGGAACCATCATGCCGAGGTGGAGCCGCTCGAGTTGTGCCTCGGTCATCGGCAGACAGATGAGCCCGCGGCCGAACCTGGCCATGAAGTTCACGGCTTCGGGCGTGACGAGTTCGGCGGCCATGCACAGGTCGCCTTCGTTCTCGCGGTCCTCGTCATCGACCAGGATCACCATCTTGCCTGCGCGAATATCATCCAGCGCCGACTCGATGGAGACCAGAACGTCGCTCTGATCTGCAGGCAAGGGCGTCGGCGTCTGCGTCTTGGGGGGAGCGGTCATGGGGGGCAGTCCCTCTTACCGTGCGGACCGCGAGGGCGATTCCGCCGGCGGGTCGGGCGCAAGGTTGGATCGACGTGCGATGGCGGGACTCTACTTTTGGTTGACTCGGGTGTCAAACTGCGAGATCCGGGGAAACTGTTGAAGTACGCGGAGTTGCAGCCGTATCGCGAGCCCGGGCGCTCGTCGCGGTTCACGAATACGAGCATCCCTGATGCTATGCACACGTCGATTTTCCAGCCGGGATCGCCCGACTCGTTCGACCTTTCGAGCGGCGAGTTGGCGGAGTTTGCGGGATGGTGCCGGGCTAGGTGACGGCGCCTGCGGCCTTCAGCGCCAGGATGGCGTCCCAGTCGTAGCCGAGTTCCTCGAGGATCTCGTCGCCGTGCTCATTGAACTCGGGCGAGCGCGCGGTCTCCGTCGGCGCCTCGTCGAACTGGACAGGGCTTGCCGCCAGTTCGAACCGCACGCCTTCCCGGGTTTCTGTCGATTGGATGTAACCGTTCGCGCGAACCTGTGGGTCGGCGGCGACTTCCAGTGTGTTCTGCACAGGCGCCCAGGGGCCACGCAGGGTCGCGAAGCGCTCGGTCCACTCGGCGAGCGTACGCTTCGACATCTCCGCGCCGATCTCGGCGCGGGCTGCCGCGGCGTTGCTCATGAACTTCTCGGGCGTATCGAAACGCTCGTCGCTCACGAGGTCTTCGCGACCCAGGTGTTTGCAGAAATCCTCCCAGAACGGATGGCCCTGCAACATCACCATCGAGATCCAGCGCTTGTCCTGGGTCGGGTACAAGCCGACCAGGGCATTGCCAGGCCCGCCGGCGCCGGTCGGCATGGCCCAGGGCTCACCGGTCTGGAGCGACATGGCGACGCCGGCGGCCATCGCCCAGGCGCCAGTGCTGAGCAGCGAGACGTCCACGACCGAGGGTTCTCCGGTGCGTTCGCGCTTGAGTAGGGCCGCGGCGATGCCACCCGCGATCGTCATGCCCCCGATGGAATCGCCGTAGGCCGGACCCGGCTGGGGAATCACGCCGGGCAGGCCTGCGGGCGTGCAACTTGCCGCGCTCCCCGCCCGGCACCAGAAGCTCGTCATGTCATAGCCACCGCGGGCGGCGTCCGGCCCCTTGGGTCCGAATGCGGTTCCTCGCGCGTAGATCAGCTTGGGATTGTGGGCTCGCAGCGCTTCGACACCGATCTGGAGTTTCTCGAGTACGTGCGGGAGTTTGTTGGTCAGGAAGACGTCGGAAGTCTTGACCAGTGCATGAAGCACCTCGAGGCCCTCGGGCGTCTGCAGATCGAGCCCGATCGACTTCTTGCCACGATTCGAGTGTTCGAGAATGACGTGGACGCCTTTCGATAGATCGATCACACCCGTCCGCGCAAGTGCCCGCATCGCGTCGCCGCGCACCGCGTGCTCGACCTTGATCACCTCGGCTCCCCAGTCCGAGAGAACGGCCGAAGCCGCCGGCACGAACGTGTGCTCGGCCACCTCGAGAATCCGGATCCCCTTCATGACGTCAGTCATCTTCCATCCTCCCTCTTCAACGCGGCCCTTCAGGTCGATCGCTTCGGGTGCCTAGCGGAATCAGTCGCCGCCCATGGGCGGCGGAGCGGGCGGTTTGATCGCGCCGGTCATCATTCCGCCAGCGCCCCCACCATCGGTGTAGAGATTTTCGCCCGAGACATAGCTTGCGGCATCGCTATTCAAGAAGGCGAGCGGCCAGCCCTGTTCCTCCGGCGTGGAATTGCGACCGATCGGTTTCGGGTAGTTGTCCATGAACGCCTTGCCCGCGACTTCGATGAAGGCCGGCATCATCGGCGTATCCGTCGGGCCCGGGCTGATGCAGTTGAGCCGAATGCCCGTCTCGGGCGTCAGGCTGGCGGCGCGACGGATCGTCCACAGGATCGTGGCCATCTTGGAGAACGTGTAGCCCTCGATCTGATCGGAGCGCTCCTCGACCCAGGCGCGGGCGGCGACGGGATCTTCCAGGTCGAGCAGCGGGTTCAACTGCTCCGCCGCCATCTGATAGGCCATGCCCGCCGAAGACGAGATCGACACGATGGCGCCATCTCTCGGCATCCGGGCCGCGCAACACTCGGCGGTGTAGCGCATGCCGATGAAGTTCACGCCGACGACATCGACGGGAGCGAAGGTTCCCGGCAGGCCCGCGCAGTAGAAGAGCCGATCGATCGGGCCGGCTCCTGCCACTTCGGAGACGAGCTCCGCGATGGCAACAGGATCACGAAGATCGACCTCGTGAAAGGCCTGGAAATCGAAGGCCGGTCGCTTGAGATCGACCGCGACCACCTCGGCACCGAGGCTGCGTACGATCTTGGCGGCGGCCTCGCCCATCCCGGAATAACAACCGGTGATCAGGACGCGTTTGCCAGCGTAGGAAAAGAGGTTCTTCACGAACGGCCCTCCGAAGTGGGCCTCCTACGGTACCGGCAGCCGGCGACTATCCCAAATTCGAGAGGACGCCCTTCAGGAAGTCCTCTTCGGAGACGCCGAACTTCGCCTCGAACTGGTGCTTCTCATCGAGGAAGCGATAGCTGCGTCGCAGTAGTTCGCGGAAGGTCTCGATGACCCCCTCGCCCGTCGTCGCGACGCCCGGGAAGGTCGGAATGTCGCCCCAGGCCGCCCGGATCTCCTCCAGGGGTTTCACGTCGGGGAGATCGCGCTTGTTGAACTGGATGACCTTGGGAATCGCGTCGAAGTCGATCCCGTTCGATTTCAGGTTCGCTTCCATGTCCCGCCACGAGTAGGCATTGGCGCTCGCCGAGGACTTCTGGCTGTCGGCGATGAAGACGACTCCATCCGAACCTGCCAGCACGACCTTGCGCGTGCTCTTGTGCATCACCTGGCCGGGCACGGTAAAGAGCTTGATCTTGACCGCGAAGCCGTTCTGCGTGCCGAACGAGACGGGCAGGAAGTCGAAGTAGAGCGTCCGGTCGTCGGTGGTATCGAGCGTGACCATCTTGCCGCGTGCGGCAGGGTCGAGCAGTTCATGCAGCTTCTGGAGATTCGTGGTCTTGCCCGATAGTGCCGGCCCGTAGTAGACGAGCTTCAGCACGATCTCTCGGCCGGCCATGTTGATCTGCACCATCGAATACTTCTCCGGCTGGACCCGCCCAGCGTTGCGCGGGAGCCAACGAAATTCTCTTCGGCAGATCGGTGCGGTTCGTTGAGAGCTGTGGTGTGAGATCGGGCGCTGATCCTGCGCCTTCGGAGTCCCCACGGGGAAATCGGACTCCGGCACTCGCTACTTCGCCTGGAAGGCCGCCAACAGCTCGCGGGCAGCCGCCGCCGGTGTCGTCTTTTGGGCCTCCACTTCCGCCTCGAGCCGCCCGACGTCGGCGGAAACGGCCGGGTTTTCGCGAAAGACCCGCTTCAGGCCCTCCTCCACCAGCGTCCACATCCATTCCCTCGCCTGGCTGCGACGGCGCGCCGCGAGTTCGCCACTGGCCTCGAGTGCGGCACGATGCGCGAGCACCGTCTGCCAGACCTCGGGAACCCCGGCCCCGGTCAGCGCGCTCGCGGTCAGGACGCGCGGCTTCCAGGCGGGCGAAGTCGGCCGCAGCAGCTGGAGCGCCTGTTGATGCTCGTTTCGCGTGCGCTCGGCCAGCGGGAGTTGATCGCCATCAGCCTTGTTGACGATCAGGGCATCGGCGAGTTCGAGCGCACCCTTCTTGATTCCCTGCAGCTCGTCGCCGGCACCGGGCTGGAGCAGCACCGCGAAGAAATCGACCATCGACCGCACGGCCACTTCGCTCTGCCCGATCCCGACCGTCTCGACGATCACGACGTCATGGCCAGCCGCCTCGCATAGCAACATCGCCTCACGTGTCCGGTGAGCGACACCCCCGAGCGCACCGCCGGACGGCGACGGCCGGATGAAGGCGCGCTCATTCTGGGCCAGGCGTTCCATCCGGGTCTTGTCGCCGAGGATGCTCCCCCCGGTCACGGGGCTCGACGGATCGACCGCCAGCACCGCCACACGATGTCCCGCTTCGATCAGCGACAAGCCGAGGGTCTCGATGAACGTGCTCTTGCCGACACCCGGCGGCCCGGTGAGACCGACGCGAACGCCGTGGCCGGTCTCCGAGACCAGCCCCTCCAGGATCGCCTGCCCCCGCACCTGGTGCTCGGGGCGCGTCGACTCGATCGCCGTGATCGCCTGGGCGAGCGCACGCCGATCTCCCGCCAGGATCGCACGACGCACTGCGACGGGATCGCTCTCGGGCGTGATGTCGGCCGGGCTCAGGGTCAGGCCCGCTTTCGCTCGCGCACCACCTGAAGCACGGCGCGCGCGGACTTGGGAATCGGCGTGCCCGGGCCGAAGATCCCGGCGACGCCCTTCTCGCGTAGGAACTCGTAATCCTGGGGCGGAATGATGCCGCCGACCACCACCGCGATGTCGGACGCGCCCTTTTCGGCCAACGCCTCGACCAGGGCCGGCACCAGCGTCTTGTGGCCGGCTGCCTGGCTCGAGACGCCCACGACGTGGACGTCGGCGTCGATCGCCTGCTGCGCGGCTTCCTCGGGCGTCTGGAACAGCGGACCGACATCGACATCGAAACCCACATCGGCGAAGGCGGTCGAGATGACCTTCACACCTCGGTCGTGACCGTCCTGGCCGAGCTTGACCGCGAGCATGCGCGGACGGCGGCCCTCACTCCGGGCGAAGGCCTCGACCTCCTGACAGATCGAATCGAAATCCTCGTCGCCCCGGTAGACGCTGGCGTAGACACCGGAGACCGTGCGGATCTCGGCGCGATGACGGGTGTACACCTTCTCCATCGCGTCGGAGATCTCGCCCACCGTCGCGCGCAGCCGGGCCGCCTCGACGGCGGCTTCGAGCATGTTGCCCTCACCGCTCCCGGCGAGTTCGGTGATCTTGGCGAGCGCTTCCGCCACCTTCGTTTCGTCGCGCGCTGAACGGATCTGCTCGAGTCGACGCACCTGGGCATCGCGCACCGCGGTGTTGTCGATATCGCGGACCTCCAGTTGGTCCTCTTCCTCGAGCCGGTACTTGTTGACTCCGACGATGACGTCGTCGCCGCTATCGATCCGCGCCTGACGCCGCGTCGCGGCCTCTTCGATCCGCAGCTTCGGCATACCCGCCACGATGGCCTTGGTCATGCCACCCAACCCTTCGACTTCGTCGATCAGCTCGCCCGCGGCCTGGTAGACCGATTCCGTCAGGCGCTCCATGAAGTACGAGCCACCCCAGGGATCGACCACTGCCGGGATGCCGGACTCCTCTTGCAGGATCAGCTGGGTATTTCGGGCGACGCGGGCCGCGGTGTCGGTGGGAAGCGTGACGGCTTCGTCGTATCCGTTGGTGTGCAGCGATTGGGTACCGCCGAAAACGGCCGCCATCGCCTCGATCGTCGTGCGGACGACGTTATTCATCGGATCCTGCTCGGTGAGCGATGCTCCCGAGGTCTGACAGTGCGTGCGCAGCATCAGCGATTTCGCCTGCTTCGGCGCGAACTCGGCCCGCATGCGCTCGGCCCAGATCCGTCGGGCGGCGCGCATCTTGGCGATCTCGAGATAGAAGTTCATCCCGATGCACCAGAAGAACGAGAGCCTGCCTGCAAAGGCGTCGACGTCGAGCCCCTTCGAAAGCGCGGCGCGGACGTAGTCGAGCCCGTCCGCGATCGTGAAGGCCAGCTCCTGGACCGTGGTCGCTCCGGCTTCCTGCATGTGATAGCCGGAGATCGAGATCGAGTTGAACTTGGGCATCTTCTCGGCCGTGTACGCGATGATGTCGGCGACCAGCCGCATGCTCGGTTCCGGCGGATAGATGTACGTGTTGCGGACCATGAACTCCTTGAGGATGTCGTTCTGGATCGTCCCCGCGAGCTTCTCCGTCGGCACGCCCTGCTCTTCACCGGCCACGATGAAGCTCGCCAGGATCGGAATCACGGCACCGTTCATGGTCATCGAGACGGTGACCTGATCGAGCGGGATGTCGGCGAACAGGATCTTCATGTCCTCGACGGAGTCGATCGCGACGCCGGCCTTGCCAACATCGCCGGAGACGCGCGGATGGTCGCTGTCGTAGCCACGGTGGGTGGCGAGATCGAATGCGACCGAGAGGCCCTGCTGGCCGGCCGCAAGGTTCGCCTTGTAGAACGCGTTCGATTCCTCGGCCGTCGAAAAGCCCGCGTACTGCCGCAGGGTCCAGGCGCGATTCGCGTACATCGTGGCGCGCGGGCCGCGCAGGAACGGGAAGGCGCCGGGCAACGTGTCGACCAGCTCGAGACCTTCGAGATCCTCACTCGTGTAGAGCGCCTTCAGCTCCAGGCCATCGGGGCTGGTCCAGACCAGCTCGTCCGGGTTCTTGCCCCGGAGCTCCTTCTCGGCGAGCTGCTTCCACTGCTTCAGGTCTGCCATCTCGTAATCGCCTCCTCGAGCCTTCCTGGGCGCCCACGGGAGCAGATCGCCGGGAACGCGAGAGCCTAGCCGTTACATCGATCGTCGGTAGCGACCGCCCACCTGGAACAGGGCCTCGGTGATCTGGCCCAGGGACGCCGATTTCACACTCTCGACCAGCTCGCCGAACACGTTGCCACCAGCGCGCGCCACGTCCTGGAGCCGCTCCAAGGCGACGCTCGCGGCGGCCTGGTTGCGGGCCTGGAAGCCACGCAGCGAAACGATCTGCGCATCCTTCTCGGCGTCGCTCGCCCGCTGCAAGGCGAGCGGCTGCTGCATGGTATCGGGCGCCGGATTCTCGAACGTGTTCACGCCGATGATCGGCAACTCGCCCGAGTGCTTCTTCGATTCATAGTGAAGGCTCTCGTCCTGGATCTTGCTGCGTTGATAGTGCGTCTCCATGGCGCCGAGTACGCCGCCGCGGCGAGACAGGCGCTCGAACTCGTCGAGCACGGCGTCTTCCACCGCCTCGGTCAGCCACTCGATCGCATAGGAACCCTGCAGCGCATTCTCGGTGCGCGTGATGCCGAGCTCCCGGTTGATGATCAACTGGATCGCGACCGCCCTGCGCACGCTCTCCTCGGTGGGCGTGGTCACCGCCTCGTCATACGCGTTCGTGTGTAGGCTGTTGCAGTGATCCTGGATGGCCGTGAGCGCCTGCAAGGTGGTCCGGATGTCGTTGAAGGCCATCTCCTGGGCATGCAACGAACGGCCCGAGGTCTGGATGTGGTACTTGAGCTTCTGGCTGCGCTCGCTCCCGCCGTAGAGTTCGCGCATGGCGATCGCCCAGATGCGGCGGGCCACCCGCCCGATCACGTTGTACTCAGCGTCGAGCCCGTTCGAGAAGAAGAACGAGAAATTCGGCGCGAAGGCGTCGACCGCCATCCCGCGCGCCCGGTAGGCCTCGACGTAGGTAAAGCCGTTGGCCAGCGTGAAGGCGAGCTGGGTGATCGGGTTCGCTCCCGCTTCGGCGATGTGATAGCCGGAGATCGAAACGGAGTAGAAGTTGAGCACGTCATGAGCGACGAACCACTCCTGGATATCGCCCATCACCTTCAGTGAGAAGTCCGCGCCGAAGACGCAGGTGTTCTGGGCCTGATCCTCCTTGAGGATGTCCGCCTGGACCGTGCCGCGGACCCGCGAGAGAACGTCGGACTTGATGCGCGCGTAGCTTTCGGCGTCCACCGCCTCGTCGCCCCGAATGCCCAACAACCCCAGACCGAGCCCATCGTGGGTCGGCGGAAGCTCGCCTTGATAGGTCGGCAGCGGGCCCCGCTCGGCTTCGACGCGGGCGCGCACGGCTTCGAGGCCTCCCTGCTCACGTAGCTGCTTCTCGACCTGCTGGTCGATGGCCGCGTTCAGGAAGAACGCCAGGACGGTGGGGGCCGGCCCGTTGATCGTCATCGAGACCGAGGTCGCCGGATCGCACAGGTCGAAACCGGAGTAGAGCTTCTTGGCGTCGTCGAGCGTGCACACCGAGACGCCCGACGTTCCGACCTTCCCGTAGATGTCCGGGCGCTCGGCGGGATCGCGGCCATAGAGGGTCACGCTGTCGAACGCTGTCGAGAGCCGCGTCGACGGTTGATCCGCCGCGAGCATGTGGAAGCGGTGATTGGTGCGCTCGGGTCCGCCCTCTCCGGCAAACATGCGCGCCGGTTCTTCCTCGGGTCGCTTGAAGGGGAACACCCCAGCGGTGAACGGGAATGCGCCGGGCAGGTTCTCCTGGCGCAGGAAGCGGGTGAGCTCGCCCTCGTCGGCGTGCCGCGGAGGCGAGATCCGAGGCAGCATCGTGCCCGAGAGGGTCTCGACGTGGTTCTCCACTTCGATCTCGCGGCCGCGAACACCGTAGGACTGACGCTCCGCTTCGTATCTCTCCCGGATCTGCGGCCACTCGGCGAGATCCTGGGCGACATCGCGATCCACCTCGCCCCTCGCCACCTCGGCACGGGTTCCGACCTCCTGCTGGAGCTCGGCGCTCGCGTCACCGAGTTCGGCGAGTGCGCGATCGAGGGCGACCGAACGCCGCACGCGCTCGACCTGCTCGCCTGTCGCGGCCCGGTAGCCGCGCACCGCGTTCGAGATCTCTTCGAGATAGCGCTCGCGTCCGCTCGGGATCAATGCTGGCGGTGAGGCCACGGCGACGGCGTCGCGCGCTGGCGCCGAGAAGTCTCCCCCGTGGCGTTCGGCGAGTGCGCGGATCGTGTCATAGAGACGGTCCACGCCCGGATCGTCCCATTGGCTCGCGATCGTGGGCAGGACGGGCACGTCCTCGTCGGCAAGCTCGAATGCGGTGTGGTTTCGCTTCCATTGTTTGCGGACATCGCGCAGCGCATCTTCGGCGCCGCGGCGGTCGCTCTTGTTCAACACCACGCAGTCGGCGAGCTCGAGCATGTCGATCTTCTCGAGCTGCGAGGGCGCACCATACTCGGGCGTCATCACGTAGATCGACGCGTCCGCGAGATCGACGATCTCCGAATCGCTCTGCCCGATCCCGGCGGTCTCTACCATGATCAGGTCGTAGCCGGCGGCCTTCAGTACGAGAACGGCGTCGTTCACCGCCTGGGAGAGGGCCAGATGGGCTTGGCGGGTCGCCAACGAGCGCGCGAACACCTGCGCGCCGTTGATCGCGTTCATCCGGATGCGGTCGCCTAGCAATGCACCCCCGGTCTTCCGGCGACTCGGATCGACGAGCAACAGGCCAATGAGGCAGTCCGGGTAATCCAGCCGAAAGCGGCGAACCACCTCGTCGACAACGCTCGACTTGCCGGCTCCACCGGTCCCGGTAAACCCGATCACGGGGGTCTGGCGCTGGCTCGCACGCTCGCGCAGGCTCGCTCGCAGATCGGCGGCGGCCGCACTCCCAGCGTCGGACTCGAGGCAGGTGATGGTGCGCGCGACCGTGCGCGGTGTGGCCGGGTCCAGTTCGCCAAGCGGCTTCCCCGCGTGCGGATCCTCGGCGTGCTCGCGAGACTCGTCGACGATCGTCTGGATCATTCCCTCGAGACCGAGCTGCCGGCCATCTTCGGGGCTGAAGATCCGCGCGACACCGTACTCGTGAAGCGCCGCGATCTCCTCGGGCACGATCGTGCCGCCACCGCCGCCATACACACGGACGTGTCCTGCTCCGAACTCCCGCAGGCGGTCGACCAGATAGCGGAAGAACTCCATGTGCCCGCCCTGATAGGACGAGATCGCGATCGCGTGGGCATCCTCTTCGAGCGCGGCCTCGACGATCTCGTCCACCGAGCGGTCGTGGCCCAGATGGATCACCTCGGCGCCCAACGACTGCAGGATCCGACGCATGATGTTGATCGCGGCGTCGTGTCCGTCGAAGAGCGAGGCTGCCGTCACGACGCGGATCCGATCCGGCTCGCCTCGTAGCGGGGTCACCTCTGCGGTCGCCATCACGCCTCCTCCTCGCTGCGCAGGGCTTCTGCCCGAGCGCCAACGTGGTCGCGGTACTTGCCGATCTCGTCGCGCAGGGAACCGAGTTCAGTGATGCGGGCGTCGAGATCGATCTGGTGCTTCATCAACAACTGGTCGAGCCGCTCGAGCATCGCCCGGGTCGAGCCCTCGATGCCGTAGACAGCGTTGAGATCGCGGATCTCCTGGAGCGAGAGCCCGAGCGTCTTCAAGCGCGAGATGAAGCGCAGGCGCTCCAGCTCGTCTTCGCCATAGACGCGTCGGCCGGCCTCGCGGCGGCGCACGCCGGGGAGCAACTCGAGCTCTTCGTAGTAGCGGACGGTCCGCGCCGAGAGGCCTGTCCGCCGACAGACCTCGCCGATGGCGAGCGCCGCTTGGGTCTTGTCCACGATTGGGTCTCCGCTCGAACGCATCCCGAGACATCAGGATCGGCACGAATGCCAGTTAACGTGAGCTGGCAATGATACCAAAAATGACTCTGAGTCGCAAACCTCGCTCGGGCCCCTGGAGCGCCGCCCCCTACGGCCGGCCAACACGCCGGGCCCCGGCGCGCCCTACATGGGCACCACGGGCCTGCGCTTGGGCGCCAGCGGGTCGCGGCGCTCGGCGGCCACAGCGAAGCGGCGTGAGATCTCCTCGCGCAGCTGTGCGGGCTCCACGATCGCGTCAACCACCAGTTCGCTCGCGAGGCGCTTCACGTCGACATCTTCCCGGTATTCGTCGCGGAGCTTCTCGACCATGGCTTGCCGCTCGCTCTCGTCCTCGACGGCCTGGATCTTGTTGAAGTAGACCGCGTTCACCGCGGCTTCCGGACCCATCACCGCAATCATGGCCGAGGGCAGTGCCAGGCAGGCGTCGGGCTCGAAGCCCGGCCCGCACATGGCATAGAGGCCGGCCCCATACGCCTTGCGCACGATCACCGAGATCCGCGGCACCGTGGCCGAGGACATCGCCATCACCATCTTGGCGCCGGCCCGGATGATGCCCTCGCGCTCGACCTGGCGGCCGATCATGAAGCCGGGCACGTCGGCCAGGTAGAGCAGCGGGATCGCGAAGGCGTCGCACAACTGGATGAAACGGGCTGCCTTGTCCGCGGAATCGACGAACAGCACGCCGCCCTTCGATTTCGGCTGGTTCGCGACGACGCCCACGACCCGCCCTTCGATCCGTGCCAGGCCGGTCACGATCTCCTTCGCGAACCGCTTCTTGATCTCGAAGAAGGAACCGGCGTCCACCAGTCGATCGATCACCTTCCGCATGTCGAACGTCTTGTTCTCGTTCTCCGGGATGATGGACTCGATCTCGGCCGGTGATTCCGCCGGGGCCTGGGGCTCAGCGACAGGCGACGCGTCCTCGAAGTGGCTCGGGAAGTAACCCAGGTACGCGTGGGCCGCGTCGATGGCCTCTGCTTCGTTCGAGGCCAGCAGATCGCCGCAGCCCGAGACCGTGCAGTGCATCTTGGCCCCACCCATCTCGTCGAGGGTCACGTCCTGGCCGATCACTTCCTGGGCCATTCGCGGGGAGCCCAGATACATCGAAGCGTTGCCATCCACCATGAAGACCACGTCGCAGAATGCCGGGATGTAGGCACCGCCAGCAGCAGAGGGCCCGAACAACAGACAGACCTGGGGCACCAGGCCGGACATGCGAATCTGGTTGTGGAAGATCCGCCCGGCGCCGCGGCGCCCGGGAAACATCTCGAGCTGGTCGGTAATGCGTGCGCCGGCGGAATCGACCAGGAAGAGCATCGGGCAACGCAGCCGCTCGGCACGCTCCTGGATGCGCAGGATCTTCTCGACCGTGCGCTTTCCCCAGGAACCGGCCTTCACCGTCGAATCGTTCGCCATCACGCACACGGTCCGTCCGTCGATGCTTCCGCTTCCGGTGACGACTCCGTCGGCCGGCAGGTCCCCGGCGGCGACGTTGGCGAACACGGCATCTTCCAGGAACGAGCCCTCATCGAGCAGCCGAGCCAAGCGGTCCCGACAGAAGAGCTTGCCCTGGGCCTTGGCCTTTTCATGATTGCGTGGCGCGCCGCCCTCGCGAATCTTCGCCAGCTCGTCGCGGACTTCCTCACCGGTCTTCAATGGGCTTCCTCTCGTTGCGCACGTTCACGTTCTCCGAGCCGCGCACGGTAGACACGCCCGGGGAGAGGCCGACCTAGCAGCGACTTCTCCACCCACGACGTGGCGTCGACCAGGGCGTCGAGATCCACGCCGGTATCGACACCCGAGCGCTCGAACAGGTCCACCACGTCCTCGGTGGCGACATTTCCCGAGGCGCCGGGGGCATAGGGGCAGCCCCCGAGCCCGCCGAGCGCCGAATCGAAGTGGCGCACGCCCGCCTCGTAGCCGGCCTCGACATTCGCCAGGGCTCGGCCATAGGTATCGTGGAGATGGAGGCCGATCCTCTCGAGGGGGACCTCGGCGGCCACCGCCTCGACCAGGGCGCGCACCTGCCTTGGCGTACCGATACCGATCGTATCCCCGAGCGAGATCTCGGCCGCCCCCAGCTCGAGCAGGGACCGGACCAAGGCCAGTACCTGCTCCACGGGGACATCCCCTTCATAGGGGCAACCGCAGACCGTCGAGACATAGCAACGCAACGGCACCTCGGCCTCGAGCGCGGCCGCGGCCACCGGCTTGAAGCCTTCCAGATGATCGGCGACCGAGCGGTTCACGTTCTTCCGGTTGTGGGACTCGCTGGCGCTGACGAAGAATGCGGCCACATCCAGACCGCTACCGGCGAAGCGCTCCCAACCGGCCAGATTCGGAACCAGGGCCGAATAACGAACGCCCGGGCGCCGGACCAGGCGCGCGACGAGATCGTCTGCGTCGGCCAGTTGCGGAATCCACTTGGGCGAGACGAACGAGGTCACCTCGATCTGGCGCAAGCCGGCCGCGGCCATGCGATCGAGCAGTTCCAACTTGGCCGCGGTAGTAACCACGTCGGCTTCATTCTGGAGCCCGTCCCGGGCCCCGACCTCGTAGAGATGGACTTCGGGGTGCATCACCCCGGGAGCTTACACACCTACGATGAAGCTGACGCTCGTCGTGCCGCTGCCGCCGATGTTCAGCGTCTGGAAGTTCTTGGCGCCTTCGACCTGGTAGTTGCCGGCCGTGCCCGTCACCTGGAGATAGCTATCGAGCAGCTGACGTGTACCGGTTGCGCCCACCGGATGACCCGCACCGATCAGGCCGCCACTCGGGTTGATCGGGTGCTTGCCGTCGATCTCGAGCCAGCCCTCTTCCACGGCCTTCCAGCTCTCGCCCGGCTTCGTGATGCCGAAGTGGTCGATCGCCATGTACTCGGAGGTCGTGAAGCAGTCGTGGGTCTCGATGCCGTCGATGCCGTTCACGTCGGCGATGCCGGCGCGCTTCATCGCGCTGGTGATGGTGCTCCGCACGTGGGGCAGCGTGTACTCGGCGCCCTGGCTCTCGGCGATCTTGTCGTCGAAGCGCAGCCGCGCCGTGTTGTGGCCCCAGCCCTTGATGCGCGGAATGTCCGAGAGCTTCTTGCCCATGCCCTTGGCGTACTTCTCGGCATAGTCGCGCGAGGCCAGGAATACCGTGACGGCGCCATCGGTCACCTGGGAGCAATCCGCGATGCGGATGCGGCCGCCGATGGCCGGATTGTCATCGGTGCGGCAGAGCGCGTGCTCCTTGTTCATGTACCAGGTGCGGGTCTGGGCGTTGGGGTTGAGCTTCGCGTTGTCGTAGTTGAGCCGGCTGATCTCGGCGAGGTGCTCGTCCTTCAGGCCGTAACGCTTGTCGTACTCGTCACCGAGCCGACCGAAGAGCTTCGGGAAAGGCGCCTCGACGCCTTCCGCTTCGTCCTCGTACCAGGCCGCGGTACCGAGGTAGCTGCCGCCGGTGCCCGAATCGACGGTCTTCATCTGCTCGATGCCGACCACGGCCTGGAGGTCGTAGCGACCCGCCTCGATCTCGGCGGAAGCCGCGAGCAGAGCGATCGAACCCGAGGCACAGGCCGCTTCGTGACGTCCGGTCGGCAAGCCGCTGAAGGCCGGATGCACTTCCGTGAAGAAGGCGCCCAGGTGCCCCTGCATGCAGTAGAGCTCGGCGGCGAAATTGCCGACGTGGGCACTTTCGACTTCTTCGGGCGCGATGCCGGTTGCCTCGAGGGCGCCGACCACACTCTCGCGCATCAGCGCCGAGAAGTGCTTCGACTCCTTCGTCCAGTTGCGGGCGAAGTCGGTCTGATAGCCACCGAGAACGTAGACTTTGGAACCTTGAGCCATGATGCTTCTCCTGTCGATCGCGGAACCAACCGCAACGGGAAGGGACTGTCGCCTAGCCAGCGACGTAGGAACGAGGCCGACTAGCCGGCGACAAAGAACTTTCCGGTGTTCAACGTTGGATGGTGGAAGAACGCCTTGGGTTCACCCGAAGCGACAGCGGCTTCGAGCACCTTCGGCACCGGCAGACCGGAGCGTTCGATCAGCTCGACGCTGGCCTTCGCGCCCATCACGTCGACGAGCACGGACGGCGGCGCCCAGTTGAAGCCGGTCGCCATGATGCGGTCGATGCCATCGATCGTGTCCGTCACCTCACCGACGCGGTGGAACGCGTAAGAGATGTATCCGGCGATCACCTTGCGCGCCATCGCGGCTTCGTCGCCGTCGGCGCCGAGGAAGAGCGACATGCCTTCGGCATAACGACCCTGAGCGTGCAGCCGCGCCACGTCATCGATGTAGTCGAGGTTCGGCAGCACGACGTCGGCCTCGGGCTTGTAGTCGCCGCTGGCCGGGTCGAGGGCGAGCCGCGTCTTGCCGTCCTTCTTGAAGAAGCCGGCGCCACTCTTGTTGCCGAGCGTTCCCTGATCCATCAGCCGCGCCATGTAGCCGGGCAGTTTGTTGGTCTCGTGCGCCTCGTCGTTCGTCAGCTCGTAGACATTGTCGACGATGGCGCGGTGGATGTCCCAGCCCACCAGGTCGATGGTGGCGAGCGGCGTCATGGCGCGACCCGTGTACGGACCCACGAGTCGATCCACCAGCACCGGGCCGACCTGCTCGGCCAGCTGCGCGGCTTCGTTCAGCAGCTTGAAGCCGACACGGTTGCCGGCGAAGGCAGGCGTATCGTGGGTGCGAATGATCTCGCGCCCGAGTCGAACGCGCGCGAACGCCTCGACGAAATCGACCAGATCGGGATCGGTGTCGTTACCCGGGATCAGCTCCGTCCCGACGATCTCGTTCGGCGGGTTGAAGACGTGGAGGCCCAGGAAATTCTGGCGGAACGAATCGCTGCGGCCCTCGCAGAGCGCGTTGATCGAAAGCCCCGACGTCACGGTCGCCACGATCGAGTCCGGCCGGCGCGCCTTCTCCACGCGATCGAACATCTCCTTCTTGATCGCGAAATCCTCGGTGAGGGCTTCGAAGATCAGGTCGGCGTTGGCGAGCACTGCTTCGAGGTCGTCGTAGCTGCCCGTCGCCGAGCGGCTCGCGACGGTCGGCGAGCGGACTTGGTCGATCGCGGACTGCAGGCCTTCGTCGGCCTTCGCCTTGCTGCGCGCCAGGAAGGTCACGTGCGGTACCGCCGTCGTGAACAATGCGGCGCTGCCGTAGCCCATCGTGCCGTTGGCACCGAGCACGACCACGCGCTCGATCGCGCGGCTCTTCACGAGTTCGCGCAGGCGAGCGGGGCTGAGGGAATCGGAGGACATGAGATCGCTGCTCCTTGCACGTCGCAAGCTGCCCCGATGCCCCCTCGAATCGACGCGCCACGCTTGCGGCAACGAACGGCAGTCCGGGGGGCGCCGGGCGAAAGGCCGACGCTAGCCAATGAGTGTGTGGCGGTAAATGCTTGGGCAGTGACACTGCCACATGCAAAAAAGGGATGACCCCGCGTCAGCCTGCTCCGCCGCTGCCAGGCACTTGCGCGTGGATGATCTCCGCGGCGGATGCGCGCAATCGCTCAGTCGTAGCCGAGCGCCTTCAATCGATTCGGCTTCTTCGTCCATTTGGGCTCGACCTTCACCCAGAGCTCCAGGTGGACGCGGGTATCGAGCATGGCCTCGATGGCGGCCCGGCTTCGTTGCCCCAGCAGTTTGATCATCGCGCCGCCCTTGCCCACCACCATGCCCTTCTGGGACTTCCGCTCGACGATCAGGTTGGCCTGGATGCGGATCATCTCGGGACGCGTCTCGTCGAAGGCCAGGATCTCGACGGCCGTGCTGTAGGGCAGCTCCTGGCCCAGCTCCTCGAACACGGCCTCGCGGATCAGCTCAGCGGCCAGGAAACGCATGGGCCGGTCGGTGATCTCGTCCGGGCCATAGAACGGCGGCGACTCGGGCAACGCGTCGACGAGCCGTTCGATCAGGGTATCGACGCCCGCTCCCGTCTCCGCAGAGATTTCGAGTGCACCGCTGATGCCATGCGCGCGTCCCCGCGCCAGATCCTGCTTCGTGGCCACGATGATCACGCGGGCACCCCGACGCTCGAGCCGCTCGACCAGCGCGTCATGTCCCTCGTCCCAACCCGGACCCGGGTCCACCAGCAGGACCGCGGCGTCGCAATCCTCCGCCACGCGATCGACGATCTCGTTGAGCGCCTTGTTCAGCGATTTTCCGCTCGTATGGAAGCCCGGCGTATCGAGCAGCAGCAACTGCGCGGCGTCCGTGTTCAGGATGCCCAGGATCCGGCTGCGCGTGGTCTGGGGTTTGCGCGTCACGATCGCGAGCTTCTCGCCTAGCAACCGATTCAAGAGCATCGACTTTCCCGCGTTCGGGCGGCCGAGCAGCGCTACGACCCCGGCACGGTGGGCACTCGTCGAAGAAGCACTCATGACCGCTCCTTGGCGCGTTCGAGCGCGGCGGCTGCGGCAGCTCGTTCGGCGGCCCGCTTGCTGCGCCCCTGGCCCTCGCCCCAGCCCTCGCCGCGGACTTCGACGGCCAGGGTGAAGCGATCCTCGGCGTCGTCCACCAGGTTGTCGTCGACGAGGACATAGCGCGGCGTCGCGCCCAGCTCGACGTGGGCCCATTCCTGGAACGCGGTCTTCGGGTCGCGCTCGAGCACCGCCTCGTCGTCGAGCAGTGAACCGAACAATTCCTCCGCCAGCGCAAAGACCGGATCGATTCCCGCGTCGAGATAGAGTGCGCCGAGTACGGCCTCGAAGCAGTTGGCCAGCACGCTGTCCTTCTCGTCGCCCCTGGACTGCAGCTCGGTGCGACCGAGTCGGATCTCCGAGCCGAGCGAGAGCTCGCGCGCCCGAGCCGCCAACGATTCCTTGTTGACGAGCGCGGCTCGCGCCCGGGTCAGCTTGCCCTCGTGCCACTCGGGATGTCGAACGAACAACATCTCGCCGATCACCAGATCGAGTACCGCATCACCCAGGAACTCGAGCCGCTCGTTGCCGCGGGTTCCATCGATCTCGTACGCCGCAGAAGGATGGGTCATTGCCTTTTCGAGGAGCCCGGCATCCTTGAACTCGTGGCCCAGGCGTTCCATCAGCGCATTCATGTCCGAAGTTCGCTTCGGGCGCGTTCGCGGCCAGCCTGTCCGCTGTCTGAAGGCCGAAGCCTTCCCGCGATCCAGCCGCCCCCGAGCACGCGGTCCCCGTCGAAGAAGACGGCGGCCTGGCCTGGCGCGACGGCCCTCACCGGTTCGTCGAAGCGGACGATGGCACTGCGCTGCCCGTCGGGCACGATGGTCGCGGCGACGCCCCCGTGTTGATGACGAACCTGGACGCTGCCGCGAAGCGACTGCTGCGGCCCGGGATCGAAGGTCCAGGAGACGGCCTCGACGCGCGCCTCCGAGCAGCCGAGCGCGACCTCATCGCCCACGATCACGCGATTCCGCTCCGCATCGAGTTCGACGACATAACGCTTCTCTCCCCCGGAGAGCGCCAGCCCCTTGCGCTGGCCCACGGTGAAGTGGTGGATGCCGCCATGCTGGCCCAGCACGCGGCCGGCCTCGTCCACGATTTCGCCCTGCCCGGGTATCGCCTCCGGCCGCAGCTGCTCGACCACGCGCGCGTAGTCGCCATCGGGCACGAAGCAGATCTCCTGGCTCTCGGGCTTCTCGGCCGTCGCCAGACCCAGGCCCCGAGCCACGTCCCGCACTTCCTGCTTCGTCAACTCGCCCAACGGAAAGCGGATGTGAGCGAGCTGCTGCGCCGAGAGATTGAACAGGAAGTAGGACTGATCCTTCGAGCGATCCCGCCCGCGATGCAAGCTGGGCCCCTCGCCGCCGCGGCCGAGGCGCGCATAGTGCCCGGTCGCGACGGCATCCGCGCCGAGCGCGCGGGCGCGCTGAAGCAGGTGATCGAACTTGAAGCGCTTGTTGCAGGTCACGCACGGGATCGGTGTGCGACCCGCCAGGTAGGCGTCGGCGAAAGGCAGCGTCACCTCCTCGCGAAACTGGTCCTTGTAGTTGCCCACGTAGAACCGGATGCCGAGTTTGTCCGCCACGCGTCGGGCGTCGTCGGCATCATCGAGCGAGCAGCAGCGACTGTTGCTGCCCGCGAGATGCATCGTCATGCCGATGACCTCGTGTCCGGCCTCCTTGAGCATCGCGGCTGCCACCGAGGAATCGACGCCACCGCTCATTCCTACCACGATCCGCTGGCTCATCGTGGCACCGCCCGAACCCGAGCCACCAACTCGGGAAGCATCGCGACGACCCGCTCGATCTCGTCCGCCGTATTGCCCGGACCGACCGAGAAGCGCAGACAACCACGTGCCTGTTCCGGGGTCCGGCCCATCGCGGTCAAGACGTGGCTCGGGTCGATCGAACCCGAATGACAAGCCGCGCCGGCCGAGACGGCGACGCCCTCCCCGTCGAGGACCTCGAGCAGGATCTCGCCGGCGGTGTCTTCGAACGCGACGTTCAACGAGTTCGGCAGCACGTGCTCGGGGTCTCCGTTGCGAACCACATCAGGCACGCTCTTGCGAATCCCCTCCCACAGCCGATCGCGCAGGGCGCGCACATGTTCGGTCCGCGCGTCCAGCTCGGCCTCGGCCAGGGCGCAGGCAGCACCCAGCCCGACGATACCGGCAAGATTCTCGGTGCCGCCGCGTCGGCGCTTCTCTTGGGGCCCCCCGTGCAGGTAGGGATGCACCGGCGCACCCCGTGCGACCAGGAAACCCGCCCCCTTCGGTCCATTGAACTTGTGCGCCGAACCCACCAGCCAGCGGGCTCCGAGCGCGTTCACGTCGATCGGGATCTTGCCGACGGCCTGGGTCGCATCGACGTGCAGCGGCACGTCACGCTCGGCAGCGACGGCCGCGATCGCGGCGACGTCCTGGACCACACCGGTCTCGTTGTTGGCGAGCAGGATCGAAACCACCGCCGTGTCATCGCGAAGCGCCGCCCGCACCGATTCCGGATCCACCCGACCGTCGGCGTCAACGGGTACGCGGGTAACCTCGACTTCGCCAGCGCGGGAGAGCACGGCGAGCGGCTCCTCGACCGAGGGATGCTCGACCGTGGTCGTTACCACGTGCTGGCCACGCCCTTCGCTGACCGCCATGGCCAGGACGGTGTTGTTGGATTCGGTGGCGCTTCCGGTGAAGATCACCTCGTCCGGCGCCGCTCCGAGCAGCTGGGCAACCTGCTCTCGCGCCTGTTCGAGCAGACGGCGCGCCGCAGACCCCTCGGCATGGGTGCTCGAGGGGTTTCCGTGGTGGTGGCGCAGGACGTCCAGCATGGCGTCGACGACTTCGTCGCGAACCGGCGTGGTGGCGTTGTGATCGAGATAGATCCGCATACAGCGGACCGAAGCTACGAATCGCCACCATCGCGGTCAACGCCGGGCCCGGCCTCGAGCGCGTCGGCGCTGACGCGCAGGCCATCCACGAGATCCCGCAGGTTCCGCGCCTCGCTGGCGAGCGCCGCGTTCTTGTCGACTTCGTCGAGGACGCCGGAGACCTCTCGGGCGACGTCCGGCACCGCGATGCTCGTATCCCGGGCCCCGCGAAGCGCCAGCAAGACATCCGAGACGCGGATCTGCTCCATCGGGCGGCCGATCATCACCCCGTTCGGTGGATCGCCGCAGGGCCTCACGATGCCGGCCTCCTGCAGCGCCACCAGCACGTCTCGCACGGTTCGGAGCGGGACGTTCAGCGCGTCCGAGAGCCGGTCCGCTGCCCAGGGCTCGCTGCCATCGCGGAACGAGCGCGCGCACTCGAGGGCGATGGCGAGGCCGATCGATTCTCGCGCGGCCGGCCCGGCCGGCGCCCCCTGCACCTCCCGGCGATACAACCCGAGCGTCTGACTGGCGTAGGCGACCTCGGCACCGAACAGCACGATCGCCCAGGAGAAGTAGATCCAGACCAACAACAACCCGGCGGATGCCAGCCCCCCCAGGATCGCGTGGAATCGGGCCGAGACCTTGATGATGTCGACGTAGGCCACCTGGGCGAGCGTGAACAGCAACGCCGCCACGGCACCACCGATCAGCGCCGACCGCAGCTTGACAGTCGTGTTCGGTAGAAACCAGTAGAGGAATGAGAAGGCCATCACGAACAACAGAATCGGCGCGTATTGGAGGCCAGTGGCGTAGGCCTGCTCGATGCCGGGCAGATTCAGGAACCGTTGGACGACGGCTTCACTCTCGAGGCTGACGCGCAACGGCAGTGCGATGCCCATCAGGATTGGGGCGATGATCATCACCGCCAGGTAGTCGGGGACTCGACGAGACCACGAGCGCTGGTCCGCTACGCCCCAGACGGCGTTGAGCGCCTTTTCGACGTTGCCGATGCCCCAGATCGTGGTGATGAGCAGGACACCGCCCCCGACGGCACCAAGGGTGCCGAACTCGAAATTCTCGAGTGTGTCGAGAACGTTGGCTCGAATGTCCGCGGGGACGACACCGGCAAACTGATCGAACAGTTCGAGCACGATGTCCTCGCCCACGCCGAAGGCGTTCAGCGCGGCCAGCACGATCGCGAGCAACGGGACCAGCGCGAAGAGCGTCAGATAGGTCAGCGAGTGGGCGCGCAACAGCAACTGATCGCGCACGAAGCCTTCGGCGATCACGATCGAGAGCTGGACCATGGATCGGAGCCAACCGAGCGGCGCCGGCTGAAGCGGTTGGTCGCTCCAGAGATTCTCGGCGATGAATCGCCTGATGCGTGCGACGAATTCCTGCGAAGGATCGCTCCTGAAGAGAATGATCATGCTAGCCGCCGTCGCGAGTTCGAGCGGCCTCTGCCTTACATTCCTTCGGTCGTTCGCGAACCTCGAGTGAATCTCGAATTCCAGCCCAGGTGACGGGGCCGATCCCCCGCACACGCCGGATCTCGGCGGCCGTGCAGAAGGGCCGGTCCGCCAGGATCGCGGCCGCGCGCTTCCGCCCGATCCGCGGCAACACCTGCAACGCGGCCTCGGGTGCCCGATTGGGATCGAGTCGTCCGCCCCAGAGCAGATGCTCGACGCCCTCGCCGGTGGGCTGCGCCGGCCGAGCGCCCGGAAGGGGCGCCGGCACGGCCTCGATCAGCCACAGCCATGCGAGCAGGAAAAGCCCTGCTCGTAGAGCGCGTTCGGCGCGCATGTGAAGGAATTACCCGAGGGACCGGGTTGAGAAACAGGTCGTTCAGCCCTCGGAGCGAGGCTCCGAGGCGCCATCTTCAACGAACGCCTGGTGCAGGGCCCGCACGGCAAGTTCGGTGTACTTCTCTTCGATCACCACCGAGATCTTGATCTCGCTGGTTCCGATCATCTGGATGTTGATCGATTCCTGCGCCAGGACATCGAACATCTTGGCAGCCACGCCGGCATGATCCGTCATGCCGAGGCCAACCACCGAGACCTTGGCGATGTCGGGATCTCCCTCGACCGTGGCATCCCCGCCCAGCGTCGGCGCCAGTTCGTTCGCCAACTGGATGGCACGTTCGTACTCGGGCTTCGGAACCGTGAAGGTCATGTCCGTCGAACCATCGTGCGAGACGTTCTGAACGATCATGTCGACCACGATGCCCGCCTCGGCGAGGCCGCCGAACAGGGCACCGGCCATGCCGGGCGTATCCTTCACGCCTCCGACGCGAATCTTTGCCTCGTTCCGGTTGTAGGTCACCCCGGAGACCACGAGCCGCTCCATCACATCCTCCTCGCGCGTCACCCAGGTGCCTTCCGCCTCGTGGAACGAGGAGCGCACGTGGATGGGCATTCCGTATTGCATCGCAAACTTCACGGACCGTACCTGTAGGACCTTCGAGCCGAGACTCGCGAGTTCCAGCATCTCGTCATAGGAGATCTGAGCGAGCTTGTGCGCTGCGCCGACCATGTTGGGATCGGCGGTAAAGACGCCGTCGACATCGGTGTAGATCTCGCAGACGTCGGCCTCGAGGGCGCAGGCGACGGCCACAGCCGAGGTATCCGAGCCGCCTCGGCCGAGGGTCGTGATGTTGCCGTCCGCATCGGTTCCCTGGAAACCGGCGATGACCGCGACCGCGTTCCCGTCGAGCACCTTGCGTACCCGGTCGGCGTCGATGCTCTCGATCCGGGCATTGCTATGCGACGTGTCCGTACGCATCCCGAGCTGAGCCCCGGTGAAGCTGACGGCATCGTGACCCAGGGCATGAATCGCCATCGAGAGCAGCGCGATCGTCTTCTGCTCGCCCGTCGAGACCAGCACGTCGTACTCGCGATCGCTGCGCTCGGGGCCACCCAGTTCGTCCGCCAGGGCGACCAGCGCATTGGTTTCCCCGGACATGGCCGACACGATCACGACCACCCGATGACCGGCCTGTTGGGTCGCCACCACGCGGCGCGCGACATTCCGGATGCGCTCGGCATCGCCGACACTGGTGCCGCCAAATTTCTGGACGATCAAGGACATCGTTCTCTCCAGCGCCCGAGCACCTGCTCGGACACGCTACCGGGCCCACCGAGGGCCTGGGCCTCGACCGCGCGCTCCTCGGGATCGGCGGCGGCGGGTTCCATGCGAACCTCGATCCGATCATCCGGCAGATCTCGGGGGAAGCGGTCGGCCCATTCGGCGAGCAGCAAAGTACCCGGTGCCAGCCAATCCGCGAGCCCCGCCATCTCGAGCTCGAGCCCGTCGGCGACGCGGTAGAAATCTGCGTGGACCAGGCGTTCGACGGGAGCCGCCGCCGAGAGCGGGAACTCGCCCGCAATCACGAAGGTCGGGCTCGAGAGCACGCCGGGATCGATCCCGAGGCCGCTCGCCAGCCCCTTCGCGAAAACGGTCTTCCCGGCACCGAGCGGGCCTACCAGGCCCACGACGCCGCCTTCGGAGACCAACGCTGCGGCCAGGCCTGCGGCCAGGGCCCGGGTGTCAGCGGGGTTCCGGGAAATCCAACGCATCCGCTGCTCCCGAGGGCGTTGGCGAAGCCGCCCGGCGAAGCGCCTCCAGTGTCCCGGGAATCGCAGCCGCCAACTCGCTGGCGAGCAGACCCGCCGGGCCGTGGCTGGCGCTCCAGGCATCCGCGGTCGCGCCGTGCACGAAGGCGGCCAGCGCCGCCGCTTCGAAGGCCTCCATCCCCTGAGCCAGGAAGCCGGCCACCATGCCGGCCAGCACGTCTCCGCTGCCACCGGCTCCGAGCACGGGGCCCCCGGTCGGGTTGATCAAGATCCGGCCCGCCGGTTCGGCGATCACCGTGCCGGCGCCCTTGAAGACCACGATGGCGCCGGTTCGTTCGGCGAGCCTACGTGCAGACGCGACCCGGTCGCGGTTCAACTCGGCAGCTTGAGCGCCTAGCAACTGGCCGGCCTCGCCCGGGTGTGGCGTCAGGATGGTGGGCGCCGGGCGCTCGACGAGCAGGCCCGGATCTTCTGCGAAGGCACTGATTCCATCGGCGTCCAGTACCAGGGGCTTCGAGATCGCGAGTGCGATATCGCGAACCAGCGCCTGGGTCTCGCGGCCTCGGCCGAGGCCGGGACCGATGAGCGCGGTGGTACGCGCCTCGGCGAACTCGAGGAGTGCTTTCTCTCCAGCCCTCGCGAGTTCCCGCGTATCGGTCTCGGGTAGCGGCGCGGTCATCGCCTCGATGCAGCAGGCTTCGATCACCGGATTGGTGCTGACCGGGCAGCCGATCGTCACCAGACCGGCACCGACGCGGTGGGCGCCAGCGGCCGCCAGAACCGCCGCCCCGGTCTTGCCCTCACTCCCGGCGACCAGCAGCAAGTGTCCGAAGCTGCCCTTGTGGGCACTGGCTGGGCGTTCGGGAATTCGTTCGCCCGCGGCGGCCCGACTCCAGAGCCGGACCCCGGGCACGACCCCAGGGCACTCCTCTGCGATCCCGATGCGCGCGACCAGGACCCGGCCGGCGAGGCTTCGCCCGGGTTCGAGGGCCAGCGCGATCTTCGGCAGGCCGAGCGTCACGGTGCAATCGACGGCCAGTGCATCGCCCATCGGTTGCCCGGTGTCGGCATGGATTCCAGACGGCAGATCGATCGCGATCACCCGGGCCTCCGGCCGTGCCGCCTGGATTCGTTCGAGGGCTTCCGCGGCAGCACCGGCCACGTTCCGCGACAGACCCGTCCCGAAGATGGCATCGACGACAACGGTGGCGGGGCCGAGCAGCGGCTCGGTCGAGAATCGAACGCCCAGCGTCTCTGCCCGTGCATGATTCAGCGCCGCATCGCCCCCCAGCTTGCTCGGCTCGAAGACAGGCCAGATCGTCACCGGGATTCCGAGGTTGTGCAGGTGGCGTGCGACCACATAACCATCGCCCCCGTTGTTGCCGGCACCACAGGCCACCACGACCTCGCCGGCCTCGGGGATCTGGCGAAGCACCTCGCCTAGCACCGCGCGACCCGCGGTTTCCATCAAGACTTCGCCGGGGACCTCCAGCGTGTCGATCGTGTAGCGATCCAGTGCGCGCATCTCGGCGGCACTCACGAGCGGCCAGACCCGGGGCCGCGCGGATGCCGAAGCGGGTTCGCCCATGCTCATTCGTTCGAGGACCGCTAGCCGAGCGCGGTGCGGAGATCGCACGTCGCCCGATCGACCCCGACCAGCAGCGAACGGCCGACCCAAGCGCGGCCCACGGCGGCCCATTCCAGGATCGGGGCGGCCTCGAGAACCAGCGAGAGCTGGCGCTCGTCCAGACGCCCGCCAACACCCACCCGCATGCCGAGTTTCGAGGCCAGCCGAGCCGCATCGCGCAGTTGATCCAAGGCCTCCGCGCGTTCGCGCGGCGGCAGGTCGACCAGCGAGCCGGTAAAGAGTTCGACGGCCTTGGCATCCGCCGAGTGGGCGAACTTGATGGCGTCGAGGCCTGGCGCCACCGAGACAGCCACGTAGATACCGGCCTCCTCGAGGGTCCTGATCACCGGGGGCAACGAATCGCCCCAGGCCTGAAAATCGATGGGCGCGATGCGCCGACCATCTCTCGGTGCCGAGGCCAACAGGACGCGTTCCGGCCGTGCCTCCAGTGCCGATTTGACCAGCACCGGAATCGGCGGCATCCGCAACTCGAGACCGCGCGCAACGCGTCCGGTCGCACGCAGGTCCGACTCCGAGACCGGATGGAGTTCCTCGCTGATGGTCAGACGAACGTTCCCGGCGCCGGCAAGTTCAGCCAGTGTGGCCAGGCTGGGCAGATCGAAACCCGCGGTCCCAGCCGCTTCCCGAAGATCAGCAGCCGCGTCGCAGCCCACCACAAGACGTCTTGTCACGAACGCGCTCCCAATGCGTGAACCAGATCATTTGCCAACTCGTTCGCCAGCTCGAGCACACGGCTTTCGTCTTCGCCCTCGACCATGACCCGCGCCTTGGCTTCGGTTCCCGAGTAGCGAATCAACACACGGCCGCGCTCGCCCAACTCCGACTCGACGCCGCGCAGCTTGGCTTGAAAATCCACGAGGTCCTCGATCGGCCGCTTTTCGGCCACCGCCACATTGACCAGCACCTGCGGGAAACGCTCCATGCAATCGGCCAGCTCCGAGAGCGGTCGCTCCTTGCGCTTCATGATCGCGAGAACCTGCAGCGCGGTCAGCAGACCATCGCCGGTCGTGTTGTGCTCGAGGAAGACCACGTGGCCGGACTGTTCGCCGCCCAGGACGTAGCCGCCGCGTCGCATCTCATCGACCACATAGCGATCGCCGACCTGGGTCCGGATGAGTTCGGCCCCCAGCTCCTGCAACGAGCGCTCGAGCCCGAGGTTGCTCATGACCGTGGCGACCACGGCGCCACCGCGGAGCGCTTGTCGCTCGATCAGGTCGCGAGCGCAGAGCGCCAGGACCGCGTCGCCGTCGATGATGTCGCCGCGCTCGGAGACGAGCAGTACCCGATCCGCGTCCCCGTCCACGGCAATGCCGATATCGGCACGCAACTCCCGCACCTTGGCGACGAGCTTTTCCGGATGGAGCGCCCCGCAATCCTCGTTGATGTTCCGGCCGTCGGGCTCGACACCCATGGCGAAGACCTCGGCACCGAGTTCCTCGAGCACCGTCGGACCGACCTTGTAGGCAGCGCCGTTCGCGCAGTCGAGCACGACGCGAACGCCCTCGAGGACCAGGCTGAGCGGGAAGGCCTTCTTCAGGAAGACCACATAACGTCCGGCGGCGTCATCGATCCGACTCGCGCGCCCGAGCTGATCGGGCAACGCCCGCTGACTCGCGAGCTCATCGGAGAAGATCAACTGCTCGATTCGATCTTCGACGGCGTCGGGCAACTTGAAGCCATCGTGAGCGAAGAACTTGATGCCGTTGTCCTGATACGGATTGTGGCTCGCCGAGATCATCACACCGGCGTCACAGCGCATGTCCGTGGTCAGGAACGCCATCGCTGGCGTCGGCATCGGGCCGACCTGGATCACGTTCACACCCATCGAACAGATACCGGCGGCGAGCGCGTCCTCGAACATGTAACCCGAGAGCCGCGTGTCCTTGCCGATCAGGATCCGGTGCATGCCGCTGCCACCGCGAAAGACGTGTGCCACGGCCTGGCCGAGCGCCAGCGAAACCTCGGCGGTCATGGGATAGACGTTCGCTGTTCCGCGCACGCCGTCGGTCCCGAACATTCGTTCCCGACTCATCCCTGCTTGTCCCCGCTCTCGCCGTCGGCCAGTTCTTCGACCGGCTGCGGCGTGATCTCAACCCGCACTTCGACTTCGTCGATGCCGTCGAACCAGGCGTGTCGGCCCGCTTCCATCAACTTCACCCGACGCTGCACGTTCGCCTGGGCCCCGGTGATATCGACCACTTCGGTCAGCACTTCCTTCAACCCAAGCACTTCCGTGCGGGCGCCGGTGACCGTCGTCCGCTCCGGCGCAATGCTGATGCTCTCCACCTGGAAGCCCGGAGCCACCGAACCGACGACGTCCGATCGGATCCCGACCGAGCGCGAGTGCTTCTTCTCGAGCCGGAAATCGATGCTGACCGGCGAACGACTGACGATGACGGCGCCGCGCGGCAGGCCCCGCTCGATCGTGGTGACATCCACTTCCTGGCTGAATCGGCCCGGAACCGCCGCGACCAGATTCGCGACGTAGACAAGATCCGTCGCCGTCAGGCTCGCGAGCCCCGCACGGCTTCCGCGAACGAAGATGTTCACGCGATCATAGTCCTGGCCAATCACCACGAGGTCCTCGGGCACGCCCTCGGTCTGGACCGGGACGTCGAACGGGCGCTCCACCGGCGACGTACTGTGGGCGACGGTCCACAACAGGATCGCGCCGAGGAGCGAGAAGAGCCAATAGCGAATGTTCCGAAGTCCCTTCATGAGCGCGCTGCCCGTCCGCTCGCGACCGCGGCGGAATCGAACTCGTCCGAGTTGGGATCGGAAGCCGTGGCATCGCTCTCGGCCTCGGCGGATTCGCCGTCGCTGTCGCCATCGCCCTCCGGGTCATCCTCGATCTCGTCTTCGCCGGGGCCACGAGAGAGGTAGTCACGCAAGGTGACGCGAAGTTCCGGTGCATCGAGATCCCGGGCGAGTTCGCCGCCCATGACGGCCGAGATCGATCCCGTCTCTTCGGACACCACGACCACGACCGCATCGGTCAGCTCGCTGATACCGACCGCAGCGCGGTGCCGCGTCCCGACGCCTTCCGGTAGATCGGTTCGCAGGGTGAGCGGCAGGATCGCCCCGGCGCGACGCAGCCGCCCGTGCTGGAGCAACACCGCACCATCGTGCAAGGGCGAGTTCGTCATGAACAGGGAGACCAACAACTCCTTGGACGGAATCGCGTCGATCTCGGCACCCCCCTGCACGTGGTCGTCGAGACCGGACTCCCGTTCGATCACGATCAATGCGCCGACCTGGCGCTGCTTCAGGGTCTGGCAGGCGCGCACGATCTCTTCGAGGAGTTCGGATTCCTGGCGCTCGGTGAGCCTGGGAACGAAACCGCGACCGACCCGCGCGAGCGCACGTCGGATGTCGTCGGCAAACAAGATCGCCAGGATGATCGGGAAGTAGGCGAAGAAGTTGTCGAAGATCCAGATCAGCGTCTGGAGTTCGGCGGCGGCAGCGAGCCCACGGAACGCGACCAGGGCCGCGACCCCGATCAGCACCTGGGTCGCGCGGGTGCCGCGCACCAGGATCAGCAACGCATAGATCAGCGCCGCAACGATCAGGATCTCGATGGTGTCCCGGAACGGGCTGTAGTTCTCCTGGAGGAACGCGATGATCGCGGATGCGCGACCGTAGATGGCTTCGAGGGCGTAGGCGATCACGGCGCGTCACTCCGTGCATCGCGCAGTGCAAGAGCGACGGCGCGCGCCCGTGCGGCGCCCGGCACGTCATGGACCCGCACGGCATCCGCCCCCGCGAAGATCGCGATGCCACCGGCCACGTGACTCGCGAGATCTCGGGCCTCGGAAGCATCTCCGGTCAGCTCACCGAGGAACGACTTTCGCGAGACACCGACCCAGACCGGGCAGCCGACCCGAGCGCGCAGCTGCGAGAGGTTCGCGATCAGTTCGAGATTCTGGGCGCCACGTTTTCCGAAACCGATGCCGGGATCGACCGCGATCCGGTCGGGGCGAATGCCTGCTCCGCGCGCGTCGCCGACTGCGGCCGCGAGTTCGTCTCCAACCTCGCAAACGACGTCCTCGAAGGCGATCGCCTCCTGCATGCGCGCGGGGGTTCCGCGCAGATGACCGATCACGAGCCCGGCTTCCCGCTTGGCGACGCAACCGAACAGCGCCGGATCGAAGCCGCCGCCGGAGACATCGTTGACGATCCGTGCACCCGCGTCCAGCGCGGCTGCGGCGACTTCGGCCTTTCGCGTGTCGATCGAAATCGGGACGTCGAGGGCCTTTGCCAGCGCTTCGATCACGCTCGCAGTTCGGGCGATCTCGTCGCCGGCGGGGATCTCCGCAGCACCGGGGCGGGTGGACTCACCACCCACATCCAGGATGTCGGCGCCCGCCGCGACCATCGAACGACCGGCCGCAACAACGGCCTCGACATCCACGGGACCCGTAGATGCGACGAAACGGCCGCCGTCGGAGAACGAATCCGGTGTCACGTTCAGGACGCCGACGATCGTCACGCGCTGCGGCGGGAAGATCGCGGATGCTGCCATCGGGGCCTCGAACGGGGGGAGGTGGAAGAATCAGAAACTATCCCGGCATGGGCTCCGGGTCAGGAAGGCTCCCGTCCGGAACTTCGGGATCGGGATCGACCGCCGGCTCAGCGCGAACGTCGGCCGCCTCGGGAATGGGAACGGGCGGCAAGGGCTCGCCGGCGATGAGAAGCGCAATGTCACTCCCCTCGAGCGTCTCGCGCTCGAGCAGACCCTCGGCGACCTGGTCGAGAACGGCGCGATTCTCGATCAGGATCTCCTTCGCCTCGTCGTAGAGGCCCTGCAGCAGGGCCTGCACCTCTTCGTCGATGCGTTGGGCCGTCTTCTCGCTGTAGTTCTGCTTGGTGGCAAAGTCGCGACCGATGAAGACGTCGCCACCGCCATCGTCGTAGGAGACCGGACCGATTCGATCGTTCATGCCGTAGCGACAGATCATGTCGCGAGCCATTCCGGTGGCCTGTTGCAGGTCGTTGGCAGCCCCGGTCGAGAAGTGATCGAAGACGATCTCCTCGGCTGCGCGGCCGCCCATCGCGTACTTGATGTTCGCCATCATCTGCGAGCGCTTCCAACTGAGTCGATCCTCGATCGGGAGCGTTTGCGTCAAACCCAGGGCCATGCCGCGTGGCACGATCGTGACCTTGTGGACCGGGTCGCAGCCTTCGGAAAGCGCGGCCACCAGGGCGTGGCCGCCTTCGTGCCAGGCGGTGCTACGGCGCTCTTCGTCGCTCATGATCAGCGAGCGCCGCTCCGAGCCCATCAGCACCTTGTCCTTGGCCTGCTCGAAGTCGTACATCACGACGCGATTTCCATCGCGGCGCGCGGCGAGCAGCGCGGCCTCGTTGACCAAATTCTGGAGATCTGCGCCGACGAAACCGGGCGTTCCGCGGGCCAGGACTTCGAGATCGACGTCGTCGCCTAGCGGTACCCGGCGGGTGTGCACCCGCAGGATCGCGATGCGGCCGCGCAGGTCCGGGCGCGGCACTACGACGCGCCGGTCGAAGCGACCCGGCCGCAACAATGCCGGATCGAGGACATCCGGTCGGTTGGTCGCCGCGATCAGGATGACGCCTTCATTCGACTCGAAACCATCCATCTCCACGAGCAACTGGTTCAGCGTCTGCTCGCGCTCGTCGTGTCCGCCGCCCATGCCGGCGCCGCGGTGGCGGCCGACGGCGTCGATCTCGTCGATGAAGATGATGCAGGGTGCGTTCTTCTTGCCCTGCTGGAAGAGATCGCGCACGCGCGAGGCACCGACGCCAACGAACATCTCGACGAAATCCGAACCGGAGATCGAGAAGAACGGAACACCCGCTTCACCTGCCACCGCCTTCGCGAGCAGCGTCTTGCCAGTGCCGGGCGTTCCGACCAGCAGCACGCCCTTGGGAATCCGGCCGCCAAGCCGGGTGAACTTCTTCGGGTCGCGCAGGAACGCGATGATCTCCTCGAGCTCGGCCTTGGATTCCTCGACACCGGCGACGTCCTCGAACGTCACCTTGTGTTGGCTCTCGGTCAGCAGGCGCGCGCGGCTCTTGCCGAAGCTCATGGCCTTGCCACCGCCAGACTGCATCTGGCGGATCATGAAGAACCAGATGCCGACGAAGATGACGATCGGCACCCACCAGAGCAGCATCTGCTGCCAGATCGATCCCTCGCTCTCGGGCACCGTGTCGATGCGCACGTCCGGCTGGCGTTGGCGCAGTTCCTTCAGCTCGCTTGCCACCTGGGTGTAGAAGAGTTCGGGCACGTAGCTCTCGAACTTTTCTCCGTCGGTGTTCTTGCCGGTGACGTGGCCCTCTTCGAGGGTGATCTCCTGAATCTGATTCGTCTCGATCCAGCTGATCAACTGGTCGTAGGGGACCTTCGTCGGGGCGTCTTCTCCCTGCCGCATGAAGCTCACCAGGAGCAGCACCATGACGACGAGCAAGACCCAGACGGCCATGTTCTTGTAGACCTGTTGGTTCAACGACGACTCCCAAAACCCACGTCGCGGGCGCCCCGCGGGAACTTAATTCCCGCCGAGTCTTCCTGCCGATCGGGCCGGCACGAATTTCCGCTGGAACTTGTGGAGGTTAGCAATTGGTCTCCGGGCTGCCGGAGTCGGCCGAGGGCCGGCTCGATGTAGACCCGAGATGAAACCCAGCGCGCTCGCGCTGCAATCGCAGGCCAGCAGGCAGTTCGATGAGCGAACCCGATCGCGCGGTCCGTAGGAAATTCACTACGCGCAGAATGTGGACCCGGGAGACATCGCGTGGCATTCCGGCCGCGCGCAGGAGCCAGCGCGCCAGCCGCCGCGCCAGCGCTTCGGGCATGGCCTGCCAGCCGTCCGGCACGATGCGAAAGCCCTCCCCCTCCGGGAAGAACCGCTCTGCGGCGGCTTGCTCGACAATCTCGGCGATCCACTCGCTCTCCCTGCGTTGCGCTTCGGCCAGGTCGCCCACGGCCCTGAGCCAATTCGGGTTCAGGTCCGCGGCGATCCGGGCCCAACCTGCGTTCCGGAGTCGGGCTCGCGCGTAACGCGGGTCTCGGTTCGAATCGTCTTCACGCCAACTGAGACCCCGCTGCCGCGCGAAGTGTTCGATGGCTTCGCGCGAGACCGCGAGCATCGGGCGCACGATCCGGCCGTCCGGTGATTGCTCGGGAATTCCGCCCAGGCCCTCGGGGCTCGCACCGCGGAGCAGGCGCAGCATCACGGTCTCGGCCTGGTCATCGCCGTGGTGCGCGAGCGCGATCCGGGTGCAGTCCCCTTCTCTGGCCATCTCGTAGAGCGCGTCGTAGCGCAAGCGCCGGGCGGCCTCCTGCAAGGTGGGACGCGTACGACTCGTCCTTCCTTCGGTCAAGGCGAGCGGGGCGACGCGGCGAACACGCAGCGGGGTCTCGCTCGTTTGCGCGAGATCCTTGACGTGGGCCTCGTCCGCATCGGATTCCGCCCCGCGCAAACCGTGGTTCACGTGGCCGACCACCAGAGCGAGACCTTCCCGGCGCAGCAGTTCGAATAACACCGTCGAATCGACGCCGCCGGAAACCGCAACCAGGGTTCGCGCGCGGTCGAGTTCCAGCCGCTTGGCGGCCTCGCGAACGACACGCTCGATGCTCACTCGAGTGCGCTGGCGTCGCCGATCAGGACGCGGGTGCCATCTTCCTTCTCCACCCAGACATCGCAGTGGACGCGCGTCCGGGTTCCCTCGCGGCTCTGCTCGCGCACCCTGCCGTGGGCTGTCAGCGTCTCATCGACCCAGACGACGTTGGTGAGCTTCAGCGACATCTTGCCGCCCTGGAGGAAGCCCATGCCGAACTCGTTCTGCATCACCTCGGAGACGAAGCAGGTACTCATCATGCCCTGCACCACGATGTTCGGGAAGCCCAGCTTCGCCGCCTGCTCGCGGTCGGTGTGATAGTTCTTGCCCGGGCCCGAGAACATCCAACAACGGCGCTCATCGATGGTCTTGGTCACCGAGGCCAGATCGGCCCCGGTCGCGGTCGGGAATGGCGGCCGCGCGGTCTTCTTCTTCGCCGTCGCTTCGTCGACGACGAAACCATCGCCGGCCTCGTCCTTCGGCGGCAGGAAGCTCTGGTGGGTGCGACCGCGCACCAGCAGGCGACCGTCCTCGGCGTCCACGACGTCGGTCTCGTTGAGCACGTAGTCGCGGCCACGCTTGTGGTAGCGATCGATGATCGTCGAGCGCGTGCGGATCTTGGAGCCGACCCGGATGGGCCCGAAGAACTCCCAGTCCTGCTGCCCATGGAGGTTTCCGAACAGGTTCTTCAGGTACCACTCGCCGACGAACTTGTAGCACTCGGAGTGATGCAGCAACGGCGGCGCGATGCCCTCGCCGAGCTTCGAGTGATCGCCCAGGGCCTCGCGGTAGAAGGCGACGATTTCGGGGGTGACGTCGTAGCTGCTGTTCCCGCAATGGCGCCCGACGTAGGCGGGCTCTCCCATCAAATTCATGCTGTCCTCCGGACGGCCATGAAGGGCCGTTGGCACCGTTCAGGCTAGCGGGTCCTGGCGAGCGCCGGGACGGTCCGGTATCCCGCCCGCCGTGACCGATGCAGCCCACAACGTCGCGAGCTGGATTCGCGCCCACGCCGAGGCAGCGCCGCAGCGCGAGGCGTTGATCGACGACGAGCGGCGCCTCGGCTACGCCGAACTCGAGGCGCGCTGCGCCGCGGCGGCCGGCCTGCTGACCGAACGCGGCGTCGGGCGCGGCGACCGCGTCGCGCTGTTGCTCGGCAACCGCAGCGGGACCCTCGAGCTCGTGTTCGCAGCCGCGCGGCTCGGCGCGATCGCGCTGCCCATCAACACCCACCTGGCACCGCCCGAGATCGCCCAGCAACTGGATGACGGTCGACCCTCGCTGCTGTTCCACGAGGCCGCGCTTGGCGAAACCGCCGCACGCGCACTCGCGCTGGCCGAGAGCGCGCCGCCCGCGATCCGTGTCGGGGGTACCGGCGACGCGTACGAGACGGCACTTGCCGCTGCCACGCCGCACACCGACATCCTCGCCGTGAGCCCCGATGACCCGATGCTGTTGATGTACACCTCCGGGACGACCGGCGTCCCCAAGGGCGCCCTGCTCCCGCACCGCAAGACGCGCACGAACAGCTTGAACGCCCAGCTCTTCTTCGGCACCGGACCCGACGACCGCATACTGACCGTGGTTCCGCTGTTCCATTCGTTCGGTCTCGGCATTCTCGCGATCCCCGCGCTGTTCAGCGGTGCTTGTGTCGTGTTGCAAGCGCACTTCGATCCGGTCGAGATGTGGCGGGCCGTCGAACGCGAACGCATCAGCTACCTGGGTGGCGTCCCCACGATGTTTCGCGGCCTGCTCGATGCACTCGACGAGGAGCGACCGGAGACGGGCTCGCTGCGTTTCCTGTTCACGGCCGGCGCCGCGATTCCGGTCGAGTTCATTCACGCCTTCGAAGCGCGCGGGATGCGTTTGCTACAAGGCTTCGGGCAGACCGAGACCTCGATCCTCTGCTGCCTCGGTGCCGAAGATGCGGTGCGAAAAGCGGGCAGCGTCGGGCGCCCGGTGCACCATGCCGAAGTCCGGATCGCGCGCGTCTCGAGCCTCGACCGGAAGCCATCCAACTGGGAAACCTGCGATGTCGGCGAGACCGGCGAGATCGTGGTGCGCGGCGACCTCACCATGCTCGGCTACTGGGAGCGCCCGCAAGCCACCGCCGAGACCCTCCGCGACGGCTGGCTTCGCACCGGCGATCTGGCCAGCCGCGATGACGAAGGCTTCATCACGCTCACGGGCCGGGCGCGTGACATGATCATCTCCGGCGGCGAAAACGTGTACCCGCGCCAGGTCGAGGCCACCTACGAAGCCCACCCCGACGTGCACGAGATGGCCGTGGTCGGCGTTCCCGACGAACGTTGGGGCGAGGTCGGACGTGCCTTCGTGGTGCTCGAGGCCGGCGCCAGCTTCGACCCCGAAGCCTGGACGGCCTGGGGTCGCGAGCAGCTGGCCTCGTTCAAGATTCCGCGCTCCTTCGTGGCCGTTCCGGCACTTCCCAAGACCGCGACCGGCAAGGTGCAGAAATTCCTGCTGCTGGATGCGGAGCGCGGCAACGAGCGCGACTGAGAGGCTCCCCGTCAGGCGACGACGACCGTCCCGTCAGCGGCCCAGCACTTCCGCCAGTGCTTCGGCGACACGGTCCGGAGCGTCTTCGGCCATTTCCGGATACATCGGAAGCGCCAACACTTCGGCCGCTGCGCGTTCGGCCTCGGGGAAGGCGCCGGGGCCATGCCCGAGATCGGCGAACACGGGCTGCAGGTGCAGGGCCCGGGGATAGACGATGGCCGAGCCGATTCCGCGCTCGCGGAGCGCCGCTTGCACCCGATCGCGCTCCCGCACCCGCACGTTGTAGACGTGATAGACGTGGCGGCGCTCAGCCGCTTCGAGCGGCGCCGAAATCCCTGCCTCGGGGAGCACCTTCGCATAACGAGCCGCGTGCGCCCGACGCATCTCGGTCCAACGCTCGAGGTGCTGCACCTTCGCGCCGAGGATCGCGCCCTGAAAGCCCTCCATGCGCGCGTTGTAGGCGAGCATCGAGTGGACGTACTTCTCCTCGGCGCCCCAATCGCGGAGCAACCGGAGCTTCCGCGCCAGGGCGTCATCGGCGGTCGTGATCAGGCCACCCTCGCCCATCGCGCCGAGATTCTTGGTGGGATAGAAGCTGAAGCAACCCATCGTGCCGAGCCCGCCGGTTCGCTGCTCCCGATACTCGGCGGCATGAGCCTGGGCAGAATCCTCGATGATGGGAACGCCGGCGGGATCCGCGACGGCACGCAGCGGCGCCATGTCGGCCGGCTGTCCAAAGAGGTGCACCGGGATGATGGCTCGTGTCCTCGGCGTCAGCGCCGCCGCCACCGCTTCCGGGTCGATGCAGTAGGTGGCAGGATCGATATCCGCGAAGACCGGCTTCGCCCCCAGGTACCGCACGGCCGACGCCGTTGCGATGAACGTGAAGGGCGGCACGATCACCTCGTCTCCCGGTCCGATATCGAGCGCGGCCATCGCCAGGTGAAGCGCCGCCGTCCCCGATGAAACACCGATCGCATGCGGTACCCCACACACCTGCGCGAACGCCTCCTCGAACGCGGCCACCTCCGGCCCGAGCGCGAACGCCCCCTGATCGAGCACGCGTCCAAGCGCGGCCTCGATCTCCGGCCGCAACGCGTCGTTCTGCACCTTCAAGTCGATGAACGGAATCACGGAGGAGAAAGCTCCACGTCCGAGCCCGAATCGTCAACTCCCGCGCTCGTGGAGGAGGTGAGTTGGTGGCGGTGCCCAGACTTGAACTGGGGACCTACGGCTTATGAAACCGTCGCTCTAACCGGCTGAGCTACACCGCCAATGCCCGATTCGGATCGGCTCGCGACCCCCATCCGGCGGGCGCGTAGACTAGCGAACGGCCGCGGCGGCGCCGCTGGCTCGCCCCCTCGGCTACTCGCTCGTGAGGTCGAGGTCTGCGGAGAGGTCGCGCTCCTGGCTGGCCGTGGCAGCGGCCTCCAACGCTTCGACTCGGCGGATCAGGGCCTGGAGTTCGCGATTCGAAGAGCGCTCGACCGGCGCGGCGGCGACGTCGGCTACCGGGCCCGCGTTCACGTGAGCGGCCACGCGCTCGGCGACGTTCGAGAGGCGCGGAATGATCTGCTCGAGGCTGCCGGTCTGCACGAAGATCGAGCGCGCCTCACCCTCGTCGGTACCGTCGACGCGCAGGCAGCGGAGATCGAGGCTGGCGCCGTTTCCGAAGCGGGTAAAGGAGCCGAACAGGACCCATTCGCCACCCGCGCTGCGGCCCCGGCTGCGGGCTTCGGCGGCGGCCGTGGTGCCCGAACCCGCCTCATCGACGCGGATGACGCCGATTCCCGGGTGCTGGCCCAGCCGCGCCGCGAGCATGTCCGCGAGCCCTTCCTGGAGGAAGGCCTGCTGATCCATGGCATGGACCACGATGGGAAGCACGGCAATCCGTTGCTGGGCGCTCGCCGCAGCCGGCAGCACGAACGCCACGAGCGTGAGCAGGGCTGCCCGAGCGAGGCGTTGATGGAGGCGTTGTCGCATGGAGCTGGTCCCCGCTGCGGGGCGGAACCCGCGGTCGGTCAAGGTCGGGATCTTATATGGGATGCCAAAGGGAGGGTCAACCGCGGGCCGGAATTGCCGGCTGGCTACGCCATGAGAGGCGCAGCAAGGCCTGGAAGCGCGCCGACGGCGGAGGACCCGATCCGCCGAACGGCCCGAGCGCTCCGCCAGGGAGCCTTCGTCTGCCTGCCAGGCCGGCGAACTCAGGGCAAGGTGGGCAGCTGCAGGCCGGCGACCTCTTCGAGGATCCGCACGACCTGGCGGCTGTAGCCGAACTCGTTGTCGTACCAGGCATAGAGGATGCAGCGGTCGTCCGTGACGATCGTGGCCTGGGCATCGACGATGCAGGCGTGGCGGTTCCCGACGAAGTCCGAGGAGACGACCTCCTCCGAGTTGGTGTAGTCGATCTGGTACGAAAGTGGGCTTTCGAGCGAGACGCTTCGCAGGTAGCGATTGAGTTCCTCGACGCTGCTCCCGCGCAGGAGCTTCAGGTTCAGGATCGCCAGCGAGACGTTCGGCGTGGGCACCCGGATCGCGTTGCCCGTCAGCTTTCCGGCGAGCTCGGGGATCGCCTTGGCCACCGCACTGGCTGCGCCCGTTTCGGTGACGACCATGTTGAGCGCGGCACTGCGGCCCCGCCGCGATTTCTTGTGATAGTTGTCGATCAGGTTCTGGTCGTTGGTGAAGGCATGGCAGGTCTCGACGTGGCCGTGCTCGATTCCGTACTCGTCGTTCAACGCTTTCAGGAGCGGGACGATCGCGTTGGTGGTGCAGCTCGCCGCCGAGAGGATGGGCCCTGAATCCCTGATGCCCTGGTGATTGACGCCATAGACGATGTTGGGAATGTCTTCCTTGCCCGGCGCCGTCAAGATCACCTTGGCGATACCAGGTGCTTTGAGGTGGCGCCCCAACCCCTCTCGATCGCGCCAGACGCCTGTGTTGTCGATCAGGACGGCGTCGTGGATCCCGTATTGTTGATAGTCGACCTTCTCGGGCGCATCCGAATAGAGCACGCGGATCATGTTGCCGTTGGCGATCAGCGCATTCTCGTCGTGGTCGAGGGTGATCGAGCCGTGGAACGGACCGTGCACGGAATCTCGCCGGAGCAGATTGGCGCGTTTGGCCAGATCCTCGGCGTGGGAGGTCGGCCGCACCACGACGGCGCGCAGCCGGAAGTTGTCGCCGCCGCCCGTCTTGTCGATCAGGATGCGTGCGACCAGGCGCCCGATCCGACCGAAGCCATAGAGAACGACGTCTTGCGGTTCCGCCCGCAACCGACCGCGCCCGGTCGCCACGGCGGCCAGTTCCTCGGCGACGAAATCGCGTGGGTGGATTCCGTCCTCACGGGCCATGAAGCGCATCGTCAGGTTCGCCAGATCGATTCGCGCCGGAGCGAGATTGAGTTCGTTCACGGCTCGGAGCACGGGCAGCGTGTCGAGGACCGAGATCTCCGATTCCAGGATCTGTCGCGCGGACCGATGCGCCTTGAGGATGGCCACCGGATCCTTGTTGACCAGGTAGTTCCCGAAGAGTTTCACGATCACGCCGTGCTCTCGGAACAGCCGACCGATCATCGGCACCATCGCCTCAGCGCTCTGCTCCCGGCGTTTCCAGTCTGCCAGATAGCCGTCGACCTTCTCGTCGCTCATCGCGATTCCTCCCTGGAGCCCGGTACGACTGGGAGGTTAGCGATATTGGCCCAGACGCGGAACGAAGTAGGAGGTGGGTGAGCCGGGAGTGTGGCGAGAAGCCTCAGCTCCTCGCCAGGCGCCGTAGGAGACCCGCGGCACCTCCGACATAACATGCTTCGGCTCGCGCGAGCGGGAACCAGGCCTTCTCTAGACCGGAATCCGAATCGCGAAGGTGGTGCCCTGCCCTGGCCGGCTGGCGACCTCGATGGTGCCGCCGTGGTCCGTGATGATGCGGTGGCAGATCATCAACCCCAACCCGGTCCCTTTGTCGGGGCCCTTCGTGGTGAAGAACGGGTCGAAGATGCGTTCGAGGTTTTCCTCGCTGATCCCCGCACCCGTATCCGTGATCTCGAGCCGGGCGAAGAGGCTACCCCCGGTGTTCTCCGAGACGATCCTCACCGAGACGCGCCCCTCGGGCTCACACGCCTGGATGGCGTTCAACATCATGTTGAGGACGACCTGGTGGATCTGTTCGCGGGCACCCATCACCTTCGGCGCGCCATCGAGGTGCTCGAGGGAGATGGAGACATCCACCGCCGTCGCCTCGCTCTCGATCAACGTCGCGACACCTCGAACGACTTCGCCGAGGTCGCACGGGGCAAGCGGCACATCGTCGCGTCCAACCCGCCCGAGATGGCTCATGGTCGCGACCAGGCTGCGGATGCGCTCGACCTCGGAAGCTGCCAAAGCGAGATATTCGCCCCAGAACTCCTCATCATCCTCGTACCGCTTCTCGAGAGCCAAGCTCAAGAACGTATGGATCGAAACGAGGGGATTGTTGATCTCGTGGGCGAGACCGGCCGCGAGCGTGCCGAGGGTTCCGAGCCGATCCGCCCGCACGATCTGCAGGCGTGATTGACGAAGTTCTTCGATGCGGCGAGCGTTCTGGATGGCGATGCCCGCTTGCGCGGCGATGCCTTCGATGAGCACGCGCTTCGAGGCATCGAGGGCCGCACTTCCGCAACGGTTATCGACGGCGATGGCGCCTAGCAAGCCTTCTTTTCCGGGCACGGGAACGACGACGATCTGGTCTGCAGCCACTTCCGTCACCCAGATCCGCACGGGAGTCTCGTAGCTGAGCACGTCTGCGACCTCGAGGCGCTGACTCTCGCCCCGAAGAACGCTTCCGATGAATGCAGGCGCGCCGGCGGCCGCGATCTCATACCCGAGGGTCGCCTCGCAGACCGCATCGCCGGCCGGCAGGGAGCGTTCCAGGGTTAGCGTCTGCTCGGCCTCGTCGTAGAGGAAGAGACTTGCCCCGTCGAAACCGATCTCGTCTGTCAAGGAAGAGAGCAAGAGATCGTTCAATCGATCGGGCGCGTGCTCCTGGGTAATGGTGCGAGCGATCTGGTTGACGGTTCCCAGTTCGCGCAACAGACCGTCGCGCTCACGCTCCATGGCGAAGTACTCGATGGCGCGACGCAGCGTCACGCGCATCTCGTCAGCATCCCAGGGCTTGGCGACGTAGCGGTAGACGCTTCCGTCGTTGATCGCCCGGCCCAATGTCTCCGCATCGCCGTAGGCAGTGAGAAGAATACGGACGGTCTCGGGTGCCATCTCCCGGGCACGCGCAAGGAACTCGGTCCCGCTCATTCCCGGCATCCGATGATCGGACAGGATCACGGCGACCGGCTCGCTGTTCAGGATCTCGAGCGCGGCCTCTCCGGACTCGGCCGTGAGAATCTTGAATTCCCGCCGGAACGTGAGTTCGAGCACACGCAGGTTCTCGAGTTCGTCGTCGACGACGAGAATCGGGAAATCGTTCATCTCGTGGGACAGCCGGTCAGACGCCATGTGCTGAGCCTGCACTTGTTTCGAGGGCCGGGAACTCGACGAGAACGCGGGTGCCGACGCCCGGTTCGGACTCGACGGATATCTCGCCGCCATGCTCGTGGACGATGCGGGCGCACATGGAGAGCCCGAGGCCGGTCCCGTCTCCGGCCTTTTTCGTCGTGAAGAAAGGCTCGAAAAGCCTTGATTTCACTGAAGAATCCATCCCCGGACCATCGTCTTGGACAAGCACCTGCACGAGACCCCGCTCCTCCGCGGTGGAGACGGTAAGGACGCCCCCACCCTTGCCATCGAGCGCTTCGGCCGCGTTCTTGAGCAGGTTCAAGATCACCTGATTCAGGGCGCTGGGGTCACCGAGGACCGGGGACACCGCTGCGGAGAGTTCCGTCTTCACTTCACAGCCGCTCTCGCGGAGCTTGTAGCGCGTTAGTTGCAGAGTGGATTCGAGGCTGGCGTTCAGATCGACCGGCACCCGCTCGCCGCGATGGGGCGCCGCGAAGTCGCGGAGATCACCCACCAACTTGGACGTACGATCGAGCCCTTCCGTGACGATCCCCACCAACTCGCCGAGATCTCCGGACAACTCGTCGAAGTGGATCTCTGACTTCTTGCGCTCGAGTTCCGCCAGATGGATAGGCAACGACTCCGCGTCCGACCCGTTCAGCCCGCCTACCAAAGAGGCAACATCCTGCAGATCCTGGACATAGCTTCGCAACGCCACAAGAGAGTTCCGCGCAAAGTTGAGCGGGTTGTTCACCTCGTGCGCGACACCGGCCGAAAGCTCGCCAACCGCCGCCAGCCGCTCGGACTGGACGAGCTGCACCTCGGCGTCCTTCAACTCCCTCAACGCCTGCTCGAGTTCGCGATTGCTCTGCTCGAGCACGTCGTTCTGGTTCGCCACCTCGGCCTGGAGCTGGCGTACGCGCACCAGCGAACGCACGCGCGCCAACAACTCGCGCGGGTGGAAAGGCTTCGTCACGTAATCGTCCGCGCCCTGCTCGAGCCCCTCGATCTTCATCTCTCGCTCGGCCTTCGACGTAACCAACATCACCGGCACGCCGCGCAGCGCCGGATCCTCCTTGATCGCCTGACAAAGTTCCGTGCCCGACATCTCGGGCATCATCACATCGGTAACGACCAACATCGGCAGCCGCTCCCGAACGGCCTCCAGCGCCTCACGCCCATTCCGACACAAACGCACCACATACTCGCGCCCAATCAGGAACCCAAGCAGCTCCCGCATCTCCGCATTGTCATCCGCAACCACGATCTCGGGTGTCCCCGCCGGGTGACGCGATTCCAACTGCGCCGCCTCACCTGTTTCACGGTGGCCTTCCCAGCGGCGGACGGAGCGGTCTAGTTCGGCGGATTGGCCTTCCCTTCCGGCGGCACGCTCGCTGAACGCATCGGAAGCCTCCGTCGCCAATGCTTCGAAAGATCGACGCGCGTCCAGAACCCGGCCGTCGTCAGCTGATATGAGCACGCCCTCCTCAACTTGTTGGTCGCATTCTCCGTACGGCAACAACACGTGCATCGTCGAGCCCCGACCCTCGCCCTCACTCTCAGCCCAGACGCGCCCACCGTGGAGCTCGACCAACTCAACAACCAAGGAGAGACCGATACCCGTGCCCTCATGACGCCGCGTCGCAGAACCATCTACCTGAGCGAACCGGTCGAATATCTTGTCGAGCTGGGCAGGCGGGATGCCCACCCCTGTGTCCTGAACGTCGATTTGTACTGATCGCGATTCTTCTCCGGCAGCCGCCGGCCAAACGCTAACGACGACCGATCCGTGTTCGGTGAACTTGAGAGCGTTCCCCAGCAGGTTCACAACCACCTTTTCCAGCGCACTGCGATCCGCATAGAGAAGAACTTGCTCCGAGGGGCCCAAACAACTGATCGCCACGCCCTTTCGCTCAGCCATCGGCCGGGCGCCTTCGACCACCGAACGAGCTAGCTCGACCGGATCGACAAGGGAGCGGGATATCTCAAGTTGGCCGGATTCGATCTTCGCTAGATCAAGAAGATCGTTGATCAGCCTCAGCAAGCGCGACCCGTTGGCTTGCATTGTACCCAGGATCTGCTCGAATCCTGGTGGGACATAGCCGTAGTAACCACCGCGAATAGCATCCAGTGGTGCGAGCATCAGCGTCAATGGCGTCCGAAGCTCGTGATGTAAGTTTGCAGTGAATCGAGATTTAGCTCGATCCAGGTCCTCAAGCTGGCCGCGAGCCTCTTCGATCTCTTGCCTACGCTGAAAGTCGCGAAATCTCAACCCTTCGAGCATCTTGCAGGCTGCTACGCACTCGATGGCGCCTCCGAGAGGGAACAAGAGGTGGTGAACATCTTGGCTCCAGTCAACACCGACGCCACTCAACCAAGGGAGACTGGCGAACACTGCTAGCAGGGCTCCAACGACAAGGGCTCCCTGACGAGCCGAGAGGGGCAACAAGACCGGGAGCCCCGCGAACATCAGAACAAGCCCTGGGTAGTATTGCCCGGATACGCCTCCCGTAAGGTAGATCGCGAACAGCAGAAGTAGCCCGGTCGAATACGACGCGATGTATGCAGCTGCGACCGGGGCTCTTCGAGAGAGACTCAGCCCGGTCGACAACAAGGCGATATTGAGTGCGATTCGCCCCATCAGGAGCGGGCCGAACAGCTCGGGAAATACGAACCAATCCGACACCACGAATCCCGTGTTCAGAGCACCCACCACGAGGCTTGCACTCACCACGCTCCGCGGGAGTTCGTTCGCGACTACTTCGGCTCGGTACTGATCGTAGACATTGGTCGAACGAGACACGCAGGAGTCATCGGACTCCCGCCGCTTCTTGCTTAGCGGGACCGATCGCTGCAGACGCCACGACCCGGCGAGAATGGGCGAGAATCGGCTCAACCGCTCCGAACGCCAGGGCTTCCCCGATCCAGTAGGTCCGACTCCTCCCCTGAAGACCCTCAATGTCTCTGGGGAGGCTACGCGCGATGGCCTCCCCGGGAAGATGCGGGAAGTACTGGCCCCACCGTTTCCTGAGATGGACTCTGCCCATCGTCGCTCCGATTCGCGCAAGATCCTGCCGAATCGTATCGATCGTTTCGCTAACGCCTCGGCCCGGGGAGATCATCGAGTACAAGATCGTCGCGTCGAGTTCCGGCCACGGCCGAGTCGCGACCATCAGGTGCCCCCGCTTGGCCGACTCAAGGTTCGCGTCGAAAAAGCATGAACGCGGGGCGAGGCCCTCCACGTCGGCCACACATACAAGGTAGTCCTGATAGATAAACGACGACAGAAGCCGCTCTTCTTCCGGCGAGTAGTCGAGAAATCTGAGGGCAGCCGCAGGGGAACACGATACAAAGAGCGCGTCAGCCTCGAATCGCCGCACAGAAGTGTTGACGATGACTCCTTGCTCGCCGCGCTCAACGGACCGGACGGCGCAGCTGGTTTCAACAGTTGAGAGTTCAGCGGCAACCGATTTCCAGAGAGACTGAAACCCCTGCAAAAAACGCCACCGAGGAGGCCGAGCCCCGATCGCGAACTGAGCCAGCATTCGGACCTTCGAACTATCGAAAAACGTCAGTGGATACAGCGCCGCGATCTCATCAAGGTACCCGTAGCCGAAGCTCGTAAAGTAGGGCGCTATGATCGACTCAAGAACTCCAAGATCTCGGGCTCTGAGCCACTCCGCGAAGCTCATTGCGACGTCATCATTAGCCGCGATGAGGCCCCTTCCATTCTTAGCGATGTGAACTAGCCGTTCGACGTAGTACCGACCAAGCGCTGATGCAACTTCGCCACGACTGCCCGGCAACCTCTCACCCACCGCCCACATCTCGCCGGTGGCGGGGTTCGCCACCGCAACAGCCGGCATATCCTGGAGTTCACACTGGAACTCTGCCGCCAACTTCCGGGTTTGTTTGTAGCCAGCATTCATTATGATCGCGCCGAGATCGAATGGGCGGCCAGACACCGTGGCCGTAAGACATTTCCCCCCGACCGAAGCCTCGGCCTCGATGACGGCTACATCGGCCGCGCCCCGTTCCTCAAGACAGCGTCCCGCAGCAAGACCTGCGGCCCCGGCGCCAACGACCACAACGTTAGGCATCTTGCGCCCGGCCCAAGTTCAAACCAGCAGCAAGAAGTGTTAGATCCGCCAGCCAGCAGACAATTGCGGCGACCAACGTCAGCAGACCGAGCTGAGAAACCAACAGAAATTCCGAGGTCGCGAGCACCGAAAAACCCACCGCAACCACTACCGTGCTCGAGGTAATCGCGGGAGCGACCTCAAGATATGCCGCCTGGACCGCCGACGAACGAGAAGATCCTCGCCTGTTCCGAACATAAGCGAGCGAGAGGTGAAGGGTGTCATCGACACCGATACCGATCGCCAAAGCGCCCAAGACAACTGTTGCGGCATCAAGAGGGATTCGGCCTAGACCCATCAGCCCGGCCACCAGCACGACTGGACAGAGATTGGTCAGCAGAGCGACGGCACAGAGAACCCCGGGCCCCAGCGCCCAGAGCAATACTAGCCCCACTACAACGGACGCGACTAACAAACTTGCTGATTGCCCCCACGCGATCGCATCCTCGGCTCGAGCGAATTCGAACATGATCCCGGTAGCTGTCGCATCGTAGTCGCTCAAGTCGGCCCACCACCCCTCTGCATCATCTGCCAGAGCAAGAAGCGCCGCCGATGAGTTATCGCGAACTCTCATTGGGACGTTCGCTCGAGCGTAGTCTGGTGTGAGTAGATACCGAAGTTGTGGCTCCCCCTCAGCCACGAGAAGAAGCTGCTCGACCCCGGCCTCACCGGGCCCGCTCGAGAACGCGATCCGCAATTCGGCGAGCAATTCAGCGATGCTAACCGCATACCCCACCTCCGAACGATCCCTCAAGTACCGGACGAACGCTGCCAGCTGATCCCGATCGGCCCGCCCTACCATGCTGCGTCCATCTACGCGCTCTACTACAACGTTGATTGGGCTGATGCCGGACAACCCTCTGCTTATCGCTTGATAGTCGATATTGATTCGAGTGTTGCTCCCGAACCAACGGGTTGCATCCGTATCAACAGTGCCGACCCTCAAACCAACGAGACCCACCCCAAAGAGCAACAACCACAACACCACGACGGAGCGAGGATGCACTCCGCACCACTGCGGGATCACGAGCAGCGAGGGGCCCACTGCTCCAATCCTTCGGAGTGGGCGTCGCGCGTCGAATGCCCAGGCTAACGACGGAACCAGAGAAATGGCACAGAACGTCGCCACCATGACACCCGCTGCGCCGAACCCCCCCAGCTCACGTACCGCCGGAATCGGGACCAGAGCCGCGGAGAGCAACCCTATAACCGTGGTTAGGCCCGACAGGGCTACACCATCGGCCTTCTGAATCAGATGACCAAAGGACGCGCCTTCTCCAGCGCTCGCCACGATTGGGTGAATCGCGTACGCCACGCCTAAGGCGAGCAGGATCGGTGGAAGCACCATGGTCATGAAGGTCACCGAGGTACCAGCCATGACCATCAAGGCGGCGACAACCAGTGTCGCGAGAACCCCAGGGAGGAGCGCGACGACTGCGAGCCTTAGCCTGCCAAGTACTAGCCAACCGACTACCAGCAGCGCGGCCAGAGAAACTGGCATCAGGCGCCGAAGCTCGCTCCTGGTCACCTTGTTGCTCTCGCTCCGATACACCGGAACACCAGAGACCCATGCGCCGGATGGTGCTGCGCGAAGCACCGACGCAACAAGGCGATCGTATGACTGATAATTGCTTTCAGGAAATACGATCCAAGCCACGAGACTCCCGTCCTTGGACACAACAGAGTTCTTCGCCAAGTCACTCGAAAGCGCTAGGGCGATCGCCTCCTCGAGCGAATGGCCGAACGTCGGCGGAGCGAACCGCAAGTCCCCCCCGACCTCGGCCGGAACTGACAGAGAAGCGAGACTCTCTACTCTACTAACACCTGCGATCTTGCCTAGGTGCTCATCGATCTCAAGAACCGACGCGTGATCGACTAGCGCTGCATCGATTCCGACGACGAGCACTTCGTCACTACCAAACTCCCGAACTGAAGCCTCGTACCGACTCCATTCTGGCGCCGCGCGATTGAGGATCGAGCCTGTCGAGGTGTCCACACCGAGATCTAGGGCGAGATATGCGCAGGCAGCGCCAACCAAGATCCAACTTGCGAGAGTCGCGGCTGGGTGTGCAATCGAGAGCCGACTCAACGCTCTATGCACAGGTTCACCCGAGAAGAGGGCCGTCATGATTCAGACTTCGCGTCTAGCCAATACCACTATCGCCTGGGGCGGATCTCCAAGTGACCTTCTTACCGTCTTCACCTCGAAGCCAAACGACTTCAGATGCTCCAACAAGTCGCCCTTCGAATAGAAGCGGAAGATTCCTGCCTCCTCGAATTGCACCAGCTTCGCAGCGTCGTTGAGTAGTGACCTGGCGGAGTCGAGGTGCCCACGTCCGTGCTCGCCGAATTGCGCGATTGCCGCGCTCTCATCCAACTCGGCCACGCTTTGCTTGAACACGGGCGCGATATCTGCATCCGGACGGAGGCAGGACAGGACAAGCTCGCCACCTGGTCTCAATACACGGTGGATCTCACTCAACGCTTCCTCGATCGGAACATAGTTCAGGAACAGCGATGCAAGGACAGAATCGAACGACTCTGCCGAGAATGGCAACGCATTTGACTGTCGGACGTCAGCTACTACTCCGCTCATTCCCGCATTTCCATGGGCCGACGAGCGCCGAATCGCATCGCCCACCAAATCGAGTTCAACCAGTCGAACGCCATTCAGAGAATTTCTGCGGGCCAACGAGTCTGCGAATGAGCCAGCTCCCGAACCGAGGTCAAGGATTCGCTGGTCGGCAGTCGGGTGGAGCAAATCGCACTGAAGGTCCATCAGACGGCGATAGGGACCCGACGCGGTGAGAAGTTGCATGCCGAGCCGCCTGTCGCGACCAAGTAGATAGTCTCTCCAGAAATCATCCAAACGTTCGACACTAGTCGCCCCAATTTTTGCCGTAGCAATCTCGTCTCGCCGGCGGCTCTCAAGTTCGTAGAGATCGGGCAACTGAGGCGTAGCTCTCACACCGCAGAGGAGATATGCGACTTCCGATGCAACTAGTTGGAAAGTGTCCAATGCCTCCACACTCGATCTCAACTGATGACCGGTCGGCACCTGAACTAGCCGACGAGCTGATGCTGAACCTGCCCGCATCAACTCCTCCACTCGCGCGCGATCCATCCATGCGTCGTGTTCACCGTGAATCCACGTAACTGGCGCTTGAATCGCGGCCATATCAACTCGGGCGTCCTCCATGAACGCCAACCGAGCATCTATCGCATCGGTTCCGCAATGGTCCATGTCCACCAAGACGCCCAAGACTTCCTGCAATCCGAACCGGATTCCGTTCGCACAACCCGCGGCGTAGTCGATTCCCCCTGAAGTCTCTCGCATCGCGAACTGCAGGTCAGGCATGCCGACAACGCTGACCCACCCTTGGAATCGTCCCCGGTCGTCCCGAGCCATCGCACGGCGACCTTCGACTGAGGCAGCGCTGAATGTCACGAGCACGAACTGTGTAGACTCGTAGTTACTGGCCGAGAGGCAACTCGCGACCTCCTCGATATCCCTCGCCGCTTGCGAGAAGGAGAAGCGAAGGTGCTCCATACCGGGCTCGGAGCAACCGGGGTCTTTGTGCGATCCGCCCTTTCGGTTCACGCCATCAAACCGAACGACGTTGATGGGCCTTCCTAGGCGCTCAAAGGTGGCAACGATTGTTGCCGCAAGGGGCAGCAGAGTTTCTTTTGTCTTGCCCCAGGCTGGCGGAATCACGACAACAGGCGCCCCAACGGGATTGCCAACACTGTCGATGATCGCGCTGATTTCCCTTCCATCACTATCAATGAAGCTCTCGTACTTGGACGTGTAGCTTGGCCTCACGGGACTCAGCATCAGCCGCTTCCACGATCTCCGCGTCGTCTCTCGCGTCAACGCCACCGCTCGCCTCGCCAGGCCAACCGGCGCGACCTTGGTTCGGATATCGATCTCTAAGGGCGCCGTTGAGGGCACGCTAGACAGGGATACGCCTAGTCGTTTCCAGCCGTTTCTTCCGTTTGCCTGGTTTCGTACCTGAGCGAACTGGCGCCTTCCCCGCTCGCCCTCAACCTCGAGATAGGAACCTTCACCCAGTTGAGGCGCATCATAGATTTCTGCTGCCAGACCACTCTCCGAGCGATCAACCACTCTCGCAGAGAATTCTTGCTTGTCAGGATTCACAAACCGGACCCGAGAACTCTCACTGAGCCTCTCTCGGCGCTCAAACCTTCGCTCCGAAACGTGAAGCTGAGAGGGAATCCCAAAGGCCGCGGCTCTGGTCTCCGGGTCGTAAGAAATCAATGTGCAGGAGAAGAAGTACATCTGGCCAGCGTCTGTAAATCGGAAGAAAATCTGGGATCGCTCTCGAGCCTCAAACTCGTCCATCTGAACAACGAAGCCATCTTGGCGAACAGATGTAACGATTCCGCGCTCTTCTGCACCAGCCCTCGTGAATCCGCAACGCAACGGCAACTGACCCACTAGAAGTCGGTCAACTAGGCCCTCAACTCCAACGGTCTCTTTCTGATCGCGCTCGAATAGCGCACTCAGATCATTCGGTGATATAGGGTCCGGCAGCACTGACGGCGTTGACAAAGCTACGATGTTCCTTCGAATCGAAACGGTGTTCTAGGCCTATGCCGAGTGCAGCGCAAGCCGCCCCCGCGACCGCACCCCACCACCGCAACCCCGAGAGTGACCGCCAGGATTCTATATCGCGCGGGCTAGAATGAGTGAGTTAGTTTCCACTCACTCAACGATGATCCGCTCAGGTGCCGATCATTTCGTGCAGATCCGACAGCATGCGATCTGAACGTACGACAAGCGCCGACTGACCTCTCACTCGTCCAAGTTCGCGGGCCCGGTGGATTGCTGTCTCGGCCACCCGAATTGCCTCTATCCTGCCGGTCAAACAGAGGGCATCCGCACGATCGAGCTGGTTGTACGTGGTCCAAATCGATGCCTTGGCTGAAGCGATGACCCGCTCGGCGGACGAGAATGCTTCAGCTGCCCCAATGTAATCGCGTTGGAGTGTCCGGAGACGGCCAACAACCCGGTCGACTGGTCCCCAGCTCAGGACCGCGTATCCAACTCCGGCGATTCTGCCCATGTAGGGATCGAGATCCCGGCAGATTTGGCCGGCACACTCTTCCCTTCGGAGGTCCGCACATAGGTCGCCCAGAGCGGTCACACCCCCTAGCCACATCAGGTCCCGATTTGATTGGCCAGCCAATACCTCGAAAGCTTGATCGAAGATCGCTTCTGCTTCTGCGACCCGACCCGATCGAAACAGAGACAGGCCATGCCCGCAGCCCCACACGTGGATCCGAGGGTACTTTTCGTAGGCGATCTGACACACTGCCGACGCCTGATCAAATTGGCCGCGGTGCCAATGCAGTCCGAAATGCCCCGCCGCATAAGCGTTCTCCGCATTGGCGCCACCCGCGGGGCCAGCAACGGTGTCCATCCTCTCAAGTACTTCCTCGGCACGATCTAGATCGCCATCATCGATTGCGAAACTCGCTCGATAAAGAAGGACGTACCACTCAAGAGGTCGCAGGCTAGACAGGGCAATCAAGTCCACGAGCTCGGTAAGAAAGATTCGCGCATCCGCGCCCCTAGCCATCTCCTGAGCGGTCGTGATTTGAAGAATCTTTGCGATTCCCTCAAGCTCGGGCTCGGAAACTCGCCTTGCGCTTGCAGCTGCCCGACCAAGCGAGGCCCACCGAGCTACACATTCTGCTGGATCCCAGAGAGCCGCCTCTCTTGCTACCTGAACCTCAACATACGCACGCTCTGATTTTTCTCCTGCGTCGGCAGCGACCAATAGGTCCCTGCGCTGATCCAATGTGTTCGGCTCAGCGTGGAGAGCCAACGCAAGCCGCGCTCTAAGTCTTGCGCACATGCTCGGTTCAAGGTCATCGCTGAACTCAAGCGCCACTTCGAGCACTCGAACCGCGAGCTGATCAACAACACCGATATCAATGGCCAGGGCTCCGGGGCTGATGGCCAACGCTGCCTTTGCCATCGCTGCCTGGCGACCCGCAGCACGAGCAGCCCCTGCAGCCGACACAAGCCGCCTCGTACCGAGTCGGCGCTCGCCACACCGGACCTCTGCCTCACCCAACAGAATCTCAAGATCTAGAGACTCCTCACCTGAGAGTTCGACGACGGCCGCCAGGCCCGCGGCACTCGTTAGGTGGCGATGGGCTTCGTCGATCGCCAGTCGTCCTAGCGCAGCACGGCCTGCTTCGATCAGGTACCCGAACGCAATTCTTGAGTCTCCTGAGCGGCCGGAACAACCAAAGTGGTGAGCGAGAAGAGCCGGGTCGGCGTTCCCTGCTTGCAGCACCCGAGCGAGCCGGGCGTGGAAAGTTTCGACCAAATTCTCCGGTAGGGCATCATAGATCGAATCCCGGAGGAGAAGATGAGAGAACCTGTACTCCTCTGAACTCGACCTATGCACAACTCCGATTGCGATTGCGGGAAGCAACGCCTTAACAAATTCATCACGGGATTGTTCGCAAGCCTCGGCGACCAGCGAGGGATCGAACTGAAGGCCCGCCACGGAGGCGGCTATCAGGCCGAACTGAGTCTGGTGCGGAAGCCTACATGTAAACTCAAGAACGAGGTCCCGATCCAACAGCAGACGACGCCCATCAGTCGAATCGGTCCGGAGCATCGTCTTGAGCAAGAACGGGTTCCCGCCAGCAGCGCTCGGATCGAGCCGGTCTGTGACTTCTCCCAGGTCGTGAGAGGCTCTTTCCACGAACTCTGCAAGATCTCTTGATTCAAGACCGCTTAGGTTGACGCGCAACCCCATCAATCCAGTAACAGCCCGTCCTTCGATCTGCCCCCTACTCGTACCAACGACGACCAGGCCTTTGGGCCGAACCTCCCCCGCCAAATACCGCAACAGCTGCAGGGACGATTCGTCTGCCCTGTGGAGGTCGTCGAGCAGCAGGAGCAGGACCGGGGATTCTTCGGCGACGTCGAGCCAGAAGCGGGTGATGGTGTCGTAGAGGAGGAAGCGGTCGTTGCCGACGTGGGAGGGGCGGACGCGGGTGCGCCAGCGTTCTTTCTCGTCGAGTTCGCGGGAGAGTTGGCCGACCTGGGGGGTGCGTTCGAGGATGGCTTCCCAAGCGGTTTCGCCGATGGCCAGGCGGTGGGCGCGGAGGAGTTGGGTCCAGGGCCAGAACGGTGGAGCGCCGTCGACCTCGGGGCAGCGGCCCAGGTAGGCGCGGACGCCCTGGCGGCTGGCGCGGTCGGCGAATTCTTCGATCAACCGGCTCTTGCCGATGCCCGGTTCTCCTGTGATCAGGACCATCGACCCGCGCTGCTCGCGGCCGGCATCCATGGCGCCTTCGAGTGCCTCGAGTTCCTTCTTGCGGCCGACGAAGGGGATCTCGCCGGGCGGGAGCGAGCCCTGGGGCCAACGGCGGAGTGCGCTCTCGATGACGTCGGCGACGAAGAGCCAGCCGCGGCCGCGAATCGTCTCGATGATGCGTGGTTTGTTGGCGTCGTCGCCGAGTACCTTGCGCGCCTCGTAGATCATCTGATCGACGATGCGTTCGCGAACCGTCACGTCCGGCCAGACGCCCTCGAGGAACTCTTCGCGGGAGATCACCCGATTGCGATTGCGCACGAAGTAGAGCAGCAGATCGACGACGCGCCGCTCCACCGGGAGGCGCTCACCCTCCCGGCGAATCTCGTACAACTCGACGTCCAGCTCGAAATCGAGGAACCGGAAAATCAACGCAACAACCGCCCGCTCTTTGGCTGCCTCGATCCTACCAGCAGTGGATCTTCCAGGGGGCGGATTCATCCGCACACCTGCGGATACGTTGCGACACAGCCGGACACCCCAAATGAGATGGCTCCGGCGGGCGGAGGCTGCTCGATGGCAAGCTCAGGCGGAGCCGTCTCCGATCTGGCGAATCTTGATTCCGGCCTCGCGGAACAGGTCCACCGAGACCTCACCCATCGGGTACGCAGCGCTGTACACCACCTCGGAGATGCCCGCGTTGATGATCATCTTCGTGCACATCAAGCACGGACACAACGTGGTGTAGATCGTGCTGCCGCGGACGCTCACGCCGTGGTAGGCGCTCTGGGTGATCGCGTTTTCCTCGGCGTGCGAGCAGACGCACTCTCCGAGGTCCGTGCCGCCCGGTCCGAAGGCGTTGCAGCGCGGGCAGCCGCCCTCGTTGCAGTTTCGGGTCCCGCGCGGCGTACCGTTGTAGCCGGTCGAGATGATCCGGCGATCGACCGTGAGCACGGCCGCAACCTTGCGCTTCACGCAGTTGCTTCGGCTCGCAACCACCTTGGCGATGCTCATGAAGTATTCGTCCCAGGCCGGCCGTTCGAAGTAGAGGTTGCGTTGCAGCAAAGCCTGCAAGCCTTCGTACAACGCCTCCAGGGTGCCGTCGTTGCGCAGGTGATCATCGGCGAGGTCGTGAACTGCGTTCAGTTGTTGGCCGGCCGGGTCCTCGCTCTCGCGTTCGCGCCCTTCGAGGCGACGCAACTCCTCCAGGCTCTCCGGGTCCCCGTTTCGGCCGCGGCTCTTCATGCGCGCGAGCCGCGTCTCTTCGTCGGCGTCCACCCAGATCAATCGGAAGCGCTCGCCGAGTGCACGCAGCGCGGCCACCTCCGCCGGGTGCCGGATGGAATCGACCACGTAGTTCCGGTCGGGTTCGATGTGGGTGAGCAAGCGCTCGGCCAGCGCGCCCGGGCCCTCGGCCGTACGCAGCTCGACCCCGGTCTCGATCATGCGCTCGCGGGTCTCTTCCTGCCCCCGCTCCGCGAGGACCAGGCGAATCTCGTCCGAGAGCGACCCCGAACAGAAACTCCGCTCCTCGAGGAATTGGACCACTTCGCCCTTGCCCGAGGCATAGGGCCCTGCCACGCCGAGAATCATCTTCCACCCCTCCCAATCCGAGCTGAAGGATACACATCGGCGCGCGGTCCGTGGGGGCCTTCAGCCTCCCGGACGCCGAACTCGAGCTCCATAGCGGGTGAGAGAGCCGCAGCTGGATCGCATGTGTGGGTCGCAAAAGCCACCAGCCCACCCAACCGCTTCTTCGCAGCGGCCGCCTCAGCCAGGTGCCAGGGTTGCGGGGCCGAGCGCTCAGCGATGACGATGAGCTCCCCACGCTCCACGCGGCAACCGGGCTCCGACCGCGACGCGTCAGCCTGGGGGCGAGTAGTGGCCCGTGATGAGCGGCAAATCGGCGTAGGTGCGGATTCCGGGCTGCGCCGCGCAGACCGTGGGGATCGCGGCGACGACGGGCATCGACGTGATCGTGTTGGACATGTCGAGGTAGTCCTCGAGGCGCCCCTGCTTCTGCGGTCGGAAGCGTACGCGCGTCTGCACGTTCGGATTGCCTTCGACTTCCATCGTGTAGCCGTGATGGATCGGCCACTCCGGCTCGAGGCCGGGCCCGGCCACCCAACATACGTCGAGCTCGAGGACGGACTCGTTCTGGCCCGCGACGAACGCCTGCCACCTCGACTTCTGGCCCGCGATCGTCCCCGCCGGCATCGCGAAGCCGAAGTACTCGCGATCGTCGGGCGTGATCGCCCACTCGCAGGTAAAGCGGCGTTCGGACACCGGCACGCGGAGCATCTCGGCCATCACGTCGAGGCACTCGTCGTAGAAGCCGAGCACCTCGCGGCTGGCCTGCTCCCACCTCGGCTCGGGCAGCTGGCCCCAACCGAGGTTCGCGTAGTTGTGGATGGCGTGATAGCTCGAGACGTCCACGGCCTCGAGGAAGCGGACGCGCTGGAACCCCTGGCTCACCGTCGCCATCTGGGCAGCGATGTAGTTGGCGAAGCCGGGAAAGATGCCCGAGCCGAACAAGCTGACAGCGCCGACGGCGGCCGCCTTCTCGACGCGTTCCCGCGCGGCGTCTCCGGCCGAGCGGAAGTTCGTGACGTTGCTCGCCGCCACGTTCAGACCGGCTTCGAGAAGCCGACAAATTTCATCGATGTCGGGGTGGTTGGGCGTGTAGCAGACGCAATCGGCCCCGAGCGCGAACAGCGCCTCCACATCGCTCGTGGCGGCGATGCCGAGCGGGCCGATGCCGCACAGCTCGCCGATGTCCTGCCCGTCCTTGTCGGGGCTGAAGGCGTAGGCGCCGACCAGCTCCAGCTCGGGATGCGCCAGGATCGCCTTCACCGCCTCGCGGCCCACGTGCCCCGTCGTCCACTGGATGACCTTCCACGTCATGTCGTTCGCTCCTTCGGGCGCCTCCGCGGGCCGGCCCATCTGGACCTCGATCGTGGCACGCGCGGCCATTGGAGTCAACGCTGTTGACATGCCGGTTTCGGAGGTGCTACCGCTGGGTCATTGCAGGCGGGGTGGCCTCTTGTTGCGGCCGTTGCCCGTTGTACGGCGTCGCGAAGGCGGGCGCGGCGCATCTCATGCGCCACCTCGCGCGTGAGATCAGCCGCCATGGCGTCACCGCCAACGTCATCTCCCTGGGACTCATGGACAACGTTCCGGAAGAGTTCGCGGCCAAGATCATCCGGTCGATTCCGGCAGGCCGTCTGGGGACGCCCGATGACGTGGGGGGCGCCGTCGCCTTCCTGGCGTCGGACGACGCCGCCTGGATCACCGGGCACACCCTGGTTCTGAACGGCGGCTCCCACGCGTTCTGACCACATCGCATAGGATGGCGTGAAGGAGGAGTGCCATGGCCGATCGCATCTTCACGGACGAGGAGCTTCGTGTCGGGAGCCTTCGTTCCGTGGACGGGCTCGCCGAAGCCCTCGAGGCCGGCGACGTCGAAGCCGCGGCCGGGTTCTGTCGCCGCCTGCGTCGCGACGTGGTGTCGATGAAGGCGAACTACGACGCCTGGGAAGTTTCGCTCCGCGATGCCATCACGCAGAGCGCCGGGCCCGAGGCCGAAGCGACCGCGGTCCGCGCGCTAGAGGATCCGGCGACTGCGCCCGAGCGCTGCGCAGATTTCACGGACGCGGCGGAGCGGTGGCGGACCGAGGCGCGCGAGATCGAAGCGGCGGTTCGCGCCGGCGATTCGGCAAGTGCGCTCGATCGCGCCCGGGCACTCCACGAGGAAGCGCTCCACTGCCACGATCGCGGGATGTCCCGGGTCACGGCCCTGCTCTCGTGGCTTGCCGAGAACGAGGGGCCCGACGCCGTAGAGGCCGCGCTCGGTGTCGCGATGGGAAGTGACATGTTAGGCGATGCGTCCTTTCGCGAGCGCGCGGAAGCACTGATGCACTTCACGCGCGTCCACCTCCAACCGTTCGGGCTTCGCGAGGACGACGAGAAGCTGACTTTCCTGTGCCCTGTCTGCCCCAGCGGCGGTCGGCTGCTGCGCGAGGGACACTACGAAGCGCCGCGCTCCGGCGCGCACGTCACAGGCCCGAGCCCGCTCACCTGGGGCCGCGACGAGCTCCCCGTCTACTGCTGCCACGAGCCCGTGATGGAGAAGAACTCGATCGCGTCGACGGGCGTCCCGCTGTTCGTGGTCGATCCATCGGACCGCCTCGGCGAGGAGCCCTGCCCAACCTATCTGTACAAGAACCCGGCCGACATCCCGGAGCGCTTCTACCGACGCCTCGGTCTCGAGAAGCCCAAGGCCTGAGCCGGCGCCGACGGAGAACATCCATGCACGCCCCGAAACCCCCGAAGTTGCACCCCGCCCAGGTCTGCTTCGTCGTCGACGACGTCGCCACCGCGGTGGACGAGTGCGTCGCGCGCTTCGGCTGGGGCTCCTTCCACCAGTTCTCAGCGCCCGTTTCCGAGGCCCGCTACCGCGATTGGAGCGGGCCGAAGCGGACCGACGTCGCGCTCGGCATGGCCGGCGCCGTCCAGGTGGAAATGATCCACGTGCACGAGGGACACGACACCGTCGAGGCCTACCAGTCGCGCTACGGCGTGGGCTTCCAGCATCTGGGCATCCACTGCCGCGACCGGGAGGCCGCCCTGCACGCCCTGGAATCGCTCGGTGCGAAATGCGACGACGTGAACCAGTACCCGGGCATCCGCTTCGCCTTCGTCGACACGCCGACGGGCCCCGGCATGTTCGAGCTCCTGCAGGCGACGGGGGATACGCCGCCGCCCGGAGACGACGTCGCCCGCTCGATGGAACGCCCAACGCCCGCCGTCACCCTCGACGGTGCGACCATCGCCACGGACGACATCGACGCGGCACTCGCGTTCTACGCGCCGGCATTCGGTTGGTCCGACATCGCCGTCGAGACCTGCACGCTGCGTTTCAGCGGCCACGAGTCGCGCGTTCGGCGCGCACGTGGGCAGGCAGGCCTCCTCTCTCTTGAACTCGTCGAACCGACGCCGGGCAGCCACTACCCGTACGCGCGCCACCTCGCACGCAGAGACCACGGGCTCGTGCACGCCGGGGGTGTTGCGGCCCGAGCGTTCCCAGGCGAGGACACGGCCCTCGACTGCGAATGGCTCGAAGACGGTGACCCCTTTGCGCTGGTGAGCTGGGCCGGCGGCCTCGGCTCCCTGCAGCTACGACGGGCGGTCCGATGAAGCGTCTCGCGCTAGGAGCGCGGTCGATCAGCGCGCGGAACCAGGGCATCCAGGAGCGCACGCACGGCGAAGTCGAAGAAGACGTCGAAATCGACCGACCAGTCGTGCGCCGACCGCGTGGCGGGCCAGTGTGCGCGCACCTCGTCCGATAGCGACTCGTAGATCGTCCGCGCGAACGCGCGGTTGTCGCTGCGCGTGGTCGCCCGGGTCAAGACCTCGCTCTGGGCGATCCCGGTCACCAGGTGGAGCACGGTCTGGGTCGCGTGGACGAGCGCATCGCCGGACAGCCCCGCCTCGCAGAGCAGCTCCGCGATCAGGCCGTTCGCGCGCGCGAAGAAGGGTGTCGCCCACGGAGAGCCGCCCGAATGGATGCCGAGCTCCGGGTGGCGCGCAATGCGGTCGCGAATCACGGCACAGAGACCGAGGAAGCGGTCCTCTAGATCGCCCTCCGTCGGTGCCACGAGCTCGACCTGTTCCGATGCCAGGCGTCCGGTCTCCTCAAGTAGCTCGTCCTTGTTGCGCACGTGTCGGTAGAGGGCCGCGACGTCGACGCCGAAGACCGCGGCGACCTTGCGCATGGAGAGCGCGTCCGCTCCCTCGTCGCGCACGATGTCGATCGCGGCGGCCGCGATCTTTCGGCGCGTGAGGGGGCGCGAGTGGCCACGCGTGCGGCGACGAGCGGGTCGTTTCGGCGGCGTCATCGGCGGACCTCTCAGGACCTACAGGTGCTTGTCCGCGTCCCAACGCGTGCGGAGCCGCGAACCCGCGCCGCGGGGCTGGAGGTCCTCGAAGATCCGTTGGTAGCCGGTCCGCTGGATCTGCCATGCACCGTCGATCTTCACGTACTCGTCCTGGTAGATGCCGGTCCCGTGCAGGACGGTGCCGTCGGGCGCGCCATCGCTCGGCCGCGCACTCACGACGAAGTCCTCGAGGTACCAGGTTCCCGTCGCCGTGGACTCGCCGGTGATCTCGATCTCGGGCGTGTGCGCGTGGTGCATCGACTGGACGCCGGAATCGCCGAGACCGTTCGAGAGGAACTCCACGATCGCGTCGCGCCCGTCGAACGCGTACTTCCCGTCGCTGTACACACTGTGCGCGTCCGGGGCGAGCACGCTCCGCATCAACTCCCAATCCTTGGTGTCCACGGCACGCTGGTAGCGTGCCTTCAGCTTCTTGATCGCCTCGATCTCGACGAGTTCCTGGATCGCGTCCACGGGTCTCTCCTTTAGCCGGGTTCAGAGTGTCATCCGCTGCCCGCCGTCCACGCGCAGGCACTGTCCCGTCACCATGCGCAGACGGTCGCTCAGGAATACCACGACGGCCTCTGCGACGTCGTCGTCGGCCGGCACCTCGCCGATCGGGAACAGGGCCTCGAGCTCGGCGTGGATCGCCTCTTCCGAAAGTCCGCGCTTGTTCGCCTGCCAACGCACCCACCCCTGGACCGGCGGTCCCCACATCCAGGTCGGGATGATGGTGTTGACGCGGATCTTTCGGGGTCCGAGTTCGGACGCGAGGTGGATGGCGGCGGCGCGGAGCGCACCCTTCGAGGCGGAATAGGCGAGCTGTGGGGAGGGCGGCGGATGGTCGGTCGACTGCGAACCGATCAAGACGATCGACCCACCACCGGCGCGTTCGAGCGCGGGCGCCGCGGCGCGCACCAGCTGTACCGAGCCGATCACGTTGACCTCGGTCGAGCGACGGAAGTCCTCGGCCGGCGTGCTGGCGAGATCGCCCATGGGCTCCGCGGCTGCGACCTGGGCCACGCCGTCGAGGCGCCCGAAACGCTCCTCGGCGGCGGCGACGATGCCGCGGCACGCTTCCTCGTCGGTGATGTCGAATTCGTGGGCGAGAGTACGTTCGCCACCCGGGTCGAGCTGCTTGGCGATCGCCTCGAGCCGCTCCGCCTGTCGCGCCCCGACCACCACACGCCCGCCGTCGCGCAGCACGCGCGAGGCGATCTCGCTCCCGAGCCCCGGCCCCACACCCGAGACCAGGATCGTCTTGTCCTCGAGGATCATTCGGTGGCTCCTCCATCCTTTGCCCCGCGTACGGGGTCGACCCAGATCGGTGAGGTCCAGGCGCGCTCCTGTACCGTCGCTACCAGGCCCGGAAGGTCGCACCATGCGGGGCGGCCCTCTCCCGGACGACAGGCCCAGCCCGTCTGGCGACAACTCGGATTCTCGACGACCCGGGCGTAGTACACGGCGCCGCGGGTCGGGTCGAAGTCGGGATCCGTCCAGGTGCCACACAAGGCATCGGCGCCGGCACCCGAGGGCGCGCAGGTCGCCGGATCGACGCCGGCGTCGTTGGATCCGCCTGCGACATCGGTGACGCGCTGGTGGATCCTGCCGTCGGCGTCGGCCCATCCCTTCACGATCTGCACACGCTGGAGCAGGCCGCCCGGGTGCTCGGCTGTACCCTGATCGCGGAGTGCGTTCACCACGAACGTCGGAGCGCCGCCCGCCTCCCCGGACGCGATCGTACCGCCCATCGGGACGCCGTGGGCATAGCCCTTCTGGACGAGGGCGGGGTCTTCGCAGAGGCCTGCGGGAAGCCCGAAGCCCCCGAAGAAGCGCACGGAGATGCGCGGACCGCTGCTCCCATAGGTCTCCCGCCGGCGCAGCGCCTCGAACAGGGACTCGCGGGAATTCTCCTCCGCCCACACGGCCGCGAGCCCGCCCGGGTTGCGACCGGGGCCCGGGGTCGGCTGGCCGACGAGCAGATCCTGGCGCCATTCCTCGACAGCGCCCGGCGTGCCATCGTGCCCGTCGGTCGCAGCGATGAAGCCGACCGCGAACGGGTTCACGCCGATCCGTTCGGCCTCCATCAGACCCTCCACCAGCGCGTACCGGGCGAAGTCGCGGCGGGAGATGCATCCGGTATTGCCGAGGGCGCCCTGCCCGCGACCGTCCTCACAGTCGGGCGTGTCGGGAGCGCGGATCTTCTCGAAGTCGCACAGCTCGTCCGTATCGCCGAGCACGTTCCACATGCCGTTCCGGCACTCGGAGTCGCCCTTCATCTGTTGCATCTCGACGAGCGGCTCGAGGCCCGCTCTCAGCCGCGCCACCTCGGCCTGCGCTTCGACCGTGGTGGCGTCTCCGTACTCGATCGCGAACAAGTTGCCGTTGGAGAGATTCGCGTTGTGTGGAATCGCGAGCGCATCGCAACCGGTGCCCGCGTCGAGGCACTGGCGACGTAGCGCGCGCCAAAGGCCGACCGCGGTCGGCTCGTCGTCATACGAGATCGGCACCGGCGGAACCGTCGCATTCCGGAAGATCACGTTGCGGTGGATCTTCGTGAGGTTCGGCGTCGCCGTGTACTCGTAGGCCACGAAGCTGGTGAATTCACAGGCCGGGGACGTGTCGTTCCAAGCCTCGGCGGCGTGGCGCGTCTCGTCCCAGACATCGGCCATCGCGCCGCGGCAGCGCGCGCCGTCTTCGCCGCAGACCGCCCGTGAGGAAAGGCCCTGCTCGGTCCGCTGGCGGATGTCACGCACGATCTCGGCCAGCGGACGGCCCTGGATCTGGAGCGGCGATCGATAGGCGCGACATTCGTCCGAGTCGTAGACGGCGCTCGTCCGCGTGGTGCAGAGCCGGACACCGCCGGCGCCACTCGCGTGGTCGGTGACGGCGGCGAAGTCCAGCGGGCGCTCGATCCGGACCTCGCGCATGGGCCGACCGTCGGCATCCTGCGGCCCGATGCCGATGGCTTCGCCGCGCGCGAAACGATAGGCGTCGCTGGGGCGGGGCCGGGTGCCGAACATCCAGGCATCCATCGAGACGGCGGTGTGCACGTGAAGGTCGCCCCAGAAGACCTGGCGGCCCGGCTGGTGGTGGCGGCAACTCGTTCGCGTGGTCTCGGCCACTGGGGGTCGGGTGGGCGGCGGAACCGGCGAGGCGGCCGGCTGGTCCGCGCCGGAGCAACTGGCGAGGAATACGACGAGGCCACTGAAGAACATGGAGAGGCGCCGGTCCATCGTTTGGGACCGTACGCTCGCTGCAGAGCGGAGTCAACACCGTTGACATCGACACCTGCGTTGACATAGCCTCCGCGGGCATGGGAGCCCTCGACGGCAGAGTCGCACTCGTGACCGGCGCCAGCCGCGGCATCGGCCGAGCGATCGCCCGCCGCTTCGCGGCGGAGGGCGCCGCGGTGGTGCTCTCGGCCTCCCGGTCGGGGCCGCACGGGCGTCGGATCGGAACGCTCGAGGAGGCGGTCGCCGAGTTCCGTGCGGCGGGTTGCCGGGCGGACGCCGTGGTCGCCGACCTCGCGGACGAGTCGGCGCGATCGGACCTCGTCGCACGGGCGAGCCAGGCATTCGGCCCGATCGACGTGCTCGTCAACAATGCCGCCGGGGCGCGGATGCGGCTCCCGAGCGAGACGACGGCGGCCGAGCGCCGCTTCATGTTCGAGGTGAACGTGAATGCCCCCGTCGACCTCGCGCAGCAGGCGCTGCCGGCAATGAAGCAGGCGGGGCGCGGTTGGATCCTGAATCTGACGGGCGCGGCGTCGCGACAGTCGCCGGTCCCCTACCGCGACACGCGCGAGTCGGCGCTCATCATCGGCGCCTACGGTGCGACCAAGGCCGCTCTGGAACGCTACACCGAGGCGCTCGCGCACGAAGTCGCGCCCTTCGGCATCTTCGTCAACGCCCTCGCGCCCGTCGCGATCGTCCTTACCCAGAGCGCCGAGTACGTGCGCGACATCGCGCGAAAGCACCCGGACATGGCAGAGCCGGTCGAGGTGATGGCCGAGGCAGCCCTCGAGCTCTGCACGAACCGCCACGTCGCCCGCATCGCCTTCAGCCGCGCGCTGCTGCACGCCGTGGCGCGCGACGTGCGCTCCCTGGACGGCGGAACGGTGCTCGGAGACGCCGAACTCCCGGCCGACCTCGAAGCAACGGCGTAGCCGCCATGCGCTTCCACTTCGACTTCGACAACTACCGAAGCCTGGTCCGCCTGGCCTGGAGCGAGCCTGCACTCCGCGCGCGCCTGCGTTCGCTGGCGGTTCTCCTCCTCGGCGTCCCGATCACGGCGAGCTTCCACGCGCTCTGCTTCGCGCTCGATCCGATCCTGTTCCCGTCCCTGCGGCGCACCGAGGTCCGCGAACCCGTGTTCATCCTGGGCCACGGCCGCTCCGGCACGACCCTCACCTTCCGACTGATGAGCGAGGACGAGGAGCGCTTCAGCTACTTCCTCCTGTGGGAATGTTATTTCCCGTCGCTGCTCCAGAAGCGTGCGATCCGAGCGGTGGCGTCGCTCGATCGCCGCTGGCTCGGCGGCCGGCTCGAGCGCCTCGCCCGTCGCTTCGAAGAACGGCGCTATGGCCCGGCGCGCCACATGCACAAGATGGGGCTCGACCTTCCCGAAGAAGACGACATCTCGCTCTTCTACTCCATGGCCTCTGGCTTCTGGATGACGCGCATCCCGGGGATGGGCGTACTCGATTTCTACTACGTCGACCGTTGGCCCGAATCGAAGCAGAAGCGCCTCAACGCGTTCTATCGGGAGCTGGTGCGTCGCCAGCTCTGCCTCAACGGCGGCGATCGCCAACACCTCTCGAAGAACCCGTACTGGACGGGTCGCATCGCCTCCCTGATCGACGCGTTCCCCGACGCCCGTTTCGTGGTCAACGTCCGGGACCCGCGTGCGACGATCCCTAGTCTGCTCAAGTTGAATCGCTCCGCGTGGCGCAGCCTCGGGTGGGACGACGCGCGGCAACAGGAAAGCCTCGACGTACTGCTGCAGCAGTCGACGTACAACTATCGACATCCCCTCGACGTCCTGGCGGAGCGCCCCGACACGCGGTTCGCGATCCTTTCGTACGACGATCTGACGGCCGATCCGGCGCGCGCGATCCAGGAGGTGTACCGGGAACTCTCACTCCCGGTGAGCGACGCCTTCCGTGATCGGCTCTCGGCGGAGAGCCCGAGCGAGTCGAAGCACCGCACGAGCTATTCGTACAGTCTCGAAGAGTTCGGAATCGAGGAAGACTTCATCCGCAAGGAGTTCGGCGACCTGTTCGAGCGCTTCGGATGGGACGAGGAGCCAGGCACCCCATGACCGAGATCACCGACGAGACCCGCGAAGCACGCGACGGCCTGCGCGCCGCGTTCGACGATCTGATCCACGAGCTTCAGGACGCGCGCGACACGATCGACGATCCGAAGTTCTTCCCGCCCGCGCCGGATCCTCGCGTGCTCGCCGAGGGGTACCGCTACCTCACGGGCTTCGTGCACCACGGCATCGAGCGCGCGTTCCACGAGGACCCGGACTTCCCGGCCTTCCGCAATGCACTCTCGATCTCCAACAAGTCGACGATCGAGAACTCCGACGCCGTCTACTTCTACGCCCCCATCGACGGGCAGAAGAACTACCGCGTGACCGGGCGCGTCGAGGACTTCCGCCATTGGCGCGGCCAGCCGCGCGTCCCCGGCGAGCCGGCCGCTCCCCAGTACCTGATCTTCGAGGTCGCGACCGGGCCCATGTCGGGCGACAGCGGCGATCTGAGCGAGCTCACGCCCGGGTACCGCACCGGATTCGGCACGATCGATTCCTCCTCGCTCGTCGTCGACGACGACGGATCGTTCGAGCTGCTGCTCGGACCGGAGCGACCACCCGGCCACGACGGAAACTTCATCTGCACGCGAAAGCCCCCGAGTCGGCGGAACCCCGACGGCGGCGACCGCTTCGCCGACTACGTGAGCGGGCGCCAACTCTTCTACGATTGGGAGAACGAGGAACCCATCCACCTCTCGATCGAGTGCCTCGACACGGCCGGCGGACACCCGGCGCCGCTGACGCCCGAGAAGGCCGCCGCCAACCTGCGACGCATGGGCGGCATCGTGCGCGGCCAGATGCGCTTCTGGCTCGAGTTCTACGACGTCGTGCTCAACTGCAAGCAGACTCACGAGCACGATGGCCGTCCCTACTTCATGCCCGTGAACGCCTACAACCAGCCGAACGCGGCGTCGAGCGACACCGGCGGTGGCATGAGCACGAACGTCTACGCCGGCGGCATCTACGATCTCGAACCGGACGAGGCGCTCTACATCGAAGCGACCTTCACCGGCGAGCCCGTCTACACGAGCATGCACCTGGGAACGCTCTGGGGTGAGTCCCCCGATTACGCCAACCACCAGAGCAGCCTTAACCATCACCAGATGTACATGGGTGCGGACGGCGTCCAGCGCTGGGTGGTCGCGCACCGCGACCCGGGTGTCCAGAACTGGATCGACACGACCGGCGTGCCGCGCGGCTTCCTTTCCCACCGCTGGGCGTACGCCGAGCTTCCCGACAGGGCGGACTGGCCGACGATCACGGGGCGCAAGATCCGCTTCGGCGAGGTCGCCGACGCCTTCCCCGACGACCAGCCGCGCGTCACGCCCGCTGAGCGGAGCGACGCGATCCGCGTGCGACAGCGCCACGTCCAGAAGCGCTTCCGCGTCTTCTAGGGAGGAATGCTGTGACGGTCACCGCGTTGGAGGCGCTCGACGTCGTACGGGTCGCAGGCCGCGTCACCCCACGGACTGGCGCAGAGGCGCGCCGGTGATTCCGCGGCTTCCGGCGAATCATGGCACTGACGACCTGACCACCGCGCTGAACGAATGGGGGTGCTGTGTCATCGAAACCGCCGCTCCGCCGACGACGATGGACGACATTGCGTCCGACCTTGCGCCCTGGGCCCGCGAGAGCGAGCACGGCGACTCCGACTTCGCCGGAGCCGGAACGCGACGCACCGGATTCGTGCTCAACCGCTCACCCGCCTACCGTCGCATCGCGATGCACCCGAGCATCGTGACGGCAGGCGACCACGTGCTCGCGGCTGCACCCTCGTGGAACCTGTCCTCGGTCGGCTACTTCGAACTGTTCGGGGGCGAGCCGAAGCAGCTGCTGCACCGGGACATCTGGAAGTACGGTGTACCCGGCCTCCCCGAAGTCGACTGCAACGGCATGTGGGCCGTCACCGACTTCACCGCGAGCAACGGCGCAACCCATGTGGTTCCCGGCAGCCATCGCTGGAGCGACGACCGATTCGCCGAGCCGGACGAGAGCGTGCCGGCGGAGATGTCGAAAGGGTCGCTGCTGCTCTACACGGGCAAGACCCACCACGGCGGGGGCATCAACGTCGCTGGGGAGGCGCGAATCGGCCTGTCGGTCCAGCACTCGGCCGGTTGGCTCGTCCAGACGGAGCTGCTGATGGTGGAGTGTCCGCCGACCGAGGTCGTCGACTGGCCGGATGAGCTCATCCGCTTCATCGGCTACCAGCGTCGCGGCCCCGCAGTCGGAAAGGTCGGCGATCACGACGACCCCTTCATCCTCATCGAGCAGGCCCGCGCGGCCCGGTCCGGCTGACGAGTTCGATGGGCGCCTCTGCGGACGCTGGCGGAAGCCGGCCGAATCCCGCCCGGGCGCGGAAGGTTGGCTTCTCGTAGGCTCCGCGCGATGCGGGTTTGGATCACGGGGGGTGCGGGATTCGTGGGCCAGCGCCTTGCTGGGCGTTTGGCTGCGGAGAGTGCCGAAGTCGACGGTGCGGACCACGAGGTCGATGTCACCGATCTGGGCGCGGTTCGTGCGTTCCTGGCCGAGCGCCAGCCCGATGCGATCGTCCACCTGGCCGGCATCACGTTCGTACCCGATGCCGATCGCGACCCACTGCTCAGCTGGCGCGTCAACTACGCGGGCACGCGCACGGTCCTCGAGGCAGCGCGCCTGGAGACACCGGGCGTGCGCATCGTCGCGGTCTCGTCCGCCATGATCTACGGCACCCAGGCCGCCGAGGCGGCGCCGTTCGATGAAAGCGCGCCACTACGGCCGAGCGGCCCCTACGCCATCACCAAGGCCTCGGCCGACCTGATTGCCGGTTGCTATGCCGAGGGCGGTCTCGATATCGCCCGCGTGCGCCCGTTCAACCACACCGGCCCGGGGCGTCCGCCGCACTTCGTCGAATCGAGCTTCGCGCGCCAGATCGCGGCGATGGAGCGCGGCGACCTCGAGCCCGTGATGCGGGTCGGAAACCTGGAATCTGTGCGCGATTTCCTGCACGTCGATGACGTGGTCGATGCCTATGCGCGGCTCGTCCAGCCCGGATCGCCAGCGGGGGTCTTCAACGTTGCCAGCGGGCAACCCACCCGGATCCGCGACCTGCTCGATTCGCTGCTGGCCCGCGCCACCGTGAGCCCCAGGGTCGAGAGCGATCCGGTGCTTTGGCGCGCCACCGACGCAAACGTCGGCAATGCCAGACGCCTCAGCGAGGCCATCGGCTGGGAACCCCGACACACGCTCGAAGAGACGCTCGGCGAGCTGCTCGAGGATTGGCGCGAGCGGCTCGAGCGCGAAGCCGGCCTCTAGCGCGCCCGCCTCGTTGCCACGATCGAGAGCCACTCGTCGTCGCCATCACTCGCTTGCCGCTCGCTCGTGATCTCGAAGCCCACGCGGCGGCAGCTCACCCCGAAGCGTTCCCGCTCGCGGGTCAACAGTCCGGAGGCGACGAACCAACCCCCCGGCCGCGTGAGCCGGGCGAAGTCTCCGAGCAGCGGCTCGAGTTCGCTACGGATCATGTTGGCGACGATGCCGTCGAAACTGCCGCCCACCGGTTGCGCCAGGGCATCGGTGGTGCCGGTGAAGACCTGTACCCGACTCCACGCGTCGTGGAATAACGCCGCCTCGCCGGACGCGGTTCCCGCGAGAGGATCGAGATCATGAGCGACGACCGAACCTGCACCTAGCATCGCCGCAGCCAACGCCAGTACGCCGCTGCCGCAACCCACGTCGAGAACTCGCGCGCCAGCCAAGCGAGCCCGTGTGGCGTCCAGGCTCTCCAGGGCCAGGCGCGTCGAGGCGTGATGCCCGGTACCGAAGGCCTGGCCCGGCTCGATCACGATCTCGCTGCCGACGAAGCCTTCGGGCGGCTCAGCAAAGGGTGGCCGCACACAGAGGCGCGGCGAGATCACAACGGCGTCCAGCCCTTCCTTCCAGGCATCCGACCACACCACGTCGGGAAACGCTTCGGGCGTCTCGGCCTCGGCGCCGGTCACGAGATTCACGGCGGCGGCAACGCGCCGGGCGGCCGCCTCAGGGACATACGCTGTGGCCGTCAGCCCGTCGGCCCCCTCCTCGACGCCCTCGGCCCCGGCTTCCCAGGCCTCAGCGAGCGCGATCTCGAGGGCCTCGCTTCCCGCAGCGCGGATTCGGACGCGCAGGTAGGCGTCGGTCACGGGCCTGGGATCTCCTGGGGCTCGTTGTCGCTCGACCGTTCGGGGCAAGAAACCTCAATAAAAGCGGCCCACTTGCCGAAGTTAGCGTTTCGAACCGGGAAGGGAGCGGGCCACGGTGAGCGTTATTGAATCGGTGCGAGCGGATGAAGCTGCGTGCGCCCCGATCGATCCGCGACAGGCCGCGCAGTTGGCGGCGAAGTTGCGCACCAATGTCGAGCGCGCCCTGCGTGGCAAGCCCGAGGTCGTCCGAATCGCCGTCGAGACCCTGATCTCGGGCGGCCATCTGCTCCTCGAAGATGTCCCCGGCGTCGGCAAGACCACGGTCGCTGCCGCGCTGGCGCGGAGCCTGGATGCCTCGTTTCGCCGCATCCAGTTCACCAGCGATCTGTTGCCGAGCGACGTCATCGGCGCCGCCATTCCGGAAACGGAAGGGGGTCGGCCCACCGGCGGCCTGATCTTCCAACCGGGTCCCCTCTTCTCCCACGTCGTGCTCGCCGACGAGATCAACCGTGCCAGCCCGAAGACGCAGTCCGCATTGCTCGAAGCCATGAGCGAGGGCTCGGTCAGCGTCGACGGCAAGACCCACCCGCTGCCGGATCCCTTCTTCGTCGTCGCGACCCAGAACCCTGTCGAACACTACGGCACCAACCCGCTGCCGGAATCCCAACTCGACCGCTTCCAGGTGCGCTGCTCGATCGGCTACCCGGCGCCGATCGACGAAGCCGCCGTGTTGCGCGACGACCCGTCGCTCAACGAGCTCCCCAAGCTGAAGCCCGTCGTCAGCCCCGCGGAAGTTCGCGGCCTACGCGCTGCGGTGTTGCAGGTCAAGCTCGAGGATTCACTGATCGCCTACCTGCTCGAGATCGTGAACGAGACGCGCGAGCACGAAGCCATCGCCATGGGCGCCTCTACCCGGGCTGCCATCGCACTGCGTCGCGCCGCTCAGGTGCGCGCGCTATGCGACGCGCGCGACTACGTCATTCCCGAGGACATCCAGGACCTCGCGGGGCCGGTCCTCAGCCACCGCATCGTCGTGGATACCCGAGCCGGGGCCGAACGCGGCTCGGAGGAGGCCCAGTGGATCCTGCGCGAGATCCTGGACCGCGTGACCGTTCCGCTCTGAGGGCGCGGCGCAGGAAGCGTCACCGTCCCCCCGGACAGTTCCGCCGCCGGCTCCGCGCACTGCTGCGGCCGCCGCGCACGCTGCGTCCGACCCGGGCGGGTTGGGTGTTCTTCGCGCTGATTCTCGGTGTCGGTCTCGCCGCGCTGAATACCGGCAACAACCTCATGTACATGGTACTCGCGTTGTTGCTCTCGTTCCTGGTTCTCTCCGGCGTACTCTCGGAATCGGCCCTGCGTGGAATCAAGGTCCGGCGCCGCACGCCGGGCGAACTCTACGCGGAACACACCACCCATCTGGCCGTCGAGATCGAGAACGATCAGACGCGGGTGCCGGCCTTTGCCGTCGTCGTCGAAGACCTGGTCGGCCCTTCGATCCACGCAGCGGTACCCGGAGGGCGCGCCTTCGCACTGCGCATCGGGGCTGGCGAAACCGAAACCCGAAGCTACGGACTCACACCGGCCATGCGCGGACCACTCCAGTTCGCGGGCTTCCGCGTGGCCACACGTTTCCCGTTCGGACTCTTCTCCAAAGCGATGCTGATCGAAGAGCCGCGCGAGACGCTGGTCTACCCGAGCATCGAAACGGTTCCCACGTTCGCTGGCCGTGGGGGTGTGCCGCGCCAGGGTGAATCCCACGGTGGTCAGGGCGGCGGCAGTCCTGAATCCGCTGGGCTTCGCGGCTTCTCGTCGGGCGATTCGTATCGCCGCATCCACTGGCGTGCTTCCTTGCGACGAAACCAGCTACTGGTGCGCGATCAAGAACACGAACGCAACGCCGAACATACCGTCCGCCTCCGCACGCGCGGTGCGCGTGCCGGGGCGGCCTTCGAAGCGGACGTCTCGCATGCGGCCAGCGAGATCGTGGCGTACCTGCGCGCCGGCTATCAGGTCGGCCTGCGAACGGACAGCACAGCCTTCGAGCCCGGGGACGGCCGCGAACACCGGACGACCCTGCTCAAGGCGCTCGCCGTGGTACAACCGGATGCCAGCGAAGCATCGGAACAGGCGTCCGCGGGCGCCGAAGCAGCATGAGCCGGCTCGGATTCCGTCACGCCGTCGCCCTTCCCCGGCCGCGCTCGGCGGTCTTCATGGTGGCACTGGCCAGCTTGACCCTGGCCATCACCGAGCAGATCGAGGCCTGGGTCCTGGTGCTGACGTTGCTGCCGCTGGGCTGGGCCCTGTTCCGCGGTTCGCGCCCGGCGCGCTGGCAAAGTAGCGGAGCGCTGCTGAATGCCGGCCTCGCGTTGTCGATCCTGGTCGGCTTCAGCTTCTGGTGGGACGGAAAGCTGGCCCTGCTGGCGTTGGCGCACTTCGCGATGCTGGCCCAGGGCCTGCAACTCGTTGACGCGCGCCCGCGCAAGTCCGAGTTCCTGCTGGTCGCCCTGGCTGTCTTCCAGGTGACCATGGCCGCCAACCTGACGGACAGTGCTTTCTTTCCCCCTCTCCTGGTCGCGTTTACGGTGGCCACGGTCTGGACGCTGATCATCCATACGCTGCGCGCCGAAGCCATCGAAGCCGGCGAACCTGCCGCGGCTCAGCGTGTCCTCAGCAAGGGGCTGATGCGAACGACCCTGGTTGCGAGCCTGGTATCGGTGCTCCTCTCGGCAGCACTCTTTCCGATCCTGCCACGCATCCGGTCCGGTGCGATCTTCGACCAGGGCTTCGGCGCCTCGCTCTCGGTCTCGGGTTTCTCGGACCGCGTCGAACTCGGCGACATCGGACGCATTCGCCAGGACACGAGCGTGGTGCTGCGGGTGGAAACGAGTGAGGGGCCCGTGCTGCCACCCGCAGAACGCTACTGGCGAGGTCTCGCATTCGACCACTTCGATGGCCGACGTTGGTCCATCACGCCCACGGAACGCCATCGCGTACAGGGCGATCCGGAAATCGGCATCGATCTCGGTGGGCCGCGGGACGGCGTGCGCATCGTGCAACAGATCACGCGCGAGAAGGTCGACCCGGGTGTGCTGTTCACACCGGGCGAGCCCGCCGGCTTCCGCGGTGGCGTCGGTCGTTTGAACCGCGACGTGAATGGTTCGCTGCTCGCCCATGCGACCGCGGGCAAACGCGTCCTCTACCAGATGGCCATCCACGTGGCACCACGCGATCTGGGCGGACTCAGAGCCGACCAGACCACGCTACCCGAGCCGCTGGGTGAGCGGTTCCTGCAACTCCCGGAACTCGGCGGCGCCGTCGGGGAACTGGCAAGCGAGATCACGGCATCCGCCACGACCGATGTCGACCGGATCGTTGCGCTCGAACAGTGGCTCACCACTCAGGGCCGCTACACCGACGTGCCCCCGAACTTCGCTGCGGATGCCTCGCCCGTCGAAGGCTTCCTGCTGCGCCAGACCGAAGGCCACTGTGAGTACTTCGCAAGCTCGATGGTCGTGCTCGCGCGTACCCTCGGGTTGCCCGCTCGGATCGTCAACGGCTTCGCATCCGGCCATGAGAACTCGCTGGGCGATTTCCTCGAGGTCGCCCAGTCCGATGCCCACACCTGGGTCGAGGTTCATTTCGCCGAAGCCGGTTGGGTCCGCTTCGATCCAACGCCGGCGGATCTGCGCATGGCCGGCAGCGCTGCGCTCCACGCCGGGCGCACCTGGTCGGATCTCGCCAGCGCCATCGAGCTCTGGTGGTTCACGAATGTGGTCGACTATGACCGCGGCCATCAGGCGCGCGCCATGCGAAAGCTCTGGTTCTCGTGGCAGGAGTGGCGCCGCGATCGTGGCCAGGCGCAACCCGCCGAGAAGCCGGATCAGGAGCCCGGCTGGTCCCTGCCAACACCGAGCAACACGGCCTGGGGCTTCGGCATCGTCGCGCTGCTGGTGATCATGGCCGCAGCCGACCTCCGGCGCCGGAAGCGGCGCGCGCCGCTTCCCGGTTACTACGCACGCGCACTGCGCGGCCTGCGACGCCGGGGCCTGGAACGCGCCGAGGCCGAGAGCGCGCGGAGCTTCGCTTTCGCTGTCGCGGCAGAAGTGCCTGCCGCCGGGGGCCAGGCCTTTCGTCGAATTACCGAAGCCTACCTGGGCGAACGCTTCGGAAACGCCTCGGCACCGGATCTCGAAGAGGAGCTGCGCACGCTGCGTGATAGTCTGCGCGCGTGAACCGCTTCGTCTTCCTCGACCGCGACGGCACCCTCGTGCGAGACACCGGCTACCCGCACCGACGTGAGGATTACGAGCTCCTCCCTGGCGTGATCGAGGGCCTGCAAGCGCTCACGGATGCGGGCTTTCGCTTCGCCATCGTCACCAACCAGAGCGGCATCGGTCGCGGCCTGTTCGACGAGGCCGCATTCCACGCTTTCAACGCGCTGCTGCTGGCGGATCTCGAGGCTGCCGGCATCGAAATCTCGGGCTCGTTCTATTGTCCGCATTCGCCCGATGACGGCTGCCGCTGCCGCAAGCCGCTCCCGGGCCTGTTCGAACGGGCAGCGAGGGTCCTGGGAGCCGACCTCGCGAATTCCTGGGCCGTCGGAGACGGTGCGCGCGACGTCGAGGCGGGCCTTGCTGCGGGTTGCTGCGGCGCATTGCGAGTCGGTTCGGCGGACTGTCCAGACCTGCTGCAGGCTGCGCGGCATATCCTCGCCGATCCCAACCACGCATAGGGCGGAAATCGACGAAGCAAGCGCTGCGGGCGCGTTTCGTCGCCAAGGAGTACCGTCGAGGAGCGCCAGTTCGAGCCGTACGTCGAGGCTCAGCTCTGGAGTGACGAACCCGTGGCCCATCTGCTCGACACACCGTGACGAGGCCCCTCGCCGAGCATCTCGACCTTTCCGACTTCCGCTACCCGATGGAGCCGATTCCGGAGCGGGTCGCGCGCGTGATCGCGGCCGGGGTCGAATCCGGCAGGTCGTTTCCATTCTCCGAAGCCGCGCGGCTGCTCGATGACGGGGGTGATGGTGCTACCGATGCCGTCGTACGCCAGCCGGACGGGACGCTATTCGTTGCATGCTTGACGGAGATGCGCGGCGTCACACCCGCCATGTGGGATTGGTGGTTCGGTTGGCATGGTTACACCACTGAGCGCTACCAGCTCTGGCACCCAAAGGCTCACATGTGGTCTGCCATGCAGCAGGACCGGCGCCACCTCGAAAGCGATCGCGACCGTTGGATCGGAAACATCTCGTATGTCGATGAGTACATCGGCCCGAAGCTGCAACGGCTAGCGATCGCGTTCCAGCCCCCGTCAGCGTTCGGGCTCGACCAGGCGGCGGTCGACGCCCTGGGAACCGCGATTTGCGCGCGAACCGCCCTCCGCCGCCAGCGCGTCGACGGGGGGTACCTCCTCCATCTCGTCAGAACGACCGCTACTGGCAGCGAGATGCTCAGCCGCTTCTGGCTCGGCCAGGTCGAAGCGCAGGTTCCCGGCCTGCGACGACCACTCAACGCAATCCTCAACAGCCGGATGGTTCGGCCGCACCTGGTTTCCGACGCCAGCGCCCTCGATCTGCTCCGACATTGCTCCGATGAGATGAATCACCTCGCGCGGATCCTGCCGGCCCTCCATGGGCGTTTCGGAGCGAAGCGCCCCTAGCAGGCTGCGGAAAAACCCACTCCCGTCGCCAGGCACGCATCTTTCCGGCCCACTCTGCGTTGCGAAGCCTTGCTGGGGCTCGCCCCAGCGGCGGCTCCGCGCCTTGATTGGACCGAAAATCTGCGCACCGGGCTCG